>NZ_JAVAIM010000001.1:1322380-1953005 GCF_030717945.1 Qipengyuania profundimaris
GCGCGGGGCGAAGACGCTACCCGCATTGCGCGAGAACAGGCGCTGCCCCTCGCGCCGCTCGGCCCCTTCGCCGGTCAGCCGTTCGAGATGCGCCTCGATCTCCGGCTCCTCGATCAGCACCTGCGCGGGCTGCGGACGCTCGGGCGTCTCCTCCCATTCGGGCAGGCGGCTGAAGAGCCATTTCTCCGCCCGCTCGGGTTTCTTGACATGCGGGGCGAGCACGCCCGCCCACGGCCAGCGCAGCCGCGCCAGCGATTGCAGGGTCGACCACGCACCCTCACGCTGCACCCATTTCGCGCTCTCGCACGTCGCCACCAGCGCGCCCGCGGCTTTCTGCAGCAGCAGCGGCACTTCGGCATCGTCGCCCGGCTCCTCCAGCCCCAGCGCATGGGCGAGGCCCTTGGGCGTGGGCACGCAGAATTGCGCCGGATGGACGAAAGCGAACAGCTCCAGCAGGTCGAGGCCGTTCAAGTCCGGATAGCCCAGCCGGTTCGCCACTAGCGGCGCGTTCATCATCAACAGCGGCGTATCGGCCGCCGCCATCACCGCCTCGCCCTTGGAACACCCCCGCGTCGCTCCGTTGGCATCGCGCAGCCAGGTTCCGGCATGGCTGGCGTGCAGGGCGGGGAGGGGGAGAGGCTGGCTCACGCGAGGGCGTTAGAACACATTGGGAACGCGGGGCAAGCGGGGTGGGAGGGATTTTCTCCGGGGTGAAGGTCGCCGCTGATGGCTCCTACCGTCCGCTTCCGGGCGCTGCGCGAAAAACGCCTAATGTCCGATTGTGGGTGGAGAACGGTCGATTGCCTATTCGTATTTGAAGCCGTTTTCCTCAAGGCGGCCCAGAGCGTCCTCCCAAGCCAACTTCCACCCAACCGCATCCTTGCTCTGGCAGCCTCGCTCAATGGATAAGCTGACAGAGGTTGAGCTGGTCTCCGCGATGGTAATGACGAACCTTTCATGCTCGTCAGTCATCCAGTATTCGCTACGCTCTATGGTGGACGATTTTTCCAAGGCGCCGAAAATCTGAAACGTCGAATCAGTTTCTTTCGCCATGCGTTCGATCAAAGCTGGTAAAGATGCGATTAAATGCTCATCGGCGGAAGCTGAGACATTCGCCAGCAAACGCTCTCCATTTGATCCGTAGCAAGCTACTCGTGTGGCGCTCGCCTCGGGAGCGACCACGAAACTCAGGGCACCGAAGGCAAGGATCACTCTAGTTCGCATTGTCGAACTTTAGATAATTCCAAGCTTGACTACAATGTCCACTACCGGGTCGTTAGCTGCCTGTCCGCTACGGGCACGTCACCAGCTCGGGGAAAGCGGCTTTAGATGGGTGGGAAGCGGTCATCGCCGCTGACCATGGCATCACCGTTCATTCGGTGCTCAAAGATTCCGTCTCTTCCTGTTCAGCCAAATACGCATCGCGCATTTCAAGTATCTCGCTCGGGACATGATCGTCAGACGGTTCCCTACCAAGAAAATCGGACACGACCTTCCAGCCATCTTCCGTGCGGCTAAGGACCATCAAGCCTGAACCGAGCAAAGCCCGTTCCCTGCCCATATCCATTCGGACATTCCAAGTCTTGTAAGTCACGAGGGCAGTGTTTTCGTATTGGTGGAACACAACACCGAATGTCTCATTCACGCTGGCGTCTTCCAGCCCGTTTGCAGTTTGACGCTCGGTCAATCCGTCGAAGCTGACAGGGTGGCCGTCCAGACCGTGATAAAAATAGGCAGGTGAAACTAGCCGTGACCGTCTCTCATCTCGCTCCTCAACCGAAGAATAGCCGCTATCCGCCGCAGCGTATTCGAGCGCAACGGCGATTGCCTCAGGATCGGGTGGATGCGAACCACCGTATTCGATACCCGGTGGCGAAGCTTCCTGAGCGCTTGTTGCCACACTGACGAGTGACATGCTCACGGTGGCAAAAACTACAGCAATAAGGCGCATTGGCATCTCCCCTAAATATGCACGAACCGTAGCCGCCGCTGATTTCTCTAGCAAGACAAGGAGCAGCCACCACTAGGTAGGCCATTCGAGGCGCACCCAAGCCAATACAGATATTGCCTCTAGTGATACGTCCGCAATGGGTCGTCAGCGGAGAGGCTGCTTTTAGCGGGAAAATGAGAGTTCTGTCCTACACAACTCTTTCGCGATAACTCCCGTCACATGCCGCCCCACCAGTTCCTCGCTCTCCACCTAAATTCCACTCCCCAAACCACCCCGCAACTTTTTCCGCTCAGGACTGTGGTCCATGCGGTCCATGTGACTGGAGTGGCCCGGCGCCGCTCCAACACGCGTCCAACACTTCGCACTTGCGAAAGGGGCACGCAGCGGCAAAAGGTTCGCGCATGAGCATGAACGATCTGATCGCCGCCGCACGTGTGTCCAAGGCCTGGCCCTTCCAGGAGGCGCAGCGGCTGCTCAAGCGCTATCCCGATGGCGCGAAACCCGATGGCAGCCCGGTCCTGTTCGAAACCGGTTACGGCCCCAGCGGCCTGCCGCATATCGGCACCTTCCAGGAGGTGCTGCGCACCACGCTGGTCCGCCGCGCGTTCGAGGCGATGATCGGGGCGAAGCCGGAGGACGGGAAGACGCGCCTCGTCGCCTTCTCCGACGATATGGACGGCCTGCGCAAGGTGCCCGACAATGTGCCGAACCAGGCGCTGTTGCAGGAGAACCTGCACCTGCCGCTCAGCCGCGTCGCCAATCCGTTCGACACCGATCACCAGAGCTTCGCCGCGCACAACAATGCGCAGCTGCGCGCTTTCCTCGATCGCTTCGGCTTCCAGTACGAGTTCATCGCCGCGAGCGACATGTACAATGCGGGCAAGTTCGACGTGGCGCTGAAGCAGGTGCTGCGCAAGAACGAGGCGATCCTCGACATCATGCTGCCGACGCTGCGCGAGGAGCGGCGCAAGACCTATTCGCCCATCCTGCCGGTCTCGCCCGCCACGGGCCGCGTGCTGCAGGTGCCGGTGGAGGTGGTCGATGCCGAAGCCGGCACCATCCGCTTCACCGACGAGGACGGCACCGTGGTGGAACAGTCCGCGCTGGGCGGCATGTCCAAGCTGCAGTGGAAGGTCGACTGGGCGATGCGCTGGTATGCGTTAGGCGTCGATTACGAGATGTACGGCAAGGACCTGACCGACAGCGGCGTGCAATCGGGCAAGATCGTGAAGGTACTGGGCGGGCGCAAGCCGGAAGGGCTGATTTACGAGATGTTCCTCGACCAGAACGGCGAGAAGATCTCCAAGTCCAAGGGCAACGGCCTCTCGATCGAGGAATGGCTGCAATATGGCAGCGAGGAGAGCCTGGGGTTCTACATCTTCCCCAACCCGAAGAGCGCCAAGCAGCTGCATGTCGGCGTGATTCCGCGGGCGGTGGACGATTACTGGAGCTTCCGCGAGCGATTGAGCGAACAGGAGCTCGACAAGCAGCTGGGCAATCCGGTGTGGCATCTGGCGCGGGCCAATGGCGGGTTCGAGGGTAGCGAGGCGCCGGGCGCGGGCGACAGCCTGCCGGTGACCTACGGCTTGCTGCTCAACCTCGCCAGCGTGCTGGGGGCGGAAGCCACAGTGCCGAACTTGCGCGACTATCTCGAAAGCTACATCGGGGCAGGGCAGGTGACGCCCGGGCTCGAGGTGCTGATCGAGACGGCAGTGAACTACACCCGCGACTACATCGCGCCGACGCTGGTCAAGCGTGCGCCGACCCCGAATGAGGCGGAAGCGCTGAAGGCGCTCGACGCCTATCTCGCCGAGACCCCCGCCGATGCGAGCGCGGAGGATCTGCAAACCGAGGTCTACGAAATCGGCAAGCGCGAGGAGTACGGGTTCGAGAACCTGCGGGACTGGTTCAAGGCGCTCTATCAGACGCTCCTCGGCAGCGATCAGGGCCCGCGCATGGGCAGCTTCATCGCGCTCTACGGCGTGGAGAACAGCCGCAAGCTGATCGCGGAGGCGCTAGCGCGGTAAATGCCGCTCAATCGTGCTTGCGGGCGCGGTACCATTTGGTCAGCACATATTTCGAACCCTTGATGACGGGGGTCCCGGCGTGCAGCGTGCCCTCGTTCGGCTCCCCCTCCGGCGTGGCGTTGTTCCAGACGAGCAGGACGCCGGGCTTGGGCTCGATCGACGCGCCAACCTCCACGAAATGCGTGTGCCCGCCTTCCTCGACCGTGTTCAGGAACGCCATCGCGGTCCAGCAGCGTTGCCCGCCGCGCTTGCGCTCGATCTGCCAGTATTCCTGGTCGGTGTAGAACCAGTCGTTATGCGGCTTGAACTCCTGCCCCGGCAGATAGCGCTGGCCCTGGATGCGCTCACCCTGCGCCGGCGACATCCCCAGCAGATCGTCGATCCGGCGCGAGATCATCTTCACGAAGGGATCGTGCGGATCGAAATTGCCGGAGTATGAGGTACGGAACTTCGCGACATAGGCGGTTTCGTGCAATTCGCTCGGGCGGGCGACCGCGTCGATCATGCCGATCAATCGCTGGCATTCCTCGGCGCTGAAGAAATCGCCGATCGCGAAGATCTCGGCCTTGTCGGTCGGTACCTTGTAGGCTTGTGGGTCGGCCTCGAGACGCTTGCGCACTTGGGCGCCGATGCGTTTCAGGGCGCCCTGGTCCGGAATGGTCGCTGTCTTGCTCATGTCCGGGTGTTAGCAAGCACAGCCGACGCTTCAAGTATTGCGCTTGCCCGCAGGCGCCGAGGCGCTAGGCTGACGGGACAACCTTCGGGAGAGAACAATGGCCGACACCACCGCACGGCGCTATTCGATTGGCGCGATGATCTTTCACTGGACCATCGCCGTCGCCGTCATCTGGAACTGGCGCCTGGCCGAAAATGCCCACCATACGGACGACCGGGCGCAAGCCATGGCGATCTTTGCCGATCACAAGGCGCTTGGCATAACGATCCTCGTGCTCACGGTCGGCCGCCTGCTCTGGCGCTGGACGCATCCGGTGCCGCCGCTTCCGTCCGATCTGGCGGGTTGGGAGAAGGCACTGGCCCGCACGGTGCATGTCATTTTCTACGTCCTGCTGATCGGCCTGCCGCTCGGCGGCTGGATGGCGAACTCGCTGAACGGGCGGGATATCGATTTCTTCGGCCTGTTCACGATCCCCGCGCTGCCGATCGGCACGAACGAGGATCTCGGCGGGACGATCTTCGATCTGCACGCCCTCGGCGGGTCGATTTTCATCTACCTGATCGCGCTGCACATTCTCGGGGCTTTGAAGCACACCTTCTTCGACAAGAACGGCGGCATCTTCCGCATGCTGCCTTTTGGTAAAGTGCCCGGCTGAAGCTACGCACGAAAAAGCCCCCGCCGATCGCTCGGCGGGGGCTGCTCTGCCATCCGGACCACTCTCAAGCCGGCTGGCGAAGGTGACTTACCAGAAGAAGTCGTGGATCACGTCGACCACTTCGCCACTGTAGATATCGACCAGCAGGACGTCGTCGTAATACCGGACCCAGCGATAGGGGCCGTAGACTTCCGGCAGGCGATACTGCCACGGATCGTTGATCCAGTAGCGGCTGCCGAAGAACAGGCTGCCGAGGCGGAAGCCGATGTTCAGGCGCCGATAGCTGTAATCGCGATAGGGCGCATAGTAGCGGCCCAGCCGGTAGAGGCTGCGATTGTTGTAGCGATAGCGGTTCCAGTTGTAGCGATCGTTGTTGCGCCAGCGGCGGTGGTCCCAGCGATCGTAGTCGTGCCAGCGGCGGCCATCGTAATAGCGCGCTCGCCGGTCGTAACGGCGTCCGTCGCGGTAGCCATTGCGATAAGCATCGCGGCGTTGGTCGCGGTAGGTCGTGTTGCGGTCGGCGCGATAGGTCCGATTGCGTTCGTAACGGTCGGCCCGGCGATCCGCACGGCGTTCCACCCTGCGATCTTCGCGACGTTCTGCGCGGCGCTCGCCCCGGTCTTCAGCCACCCGACGTTCAACGCGCCGCTGGACGCGGTCATCGATGCCATCACGCCGTTCGGCCCGTCGTTCGCTGCGACGCTCTGCACGCTGTGCAGGGCGCGCCTCGCCACGGTTCGCACGGCGTTGCTGGCGAGCTTCGCCACGATTACCGCGGCGTTCCTGGCGCGCTTCACGGCGCTCGCCACGGCGGTCCTGGCGGCTCTGCTGCCGCTGCTGCTTGATCTCATTCGCGCGCTCGCGCCATTCCTGGGCTTGCGCCTCCGCCGGCAAGGCAGTCACCGCCATCGCTGCGGCGAGGGCGCTAAGTGCGCTTCCTTTCATCAATCTGATAAGTGTCATGGAGCGTTCCTTCCGCTATACCAGCCGCTCCACCACCTGCGGCTCGTTTCACTGTCGCTGTTTGTACCGGTTCGGGCTGACCCCAATCTGAACCGGTCTGTCGACCTAACGTTAATGTTATCCCAAAGTAATCTGAACAAGATCGAGCTTGGCAGGTAGGGTCTGGCGGTGCAAGGCGGCAGCGATGCTTTCAACCTTCGACGCAATCCGCAATGATATCGCACAGCGCCTTGCAGATGGTGCGACCAACCGCAGATCGCCGATCCACACGCCGGTCGTCGCTACCGCCGATGCCGATGCACGGGTGATGGTACTGCGCGGCTTCGATCCCCAAAGCTGGACGCTGCGATTTCACACCGATGCCCGCTCTCCCAAGGTCGCCGTGATCGAAAGCGATCCACGCATTGGCGTCCTTGCGTATGATAAGCAGGCAAAATTGCAGCTACGTCTGCGGGGGAGCGGACGGATCGTCACGACCGGCCAAGCGGTCGACAGCGCATGGTCGCAGAGCGACAACTTTGCCCGGCGTTGCTACCTCGGGAGCGGACCTGGCGAGCAGTCCGATCAACCGACCAGCGGTCTGCCAGCGGAGTTCGAAGGCGTCGAGCCGACGGACGATCAGGTGATCCCCGCTCGGGAGAACTTCGCCCTATTGCTGGTCCAGATCGAGGAGGCGGACTGGTTCAGTCTCGCCCATACCGGCCATCGCCGCGCGCTGTTCATCGGTGACGAGGGGCGCTGGATTTCGCCTTGAGCGAGGCGTGCGGCCGAAGCCTGAACAACGCTTCGCCGCAGTTTGCGCCCAAGCCACCCCCTCCGACCAACCTCCATGGCCAATGGTTCATGTGGCAGAAATGTGGCAAGCCGATTGCGGGCGCAGGCGATCACCCCCGCGGGGACTGCATATCGCCTGTCGACAAGAAACATCGGGGGTCGGGACAGCGGGCCAAGTCTCACAGGGGGAGGCGAACCAAACGGTCGCATTTGCCGAGGCACGCTGTCGTACATGAAGGAGTACCCAATATGACAATTCGAACCAGCACGGCCTCGCGCCTTGCCCTCATCGCTTTAGTGACGCTGCCCGCAGCCGGCACGCTGTCGGCCCAGGAAATCGAACCTGCGCAGGACGGTGAGGTCCTGACCACAGTTTATGGCGCGACCCCGGTCGAAGGGCCGGATATCGAAGGCGTGATCACCGCCCGCCGCGGCGACCAGATTCAGGTCACTAGCGCCGATGGCACGAATTCTGTCATCACCGTGGAGCCGGACACCGAGATCCGCGGCACCGGCGGCTTTCTCGGCCTTGGTCGTACCTCGCTCACCGCGCAGGACCTGCTGAACGGTATCCCGGTCGAGGTCGAGACCATGCAGGCCGGCGAGATGCTGCTCGCCAGCGAGATCAAGCTGAAGAACGACGATCTCGAAACCGCGCAGATGATCCAGGCCGGCACCTCGCAGCGCTTTGCCGAACAGCGCGCCGATATCGACACCAACACCGCCGCCGCCGAGGCGCTGCGCGGGCGCATGGGCAATATCGACAACTACAATGTGAAGGGCGTCACCAACGTCTATTTCGACACCGGCAAATGGTCGGTCGGGCAGGGCGACCGTGCGCAGCTGTGCCAGGCTGCCAGCCAGGCCGACAGCATGAGCAATGCGTTGCTGCTGGTCGTCGGTTACACGGATTCGGTCGGCGATCAGGATTACAACCAGACGCTGAGCGAGCGGCGCGCGGCGCGTGTGGTCAACATCCTCCAGCAGGAATGCGGCTGGAAGCCTTGGCGCATGCTGACCCCGACCGGTTTCGCCGAAGCCGATCCGGCGGCGGACAATTCGACTGCGGAAGGCCGTCGCCAGAACCGGCGCGTGTCGGTCAATATCCTCGTCAGCAAGGCGGCCGAGGAAGGCTGAGCGCTGCAAACCTTCGATACCAGGGGGCGGGCTTCGGCTCGCCCTTTTTCCCTGACAAACTGCTGCGCCAAACAATCCGAATGTTAACCGTCTTTTTCGGAATTTCTGGTAGCGCTATCAGAAATAAGACGGAGGGGCTTGGAATGAACGCAGCAAGATCGATTCTGTTGTTGTCCGACAATCCTGGGGAAGACTACGTTTCCCGCGTTCGCTTGGGGCTGGAACGTACCTGCCGGCCTGCCGGACTTGGCGTCGAGGCGGTCAATGTCTACGGTCGCGGGACAAAAGCTATCGACGTGCTGCGGGCTTCGGACCATGCCGGGATCGTGCTGACGCCGCCGCTTTCGGACGATCGCCCGCTGCTTTCGATCGTAGAGGCCCGTGGCGTGCCTATGGTGCGCATCGCGGCCCTGCTCGATCCCGACCGTGGAAATATCGTCGGCATGGACGAATTCGCGGCCGCGTCTGCGATAGTCGGTCAGCTTACCGAACGAGGCCATCGCCGCATTGCCATCCTGCGCGGGCCGCAGTCCCACCTTGTCAGTCTGCGCCGCTACAATGGCTATGCCAACGCGCTGGGCGCAAAGGGTTTGCGGGTCGATCAGTCGCTTGTCGCGCAAGGAGATTTCACCCGTGAGTCTGGCAAACGCGAGGCACCGAAGCTGTTCGCGGCCAAGCCGACCGCCATATTTGCCAGCAATGACGAGATGGCCGCGGGAATTATCGACGCGGCGAACGAAGCCGGCATTGCCGTTCCGGGCGATATTTCGCTGGTCGGCTACGACGACAATGCCGTGGCCACAAAGGTCCGTCCCCAGCTGACGACCGTGCGCCAGCCCTGCGAGGGAATGGGAGAGGCGGCGGGCAAACTCCTTGCCGATCAGGTCGGCCGACACGGAGCGCAGTCGCGGCAAGTATCGGTGCCGTTCGATATCGTCGAGCGGCAATCGGTGAGCGATTTGAAGGAACAGGGTTCGGCCGACGGAGTGTAATGATCCGCCCGCCGACCGAACCCGGGCACGTCAGGCGGCCTGCTTGATGTCGCGCAGGGTGAGGTCGAAGGTCACGTCCTCGCCGGCGAGCGGGTGGTTGCCGTCGGCCTTCACCTGCTCGTCGCCCACTTCGAGGATGTAGAGCGTCATCGGCTGGCCTTCGGGCGTCTGCGCTTGCATTGCCATGCCCGGCTGCGGAGCGGGCTCTGCGGGCAGGTTGGCGCGCGGGATGTCGATCACCAGTTCCTCGCGGCGCGGGCCGAAGGCGTTGTCGCTGTCGATGGAGACGGTCTGGCTGTCGCCGACTTCCATGCCGGTCAGCGCTTCTTCGATCGCCGGGAAGATCTGGCCTGCGCCAAGCTGGACGGTCTGCGGGCCGACTTCGGACGTGTTGCCGATTTCCTGCCCGTCGCCGCGCTTGAGGACGTAGTCGATGGTCACGGTGTCACCGTTGCTGGGTGTGGTCATGGTATTCCTTTGGATTTCGTGTTCGCGGCGCGAGGGAATGCGCCGTCGTGGAATGCGCCCGCGTGTCGGGCACGTTGGGCGCTATTGTGTCAAACCGGGGTGGGGGGTGTCAAACGCAGCGGCGGAGCGAGTTCGGAGAGCGGGGCGAAAGCGACAGAGAGGCGACAAAGGCGACACCCTGTCGCCTATCGCGATCGCCAGAAAAATCGTTTTTAAACAGAGGTCTAGTTTAACTCGCAGCAGGCCACACTTCGATCCCCCCCCCCGGGGGCAAACACAAATGTCAAGAAATTCAGACCTCGTTTGTCAAAGAGCATCTCATCGTTATCAGCGAGATGGGAGGTAGGAAAGCGGCGCCCTGATTAAAGAGGATGGACGAGTGGAGACCACGTTTGGTTTGCGAGGATCAACTAACGCGGGCCGAAGGCGAAAGTGGCCTGTTATGCCGAAGCGCAAACCCAACGTCCGCTCTCAGGTAGTCGACCGATTCTTCCCAATGTCTTTTTGTGGGTGGTTAGCAGACGCTAAGGTGGCGTCATTCCTTCGAACTCCCAACGACTCCAGGCAGCAAGTTTTGTAGCGATTGAGTTCCAGTCGGACCCTTCTGTCTGCCCAACTCGCTTCGCCACAAATCGCTCAAGCGCTGGGAAATCGAACTCTGCCATGATCAACCTGTATTGCCCACTCACGACTTCATCCGTCTCAAGCGCAGAGCGCAGCCATGCGGGGGAGCAAACTTCGAAAGTAAAGTCATCTCCTCCACGCTCACCAACAGCTCCAATCGTCGCAATGACATTTACGCAGAACGCCTCCTCCTCAAAGGAGCTCAGGTCGCTTTCGAAATAGTCTAAGGATCGGAGTTCGGCTCTCATCTGGCCACCTCGCATTAAATTCCGAATGTCCGCAAGGAGGTCGTTAGCTGCCAGTCTGCTAACGACCCGCACAGGCCGGTTATCGCGTCAGCTTCTTATACGCCAACCTCGTCGGCCGATCTGCCGCATCGCCGAGCCTGCGCCGCTTGTCCTCTTCGTAAGCCTCGAAATTGCCCTCGAACCATTCGACGTGGCTGTTGCCTTCGAAGGCGAGGATGTGCGTTGCGAGGCGGTCGAGGAAGAAGCGGTCGTGCGAGATGACCACGGCGCAGCCGGCGAAGTTCTCGATCGCCTCTTCCAGAGCGCCGAGCGTTTCCACGTCGAGGTCGTTGGTCGGCTCGTCCAGCAGCAGCACGTTGCCGCCTTCCTTGAGCATCTTGGCCATGTGGACGCGGTTGCGTTCGCCGCCGGACAGCTTGCCGACGTTCTTCTGCTGGTCCGCGCCCTTGAAATTGAACGCGCCCACGTAGGCCCGCGTGGAGGTGTCGTGGCCGTTGACCTTCATGTAGTCGAGGCCGTCGGAGATTTCCTCCCACACGTTGTTCTTCGGGTTCAGATCGTCGCGGCTCTGGTCGACATAGCCGAGGTGGACGGTGCTGCCGATCTCGATGCTGCCGCTGTCGGGCTCTTCCTGTCCGGTGATGATCTTGAACAGGGTGGACTTGCCCGCGCCGTTAGGCCCGATCACGCCGACGATGCCGCCCGGGGGCAGCATGAAGTCGAGGTTTTCGAAGAGCAGCTTGTCGCCGTATGACTTGGTCAGGCCCTTGGCCTCGATCACCTTGCCGCCGAGCCGTTCGGGCACCTGGATCACGATCTGCGCCTTGCCCGGCTTGCGGTCCTTCTGGCTTTCCTGGAGTTCCTCGAACTTGCGGATACGCGCCTTGGACTTGGTCTGGCGAGCGGACGGCGTCTGCCGGATCCATTCGAGTTCGCGGCTGAGCGACTTCTGGCGCCCGCTTTCCTCGCGGCTTTCCTGCTCGAGACGCTTAGCCTTCTTTTCGAGGTAGGTCGAATAATTGCCCTCGTAAGGGTAGTAGCTGCCGCGGTCGAGTTCGAGGATCCATTCCACCACATTGTCGAGGAAGTAGCGGTCGTGGGTGATCATCAGCACGGCCCCTGCATATTCCTTGAGGTGGTTTTCCAGCCACTCGACGCTTTCGGCATCGAGGTGGTTGGTCGGCTCGTCCAGCAGCAGGATGTCCGGCTTCTGGATCAGCAGGCGGGTGAGCGCGACACGGCGTTTCTCGCCGCCCGAAAGATCGGTGACGGGGCTGTCGCCCGGCGGGCAGCGCAGGGCCTCCATCGCGATTTCGAGCTGGTTGTCGAGCGTCCAGCCGTCGACTGCGTCGATTTCGGTCTGGAGCGCGGCCATCTTGTCGCCCAGCGCTTCGAAATCGGCATCGGGTTCGGCCATCTGCGCGGCGATCGCGTTGTATTCATCGACCTTGTCGGCGATGTCGCGGGCACCGTCTTTGACGTTTTCGAGCACGGTCTTGCTCTCGTCCAGCTCGGGTTCCTGCTCCAGATAGCCTACGGTGATGTTCTCGCCCGGCCAGGCCTCGCCCGAAATATCGGTGTCGATGCCGGCCATGATCTTGATCAGGGTGGACTTGCCCGCGCCGTTAGGCCCGACGATGCCGATCTTCGCCCCGCGATAGAACTGCAGGTTGATATTGCTCAGCACCGGCTTCTGCGCGCCGGGGAAAGTCTTGGTCATGTCCTTCATGACGAATGCATATTGCGCGGCCATCGGGCGGGTCCTTCGTGATCGGAATGGGATAAGCGGGCGGCGCGCGCCCGGCAGGTATGGTGGGCCAGATAATGGCCGCAGCGCGCAGGGGCAAGCGCGGTGTGAGGAGCGCCGATCTTATCGCCTCGCCTGATGGAACGTTCACATGGTCGCGGCTGCCGTCGAAAAGTCGCCATCTGCTGTTTTTGTTCGAGAAATCTAGGCAAAACCAAGAAAAAAGTGAGGACTTATTAAGTAACGGTCTCTAGGACGCCGGCAGGGGGTTTCACGCGACATCATGCGCGAGCAGATACTCGGACTTATTACACCTGCCATGGCATTGATTTTCATGGCGATGTTTCTCGTGCTGTGGAAGCGCGGGAACATGGGGTCCTATGTGCTCGGCTTTGCGGCCGCCTATTTCTGCCTCGGTCTCGGTTTCCTGGTCACGCATCTCGTGCCCGATCCGGGGGCGTTCTACGTTTTTCACGCGACGCAGGTGCTCTATACGTTGGGCACGGGCGCTCTGATCTGGGCAGCGGCGAAGCGGGTGGGGCAGCATGTCTCGATCCGGGCATTAGTCGTCGTCTATGCCGTCTCCGCTCTCACGCTTGCCGCCGCGATATCCCTGTCAGACGATACCGGCCCGCGGCTCTATATCGTCAATACAGGTTATGGCGTGATGATGGTTATCGGAACGATGGCGCTGTTCAACGTGCAGCGGCGCAATGCGATCGACACGCTGATCGCGGTGCTGTTCGCTTTCGCGGCCGTCAATTTTCTCGTCCGGCCGGTGCTGACGCTGATCATCGCGGGCGGGTCGGACGCATCGGCCTATCGCGAATCCATCTATTACTCGGTGCTGAGCGTGGCGGTGACGGTCGCCTCGCTGATGACCGGCGTGGCCCTGATCGGGGCCTGCGCATGGGACATGGTGATAGCCGAGCGTGAGCGCGGGGAACGCGATATGCTGACCGGTCTGCGCGCGCGCCGGGCCTTCGAGCAGGACGCAATCGCGATTATCGACCGGGCCAAGCAGGAAGGCGTACCGGTGGGGCTGGTGGTCGCCGATATCGATCACTTCAAGGCGGTGAACGACGTCTACGGCCACCAGGTCGGCGACAAGGCGATCGCGGCGTTCGGCGGCGTCATTGCCGACATGATCCGCAACAGCGACATCGCCGGGCGCATTGGCGGCGAGGAGTTCTGTATCCTCGCATGGAATTGCGACGGCGAAAAAGCGGAGGCGATGGCGGAGCGCGTCCGTCGGCGTTTCTCGGAGACGGCGGTGCCGGGCATGCCGAGCAACAACCGCCTGTCCGCCAGCTTCGGCGTTGCCGGGCGCGAGGCGGGCGAGGGCTATGGCAAACTGTTCGCGCGCGCCGATGCCGAGCTTTACCGCGCCAAGGAAAGCGGTCGCAACCGCGTCTGCCGCGAGGAGAAGGCGAACGTCGTGACAGAGTTCAGGCCGAAGGATGCCCAGCGCGCATGAGCCGCGGTATCAGGGCCAGCTGCAGCATCGCTCTGAGCGCTAGAAACGCCACGAAAGACAGCCACAAGCCGTCATTTCCCAGCGGCCAGGTCAGCCACAGCAATAGCGCATAACCCACGGACGCTCCTGCCATGCTGAGCAGCAGGGCGCGCGTCCAGCTGGCTCCGACGAACACGCCATCGAGCACGAACCCGGCGACGCCTGCGAAAGGTATGACCACCAGCCATGGCACGAGAGCTCGGGCCTCGACCGCCACTGCCTCGGTCGCTGCAAAGGATTCGAGGATCCAATCGCCGGCCAGGGCGAAGCCTCCGGCGAGTATGGTCGCGACACCAAGCCCGCGCAGCAGGATAGCGCGCATGTAGGCGAGGAAACCGTCGCGGTCGTCCTCGCCATGCCGCTCGCCATTGAGTACCTGCGCCGCATTCTCGAACCCGTCGAGCAAAAGCGCAGAGAACACGAACAGCTGGTAAAGAATGCCGTTGGCAGCCAACACAGCCGCGCCGCGCTCCGCGCCAAGCCGCGTGAGGGCCGAGATCGCGACCATCAGGATCACCGTCCGCAGGAACAGATCGCGGTTGACGGAAAGAAAGGGCTTTAGCGCCTTAAGCGAGATCGAAGCTCGGTCACGGACTGCATCGCGAAGGTCCGATCCGGCGAGTGCGACGACGATTGCGACGCAAGCAGCCAGCTTGGCGAATTCCGCGATAAAGCTGGACCAGCCGATCCCGGCGATCCCCCAGTCGAGCCCCAGGGCCAACCACAGCCCGAGCGCAACGTTGAGCAGGTTGTAGGCCACCTCGATCGCCAGCACCGTTTTCATCCGCCGCCGTCCGACGAGGAAACCGACCATGGCGAAATTGGCCAGCACTGCGGGGGCGCTCCAGTAGCGGATGTCGGCATAGATCACGGCCGCAGTGCGAACCTCACCTTGTGCGCCCAGCGCGTCGAGCAGTGCAGGCAGCAGGATCGGCTTGGCTATGAGCAGAACCGCGGCGATGGCGAGGCCGACCACCAGCCCGCGGATCAGCACGGCGACCTGCTCCGTCGGACCCGACCGAGTGCCGGCTTGCGCGACGAGGCCGGTCGTGCCGGTCTTGAGGAAATTCATCACCGTGAACAGCGCGGCGAACAGCTTGGCCCCGACATCGACCGCACCTTGTGTCGGGGCATCGCCAAGCTGGCCGACGATCCACATATCGCCGATTCCGATCAGGGCAGTCGCGACATTCGTGACCATCGCGGGCAGGGCGATGGCCCAGATCGCGAGGATCGCCGTCCGATCGAGTTTGGCAGGTGTCGATGTCGCGCTCACCGGAACTTGAGACAGGAGCGGGCCATTGAACGCAAGACCACCGAAACCCGAGGACGATAAAATGCCCACACTTTACACGATGCCCGGCACTTGTGCCCTTGCCACCAATATCGCGGTCGCGTGGCTGGATGCTCCGATCGAGGTCGAGAACATGGCCTATGGCGACCAAAAGAAGGACGAGTATCTTGCGATCAATCCCAAGGGCAAGGTGCCTGCCGTCGCGTTCGAAGATGGCGACGTCCTGACCGAGGCCGCAGCGATCCTGAGCTGGCTCGGCGCGGAATACGGCACCGAGGGCTATGCACGCGACAAGGTATTGGGGCGCAAGGAAGCCGAGGCGCTATCTTACCTCACAAGTGAAGTGCATGCCGATTTCGGACCGCATTTCGCCGCAAAGACCTACGCTGAGAGCAAGGATGCGCAAGACGAGGTGAAGGCTGCGGCTTACGACAAACTGCGCAAGCATTTCGATCGGCTGGAGGCCAATTTCGAAGAGTCGGATGGTGACTGGTATCTATTGGATCGCAGCTTCGCCGATGCCTATCTCTATGTCGTCACGCGGTGGATCGAGCAGACCCCGCTGTCGATCGACGACTACCCGACCTTGCGGTCGTTCCGCGATCGGATCCAGCAGGACGATGGAGTCAAGTTGGCACTCGCACGGCAGGACATGAAGCCAGTTTAACATGCGTGGGATCTCGCAATCCTGCCATACATTGAACGCAGCTGGTTCCTGACCGAAGCCGATGGGTATGGCGCGCAGAATTCGGAAAGTCTTCTACGATGGCATGATCCACCAGCGGATGAGGCTCGCGACTACTCCGAGCACCGCAACACTGCCTGACCAGATCGCTGCCATCCACGCGAGGCGCTTCCAAAGCGGCGCGGAAGGTTCGCCGGGCATCAATGGTAGCCCTCGTGGCCGACTTTGCCGCGGAACACCCAGTACGCCCACGCCGTGTAAGCGATGATCAACGGCATGGTAATCGCTACGCCCACGAGCATGAAAATCTGGCTCCGTTCGGGAGCAGCTGCATCCCAGATCGTTATTCCGGGCGGGACAACATAAGGCCACATTGTCACCCCGAGGCCCGCCATACCGAAGAAGAAGAGCGCGATCGACAGCCAGAACGGCTTGCTGTGCCGCTCTGTCTTCAAAGTGCGCAGAAGGGAAATTGCAATAGCGGCCGTGATGATCGGCACAGGCGCTGCGAAATAGATTTCCGGTGCCGTCATCCAGCGTGCTGCGTATTCGGCGTTCAGAAAGACGTTGTAGAGACTTACGGCGCCCATCAGGACCAAAGTCGCCCATGCAGCGCGGATGCCCAGATTTCGCGCATGAGCCTGGCCTTCGCCGTCCAGCTTCCATACCAGCCAGGTTGCTCCCAAGAGAGCATAACCGGCCACTGTGCCGATCCCGGTCAGGAGAGTGTAGGGCGTAAGCCAGTCGAACCAGCTTCCCGCATAACTCCGGTCGACGACCTCAACACCTTGGAGGAGCGCTCCCAGCGTCATACCCTGGGCCATAGCGGCGACAAGCGAGCCACCGGTGAACGCAGCGTCCCACAGCCTACGGTGCGACGGATCGCGCCAGCGATATTCGAATGCGACGCCGCGGAAGACAAGGCCGAGCAGCATGGCGATGACAAGGGGGTATGTGGCTGGCAGCACTACCGAGTAGGCGAGTGGGAAAGCAGCGAAAAGCCCGCCTCCTCCCAATACTAGCCAAGTTTCGTTGCCATCCCAAACCGGTGCGATGGAATTCATCGCCCTATCTCTCTCAGGGCCAACCTCGAATGTCGGGAAAAGAATTCCGATGCCGAGATCGAACCCGTCCATCACGACATAAGCGAAGACGGCGAAGGCAATAATGAAGGCCCAGATTACGGTTAGGTCCATCAAAGGTCCTCCTTGTGTTCGATGTCGACAAGGGCCTGATCGGTCTGGTCCGTCGGGTCCTGGGTCGGCCCCGGCGTGATACCCGCCGTCCTGATCGGGCCGGTATCTCCCCGCTTGACACCCGTTTCGTGCGCATGCGGCGGTTTGTGCATAAGGTGCAGGATATACCAGACACCCGCGCCGAAAACCGCGAAGTAGACCGCGACGAAGGCAAGCAGGGACGTCGCGACGGCTGGGGCATCGAGCGGACTGGCCGCATCGGCCGTTCGCATCAGATTATAGATTACGTAAGGCTGGCGCCCCACTTCCGTTGTGATCCATCCGGCGATGACGGCTACGAAGCCCGACGGTGCCATGGCCAGCGCCGACCTGTGCAGCCAAGTCCAGTCGTAAAGCCTTTTGCGCATGCGTGCGACCAAGCTCCATAGCCCCACGCCGAGCATGGCGAACCCGATACCGATCATTATACGGAACGACCAGAACACGATGGCGACCGGCGGTTGTTCATTGTCCGGAATGGTGTCGAGCCCGGCCAGTGGCGCATCCGGGTCATGTTTCAGAATGAGGCTGGAAAGCTTGGGAATGCCGAAGGCGTATTCCAGCTTCTGTTCTTCATCGTTCGGAATTCCAAACAGATAGAGCGGCGCACCGTCGGGGTAACTGTCATAGTGCCCTTCCATCGCCATGACTTTCTGCGGCTGGTACTCCAGCGTGTTGAGGCCGTGCATGTCTCCGGCGAAAATCTGCACCGGCACGACCAGGGCGGCCATCCACATTGCCATCGAGAACATCTTGCGCGCATGCAAGTTGGCTCGATCCTTGAGCAGATGCCACGCCCCCACACCGCCGACCACGAATGCGGTTGTCAGATATGCCGCGAGCACCGTGTGGACCAACCGATAGGGGAAACTGGGATTGAAGATGATCTCCAGCCAGCTGTCGCCGGGGAGATACTGCCCGTTGGCCCCCATTTCGAAGCCGGTCGGCGTGTGCATCCAGCTGTTTACCGAAAGGATCCAGAAAGCGCTGATGAAGGTGCCGATGGCGACCATCAGGGTGGCCGCAAAGTGCAGCTTTCTTCCCACCCGCTCCATTCCGAACAGCATGACGCCGAGGAATCCTGCTTCCAGAAAGAAAGCGGTTAACACCTCATAAGCCATGAGCGGGCCGATCACGGGCCCGGCTACATCGGAAAACACCGACCAGTTCGTGCCGAATTGGTAGGACATGACGATCCCACTCACGACGCCCATGGCGAACGCGATCGCGAAGATCTTCAACCAGTATTTGAAGAGATCGAGGTAGATCGGTTTGCCCGTCTTGAGCCAGAGCCCTTCCAGCACGGCCAGATAGCTCGCCAATCCGATCGAAAAAGCCGGAAAGATAAAGTGGAAGCTCACCGTGAAGGCGAACTGAATACGGGCCAGCAGGATTGCATCGAGTTGGTCGAACATGATCTTACTCTAGGCCTTTTGCCTGAGGCGAGTGGTGCGAAATTGGCACCGCCTGTTCGGCTGCTTACAACGCGCAGACCGCGCAACGCCGATTGTCGGGCAGGCTACCATCAGATCTGCCCTCTTGCGAGATCGTGGGGTTGAAGATCGCTGTCCCCATTATCGCGAAGCGCATCGGCAAAAGCCCGAGCTTGCGAAAGGTACACCTTGCCGCCCAAATCTTCGACGAAGTGTGTGCGTTCGAGTTTGTCCATGACGGGACCTTTCACCTCCGACAGGTGCAATTTGATGCCGCCATCCTCCAGTCGGTGGTTGATCGCTTCCAGACTTTCCAGACCGGATGCGTCGATAGCATTCACGGCGCTGCACATCAGGATAACGTGATGCAGTTCGGGGTGGTCGGCGACCTCCTCCATTACGAATTCCTCGAGCCAATGGGCATTGAGATAGGTCAGGCTTTCGTCGATGCGGATGGAAAGGATATGCGGATCGGTGAAGACCGCATGGCGTTCGATATTGCGAAAATGCTCGGTTTCGGGAACGCGCCCAACGATTGCAGCATGTGGGCGCGATGCCCTCCACAGGTAAAGCAGCAACCCCACACCGACCCCCGCAATGACGCCTACCTCGACCCCGGCCAGTAGCGTCATGCCGATCGTGGCGATATGCGCGGCGAAATCGGCTTTCGAATAGCGCCACAGCCGCCCCGGAGTTTTTAGATCCACCAGGCTGAGGACAGCCACGATGATCGTAGCAGCCAAGGTGGCGACCGGTAGTGAAGAGAGCAAAGGCGTCAGGAACAGCGAAGCGAGCGCTATTCCGACGGCGGTGAATGCGCCGGCCGCAGGCGTTTCTGCCCCGGCATCGAAGTTGACTGCGGAGCGCGCGAAGCCGCCCGTAACCGGGTATCCACCGGAAAATGCACTGGCGATATTGGCGGCGCCAAGTCCGACCAACTCCTGGTCGGGCGAGATACGCTGCCGGCGTTTCGCTGCGAGCGTTCTGGCAACGGACACGCTTTCGACAAAGCCGATGATCGAGATGAGTAGGGCGGGCACCCAAAGCTGTTCGATCAAATCGAGGTCGGTCGATGGGACTGCAAAGGGCGGTAGCCCTTGGGGAACTTCGCCCACCAGCGCGACCCCGCGTTCTTCGAGCTTGAATATTATCGCAGCGATGATGGTCAGCATGACAGCGACGACAGGCCCGGCTTTCGCCGTGATGTCTGCTGCTCTGGGCCGGAGTCCGAACCGCTCCAGCGCGGGTTTGGCTTCGCTGCGCACCCAGAAAAGAAAAAGCGTTACGGGTATGCCGATAGCCAGTGTCCAAGCGTTCGTCCCGTCCAGAGCAGACCCGAGCGACCCCAGCAATGCAGGCCAGTTGTCACCGTCGGCCCGGATACCGAGGATGTGTTTCAGCTGGCTCGTGGCAATCAGCAATCCGCTGGCGGTAATGAAGCCGCTCACAACCGGGTGAGACAGCAGGTTCGCGAGGAACCCTGCTCGCAATAGTCCAAGAACAGCGAGCATGATGCCGGAAAGGGCTGCAAGAGTGATTGCGGCCTCCAGATATTCTGCCGTTCCCTGCGCTGCTACCGCTCCAGCGGCGCTTGCCGTCATCAGACTGATGACGGCCACCGGGCCAACGGCAAGCGTTCGGCTGGTGCCGAAAATCGCATAGGCGACCAAAGGTAGGATCGACGCGTAAAGTCCTATTACTGGTGGCAGACCCGCAAGCAACGCATAGGCAAGGCTTTGCGGGATCAGCATGATCGTTACGATCGATGCAGCAACCAGATCATTGGTGAGAACCGCCCCGTTGTAAGTCCGGCCCCACTCGAGAATAGGCAAATATCGCTTCAGCATAATTCGGTTACGCCATCGCAGACGAGCGGGCCTGATGCCGTCGAGCAACCGCTCGGAGAAACCGGTCGGCTACCCCACCACCAGCGCGGTTTTCCATCATGGACCTGATCCCCAGACCCACGATTTCCGACACATCTTCGGATCGGAACTCGCCAGTGACCGAAACGCGATCCGGAGGTTTGGTGATCTCTATGCAAGGAGCGCTTTTCTAGGCCTTCAACGCGATGCGATGAGCTGCAACGCCCACGGCCATCGATCCGACAAACACCAGCGCAGGTATCGGAGAGGTCGCCAAAGACGAGATGGCCGGTCCGGGACAAAGCCCTGCCAGTCCCCAACCGATGCCGAAGAGCGCCGAGCCACCGATCAGCTTGCCGTCAAAAAGTCGGGTGCCGGGAAGGTTGAACTCTTCTCCGACCATTGGCGCCGACATCCTTCGCTGAATGAACCAGGCGACAGCCATTACGAGAACGGCGCCACCCATGACGAAAGCAAGGGTCGGATCCCAGTCACCGAAAATATCGAGAAAGCCGCGGACACGGGCCGGGTTCATCATACCGGACAAAGCGAGCCCGAAGCCGAAGATCGATCCTGAAAGCAAGGTAAAGAGGAAACGCATCACCATGCACCTTCCAGAGCGTTGACTATGGCCACGGTTGCCACACCGGCAGCAATGAAAGTTGCCGTTGCCACAAGCGACCGGGGAGAAAGCCGCGACATGCCGCATACCCCGTGGCCGCTGGTGCAGCCGGAGCCCAGGCGAGTGCCGAAACCAACCAGAGTGCCCCCGGCGATTAGCAAGCCTAGACCTGGGGGGAACCTTGCTTCGATAGGCCCAATGGCAGCCTGAAACGCGACTGCTCCTAGAATGAGGCCGACAATGAATAGCGCAGCGATCGGCCAGGGAGGGCTCCCTCCCTCGATCGCAGTGGCACGGGCAAACATGCCGGAGACACCGGCAATACGGCCAAGTCCAAGCAACATGATAGCAGCTGCCAGACCGATCAGCACACCCCCGAGCAATCCTTCGAGTGGCTGGGCCTCTGGAAAACCTGGCAGCATCATACGGCGTTCACCGGGATCTTGATGTAAGACACCCCGTTATCTTCCGGGTCCGGCAAGCGTCCGCCACGGATGTTGACCTGGACGCTCGGCATGATGAGGGTAGGCATGGCGAGGGTCTTGTCGCGGCTGGTCCGCATTTCGACGAACTCTGCCTCGGTCACTCCGTCCTTTACATGGACATTGCCTTCTCTCTGCTGCTTGACTGTCGTTTCCCATGCGTAGTCGTCTCGGCCGGGCGCCTTGTAATCGTGGCAGAGAAACAGGCGTGTTTCGTCGGGAAGCGACAGAAGTCTCCTGATCGAACGAAACAGCTGTCCAGCGTCACCACCGGGAAAATCCGCGCGGGCCGTGCCGAAATCGGGCATGAAGATCGTATCCCCGACGAAGGCCGCATCACCGATAATGAAAGCCATGTCGGCGGGCGTGTGCCCCGGCACGTGCAGGGCTATGCCTTCGAGCTTGCCGAGGGCGAACTTTTCGCCGTCCTCGAAAAGGTGGTCGAACTGCGAACCGTCGCGTTCGAAATCCGTGCCTGCGTTGAAGAGCTTGCCGAACACTTCCTGGACGCGGATGATATCCTTGCCGATAGCCAGCTTGCCTCCCACACGCTCCTGCAAATACGGGGCGGCAGAGATATGATCGGCATGAGCATGCGTCTCGATCAGCCAATTCACTTTCAGCTTTTTGGTATTTACGTATTCGACAACTAGATCGGCGGATCCATGAGAGGTGCGGCCCGATGCTGCCTCGAAGTCGAGAACCGAGTCGATGATGGCCGCTTCGGAGCTTTCCGGATCGTGTACGACATAGCTTACCGTGTTGGTCGCTTCGTCGAAAAAGCCCGCAATACTTGGCCGCGCCGTTTCATCGTCGACGGCGCGCCTCACTTGGTCTTGCGCACGGGAGAGGGCCGCATCAGAAGCACTCATGGCGATATCCTATTATCAATTTCATAAACTATGAATATGTATTGCGTCCGCCTGTGTCAACTGTTACGCGATGCTCATGGCCGAAGCGTTGCATCTGAACCCATCCTCGCAGAGTCTCCGCATCGGCGACTCCGCTCCGTCATTCGCTGCCCGCAGCACAGTGGGACCGGTCGAGTTGGACGACTACCGCGGCAAATGGGTCGCGTTCTTCTCTCATCCCGCGGACTTCACGCCGGTATGCACCTCCGAGTTTGTCGCTCTCGCCAAGCGTGAAAGTGAATTCGCAGAGCGCGGTTGCGCTCTCATCGGCCTTTCGGTCGACAGCCTGTTCTCTCACCTCGCGTGGCTCAGGCTGATCCGTGACAAGTTCGATGTCGAAGTTCGCTTCCCGCTTTTGGAAGACCCGACAATGGTGGTCGGAAGAGCCTATGGAATGATCGCCGGCGATGATGCGGACAGCGCGACGATCAGGAGCACGTATTTTATCGATCCAACAGGCATCATCCGAGCGATTTCAACCTACCCAGCAAACGTCGGGCGTTCGATCTCGGAGATGTTGCGTCTGCTCGATGCGCTACAGGCGGCCGACAGGGAGGGTGCACTCGTGCCTGCGGATTGGCTGAGGGGCGAACCGCTACTCAAGCAGACGAGCACCAGCCTGGACGACGTCTTCGAAAGCGCAGAGGCTGGCGGCTGGTTCACCGAAAAGCATCGACCATGAGCTTCGATGAGCAAATAGATCTCTTCAAGGCGATCGGGCATCCGGTGCGTTTCCGCGTCCTCCAGTCTTTGAGCAGAAGCGAGAAGAGCGTCGGCGAGATCGAAAAAGATACCAAGGTCTCCCAACCCGGCCTGTCGCAGCAGCTTGCGATCCTACGCAAAGCGGAACTGGTGACGACACGCCGGGAGGCAAAGATGGTCTTCTACTCGTTGGAGCGGGAGAAGATCGATCAGATCGCGGACAGCCTCGTCAAGCTCGTAGGGGCACCGCCTGGCTTGCGGGACAATCACAAGAAGCCGACACCGGGCGCTGCGAATTTTGCGCGCGTCATGCGCGACTGAGGCCCATATCTCATCGCCCGTCGCACCCTGTCCCGGTGCCACTCGGCTTGATGGTATCAAATGGTCGGGGAGACTGGATTCGAACCAGCGACCCCTTGTACCCAAAACAAGTGCGCTACCAGGCTGCGCCACTCCCCGACCGGATGTCCCGCAATTCGCTGTAGATGGTGGGCCCGGCAGGACTCGAACCCGCGACCTAGCCGTTATGAGCGGCCAGCTCTAACCAACTGAGCTACAGGCCCCCATGCACCGCATGCGGACGCAAGCGCCTAGCGGCACGGCGCCGGACTGGCAAGCCGCTAGACGACGACGGATTCGATGATTTCCGCAACCGTGGTCGGGTGAACACCGCGCTGGTCGAGGTAGGCGTAGACGGTCCGCAACCAGTCGTAGAAACGGTCGAGGTCGCCTTCGCTGCGCACATAGGGTGTGTGGCCGGGCGACAATGAAGGGCTGTGGAAACTAAGAGTAAGCACCGGTAGCCCGTCGTCGAGCGCGATGTCCACGGCCCTGAGCGCCTCTTCCGCCGATGTGCCCTCGGGCGTCAGGGCAATCCGCTCCAGCATACCGAGCCGCGAAAAGAGGCTGGTGAGCACTGCCGAGTTCCGGGCGAGCGGAAACAGCGCGTCGCCCTGCTTGCGCAGCATGCCCCAGTAAACCGTGGTCAGCGGGAGCTCCAGCAGCTTGCGTTGCACATCGGTCCAGTACGGCGTGCAGGGATGGCCGCGGAAATCGGGCCCGCCTTCGGCGCTGTAATCGAAGCGGCAGCGCACGGAACTGTCGATGGCGATACCGGTCTCCGAAAGCATCGCGGCGGTCGCAGGTCCGACGCCATAGCGACCTGCGCGGTAGATGCGGGGGACGGTGCCGAATTTTTCCTCGATCAGATCGCGCAAGGCCCGGAATTTGGCGCGCTCGAGGTCGGGCGGCAGATTGCCGGAAAAGCTGGTGTGGCGGGTCAGTTCTTCGTCGAAAGGGGGATTGACCCAGGGATGCAACTGGACGCCGACTTCGGCCTCTCCCTTGGCCACAGCACCGCCGATAATGTCTTGCGCGATCGGTGACTGTGCGATGGGCCAGTCGATCAGATAAACCGGCGAGATGCCAAGCGATCCGCAGAACTGCTGGAACTTCGCGATCCGCGGCACGTGGTCGAGCGTGTAACCCTGGCGCGAGAAATCGCCGGTCCAGTCGAATTCCTCCTCGGCATCGACGGTCAGAAGCACCCGCTGCCCGAAATCGGGTGCAAAGCGGACGGCCTGATCGCGCGACGGCGGATGGAGAAGATTCGCGTGTTGAATGTGGCCTGCCCCCCGGCGTGTTCCAATGGCGGGTGATCAGCCCGCCGCGCGACCCGGCGTATCGACAGGGCTAGGTAGCGCCTCTTCCCCGGTCAAGAGTGGCAGCGAGAGGATCAACCATTGGTCGTCGCGCGACAATTCGCCGCCCGCGGCACGCGCCTCCGCCCGCGCAAGGCGGAGCGAGAAGCCCGCACCGAAGATACCGGCGCTCACCGCTCCGGTACCGCCGCGCGCCTCGTGAGAGAAGACGTCGTTTGCGCTGGCCAGCGTAGCCGGCAATTGGGCGCGCAAAGTCGCCTGCCCGTCTTCCGTGCGCAAGTAGAGCTTGATCGTCTCGCCCGCACCGGTCGCGCCCGCGATCGTGGCCAATACGCGCCAGGCGAGCATCTCTGCATCGCCGGTGGTTATCGGCAGCAGCGCGGCATCGGCTTCCAGCTGCGTGGCGAAGCTGGCGACGCGCGGTTTCAGAACCGATTGCAACTGGTCGATCTGGGCATGCGCAATGGCGGCGAAATCCGCCGTTCCGGGCTCGAGATCCAGCGTGCCGGTTTCGAGCCGTGCCAGCCGGTCGAGCTCGTCGAAGCCGGCGAGGATACGCGCACTGTCGCCTGCGATCGAAGCGGCCAGCGCGCGATATTCGTGCGGCGTGGGGCCGAAGACCTGCTGCTGGATGACCTCCGCATTGCCCTGCATCGCATTCACTGGCGTACGCAGCTCGTGGAGCAGCTGGCGCAGGCGGTCGGCGCTGTCCTGGCGGCGATCATCGCTCGCCGCGACAGCCCGGCGGAAGCGCCCGACATAGCCGTAGAACCGGCCTTCGCCGCGGGTGAAGCGGGGAGCGGCATCGACCGTCCATTCGCCTGCAATGGCGTCGCCGCCACGCAGCGTCAGGGTGGCGCTGCGTACTGGCCTGCGATTGAGGAATGCGGCAGCGAACTCGTCTCCGCCCGCGCCATCGCCGCGCCGCTGCGTGAGCGCGGTACCGACCACCATGGGCGCGATCTCGTCCTCCGCCCAGTCGATCCGGCCTTCGGCATCGGTGCCGAACAGGAAGCTGGCGACCGGCTTGCGCTGCACCGCCGGTTCCGGTTCACCCAGCGGCAGCGACGGGGCTTCATCGCCGGTGTTTCCGCGATTGCGCTTGTACGCCTCGATCCGGTCGACGAGGGCGCGGATGCCGCCGGTCGGGGCGGGAGTGGGAACGGGAGGAGCGGCGGGAGCGTCCTCTTCCGGCTCTCCATTCGACAGGACATCGGTGGTTGTGTCATCGCCATCGTTCGCCGCCGACAGCACCAGCGGCGGTGGCACTGCGGGCAGGTCGGCCTCGATCGCTTCGGTCGGCTCCACCTCGTCCAGCAGCTCCAGCATGTCCGGCAAGGGCAATGCTCGGTCCTGCACGCCCAGCCGGTCGAGCACCCGCACGGCATCGTCGGGCAGGTCGCGGCGGTGCCGCAGGAAGCCGCGCGCGCGGATCGGCAGGCGGGGGATGAGGCTTTCCCATTCCTGGCCCGTCAGATGCGCGCGGTATAGCGCGGCTGCCGCGATCTTGGGATGCGCCTCGCCGAACCATTTCACGAGTTCGGGATTGCGGAACCGCCAGCCGTTCTCGCCCACGATGCGGGCGCGCTCATCGACCGGGATCATCTCCGCCAAAGCGATCAGGCGCAGATATGCCGCCGCCTTCAACGCCGGGTCGCCCGCCTGCGGACGCTCGCCCAGCAGGTCGATCAGTTGGCGAAACTGCGTCTTGCCCGCACGCTCGCCCGTCGCGCGGTGGCGCAACACTGTGGCAAGGCGGTCGTCAAAATGCATGGATACTCCGGTGCGGCATCAAGGTTTGCGAAGGGTAAACCATGACGCTCTTTCGCTTTCTATCCGTGTAAGGTTTACGATGAACGGAAACTTGCCTTCGCGTTGCAAAGCGGGACAATTGCTGGCAAAGATAATAATGTTAGCCAAGAGGCTCCAGATGCGTTGTTAACATTTCGCGATGCATGCCGGACCGGGATAACGAAAAGACGCATTTTAGGGGCTCACGGGTCATGGCCAATCTCGACGAAATCGATCGCAAGCTGCTGAGCGAATTGCAGGCCGAAGGGCGCATTACCAATGTCGAGTTGGCCCACCGGGTCGGCTTGACCGCTCCGCCGTGCCTGCGCCGCGTTCGCGCGCTCGAGGACGAGGGCGTGATCAAGGGCTATCACGCCGATCTCGATCCGGGCAAGCTGGGCTTCTCGATCACGGTTTTCGCCATGGTCAGCCTGAAGAGCCAGGCCGAAGACGCGCTGCGCGAATTCGAAGAAGCCATGCGGGATTTGCCGGAGGTGCGCGAGGTCCACATGCTCAATGGCGAGATCGATTTCATCATCAAGATCGTCAGCAAGGATCTGCAGAGCTTCCAGGAATTCCTCACCAGCAAGCTGACTCCGGCGCCGAATGTCGCGAGCGTGAAGACATCGCTGACGATCCGCACCAGCAAGAGCGAGCCGGGCGTACCGCTGGGTAAATAAGGAGGCGGTGCAATGACCGACACCATGCGGGGCCAGTGCCTGTGCGGCGCGGTCGAGATCACCATCGAAGCACCCGCCCACGAGATCGAAATCTGCCAATGCAGCATGTGCCGCCGCTGGAGCGGGGCCATCTACACTGCACAGACCGGCAAGTCGGTCACGATCGAGGGCGAGGACAAGGCCAGCGTTTACCGCTCGAGCGAATGGGCCGAGCGAGCCTTCTGCGGGACCTGCGGCAGCCATTTGTGGTTTCGGTTCCTGCCCACCGGCAATCGCAGCTTCTCCGCGGGGCTGTTCGATGCGGCCTCCTCGCACACCATCGAAAAGGAAATCTTCGTCGACGAAGCGGCGGATTGGTGCCGCATCGAGGGCGATCATCCCCGCCAGACCGGCGCCGAGGTCATCGCCGAGGCCGAAGCGGCGGGCTTCACCTTCGACTGAGCGCTACTCCTCGATCGCGAACAGGTCCGCGAGGATCGTGCCGTTGTCCAAATCCAGCCGGTCCGGATTGGGGCTGTCGTAGAAGACGACCAGCCGCCGCACGCCATCCTCATCGATCATGAACTCGATGCCTTCGGGATGGTCGGCATGCAGTTTCACCGGCAGGTCGAACAATCGCTCGGGCCGGTGGAGGCGAACGGTGTCTTCGTTCTCGGGCGCTTCATTGGCCCAGTTGGTCCATCGGTAGATCGCACAGCGGCCGTCGAGGTCCTGCGTCGGCCCGGCCAGGATCAGCAGGTCGTCCCCATCCGCCAGCAGGTCGCGCATGCCGAGCCCGCCGAGATCGACCAGCCGCTGGTGCGGTTTGCTGGGCAGGTGTAGCTTGCCGGAGTCCTTCGGTTCGATCTGGGGCTCGAGCAGGACGGCGAACGTCTGGATGACCGGGCCGCGCAAGCCGAGCGCCAAGCGCGTCGGGCCACAGGCCGCGATGCCCTCGATGTCCAGCCCGCCTTCCTTCGCCGCCATTCGCATCGACGGGCCGATCAGCGGATCCTTGGCAAGATAGCGCCCCAGCTTGCTGCCGTGGTCGTTCTTCTGCGCCACAAGCCCCGCCTTCCGATCGCCATGCTGCCTGATCGGCACCGCATGGCCATCCTCGTCATAGAGCAGCGGAATGCGGGCCAGCACGCAGCGAGGGCGGGTATCCTTGAGATCGGCGAATTTCTCGAGATCGATGCAATCGGGCTCCGCACCGTCGTCGCGCGGATCGTGGCGGGTGCGCGAATGGCTGCCGGTGACCCAAAGCCAGTCGTCGTGGATCGCCAGTCCTTCGATATCGATCTCTTCCTCGGGGTCCTTGAGCTCGATGAAGTCCTTCAACGGGTAGCGGGTGTGGTTCTCGAACCAGCCGTACTTGCCGGGTGTCAGGCGCTCCACGCCGTGCGCCTCGTCACCCGCCACGAACAGCACATCGCCCGCAAAGGCGCAGGCGGAGATGTCGTGGATCGGATGCGCGTTGTCCTCAGCGTCGCCGTCGAACAGCAGCTTGATATGGCCGACCGGTTCGCGCGGGGTCGGCAGATCGTCGGAGCGGGTGAAGGCTTGCGGTTTCAAGGTCATGCCTATCGAACCGCCGGATGGTCGAAACGTTCACCTTCGTTTGGATTTGAGCCGGGCGGCGCCGACGTGTAGGGTGCGCGCAAAGTTACATCCGGAGAGAGACCCATGGCCACCGTACTCGAAACCAAATCCGCCAATGACGACAGCCACATCCGCGGCTCGGTCAGCGAAGAGGAATGGGCGGTCCGCGTCGATCTCGCGGCGGCCTATCGGCTGGTGGCGCTCTATGGCTGGGACGATCTCATCTTCACCCACCTCTCTGCCCGCGTGCCTGGGCCGGAGCATCACTTCTTGATCAACCCCTACGACATGATGTTCGAGGAGATTACCGCTTCCAGCCTCGTCAAGATCGACACCGAGGGCCAGCCGGTGATCGAGACCTCGCATCCGGTCAATCCGGCGGGCTTCACGATCCACTCCGCGCTGCACATGAATTGCGAGGATGCGCATGCCGTGATGCACCTCCACACGCCCGACGGACAGGCAGTGAGCGCGATGTCCGAAGGCCTGATGGAGCACACGCAGACCGGCATGATCGCGCGCCACGACATCGCTTATCACGAGTACGAAGGCATCGCGACCGATCTCGAAGAGCGCGAGCGTCTGGTCGAGGACATGGGCGACAAGCACGCCATGATCCTGCGCAACCACGGCACGCTGGCGATCGGCAAGACGGTGGCCCAGTGCTTTCTGCGCCTCTATTTTATCGAGCGCGCCTGCACCGCGCAGGTCCGCATGCTGAGCGCGGGCCGCGAGAACCTCAACAATCCGCCGCAGGGCACACCGCAAAAGGTGGAGAGCCAGACGCCTGCTGCCGGCATGGGAATGGTCGCAGACGGGCTCGCCTGGCCCGCATTGCTCCGTAAGCTCGACCGGATCGATCCGAGTTTCCGGGATTGATGGACGAAGAATGAAAAGGGCGCCGCTTCCATCGAAGCGGCGCCCAACTTGCTAAGCTCGGTACATGCGCGAACTCAGTCCTCGCGCTCCTTCAGCCAGTCCTCGAGCCACTTGATCGTGTAATCGCCGGTCCGGACGTCTTCCTGCAGCAGCAACTCCTGATGCAGCGGGATGTTTGTTTTCACGCCCTCGACCACCATTTCTTCCAGCGCGCGCTTGAGGCGCATCATGCAGCGGTCGCGGTCGCGGCCGTAGACGATCAGCTTGGCGATCATGCTGTCATAATAGGGCGGGATCGAATAGCCGGCATAGAGCCCGCTATCGACGCGCACATGCATGCCGCCGGCGGGGTGGTAATGCGTGACCTTGCCGGGGCTGGGCGCGAAGGTGAATGGGTCTTCCGCATTGATGCGGCACTCGATCGCGTGGCCCTTGAACTCGATCTCGTCCTGCGTGACCGACAGGGACTTGCCCGCCGCGATGCGAATCTGTTCGCGCACCAGGTCGACGCCGGTGATCGCCTCGGTGACGGGGTGCTCCACCTGCAGGCGGGTGTTCATTTCGATAAAATAGAACTCGCCGTTTTCCCACAGGAACTCGATCGTGCCCGCGCCGCGATAGGCCATGTCGCGCATCGCTTTAGAGCAGACCTCGCCCATGCGCATGCGCTCTTCATGAGTGATGACGGGGGAGGGCGCTTCCTCCAGCACCTTCTGGTGCCGCCGCTGGAGCGAGCAGTCGCGCTCGCCCAGGTGGATCGCATTGCCTTCGCCGTCGCCGAACACCTGGAATTCGATGTGGCGCGGATTGCCGAGGTACTTCTCGATATAGACGGTCGCATCGCCAAAGGCGGCTTTCGCCTCGCTGCCGGCCTGCTGCATCAGCGTTTCGAGCTGGTCCTCTCTCTCGCAGACCTTCATCCCGCGCCCGCCGCCGCCGCTGGCGGCCTTGATGATGACGGGATAGCCTATCTCCTCGGCGATCTCGCGCGCCTCGGCGATGTCGGAGACCGCGCCTGCAGAGCCTGGCACCAGCGGCAGGCCGAGGTCGCCTGCGCTTTTCTTGGCTGCGACCTTGTCGCCCATGGTGCGGATGTGTTCGGGCTTAGGGCCGATCCACTTGATGTCGTGTGCCTCGACGATCTCGGCGAACTTGGCGTTTTCGGAGAGGAAGCCGTAGCCCGGGTGGATCGCATCCGCCTCGGCGATTTCCGCGGCCGAGATGATGTTTGCGATGTTGAGATAGCTGTCGGTCGCGCTCGGCGGGCCGATGCAGATCGCATGGTCGGCAAGGCGGACGTGCATGGCATCGGCATCGGCGGTGGAGTGCACCGCGACTGTCTCGATGCCCATTTCATGCGCTGCGCGGTGGATGCGCAGCGCGATTTCGCCGCGATTGGCGATCAGAATACGTTTGATATCGGACACGTGAAAACCTCAGCCGATGACGACGAGCGGCTGGTCGAACTCGACCGGCTGGGCGTTCTCGACGAGGATCGCCTTGACCGTGCCGGCCTTGTCGGCAGTGATCGGGTTCATCACCTTCATCGCCTCGACGATGACGAGGGTCTGGCCTTCCTTCACGCTGTCGCCGACCTTGACGAAGTCCGATGCTCCCGGCTCGGGCGCGAGATAGACGGTGCCGACCATCGGAGACTTGATCGCACCGGCATGGTCCGCAGCGGGTGCCGCTTCGGGCGTGGGAGCGGCAGCTGCGGGGGCCGGAGCGGCTGCGGGAGCCGCTGCCGCAGCGGCCACCTGCGCCGGGGCCATCGCCACGCCGCCGCCGCGCGAGACGCGGATCATGCGGTCGCCGTCTTCGACCTCGATTTCGGTGAGGCCGGTATCGGCCAGCATTTCCGCCAGTTCGCGGACCATTGCGATATCGATGTTCATACCGGACTTGCCGGCGCTGCCCTTGTGATCGGCCATGGTTACCCTTGTTGTAGCTTTGCAGCGCCTATGCGCCGCAGCGGCGCGCAAGACAAGGGGGTGACAATCCGATTTAGAGCGCCGCGGCCTTCTCCAACGCTACGGCATAGCCGCGCGGGCCCAGGCCCTTGACCTCGTCCACCGCGCCCATGCCGACATAGGATATGTGGCGGAATTCCTCGCGTTTCGCGGGGTCGGACAGATGCACCTCGATTACCGGCACGCCGATCGCCTTGATCGCGTCGAGCAGCGCGATGGAAGTGTGGGTATAGGCCCCCGCATTGAGCAGCACCGCCTTCGCCCCGACCTCGCGCGCCTCGTGCAGCCAGTCGACCAGGACGCCCTCGTGATTGGTCTGCCGCATGTCGATGGCGAGGCCAAGTTCCTGCGCCTTGGCCTCGAGCATGCGGGCGATATCGTCGAGCGTGTCGGAGCCGTAAATCTCCGGCTCGCGCGTGCCGAGCAGGTTGAGGTTGGGGCCGTTGAGGACGAAGACGGTGGCGGTCATGCGGCAGGGTTAGCGGGAGTTGGCACGGGTGAAAAGGTGCCTGCCCACTAACGACCCCATTGCAGACGATCAGCGGCGAACCAGAACAAACGTAGGTTCTCCACTCGAGATCACATCAAGACAACCGAAGCCCATCTGGAAACGATAGTGTTTCGGTGAGCTTTCTATGCAGCGCCAAGCCTTCTGAGGTTGCGGATGCTGCGGTTTGTCTTTGCCAATCGAATGACAGCAGGTCTGCCCGGTCTGCATCTGACCAAGGGGCTGGACTGTGTATTGGAAAATACTTGATCATCGGAAAACGCTAGCGGCTGACGGAGACCAACGCTACGCCTCTAAATGTCCGTTTACCACCCCGGTTGCGTACTGGGTCCGAGCCTGCCACCCAACCTTTGGATGGATGCTAAGACAAAGGTGTAGGGACCGCTGAAATGCTTGAACCACTCATCATATTGGCAGTTGCAGCGATGTATTGCCGGTATGCCTATCTTTACGCCCCACCATCTTTGGAAAGGTGGGCTCGGATCCTTTACTCATGCATACCACTTGCATCGCTTGTCTTCATGGTATGCGTCGGCGCTATTGCCCCCGATTTGGATGAGGAATGGCAGGCCATCGTGATTGGTTCGTTTGCCTTGCCTATCCTGGCCATTTCCTTCGTCGCAGTGAAAACTTTGCGGAATATGGCCCACGAGAGAGGCAAAGACTCTTAGTAATGCAATGCGTAGCGCGCGTCCGCTCCCCACCCCATTGCCGCCCTTGAGGTGCGGCACTACTGATCCGAACCCTTCACCTTCCCCCACTGACGCGCCGCCGTGTACCCGAGATAGCCCGTGCCAAATAGCGCATAGAGCGCATCCGGCAGCGCGGCGAGGTAGCGGGTCATGCCGGTACCGATGTTGTGCGCGGCTTGCGCGTCGAAGGCGGCGATCACGCCCATCGGCACGCTGAACAGGATCAGAGCATACATCACATAGAGGAAGCTGGGCCGTGCGCGGCTGGTCCAGGGATCGGCGCTTTGCGCCTCGGCGACAATGGCGGAGAGGCGCGCTTCGATGGCCTTCAGTTCCTGCGTACCCTCCAGCGCGATGAGTTCGAGCTTGGCCTTGGCGCGCGCTTCCTTGTCCGGGATCACCTTGTCGATGATCGAGGCGATGGGGCCGATGAGCGAATCGATGAGGGGCATGGCGCGGTCTCCGTCGGTTGGGTACGACGACTTAACTAACCAATACGGTTCATGTAGGAAAGCGGGTGTTCGCCCGTAGGTACTTTTAACGGACGCTAATCGACAATCACTTGAAAGGTGAAGGCGACAGATGCTCCCGCTGCCAGGCTGGAGGTCGTGGCGCGAACTTCACCTGAGACGAACTGCGCTCCACGTGGATCGGACTCGTCGGCCCCCGCGCCGTCGTCGTCCTCGACCGTGGTCGCATTGGCACACCCCGTCCCGGACCTGATCGACCCGGAGACGAAAGAGGTTTCGGGCGGAATCGCGTCGGTCATCAGGACATTCGATGCGGCAGTATCACCGGTGTTCGATGCAAGCAGGCAGTACTCGATCAAAGCGCCGGGTACATTGAATTCTGTCGAACCGACCGGGATCATGTCGTCGATCACGCGGCTCGTCTTGCTAAGCGCTATGGTTGTGTCAGGTCGGCAGAAAGTGATGTCGTGAAGCGCGATGCCCTGCTGGCCGGGATCGACCGGAGCCGCGGCATGATTGCCATAGCTAATGATAATCCTATCGATCGGCTGGCTGAAAGTGACCACGACATTGCCGAAGCTGGAATCATTGTCTGAAGCCCCGTCACCGTATGCGCTATTGCCGATCACGTAGTTTGCGCTGCCGTTCGTGAGCGTCGGGGTGACATTTGCCCCCTGATAGCGCCCTTCGACGGTCACCAGATCCGCAAACTGCCCCGGGTTGCTATCGACATCGAATATCGTGAACTGCGCACCGCGCATGATTGCAGGCAAGGTGATCGTGGTGACGGCACGCCCGGCCCTCGAGGGCTGGTCTGCCACCTGCCCTAGCGAGAACTGGCTTGGGGATAGTCCTCCCGTGAACCCGTTTTGCCGCACTGGCGATTGTCCGCCGAATGTCGCGTTGTTGAGCCAGGCTCCGTCGGTCGTCAGGTTGAACCCGATATTTCCGAGTGTCCCGAGCGCATAGGTGTTGCTCGTCGAGCCCGCCGTCCAGGTGACAGCATCCCAATCGAAGACGATCGTCTGGTTGGGGCAGGTGAGCGCTGGTGCGACCCCGGCCTGGCGAGCCAAAGTCAGATACAGATCCGACCGCACGAATGTCCCGTTGTCCGCCGTCGGGAAAAGATCGCAAATTTCCAGGCGCCATGTGCCCGCGGCGCTCTGCCCGTTGAACGCCGAAAGGGCCGCCCGGGGACGAAAAGTGTTCTGGTAAGGCGGGGCGGAGGTTGAATGGTTGCCTGTCGCGCTGTCGCTGTTGACCACCTGCGTCGCCGCATCGTCGAGCAGGACATTGAAGTTGTCGCCACTAACGTTGTTCGTATCGCCGTTTGTCATGCGGACGCGCGTCCCGGTTGGGGATTGCAGGGTGAACTGCAGGTCGCCGCGCCAGGTATGTGTGGCGAGAATGCCGATATTGATGTCGGCCACCGTTCCCGTCGACGACACGGTGAAGTTGCGAACGAGAGGATTGGTGCAGACGGTCGTACTGTTGATTGCACCGTTCGTTGTATTGGAGAAAGTCGAAGATGCCTGAGCCGCCGCCGGTGTAGCGTTCAGCATCATCGCGAGGCCAAGAACCAGCAGTGCAATGCAGTATCCGGCCACGCCGCGCACCCGCTCCAGCAGTGAAGCGCCGAACATCTGTAGCTGGCAATTGATCGTCGCGTTTATGCTCATCGGCCCAAACCCAGGAATCCGAAGCTGTCGGCATCGAACTTCAGGCGGAAGCTGGCGTAAAGACCCTCGTCTGTGTTGCGCGCGGCGCTGAAGTCTTCGTCGCGGAAGCCGGACACGTTGTAGCCGACGCTCAGCAGCATGTCGTCTGCCGGGACGAAGCCGACTTCCGGGCCGAATGCGAAGCTGGTGTAGCCATCGGTGAGGCCGCTGCGCACAGTCGCGCGCCCGCCGACCTCGAAGCGCTCGCCGATACCGATACGGGCATCCAGTCCGCCAAGCAGCGTCCAGCCCGAAGCGTCGTAGCCTTCGAAGCTGTCGAAATTGTATCGCGTGCCGACGAACACGCCGATTTCGGTGCGCTGGAAAAGTCCGCCATCGTCTTCGTCGTAACCGCGCGGCGACCAATTCGTCGAGAGGCTGCCGATGAGGCGGCGCGATTTCGCCTCGCCATCCACAGTCAGGGCCGTGCGTCCGGCAGGCCCGGTCTCGCCTGCGACGGCGCCGCGAACTTCGTCGCTGCGATATTCGATCTTGGCGAGGAAAGCGAAAGGCGATTCGTCCGGGCGGTGGGCGATCGCGATCGCGCCGTCCATGATCTCGCTCATCGCTCCGAAATCGTCTTCGGCATTCGTCCAGGTAAAGCCGGAGCCGACCACGCTGCCTTCACCGAGCTGGCGGATAGCGCCGAAGGTCACGCCCTTGCGATCGGCCTGTTCGCCGTCGCGAAACTCGCCGCGGAAGTTGGCAGCCCAGCGATCCTTGCGCCAGGTTGCGCCGGCGGTGATGGCGACAAAGTCCTCGAACAGCTGACCGTCCTGGCCGAGATGACCGCCGCTGGCGACGGGGTGAAGCGGATTGATCACCTTGCTCGGATCGACGCCGCCGATCTGCCGGTTTCCGTCGACGGTGAAGTCGACCGTGAGATTGCTGGTCACAGGCAGACTCTGCGCAAGACCGAAGGCAGCGAAAGAACGCGGGCCATATTCGGAGATCGTCTGCCGGCCCAATGTGCCGGTAACGCGTGCGCCGGTCCACGGGGCGAGCTCGATGCCGCCCTGCACGGTGCGAGCGTCGATCGCTTCGCCCTCGGCAATCTCGTAGCTACCGATCAGGCGGATGGCATTCGTCACGGCATAGCGCGCGCCGAAGCGGTGGCGGGTCGGAAGATCGATGGAGTCCGTGTTCTCCAGCGCGATGCTGGTGCTGGCATTCAGTTCCAGCCGGTTGTCGAGCAAGCGCTGGCTGGCACCTGCTTCAACCACGGTCGACGAGCCGGTCGTGCCGTCCTGGAACCGGTCGGAGAAATGGGCGAGGCCGAGACGCAGGTCGGTCGATTGCGAACGCCAGGCGGCCTGCACCTGAATTGCATTGCGGCGTGCCGCGTCGGTCAGGCTGTCGTCGCGCCAGGCACTGCCGGTCACGCTGAGATCCTCGGTGATCGAATAGCGTGCATCGACACCCACCTTGGTGCGTCCACGTTCGACGGCGTTCTGCTGTTCGACGCCGTAGCCTTCCTCGATGCTGCGGGCATACGCCAGGACGTCGAGCTTGCCGGTATGGTGTTCGGCCTCGACCTGCCAGGCAGCCTTGGTTTCGCCTTCGCTATGGCTGGCCCCGATTTCGGCGCGCACTTCCGTTGCAGCGCCGATCCGTGCGCGCACATCGGCGGCGACGATTTCGGTGCGCGGTCCATCGCCCTTGTCGGTAATGGCGCTGGCGCCGATGCGCAGGTTGCCGTCTGCCACGGTAACATCGGCGCGAACGCCGGCATTGAGTTCGCCCGACGAGGTCAGCTGGTCGATTTCGTAATCGATAACGATGAACTGCGGGTTGAGATCGAAATCGCGGCTCAGGACCGGCTGGGTAAAGGTGATCGTGCCCGAGAGGATGTCGATGTCATAGTCGACGAACCGCTCGAGTTCGCGGCGTTCGACGATGACTTCAGAACGGAAGCGGTCGCGCGTTTCGATGGCGACGCGTTCCGAATTGATGACGATCGCGCGGCTGGACAGGCGGTAGGGGCCCGACAGACCGTTGCCCTGGATTTCGTCACGGCGGAAGCGGGTTTCGGTTTCGGCTGCAAAGCCCTGGACGTGCAGCTTACCGAACCGGCCTTCTGCTTTCATGCCGGTGGCGGCGCGATCGTAACGGGCAAGGTCGGTCTGGTCGAAACCGGTGCGGAAGTCGCCGTAGATTGCGTAGAAGGTCTCGGTCTCGACGCGGACATACAGCTTGCCGCGGCTGGCGGCATCGAAGCGGCGCGTGGAGCCATCGCCGTACACAGTGTAATAGGCGTTGGGATCGATCGTGCCTTCGAGGCGCTGTTCTTCACGCTGCTTGGCGCTGTCATAGGCGGCGGTCACGAGGAATTTACCGAGCACGCGGCCCTTCGCATAAAGCGCCACGCGGGCCTCGTCGCCAAGATCGCTGTCGAAGCGCCCGGTGCGCTGCATGTTGTCCGCGACAGTGCGCGCGCCCGCGGAGCCTTCGGCGAGGCCGACGACTGTCCAGGGCTGGTCGCCCGGCACCATCCAGCCTTCGATTTCCTGAGTGCGCGTGATCTGGCGGTCGGTAAAGCTGAACTGCAGATGCAGGGGGCCGCTAACCATCGTCGGCGCCAGTTCGATCAAAGCTACGCCGTCATCGCCTTCGACCGTCCAGGTCGGCGATGCGCCGCCAAGGCCGGTCAGCTGGCGCAGCTGCATTGCTTCGATCGCCTGCGCGCTCTCGTAGGGCGCATTGATGGCAACGCTGCCGCTGACGCCGCTGCGAACCGGGCGGCTCTTACGGTCGGTGATACGCACCGCGATCACCGGCTTGTTTTCGCCATCGGCTACCAGGCGCGAGCGAGCGTCGATGAGTTCGGCCTTGGCGGGGGCGGCGGCGAAATTGACGCTACGCTCCAGCGCGGCAATTTCTTCGCCGTTCGCCGACAGGACACGCGCAGTCAGGCTTGTGAGCTCGGATTTCAGGGCAACGCCGCGCCAGACGCTCACCGCATAACTGCTATCGGCAGACTTCTTCACTCCGTCGAAAGCCAGCGGATCGACGCGTTCTCCATTGGCCGACAATTCTACTTTCTCGCCGACTTGGTGGCGGATCGCAACCCGGACCGCAGGAGCGCGAGGATTGTGGCCGACTTCAGGAAAAAGGAATTCGGTCGGGCCATCGCCGACAGCGGCCCAATCGATGTCCGCGCCGGCGGCGGCCGCGTCCTCGAGCGGGGTTTCATCGCCTTCGGGGGTGGGCGGAGCCCAATCCGCAGGCAGTGTCGCATGAAAATCCGCGACTACGAGGCTGCCACCCTGGCCCCGCACGAAGAGCGAGTTCGTCGCACCCGCGTTGGCCGTCGAGCGGCTGCAATCGACGAATGCGCCGCCCTCGGGCAGGGTCTGCTCTTGCGCCTGGACCACATGCGTGCCGGGCATCAGCCCCTCGAAGTGATAGCGGCCGTCGCGGTCGGTAATGGCGAAGCTGCCGTCCTCGAGCATGACGCGCACGCCCGGAATACCGCGCCGTCCATCCTGCAGCAGGCAGTCGCCTTCGGTGATCCGTCCGATCAGGGTCATGCGATCGGCGATAATGTCGCGCTCAACTCGCAGGCTGGCCGTGGCCGTGGTTAAGTCTCCGCGACTGTCGACGATGTCTGCCCGGTTTTCGATCACGCCGGGCGGGGCATCGGCGCGGATGGTCATGGCATATGTTGCGCGGCGGCTCTCTCCGGCGGGGATGTCACCGAACGCGATCTGAAGTTCGCGGCCGTCCGGGCTGATGGTAACTCGATCGTCAGCCTCTTCGCCATCGATGCGGATACTGTCACGGCGCAGGCGCAACCAGGGGGAGGGTGTATCGGTGACGACCACATCGCGCTTTGCGCCGATCGTATCCGGATTGGAGACCGTAACCACGTAGAACACGACGTCGCCTGGCGCGGCAATCTGGCGCGATGCGGTCTTGGTGATGTCGAGTGTGACCAGCGGACGATCGAGCGGGATATCGAACTCTACCGGGCCCCCGTCGGCCAGGGTGAAAGCGTTCGAATAGGAGCCGTCCGTGATGATGTAGCTCTCGCCATCGGGACGATTGAAGGGCGCGAGTTCCGCCGGTGTCGCCTCCGACGGAGCGGTGTAGGGCGGGGGAGGCTGGATCAGCAGACGGTAGGTTCCGGGCGAAAGCACCGGGAAGCGGTATTCACCTGGCGCCAGCGGGAAGGCGCCGCCATCGGCCAGGGGAATCGTGCTGCCGCTGACCACCGTCGAGGGCCAAGGCGTCACGCCATCGTCGGCGTAAACGGTTGCGGGCTGGCCGGTCGCGGTGTCGATGATTGTGACACGCGCCCCATTCACCAGACTTCCGTCTTGGCTGTCGAAAACATAACCAAACGGGTTCGAAATGGCAGCGACAATGGTCGAGACGATCGGATCGCCGGTCGGACCGGGGTACGAAATCGTTATGTCGTCGCCGGAGCGAAGCGAAAGTGCGCAATCGCCCTGGACCGGCGCTGGCGGAACGAATGTCGTGGGAATTGCACCGACGAACTCGCCTGTGTTCTCGCCGGTTTCGAAGATCGTCAGCCGCTCTTCGTCGCCGGACTGGGCGGAGATCACAACCTCGATGGAATCGATGGCGGAGGTGTCGCGATTGGCTCTCCGGGCGTTGATGCTGAAAAACAGCGTCTGACCGATGCGAATTTCATTAGTGGCTTCGAGCGCAACCGGCTCGGCAGTCGCCGCACCGCCGGTCATGAACGACATGTCGATCGGCGCTCCGCCGCATAGCGACGGAGATAACGGGTACTGCACGCCTCCGGTGGGCGAAGGCACGAATGTGCCGATTGTCACCGGGGTATCGTCGATTTCCAGAGCAACTTCGTTGGAAGTCGTCGCGCCCGGAAGATCGCCGCTGCGCCAGCTGGCTTCGGCGATATTGGTGATTACACGGACTGCGTCGGCAGTCTGGGCATAGGCCGGAACCAGCACGAAAAGCAGCAGCATTCCGAGGAATGCCACTGCCTTTCGCGAGAGGTTCAGGTCGATGACCATGATCCGGAAGCCGTCAGTCGATGATGGCCTGGAAGATCAACGTGCGGGTCTCGCCCGCTGCGATGTCATCGAGCGTACCGGACACTGTCGGATCCGCATAGGATCCAGTGCCCGTAGCGCCCGCAACGTCGCAGCTGGTGCTATTCGTGCTGACCGGGAAGTTGGTGTCCGTGTAGGTGAGGCCAGTCGGCACATCGTCGGTTACGTTAACGCCGGTGGCAGTCGCACTGCCAGCTGCGTTGGTTACCGAGATGCAGTACTGGATGGTCGCACCGGGGATTGCCTTGGGATTGGTCGTCCCGCTCACCGGATCCTCGATCACCGAGCTGATCTTGGTCACAGTCAGCGCTGCTGCCGACACGACATAATCGTCCGCTGCCGAGAATGCGCCATCGTATTGCGCGTCGGTTTCGCCAGCGCCATCGGCCAGCACCGTATCGACCGCATCGACGGTGTTGGTCGCCGAAGTGGCGAGCAACGCGCCCTGCGATCCTGCGGTCCCGCCAGCATACGCCGTTGCCGTGAGGATCACGGTCGCGACGTCGCCGGTAACTTGATCGATCGGAACGTCCGACACGACGAAGATGGTGCGGGTCTCGTCGGGTGCAAGTTCGTCGATATAGGTGACGGCAACTTCGTCCGTCCAATCGCCGTCACCGTCGGTATCGACGTAGATCAGGGTGTTTGTCGTATCGAAATTGTCGGTCCCGCCGAATGCGCCGGCGCCGCCCGCCTGTTGATCGACAGTCAGACCGAAGTCGGCCGTGTCGTTCGACAGGTTGGTCACCTGGAAGGTGGTGACCTGCTGCGTCGAGCCGGGTGACACGACCGTCTGCGTGCCGCCGACTTCGGCGACCGTCAGGTCGATCTTGCGGTCGACGACGAACTCGTCGGTCGCTTCCTGGTCATTCTGCGTGACGCCGCCGACCTGATAGGACACCGAAACGGTGTTCTGAATGGTCGTGCCGGCATCGGTCCCCGCGGCCAGGGCCGGGGAGGCGCCGAGAGCGATGAGCGGTACTATGCTCACCGCACCCAGCAATCTGCTGGTACGTTTCATGGTCTCGAACCCTCTGTTGTAATGGTCGCACTTGTCAGCGCCCGCGACCTGCGGCGCGTTTCCTCCGCCGGTTAGCGGACGATCCCGTAGTAGCTGAGTTCACCGCTCTCGCCCGGCGCGACCTGTGCCAGGACCCACCGGATGTGCGTGACGTCGGACAGTTCCGCAGGCCGCCGACCAGCGTCGGCATCCGGAACGGCGAGGCGATCGAGCGCGGCGAAGGTTTCCCCTCCATCGACCGACACTTCGAAGCTTTCGTCGAGCTCGGCGAGCCGGACTGCCGAAGGCAGCGGATTCGTCACGACGAAATTCTCCGCCACCGCGTTTCCGCCATTCGCATAGCTGGTGGTGAACAGGAGGCGATCGCCCGGAACCACGCCCTCGGGGGCGGCCAGAGTCGTGCGTGATTGCCCGTTTTCGACCGTGGTGCGCTCGACTTTGACATCGCTCGAAAGAGCTACGTCGTTCTGCGCAGTGGCAGGTGCGGAAAAGCCCAGGGCCATGCAGGCCAGACCGAAGCTAAGTGCGACTTTCTTGTTCATCATCATGTCCTTAGGGTCGGATTAGTCGACGACGACGTCGAAGGTGACAGTGTAGTCGTTGCCGGAGGTCACGGTCCCGACATCGACGCTGATACCCGTTGCGCTCGCTTCGCCCGCATCGGCGTCGGCAGCGTCGGTCAGTGCCGCACCGTCGAGCGTCAGTGTGCCGGCTTCATAGGAAGTGAAGGTCGGGAAATCGTCGGTGATCACGAAGTTGTCGAACGACCCTGTGCCGGTGACTTCCGCCACAATGGTAAAGGTCACGATCGCGCCCGGAACCGCTTCGGTGCCGCCGAAGGGATCGGCGACAATCGCCGATTTCACCAGCGAGACCTGGGCTACACGTGCGATCAGCGAGCCGTCTGCATCGGCATCCGCATTGGTGAGGCCGACGACGGCATCGCTGCCACCTTCGCCCTGGCCCGCGAACGTCGTACCCGGTGCGCCGGTGCCGGTAACCGCTTCAGCCAGGAGATTGACGTCGCTGGTTTCCCCGTCGGTCAGGCCGCCAGGCGACGAGACGATAACGAAGATCGTGATGGCCTCGTCCGGATCGAGCAGCGGTGTCGGATCGCCGGGCGAAATGACAATGTCGACGCCTTCTTCATAGATGCCGTCGCCATCGTCGTAGACGATCGCGTTGATCGTGACATCGAAGTCGTTCCCGGTGCGTCCCGGATCAGCGGTTAGGTTGAAAGCTTCCGGACCATTGCCGGTATTGGTTACTTCGAAGGTGAGCACCGCAGTTCCATTCCCCACTGGGACTGCGCTGCCGTCCTGCCAGGTTGTCGTAACGTTGAGCAGCTCGTCGACCTGGACCTCGACGGTATTCGACGTGACCGTGCGCGGCGTCGAGCCGCCATCGTCATATGACGCGGTCGCGGTATTCTCGATGATAGAGCCTGCGGGCACGCCATCGGCGAGTGCGGGCGAGGCAGCAAGGAGGGTGGCAAGGGCCAGCGTGCTGGCAGCGAGCTGATGGCGATGGTTCTTCATGTCGCATACAGTGCACGACAATGGTAAACGAACCGTTAGAAACTACGCATTTCTACGTAGGTGTGAAATTAATCGGGTCTAAAGATTTGGCGGCGTTCGGTGCAATCCGGCCGGTCGCCTCCGCGCAGCGATGTACAGCCGGTTTCAAACGGCTCTGTCTTGCATGGAACTGCCGTATCACATGCAGGTTGATGCAACTTGAAGTGTATGCTGCGCTGGGGATTGCAACGAACTTTACACTATGCAGCGTGCCGCAGCTTATCGCGGCCTTCGCTTAGAGACGTGTTCGCTCAGGACATCGGGATAAGCCGACGTGCGTAAAATGTTGAAACCACTGGTCGGGATGACTGGATTCGAACCAGCGACCCCCACACCCCCAGTATGGTGCGCTACCAGGCTGCGCTACATCCCGAAACCAGTGGAGGCGGCCCTATAGGCGGCAGGTCCGCGCATGGCAAGCGCCTGTCTGTGCAAGTTTGCACACGGCCTCGCGTCCAATTCGTTGCTAGTGCCCGGCATTGCTGCTAACCGCGCCCGCACTTCGGACGTGAGGGTGCGGGGCGGGCTTGAACGGCCTGCATTCGCCGCCCATTTGCGACCGGTCGTTCATTCATTTCGACAGGTATATTTTCAATGCTCGATCTTCTTGCCGCCGCCGGTTCCGCTGGAAGCGCGCCTCCTGCCTGGACCGGCTGGATCCTGCCGCTTGGCATGTTGCTGATCCTCTGGTTCCTCATCATCCGGCCGCAGATGCGCCAGCAGAAGCAGCATCGCGAGCGTGTCGCCGGGCTGCAGAAGGGTGACGAAGTCGTCACGCAGGGCGGCCTCGTCGGCAAGATCACCAAGGTCGAGGATCACTTCGTCCATGTCGAACTCGCCAAGGGCATGACCGTGAAAGCAGTCCGCACCACCATCGGCGAAGTGCTGTCCTCGCGCGGCAAGCCCGCTGCGAACGACTGAGCCGGGGACGCAAAACAACCATGCTCGATTTTCCCACCTGGCGTAAGGTCTGGCTGTGGTCGATCGCGATCATCGCCATGCTCGCCGCGCTGCCCTCGCTGCTGTCGGCGACCAGCGTCCGCTGGCCCGACGCACTGCCGCAGCCGATGGTCAACCTCGGCCTCGACCTTGCGGGTGGCAGCCACATCCTCCTTGAAGCCGATCCCGCAGATGTCGCGGCGCAGCGGCTCGAGAACATGGAGGAGAACGTCCGCAGCCTGATGCGCAATGCCGAGCCGCGCATTCGCATCGGCGACGTTTCGACCCGTGGCGGGCAGCTGAGCTTCATCCTCGACGATCCCTCGCAGATGGACCAGGCTCGCGAAGTCATGCTGCCGTCGATCAACGGCACGGGCCTCGTTCGCGAGTGGGACCTGACGATGGAGGACGGCAACCGCATGATCCTCTCGCCCACCGCCGACGGCACCGATACTGCGGTGAACGACGCGATGGAAAGCGCGATCGAAGTCATCCGCAAGCGTATCGACGAGCTCGGCACGCGCGAACCGACGATCATCCGCCAGGGCGATACGCGCATCGTGGTTCAGGTTCCGGGGCTCGAGGATCCCGACCAGCTCAAGGCGCTGCTGGGCGAAACGGCCGAGCTGGAATTCAAGCTGGTCGACCAGAACGCCCTGCCGAGCGATGTGGCCGAAGGACGCGCGCCTCCGGGAAGCGAGATTTATCCATACGCCGAGACCTCCGACTTCGCCGGGCAGAATCTCGCCGTGCGTCGCCTGGGTGGCATCCGCGGTGACAATCTCACCGGCGCGCAGCAAAGCTTCGATCCGCAGACCAACGAACCTGTGGTTACGATCCAGTTCGATAGCGACGGCGGCCGTCGCTTTGCCAAGCTGACGACGGAAAACGTCGGCAAGCCCTTCGCCATCATACTCGATGGACAGGTCTTGTCGGCCCCCAATATCAACGAACCGATTCGTGGCGGCACTGCTCAGATTTCCGGTGGATTCAGCGTCGAAACGGCTAACCGCCTCGCCATCTCGCTGCGCTCCGGCGCACTGCCGGTGGAGCTGGCCGTGGTCGAAGAACGCACCGTCGGACCCGATCTTGGCGCCGACTCGATCCGCAGCGGGATGCTGGCGATGGCCATCGGTTCGCTGCTGGTCATCGCGCTGATGATCGCGAGCTACGGCCGCTTCGGAGTTTATGCCACGATAGCTCTGGTCATCAACATCTTGATGCTGCTCGGTATCATGGCCGGTCTCGGCACCACGCTGACCCTGCCGGGTATTGCCGGCTTCGTGCTGACGATCGGCGCGGCGGTGGACGCCAACGTGCTGATCAACGAGCGTATTCGTGAAGAACGCGCGCGTGGCCGCCGCGTGGTCGCTGCGGTCGAAACCGGCTACAAGGAAGCCAGCCGCGCCATTTACGATGCGAATGTCACCAACTTCATCGCTGGTGTATTGCTGTTCCTGTTCGGCTCCGGCCCGATCCGCGGCTTCGCGGTGGTGTTGGTCATCGGCCTGTTCACCAGCGTCTTCACCGCGGTGACGCTCACCCGCATGTGGGTCGCCGCATGGCTGCGCAAGGCGCGGCCCAGCGATCTGAACCTATAGGAGGAGGCGAGATATGCGACTTCTGAAACTCGTCCCCGACAATACGAACATCAAGTTCCTCAAGTGGCGCATCCCGTTCTTCGTGGTCAGTATCCTGCTGATCGCGGCGAGCTGGGCGCTGGTGATGACCAAGGGCCTCAACTACGGCGTCGATTTCGCTGGCGGCCTCGAAGTGCGCGCCACCTTCACGCAGAGCGCCGAGGCACCGGTGGCGGAGCTGCGCGACGACGTGGAGGCGCTCGGTTATGGCTCGCCCGTCGTGCAACGCTTCGGCGAAGACAATCAGGTCTCGATTCGCGTGCGCCTGCCCGACGAAGTGGCGTCCAACCAAGAAGCCGCGCAGGAAGCCGCCAATGAGGTCGTGAGCACGTTGCAGGCGGAATATCCCGACTTCCGCCTCGACGGGAACGACAACGTATCCGGCAAGGTGTCGGGCGAGTTCCGTCTAACAGCAGTCTACGCGTTGCTGGCCGCCATGGCGGCGATCGCGCTCTACATCTGGATCCGGTTCGAATGGCAATTCGGTGTCGGTGCGCTCTTCGCGCTGTTCCACGACGTCAGCCTGACGCTGGGCATGTTCGCGCTCTTCCAGCTGGAATTCAGCCTGCAGATCATTGCCGCGATCCTCGCGATTATCGGTTATTCGCTGAACGATACCATCGTCGTCTACGACCGTATCCGCGAGAATTTGAAGAAGTATCGCAAGATGCCGCTGCCCGAGCTGCTGGACCTCTCGGTGAACGAGACGCTGGCGCGTACCGTGATGACCTCGCTGACGCTGTTCGTTGCGCTGTTGCCGCTGTTGCTGTTCGGCCCAGCAAGCCTGTTCGGCATGGTTGCAGGCATCACGCTCGGCTTGTTCGTAGGTACCTATAGCTCGGTCTATATGGCCGCGCCGATCCTCGTCTGGCTTGGCGTCACCAGCGACAGCTTCGTGCCGGAGGAGACGGTCGCGGACGTGCAAGAGAAGAAGGCACGCGGCGTCGTCTAGGGTGCGGGTCTAAACCAGCGTATCGTAATAGACGGCCAAGGCCTTGCCATTGGCCTCCCAGCTGAAATTCTCGACCGTCTGCGCGACCTTTTGCGGATCGCGCGGGCGATCGAGAACGCGATGGATGCCTTCGCGCACGGCGCGGGGTGTGCGGGCGACGATCACCCCCGCATCGGGCGATTGCACCACCTCGCGCGCGCCTCCGACATCGGTGATGACCAGCGGCGTGCCGCAGGCGAGCGCCTCGATCCAGGCGTTCGCCAGCCCCTCGCTGCTCGATGGTAGCACCATGGCATCGGCAGCGGACAGGAGCGGCGGCAGGCTCGACGGCGGCTGGCTGCCGAGGAAATGCACCCGGTCGGCAATGCCGAGTTCGACTGCGAGCTTTCTGAGGCAATCTTCCTCCTCGCCCTTGCCGACCAGCAGGAGCCGCGCGTCGGGCAGGTCGCCCAGCGCTTTCATCACGACGCCTTGACCCTTGCGCTCGATCAGCGCGCCGACCGTCACAAGCAGCCGGTCCTTCGGGTCATAGGGGTAGCCGTAGGTCTCGGCGATCGTGCGCCGCAGCCCCGTATGGTCCAGCGGGCGAAACAGGTCGCGGTCGAGTCCCGTGTAATGCACGGCGATCTTGTCGCGCTCCATACCCAGCGATGCCATGTCGCCGGCCAGCGCTTCGCACACTGCGAGCAGGCCTGTCGCAGCTTTCGCTGTATCGAGCAGCGCCTTGCGTCCATATTCGCGCGAGCCCCAGTAATGGATGTCCGCACCTCGTGCCTTGACTGTAAACGGCAGCCCCACTGCATCGGCAATTACCATCGCCGCCGGCCCGTCGGGATAGAAGAATTGCGCGTCGATAAGATCGAACGGGTCCTCGCGATGAAGCCGCTCGACCAGCGGCAGCACAGCGCGAGCGATGCTTGCGGGATTGAGCCTTCCGCCGACCTTCGGGATGAGCCGGAAGGTCGGGCGATGGACGGGCAGGCCGAACTCCTGGCTGTCGACGGCAGCATCGCGCAGGTCGCGATAATGGCCGAATACGACTGGCGGCAGTCCGATCGGGTTGACGAGCGTGACGTCCCAATGCGTGTCGCGCTGAAGCGCTTCGAGCGATTTCGCGACGAAGATGCCGAAGCGGGGCTGGACGGCATTGGGGAACAGCGTCGAGAGCGAGAGAACCCGGCGGGTCTTGGTGACGCTCACAGTTTGCGGACCAGCATTTCGGCGACGGCGATCCACGGAGCATCTTTGATGACGTCCTGCTTCTGCCCCTGTCCCGGGGGCAGTACCCCGAGCAGATCGCCCTGTCGGTCGATCAGCCGCCCGAAGGCGAAGCGGCCGCCCCTCTTCGGCACCAGCACATCGCGATTGATCGCGCGGGAGGCCTCGGACGGGTCTAGCTGGCGCAGCCATAGCTGGTCGCCGGGGCGGTATTCGCCATGGGGGTAGGCGATGTCGAGCACCATGAGCGCGCCTTCGCTGCCCAGATCGGTAGCGAGGATGGCGTCGCGGGGAGAACCCAATGCTTCGGGTCCGGCTTTCTCGAGTGACGCCACGATTTGCGGCTGTGCTGCCTTTTCGGAGCGGACCAGCAGTTCGGGATCGACATCGAGCGCGGCGGCGATACGGTCCATCCACTTGACGGAAAGGTTGCGCATGCCCGTTTCTAACCGCCCGACGGTCTGGGGGGTCGTAGGCGGGTCGCAGGCCGCTGCGAGGTCCGCGAGCGTTATGCCCTTTTGTTTGCGGATGTCGCGAATGCGGTTGATCATCGTCCGTCCCAATAACCGATTTGGTTTTTTATCTTTCCTACACGAACCTGTCCGATGCAAGCAATTTCTCCACCCACAGGAGAAACCGATGCCCCGCAAACTCGTCGAACGCGAACTGACTCCCGAAGGTCCGCGCCGCGCAGGCGGAACGCGTGCCCGCCGTCGCAGTGTCACTGTAAACCTCGCAGAGTCGCCACTGACATGGCTGCATTCGCGCGGGCATCTGTCCGAACGCCAGTTCGATGCTGGCGAGAGATTGCGCGCGGATTACGAGCGGGCGCAGCTTTCGCCGTCGATCACCATGCGTTGGGACCCGGTGCGGGTGGATGGCAGCGGTGGTGACGGCTTGACGCCATCGGAGCGCCAACTGTCGGCCAGGTCGCGCTTCGACGGCGCGATGGCGGAGGCGGGGCCGGGGCTGAAGGATATCCTCTGGCGCGTCGCCTGCGCCTGCGAGGGGCTACCCGATGCGGAGAAGGCGCTCGAATGGCCCGCGCGCAGCGGCAAGCTGGTGCTCAAGCTCGCGCTCGATCGCGTAGCGGATTTCTACCGGATCCGCTGAGCAACTTCGCGGCGCAGCGCGGGCAGTACCTCCGCCTCGAACCACGGATGGTCGCGGATGAACAGCGTGCTGCGCCAGGCAGGGTGGGGGAGGGGCAGGAAGTGCGGTAGGAACTCGCGCCAGCGCTGGATGCGCTCCAGCATCGTCCAACTCTTGGTTTCGGGCAGGTAGGCGCGCTGCGCGTAGGTGCCGACGAGCAGCGTCAGCCGATCTTCGGGTAGTTCTGACCACACCCGCTCATGCCATGTGGGCGCGCATTCGGGGCGGGGCGGCTTGTCGCCGCCGCTCGCCTTGCCGGGATAGCAGAAACCCATCGAGACAATCGCGAAGCGCGCCGGATCGTGGAGCGTGTCGAAATCGACGCCAAGCCAGTCGGCCAGTCGGTGCCCCGACTTGTCGTCGAACGCGAGGCCGGTCTGGTGCGTGATCCGCCCCGGTGCCTGCCCGATCACAACGACGCGGCTGGTCGCGCTGAACTGGACGACGGGTTTGGGGCCGAGCGGCAGATGCTCCGCGCAAAGCGTGCAGCCGCGGATTTCGCGTTTGAGCGCCTCGGCGCTCACATCGCATCGACCTGCTCGGCCAGCGTCAGCCAGCGTTCTTCCGCTGCGTCCTTTTCGGTCCGCGCATTTTCGATGCCCTGCGAGATTGTCGCGAAGCGCTGCGGGTCGGAGGTGTAGAGATCGGGATCCGAAAGGATCGTCTCGCCCCTCGCAATGGCGGCTTCCAGTTCCTCGATCCGCGCGGGCAATTGCTCGAAGTCGCGCTGGTCCTTGTAGCTCAGCTTGGTCGGCTTCTGCGGCGGCGGCGGAGGGGGCGGTGCGCTCTCCGACTTGTCGGATTTCGTCTTGCTCTCGACCGGCTTCTGCCGCTTCGCCTGCCAGTCCTCGTATCCGCCCGCGACAACATCGACGCGGCCTGTTCCGTCGAGGCCCAGCGTCACCGTCACCGTGCGGTCGAGGAAGTCGCGGTCGTGGCTGACGATCAGGACCGTGCCTTCGTAATCGGCGATCACTTCCTGCAGCAGGTCGAGCGTTTCGAGGTCGAGATCATTGGTCGGCTCGTCCAGCACCAGCAGGTTCGAGGCCTTGGCGAATTCGCGCGCCAGCAACAACCGGCTGCGTTCGCCGCCCGACAGCACGGCCACCTTCATGTCGACGATCTTGGGATCGAACAGGAACTCCTTCAGATAGCCCTGCACATGCTTGCGATTGCCGCGCACGTCGATCCAGTCGCCGCCTTCGGCCAGCACCTGACGCACCGTCTTGTCGGCGGTCAGCAACTGGCGCTGCTGGTCGATCATCACGCCGGTCAGCGTCTTGGCGATCTCCACCGTGCCGCTGTCGGGCTCAAGCTCGCCAGTGAGCATCTTGAGCAGCGTCGTCTTGCCTGCGCCGTTCGCGCCGACGATGCCGATCCGGTCGCCGCGCTGGATGCGCAGGCTGAAGGACTTGATGATCGTGCGATCGTCATAGCTCTTGGTGATGTTCTCCGCGACAATGACCGATTTCGACTTGAAGTCCTCTTCGGTCGCCAGCTTCAGCTTGGCCGTGCCGCCCGCCGAAATCATCGAAGCCCGCTGGGCGCGCATCTGCCACAGCTTTTCCAGCCGCCCCTGGTTGCGCTTGCGCCGCGCGGTCACGCCGCGCTCTAACCAGTGCGCCTCCAGCTTCAGTTTTGCATCGAGCTTTTCCGCCGCGCGCGCTTCCTCGGCATAGACCTGTTCTTCCCAGGCCTCGTAACCGCCGAAGCCGACCTCCTTGCGGCGCAGGCTGCCACGGTCGAGCCAGATGGTCGCGCGGGTGAGGCGCTTCAAAAACGTCCGGTCGTGGCTGATGACGACGAAGGCGCCTTTGTAGCGGTCGAGCCAGCCTTCCAGCCAGTCGATCGCGCCGAGATCCAGATGGTTGGTCGGCTCATCCATCAGCAGCAGGTCGGGATCCTGCGCCAACGCGCGGGCGATGGCGGCGCGGCGCTTCTCGCCGCCGCTGGCGCCCTTCGTCTCCCGGCTCATGTCGATGCCGAGCTGGCCGGCGATGGCCTCCACCTCGTGCTCTTGCGGCGCGTGCGTGCCGTCGAGCGCCCAGTCCATCAGCGTCGCATGGCCGGTGAGGTCCGGATCCTGTTCCAGCAGAACGATCCGCGTGCCGGGCTTGATCTTGCGCTCGCCTGCATCGGTCTCGATCTGGCCGTCGATCATGCGGAACAGCGTCGTCTTGCCGACGCCGTTGCGACCGATCAGCGCGAGCCGGTCACGCGGACCGATGTGGAGGTCGAGCGCGTCGTGGTCGGGACCGCCGAACAGCCATTTGCCGCCCTGCTGCAGGGCCATGCCTTCGAGGCTGAGGATCGGGGGCTGTGCCATAGGCCGCGCGAGGTAGGCGCGCGGCCCCGATGCTGCAAGCGGTTAGCGCGCAGCCTTCTGCGCCTCGACCATTGCGGCGACGCTTTCGAGCAGCTGGGGCGCGTCGTAGACGATGCCGTCCTTGACGGTCCAGCGCACCCCGCCGACCTGCTCGATCGCCCCGGTCTCGTAATTCAGCCGCGTGTGGCCGGTGCCGTACAGGACCTTGAGATTGGCGAGCGGGTTTTCCGGCACGATCACGAGATCGGCCAACTGACCGACCGCGATGCGGCCCATCGGCGGCTCGACGCCGCGCGGTTCGTAGATTTCGCGCGCGCCATCGAGCGTCGCGGCACGGATCACCTCGAGCGGAGCGAGCCCCGCCTCGCGCAGCATTTCCAGCTCGCCGATATAGGCGAAACCCCAGGTCTGGTAGATATAGCCGGGGTCCGAGCCAGCGGTGACGCGGCCGCCCTTGCGGTGGAAGTCCTTCGTCAGCTGGAACCACTTGTCATAGAAATTGCGCCAGGCGACCTCGTCCTCCGTGCTCCAGTCCTTGTAATAGCTGCCGTGGTTGGTGGCGCTGGGGGCGTAGAAATCCATCAGCGACGGCAGGCTGTAGCGCGCATGCCAGTCGCGGTTCTTGGCCGCCATCACGTCGCGGCTGGCGGAATAGATGTTGAAAGTGGGGCTCAGCGTTACGCCGCTCTCGACCAGCGCATCGACATAGGCGTCCCATTCCTCGCTGCCCGGTTCGACCGCCTGCGGGGCCAGTCGTGCGACCCAGCCGAAGCGCGATTGCTCGTCGAAATAATTGTAGTCTTCCGGGTAATAGGGAAGCGCGCCGTCTTTCAGCAGGCTTTCGAAATGGCCGTAGAAATGGGTGACCCCGTCGAGGCCGAGATCGACGGCTTCTGCCGCGTTCATTTCGGCGACGCCGGTCTGCGCGAGGTGGGCGACGGTGCCCATTTGCTGCGTCTCGGCTTCGTCCAGCGCAGCCTCCAGCACATCCGGCGTGGCGGAGTTGAAGAACTTGATTCCCCAATACCCCTGCGCCTTGGCCCACCGGACCCATTCGCGCGCCTTGGCGGGCGAGTCGGGCGCGCCGCGCGACCATTTGTCGCCGAATACGGCATAAGGGATCAGCCGCGGTGCGGCGATCGTGTTTGCCGCGCTACGGGCGGTGTCGGTCAGGTCGGGCTGGTTCGGGCCGAAATAGAAACTGACCCCGCGCACGGTCGTCACGCCATGGGCCAGCCACAGCTTGTAACCGTAGGACGGCTGGTTGGCTTTCGACGGATCGCCGTTGTGCCCATGCGTGTCGACGAAGCCGGGCAGCGCATACATGCCTCCCGCCTCGACCACCTTGCTGGCCGAGTTGCGGACGCTGGCAGGCGCGCCGCCGGGATAGAGGGCGGCAATGCGGTTGTTCTCGACGAGAATGTCGATCGGCCCGGCGGGCGGCGCGCCGCTGCCTTCGACTACTGTAGCACCCGCGATAAGCATGCGCGGGAACGGCCCTTCGCCTTCGCCGGCCGCGCGGTCGGGCACGGCATCCATTTGTTGCGCGGATAGGGCTGCCGGGGCGAGCGCCAGCAGCGCCGCGAGTGCCAGTTTGCGGAATGTCATCGAAATCTCCCTGCCTGTCTTGCGCCCTAGATCAGGAGAAGGGGGCTGTGAAGCGTGCGCCGATACGCGGCGAGGAACCGCTCGTTCAGTCAGCTGTAACAAGGGCGGGCCGACCATGCGCACCGAAAAGGAGATCCGCCGATGAAACGTCTCGCCATAGCCTTGCTCGCCGCAACCGCCAGCACCGTCGCCGCTCCGGCGCAGGCAGCGGAGGTTCAGATTACCACGCAAAACCCGGTCATCGAACTGTCAGTGTTCGAGCAGATCGAGGTCGAGCCGGACATGGCGACGATCTCGACCGGCGTGCAGACCGATGCGGCCACGGCCGTCGAGGCGCTGCGGCGCAATTCGGCGGAAATGGAGCGGCTGGTCGCTCTGATCCGCGCGCTCGGCATCCCGGCACGCGATATCCAGACGGCGAGCATTAATCTCAATCCGCGTTACGACTATAACAATCGCGGCGATCAGCCGCCGCGCTTCCTCGGTTATCAGGCCAGCAACCAGGTAACCGTCAAACTTCGCGATCTCGACCGGGTTGGCGAAGTGCTCGACGCCATGGTCGAAGCAGGCGCAACGAACATCAACGGGCCGCAATTCTCCATCGAGGACGACGAGGCTGTCAAGGCGCAGGCGCGGAGCAATGCGCTTGAGCGCGGCCGTGCGCAGGCAGAGGAATATGCGCGGCTGGCGGGATATTCGGGCGTTCGCCTGCTGCAAGTTGCCGAAGCGATCCGTGGGTCGAGCGGTTCGATGGCCAAGGACGAAGCGATCGTGGTGACCGCATCTCGAGTTGCCGCAGCCCCTCCACCTCCGGTCGCCCCTGGTGTCGTTTCGACCGGTGTCGGCATCGCATTGACCTACGAAATGACGCGCTGATCCAGCCTGAACTCGGGTGAGAACGAACATTCACACCTTGTTCAATGGGATAAGCTTAGGCAGGACGGCATAATGAAACGCATCCTAGCCTCGATCCTCGCAGCTGGCCTCGTCGCCGGTCCGATCGCCTCCGCGCCTGCCTTCGCGCAGCGCAGCGAGCAGGGCGAGGCGCGCCGCGAGATGAGCGCGGGCAATGCAATGAAGCTGCGCGATATCGAGCGCCGCGTGGTGCCGACCATGGGCGATGCCGAATATCTCGGCCCGGCCTATGATCCTACGGCCAAGGCCTATCGCCTCAAGTTCATCAAGAAAGGCCGCGTGATCTTCGTCGATGTGGACGCACGCACCGGTCGCATCCTCCGTCGCAGCCGCTGATCCCGGCGCTGCTTTTCATGCGCAGAAACCCCGTTCAGGTTGACGCGTTCATCTACATGAACGACACGCGTCGCAACGAAACAGGGACAAAGCCTTCATGAGAATCCTGATTGTCGAAGACGAGCCCACGCTCGGCCAGCAGTTGAAATCGACGCTGGAGCAGAACGGCTATGCCGTCGACCTTTCGGCCGATGGCGAGGACGGCCATTTCCTCGGCAGCACGGAGGATTACGACGCCGTGATCCTCGACTTGGGCTTGCCGGAGATCGACGGGCTGACCGTGCTCGGCATGTGGCGCAAGGAGGGGCGCGATTTTCCGGTCCTGGTCCTGACTGCGCGCGACAGCTGGAGCGACAAGGTTGCCGGCCTCGACGCAGGCGCCGACGATTACCTCGCCAAGCCCTTCCAGACCGAAGAGCTGATCGCCCGCCTGCGCGCGCTAATCCGCCGCGCCTCGGGCAATACGTCCTCCGAGCTGACCGCAGGCGACGTCCGTCTCGACACACGCTCGGGCCGCGTCACCCTGGCGGGGGAGCCGGTCAAGCTGACCGCGCAGGAATACAAGCTGCTGAGCTACCTCATGCACCACAAGGGCAAGGTGGTCAGCCGCACCGAACTGATCGAGCATATCTACGATCAGGATTTCGACCGCGATTCGAATACGATCGAGGTCTTCGTCACCCGCATCCGCAAGAAGCTGGGTGCGGAAGTCATCACGACCATCCGTGGACTCGGTTACAGCCTCGACGACCCTGCCGACCAGCCGCGCGCCTGACGCCGACGCTCCTTCGGGAAGCGAGGCGCATGCCGCGCGGGCTGGCGAGCCTGCGGATGCGCCCGTCACGATAGACACGCCGAAACCTGCGCGCCGCAGCCTCGCCGCGCGTATGATGGCGATCGCCGCGTTGTGGATTGGCGTCCTTTTGCTCGGCGGCGGCTTTGCGCTCGATCGTACGCTGGCTCGCATGGTCGAAAGCAATTTCGACGACCAGCTCGAATACCTCCTCAACGCGATGATCGTCACGGCGGAGATCGGCCCGGATGGCGAGGTGTATTTCAACCGTCCGCTTGGCGAGCCGCGGTTTCTTGAGCCGAATAGCGGCCTCTACTGGCAGATCAGCGGGGCGGGGCAGCTCGACACCCCGTCGCGCTCGCTATGGGACACGCAGCTCGAACTGCAGGCCGACCATCTCGATATGGAGCCGCATTTCTACGACTCCGCCCAGTTCGACGCCGAACCCCTGCGCATCGTGGAGCGCACCGTGCTGCTGCCCGACAGCGATACGCGCTGGACCTTTGCCGTCGCTTCGGCGCGCGAGGAACTGGATTTCCAAATCAGCCGCATCCGCTCCATCCTGATCTGGAGCTTCGCCCTCCTTGCCCTCGGTCTGATGGCGATGGCGATGGTGCAGAGCTATTACGGCCTCTCCCCACTCCGCCGCGTGCGCGCCGCGATCCAGTCCATGCGCAGCCAAGGCAGCAATCGCATTACCGAGCCGCTGCCGCTCGAAGTCGAACCGCTGGTCGAGGAAATCAACGCGCTGCTCGCCCATACCGAAAGGCAGGCCGAGGAAGCCCGCATGCACGCCGGCAATCTCGCCCATGCGCTCAAGACGCCGTTGACCGTGCTGACCAATGCTGCGACGGCCCGCGATCCGCAGCTCGCCAGCCTCGTGTTCCGCGAAACCAAGACGATGCAGCGCCATGTCGAGCACCACCTCGCTCGCGCCCGCGCCGTCGGCCGCCGCGCGTCTGGTCACAGCCGAGCGGACGTCTGGCCGAGCGCTGAAAGCGTCCTGCGCGCCGTCACGCGCATTTACGAAGACACCCGCTTCGATCTCGACGGCAACAAACTCGCCGCTGTTTCGATAGAACGTCAGGACCTCGACGAAATCCTCGGCAATCTGATCGAGAATGCCGCCAAATACGGTGGCGGTAGCGTGTTCGTCACCATCGATGCTGAACCCGAAGCGGAATGCTGCACCATCTGGGTCGAGGACGACGGCAGGGGCATTCCCGCAAGCGAACGCAGCCGTATCTTCGACCGCGGCGCGCGGCTGGACACGGGCAAGCCGGGCACCGGCCTCGGCCTCGCGATCGTGCGCGATGTGGCGGAAATCTACGGCGGCTCGGTCGAACTGGACGAAAGCGAGGATCTGGGCGGCCTGCTGGTCAAGCTCACCCTGCCGCGTGCCGGTATCTAGCTTTCCCGCGCCCGTTCGTGGTGGCGGATGACCTCGTCGATGATGAAGCGCAGGAATTTCTCGCTGAATTCCGGATCGAGCTCGCTTTCCTCGGCTAGCCGCCGCAGCCGCGCGATCTGTTCCTGCTCGCGGCTTGGATCGGCAGGCGGCAGCGCGGTCTTCGCCTTGTACTCGCCCACCGCCTGCGTAATGCGGAATCGTTCGGCGAGCATGTGGACCAGCGCGGCATCGATATTGTCGATGCTCTTGCGGAAGCCCGCCAGCGTCGCGTCTTCCGATCCCGATTGTTGCACGTCCTGCGTCATCATTTGCCAGATTAACGCCAATCGTTCTCTTGCCAAGAAAGCATAGCAAGAGCATGGCCAAGCCGAAATGACAGCCGACGTCGTACAATTGCCGCGCCGACAGCCCGAGGGCTCGATCGAACCGATGCTCGCCCTGACAGCGCAGGGCATGAATCAGGTCAACCAGGTGATCCTCGACCGGATGCAGAGCGAGGTGCCGCTGATCCCGGCGCTGGCGGGGCATCTGATCTCGGGCGGTGGCAAGCGCCTGCGCCCGATGCTGACGCTCGCCGGGGCCGAGCTGGTGGGTTACAGCGGCACGCGCCACCACAAGCTCGCCGCCGCAGTCGAGTTCATTCACACGGCGACGTTGCTGCACGACGATGTCGTCGACGGCAGCGACCTCAGGCGCGGCAAGGCGGCGGCCAACATCATCTTCGGTAATCCCGCCACCGTGCTGGTCGGCGATTTCCTGTTCAGCCGGTCGTTCGAGCTGATGACGGAAGACGGCAGCCTCAAGGTGCTAAAGATACTCTCAGGCGCATCGGCGATCATTGCCGAGGGCGAGGTCGACCAGCTGACCGCCCAGCGCAAGATCGACACCAGCGAGGAACGCTACCTCCACATTATTCGCGCCAAGACCGCGGCGCTGTTTGCGGCTGCCAGCCGCATTGCCGCTGTGGTGGCGGAGTGCAGCGAGGAACAGGAGCAGGCGCTCGACGAATACGGCCGCAATCTCGGCGTGGCGTTCCAGCTGGTCGACGACGCGCTCGACTATGACTCCAACGCGGCCGCCATGGGCAAAGACCGCGGCGACGACTTCCGCGAAGGCAAGATGACGCTGCCGGTGATTCTCGCCTACGCACGCGGCGACGAGGAAGAGCGCGCGTTCTGGAAGCAGGCGATCGGCGGCTTCAAGACCACCGACGCGGATCTCGACCACGCCATTGCGCTCATCGACAAGCATGATGCGGTCGCCGACACCAAGCTGCGCGCCAGCCATTTCGCGCAGCGTGCGATCGATGCCCTCTCGATCTTCCCCGACGGCCAGGCCCGGCGGGCGATGACCGAGGCTGCGCTGTTCGCGGTGGCGCGGGGATACTGATCCGTTCCGTCATCCCGGCTTTTGCTGGGCCGACGACAAGGTAGATGTGCGCCCCGTGCCAGAGCTTCCCATCCAAACCGTTCTGTCAGATGTTCTCGTTGCACTAAGCCAGGGCACCGCAGCGGTGCTGGTAGCGCCGCCGGGCGCCGGCAAGACTACCGCTGTTGCCCCGGGGTTGATAGGCGAAGACTGGTGCAGCGGCACCGTGATCCTGACCTCACCCCGCCGTGTGGCAGCGCGCGCAGCGGCCGAGCGAATGGCGGAAGCCCTCGGCGAGAAGCCGGGCGAGACCATCGGCTACATCACCCGCCTCGACAGCAAGCGTTCGGCGAAGACCCGCGTGCTGGTGGTGACCGAGGCGATCTTCGTGAACATGATCCTGGCCGATGCGGAGCTGGACGGCATCTCCGCCGTGCTGTTCGACGAGGCGCATGAACGGCATCTCGACAGCGACCTCGGCTTGGCGCTGGCGCTTGAAAGCCGGGCGGTTCTGCGCGAAGATCTTCGCGTTCTGGTGATGTCCGCCACCATCGATGGTGCGCGGTTCGCGGACTTGCTCGGCGGCGATGCGCCGGTGATCGAGAGCGAAGGCCGAGCGCATCCACTCGACATTCGCTGGCTCGGCTCGTCCCCGCAGGCACGGATCGAAGACGCCATGACGGCAGCAATCGCGACCGCCTGGCTCGAGGAAGAGGGCGACATCCTTGCCTTCCTGCCCGGCGTCGGGGAGATCGAGCGGACCCGCGAGCGGCTGGAAGAGCGATTGCCCACCGCGCTGGTGCTGCCCTTGCACGGTCAGGTCCAGCCGGCCGACCAGCGCGTTGCCCTAAGCCGCGATCCCGAGGGGCGCAGGCGTATCGTGCTGGCAACGGCGATTGCGGAAACATCGCTCACGCTGGACGGCGTCTCGGTCGTCGTCGATTCCGGCCTCTCGCGCCGCGCCGAGTTCGACCGGGCCGCAGGGACGACGCATCTCGTTACACACAGAGCCAGTCAGGCTGCCGCTACGCAGCGGGCGGGGCGAGCCGCGCGGCAGGGGCCGGGCGTGGCCTATCGTTTGTGGGAGCAGGGCGGCCATGCGGGGCGGGCAGCCTATGATCCGCCGGAGATCACGACCAGCGATCTCGCGCCGCTGGTGCTCGGCTTGGCGCGCTGGGGGACGACCGATCCAAGGACGCTCGCGTGGCTCGACAGCCCGCCCGAGCCTTCGGTGGCCGCGGCGCGCGAGACGCTTATGGCGCTTGGCGCGCTCGACGAGGAGGGACGCATCACGCCGCAGGGCGAGCGGCTGGCGCAGCTTCCGCTCGATCCGCAGAGTGCGGCCATGGTCCTGTTCGGGGCGCGGCATGGTGCGGCTGAGACGGCAGCGCGGATTTCCTTGCTGTTGCAAGAGCGTGGGCTGGGGGGACGCGGCGAGGATATCGAAGCGCGGCTTTCGCGCTGGACCGGCGATCGCGGTCAGCGCGCGCAGGCGAGTCGCAAACTTGCCGAGCGTTGGGCGAACACGGCACGCAAGCTGGTGAAAGAGGAAAACGGGGGCGAACCTTCGGTAGGTGTCATCCTCGCCGCAGGGCGGCCCCAGTTTCTCGCGAAACGGCGCGATGCGTCGGGCGAGCAGTGGATCGCGGCGGGCGGACGGGGTTTCCAGCTCGACCCGGCATCGCCGCTGGCCCGCGTCGAATTCCTCGCCATCGGCGATGCACAAGGTCAGGCCAAGGGCGCGCGGATCACCTCCGCCGCGTCGCTCGACATTGCAGAAGTGGAAGAATGGTTCGCCGACCGGATCGAGCGGCGAGCGGTTCTGCGCTGGACAGGCCAGCGGGTCGAAGCGCTGAGCGAGCGGCGGTTGGGAGCGATACTCCTCTCCAAGGGCCCAGATCCCGAGCCCGACGAGGGTGCGATCATGGACATGCTTGTGGAAAAGGCTCTGGAAAACCCGGCACAACTCCTTTCGCAGGCGCTGTTGGCGCGGGCGGACTACGCCGGGATCGATGCACTGGCACCGGAGCGACTGGCCGAAACCGCCGAGCTCTGGCTTGCGCCGCTGTTGGCCGGAAGGCGCGATCTCGCGGTTCCGAAAGGTAAGGCGGTCGATGCGCTTCTCGGCCAGGTCGACTGGGATGCGCGGCAGGCGCTCGACCGGCTGGCTCCGCGCGAGTTCGTGTCGCCTGCGGGCACGCACCACGCAATCGACTACACCGGCGACGACGCGCCGAGCGTCGAGGTGCGGGTACAAGCCCTGTTCGGCCTCGACCGCCATCCGATGATCGGCGAGACGCCGCTGCTGCTCAAGCTGACCAGCCCTGCCGGCCGTCCGATCCAGGCGACGCGCGACCTGTCGGGCTTCTGGCGCGGTAGCTGGGCGGATGTCCGCAAGGACATGAAGGGCCGCTATTTAAAGCACCGCTGGCCCGAGGAACCGTGGATCGAAAAGCCGAGTTTGAAGACCAAGAACGCCTTCCAAAAATCGGGCGGCTGAATTAGAGGGCATTTCCGACCGCACGGCGGGAGGCAAGGGCGACCGCCCGCCCGAGCCAATGCGAGGAAGCCAAGGTGGCCGGATGGCCACCGCCCGGCGTCTGAGGGACAAAAAGAATGGCAGCACGTATCTACCAGCGACCCAAGAGCGCAATGCAATCCGGCAAAGCCCGGGTGGACGAATGGGTGCTCGAATTCGAGCAGTCCGAAGCGCGGCGCCCCGATCCGCTGATGGGCTGGACCGGCAGCGGCGATACGCAGGCACAGGTGCAGCTGACTTTCCCGAGCAAGGATGCGGCCAAGGCCTACGCCGAAAAATACGGCATTACAGCCCGCGTCCACGCGACGCCGCCCAAGAGCCTCAAGCTGCAGGCCTACGCCGACAATTTCAGGTAGTTGATTTCTCCGGCAATCGCCGCCATATGGCGCGCCGGGAGTCGGGTGGACGTTTGCGTTCGCTCACCGGGTCAGGTCCGGAAGGAAGCAGCCCAGGTGAATTGCGGCGGGTCGCCCGGCTCCTTCTTGCAGGGAACCCTTGATCGGGACCGCCCCCATTCACCCACATATTGGATGATGTGTCCGCATGACATTCGGCGCGTCAGTGCCTACCTAATGTCGCATGGGTGATTCACCGGACAATCCCGACTCGCTGCCATGGGAAAGCGAGGCCGAAGAGGCCGCGCCGAGCGCTGCCGAACTGGAGGCCGCGGGGCAGAATTCGATGTTCGGTGACGCGGTAACGGATACGGCACCTCCCGCAGAGGTGGCGGCCGCTGCCGCGCCGGTCGCGGCGCCCGCTCCCGCCGAAACTCGCGCCGCGACTCCCGCCACCACCGCGCAGCAGCCTTATCGCGTGCTGGCTCGCAAATACCGTCCGCAGACCTTCGCCGAATTGATCGGGCAGGATGCCATGGTTCGCACACTGGCCAATGCCATCGCGCGCGACCGGCTGGCGCATGCCTTCCTGATGACCGGCGTGCGGGGGGTCGGTAAGACCTCGACCGCACGCCTGATCGCCAAGGCGCTCAACTGCATCGGTCCCGACGGGCAGGGCGGGCCGACGATCAGCCCGTGCGGCGAATGCGAACCGTGCCGCGCAATTGCAGAAGGCCGCCACATCGACGTGATCGAGATGGACGCGGCCAGCCACACCGGTGTCGACGACGTGCGCGAGATCATCGAGGCGGTACGCTATGCCGCCGTCTCGGCGCGCTACAAAATCTACATTATCGACGAAGTTCACATGCTGTCGCGCAATGCTTTCAATGCCTTGCTGAAGACACTTGAGGAGCCGCCCGCGCATGTGAAGTTCCTCTTCGCGACCACCGAGGTCGAGAAGCTTCCCGTCACCGTGCTCAGCCGGACCCAGCGCTTCGACCTGCGCCGCATTCCGGTGGAATTGCTCCAGTCGCACTTCGCCGAAATCTGCCGCAAGGAAGGCGTCGAAGCCGACGAGGAGGCGCTTCACATCATCGCCGGGGCTGCGGAGGGCTCCGTGCGCGACGGGCTGTCGATCCTCGACCAGGCGATCGCCCATGCCGATCTCGATACTGAGGGCAAGGTCTCTGCCGAGCGAGTGCGCGACATGCTCGGGCTCGCCGACAAGTCTGCCCAGCGCCGCCTGTTCGGGCACATGCTCGAAGGCGACGGCGCTGCTTTGCTGACAGCGATCAATGAACAATACGCGTTGGGCGTCGAGCCGCTGGCGCTGATGCGCGCGCAAATGGATCTCGCGCACCGGATTGCCCTGGCGCAGGTGTCTGGCGGGGATGCCGAGGGCGCATCGCAGGACGAGCGCGAAGCGCTGGGCGAGTGGGCCACCCGGCTCGATGTCGGACAAGTGCATCGGCTGTGGCAGTTGCTGCTGAAAGGGCATGAGGAAGTCCGCCTTGCGCCTGACCCACTGGTATCGCTGCGGATGGCCTTGCTGCGCGTGCTTCATGCCGGGCAAATGCCCGATCCCGGCAAACTCGCGAAGAAGCTCGAGACGCTCGCGGAGCGCGCACCGACCTCGAGCTCCAATCCTTCCTCCGCGTCCAAGCAAACTGCGCCCAGCGCCGAAGCGAGGCCGGACTGGCGTGCGCTGGTCGAGGCGATCGACGCCAGCGGCATGATGCAGGAAGCCAATGTGCTGCGCCTGCAGGTCCGCGTGGTGGAACTCGGCGACGGTATGCTACGCTATGGCCGCGATGCGAAATTCGGCGACGAAATTCTGCCGATCGTCAAGGACACGCTATTCCGCCACACCGGCAAGCGCTGGGACGTCGAGGAAGTGCCTGGCGGAGAGGGCGCTCCCTCGCTGGTCGAGCAGGAAATCGCACAGCGTGATGCGGACGCGGCTGCACTACGGGCCCATCCGCTGGTAAAGGCCGCATTCGAGGCATTTCCCGATGCCGAACTGATCGAAGACGGCGCCGCTCCCCCCTCGCGGCGCGAAATACCCTGGAGTAGGAACGCATAAGATGGATATGGAAGAAATGCTGGCTCAGGCGCAGAAGGCCGCCGAGACGATCCAGAAGCAGATGAACGAAACACAGGCTAAGCTCGACGAAATCGAAGTCGAGGGCGCGGCTGGTGGCGGTCTCGTCAAGGTCCGCGCTACGGCCCGCGGCCGCATCATCGGCGTGACGATCGACGAAAGCATGATGAAGCCGGAAGAAAAGCAGATGGTCGAGGACCTCGTGGCCGCTGCATTCAACGACGCGCGCGACAAGGCAGACCGTGTGTCGGGCGAGGAAATGGCCAAGGTCCAGCAAGGCATGGGCCTTCCGCCGGGCATGAAGCTTCCCGGAATGTAATCCGGTTCGGCGGAGCCTGCGGGCAGCGGGCTCTGCCGTCCACATTCTTCTACCCGCGCTGCGTTGCGAAAGGGCGGTAGCGTCACCATATTCCCTCGTAACGGCTTCGGCCAAGTGACGGAATATTTCTATGAGCAACGCTTTTCCCCTCCTTCCCCTGCGCGACATCGTGGTGTTTCCCGGTATGGTCGTGCCGCTATTCGTCGGCCGCGACAAATCGGTGGCCGCGCTCGAAGTGGCGATGGAAGGGTCGAAGGACATCTTCCTGCTCGCGCAACTCGATCCGGGCTGTGACGACCCTGAGCGCAGCGATCTCTACGAGGTCGGCGTGGTGGCGCAGGTGCTGCAATTGCTGAAGCTGCCCGACGGGACGGTGCGCGTCCTTGTCGAAGGCACGCGCCGGGCGACACTCGAGGCGCTGGTCGAGCAGGACGATCACGTGATAGCCGAGGTTTCTTCGCGCGATCCGATGACGGCTTCGGGTAGCGAAGTGATGGCCATGATGCGCCAGGTGGTCGAACAGTTCGGCGAATACGCCAAGCTCAACAAGAAGATCGGCGAGGACGCTGCCGACCAGCTGGCCGACATCGACGACGCCGGCGAACTGGCCGACACCATCGCGGCCGCCGTCAACGCCAAGGTTTCGGACAAGCAGGCCCTGCTGGTCGAGCACGATCCGCTGAAACGCCTCGAAATGGTCATGTCCTTCATGGAAGGCGAGCTGTCGGTGCTGCAGGTGGAGCGGCGCATTCGCGGCCGTGTGAAGCGGCAGATGGAGAAGACCCAGCGCGAATATTACCTCAACGAACAACTGAAGGCGATCCAGAACGAACTCGGCGATGGCGACGAGGACGGCGGCAACGAGATTGCCGAACTGACCGAGAAGATCGGCAAGACCAAGCTGTCGAAGGAAGCGCGCGAGAAGGCCGAAAGCGAGCTCAAGAAGCTCAAGAGCATGCAGCCGATGAGCGCGGAAGCAACTGTCATCCGCAATTACCTCGACGTGTTGCTCGGCCTGCCCTGGGGTAAGAAAAGCAAGGTCAAGAAGGATATCGGCGAGGCCCAGAAGGTCCTCGATGCGGATCACTATGGCCTCGAGAAGGTCAAGGACCGGATCATCGAATATCTCGCTGTGCAGGCGCGCACACGTAAGCTGAAGGGGCCGATCCTGTGCCTCGTCGGCCCGCCGGGTGTCGGCAAGACCAGTCTCGGCAAGTCGATCGCCAGGGCAACGGGCCGCGAATTCGTGCGCCAGTCGCTGGGCGGCGTGCGCGACGAAGCGGAAATCCGCGGCCACCGGCGTACCTATATCGGCTCGCTGCCGGGCAAGATCGTCAGCAATCTCAAGAAGGCCGGGAAGATCAACCCGCTGTTCCTGCTCGACGAGATCGACAAGCTCGGTCAGGATTTCCGCGGGGACCCGGCTTCTGCGCTGCTCGAAGTGCTCGATCCCGAACAGAACAGCAAGTTCCAGGACCATTATCTGGAGCTCGATCTCGATCTGTCGGACATCATGTTCGTGACCACCGCGAACAGCCTGAATCTGCCGCAGCCGCTGCTCGACCGGATGGAGATCATCCGGCTGGAGGGCTACACCGAGGATGAGAAGGTGGAGATCGCCACGCGCCACCTCCTGCCCAAGCAGGTCAAGGACCACGGGCTCAAGGATGAAGAGTTCGAGCTGACCGAAGACGGCCTGCGCGATCTCATCCGCTATTACACCCGCGAGGCCGGCGTCCGCACGCTGGAACGCGAATTGGCGCGGCTTGCGCGCAAGAGCCTGCGCAAGATCCTCGAGGGCAAGGCGGAAAGCGTCACCATCACACCTGACAACCTCAGCGACTTCGCTGGGGTCCGCAAGTTCAAGCATGGCATGAGCGAAGACGAGCCGCAGGTTGGCGCCGTCACCGGTCTGGCGTGGACCGAAGTCGGCGGCGAGCTGCTGACCATCGAGAGCGTCACCACGCCGGGGAAGGGCGAGGTCAAGACGACCGGCAAGCTCGGCGACGTTATGAACGAGAGCGTCGCGGCAGCCTTCAGTTTCGTGAAGGCACGGGCACCACATTACGGCATCCGCCCGAGCCTCTTCCAGCGCCGCAACATCCACATCCACTTGCCCGAAGGGGCGGTGCCGAAGGACGGGCCAAGCGCCGGTGTCGGCATGGTCACCTCGATCGTCTCGACGCTGTCGGGCATTCCTGTGCGGGCGGATGTCGCAATGACGGGCGAGGTCACGCTGCGCGGTCGGGTGCTCGCCATCGGTGGCCTCAAGGAGAAGCTGCTCGCAGCACTCCGCGGCGGGATCAAGAAAGTGTTGATCCCGGAAGAGAATGTGAAGGACCTCACGGAAATTCCCGATAATGTGAAGGAAGGTCTCGAGATCGTGCCGGTGAGCCATGTCGACGAAGTGCTCGCGCATGCGTTGTGCGAGGTGCCTGAGCCGATCGAATGGTCGGAAGCCGACGATCTCGCCAGCCAGCCGGATCACAGTCAGGGCGGCGCACCTTCCGCAACGGCACACTAACAAAAGATATATTGCATTGCAGCGACTCGCCGACTGCGAGCCTGCCGATCTTCGGTTGCAATTGAGCACCGCTTCGCCAGCGCTACTGGTGAATGCGCCATTTACCCTGCTTGCGGCGAATTTCGCCCCGAAAATCGCGCATTTTGGCCATATTTGCCTTTGACAGAGCCCGGAAAACTCTCTCAATTCGTGCGCCTTCGGAGAGGCGATTCACCGAACAGTTTTCAAAATTATATTGAGGGGGTTCCCAGAATGAACAAGAACGACCTGATCAGCGCGGTTGCCGATGCGAGCGGCCTTTCCAAGAGCGATGCATCGAGCGCCGTCGAAGGCGTTTTCGATTCGATCACCAAGGCACTGTCGAGCGGCGATGAAGTTCGCCTCGTCGGCTTCGGCACCTTCTCGGTTGCCAAGCGCAAGGCTTCGACCGGCCGCAATCCCCGTACCGGCGAACCGATGACCATCAAGGCATCGAACCAGCCGAAGTTCAAGGCCGGCAAGGGCCTCAAGGACGCGGTCAACTAAGCGATCGACGATCTGTCCGGACTTGCCAACGCCTCGGCAGCGGCCGGAGATGCAAATTACGCCGCGCCTCGAAAGGGGCGCGGCGTTTTTGTTTTGGTCTAGGCTCGGCGCGTAGCGATCGCATAAAGCGCGATCGCGGCGGCATTCGAGACGTTGAGGCTTTCAACTGCCTCGCCGATCGGGAGGCGGGCCAGCGCATCGCAATGCCCCTCGATATTGTGTCGCATGCCCGGGCCTTCCGCGCCCAGGACCAGCGCCACGGGCCCCGCTGGCAGAGCTTCGGCCAGCGTTGCGCCCGCCGCTCCGGTCAGCCCGATGCGCCAGTACCCCGCATCGGCCGCCTGCTCGAGCGCGCGAGCGAGATTTACCACGCGAACCCACGGCACGGTCTCGAGCGCACCCGAGGCGGACTTGGCAACCACGCCGCCTTCCGGTGGAGCGTGCCGATCCTGGGTGACGATCGCAGCGGCGCCGAAAGCGGCCGCCGAGCGCATGATCGCGCCGACATTGTGCGGATCGGTGACCTGGTCGAGAAAGACCAACGGCGCATTAGCCTCGCCGCCTATAACCTCGTCGAGATGCACATCTTCCAGCGCCGCGCATTCGAGCACCAGACCCTGGTGCGGGGCATCCTTTGCCACCAGACGGGCGAGATCCGCGACATCGGCATACTCGACCGGGAAATCCGCGGGCAGCTCTCCATCGAGGGTCTCGATTCCCTCACGCGTGGCCCATAGCTTGCGGTGCACCCGGTCCGGGTTCTTCAATGCGGCTTCTACCGCATGGCGACCCCACAGGCGCACATGGCCGGTGCTGGCCCGGCCACTGCCGCGTCCGCCCTTCATCCTGCCCGCACGCCCGCGTAGAGCCCTTTTTCGTTCGCTTTTGGCCATCATGTCCGTCCTGTCTGAAACATTGGCTGCGGCTCCTGCCAGCGAGGGCATTGACAGGCAAGCGCGGCTTCGCCAAAGGGGCGCCTCTCGGCAGGGAAGCCATGCGGCTTTCCCAGAGTTTCTCTTTCGACAGAGACTGAGCGAGCCCGTGTGGACAGGTGGCCGAGTGGTTAAAGGCAGCAGACTGTAAATCTGCCCGCGCAAGCGTACGCTGGTTCGAATCCAGCCCTGTCCACCATAGGCTTTCAACACGCCCGAGCTAATTCGCAGCAAAAAACAGCCAGGATGCAAGACGGCTTTTGCAACTCCATTTTGCCGATGGAGATAGATAGCGGAGGCTGGTTCAAATCAGGTGGTATGGGAACCGGCATCCTCCACTTTGAACAGACGTCATTCTTCAGACTTCGCCAGATTGTGCTGACAATCCGACCAAGCGGGTGTTTGACTGCGATCAGGTATCGGCAGGAAAGAGGTTGTCTAGCATGGCACTAAGGACGCTTTTCCGAGCGCTTGCAGCTTCTGTACGCTAGTAATTCAATTTGCGATAAATTCGTCAGCCCTCAAACAGCAGAATCTAGCTGAGTAAGGTCACAGGTCGTGTCGATATCGGCAAGTTCATTTTCGCCAAGAGGACGGATAAGCTCAAAATCTTCCCAGTCGATACTTCGCGCACCTTGATCACCCGACAGCGATGTTAGTTGAAAGAAAACCGAATGCGGGAATATTGCCGGGCATCCTGCTTTTCCGCCATGATACTGTGTGAAGGCAACGCTCTGTGTTGCGAGAAGCCGACCGATATGTGCGCGTGAGACGAGCGGCATGTCAGCGAGCATCACGAGCACGCGATCACTATCGGTCAGTGCGCGCACTCCTGCAGCGATCGAAGTGCCCATTCCCCGCTCTGCCTGACGATTCTTGACCCGCTTCCATGTCTGGCGGCTTCCAATGGGGGTCTCGGGTCCGATCACAAGAACGCGCTCGGTGAAATCGAAACTCTCTGCGGTTTCGGCAGCCCATACCCACAACGGTCGTCCGCGAAATCTGGCCGTAAGTTTGTTGCCGCCGAACCGGGTTCCCTGGCCGGCCGCAAGCAAAACAACGCCTGTTTTCATCTCAAAAAATGGCACGCATCTGCTCGTAGCGGTCGACGATTTCGGACAAGGCCGACAACGCGAGAGTTCGTGGAGACTTGCACGCTGGCATCAGCCCCACCGGACTGGTCAGTCGCGCGATCTGCTCCTCCGGGACGCCTCGTGCGGCCAACGCCAGGTTCCGGTCGGAGCGCGCCCTGTCTCCGCCCTGCGCTCCTACGTAGAAGGCTTCGCTCGCCAGCGCCTGTTCGAGCAAGGCCAGTTCCCATTCATGGTCGTGGAAGAGCAACAGACACGCCGTCCAAGGATCATATTGTGCATTCCGGGCCGCTTGGCCGATCGAAAGGTCTTTTCTCGTAAACACTTCGACTTCGATTTTCATGGCCGAACAAAGGGAACTGACTGCCTCGAGCTCCGGTCCCTCACCCAAAACGGCGAGTTTCAGCGAAGGCAGGTAGGTTCGGTTCAACAGATGCCTGCCTTCATTGATTGGCAACCGGGCTGGGCGGCGCATTGTCAGCGTCTCAAGTATAGAGCGGCAGGCTGCACGATCCGGTGCGGGATCGAGCAGGATATCAAGCCCGCCTCCGCACGGGAGTCGAAAATCAATATTGGAAGAACCACGTCCATAGCGCCTAACCCGTCGTTCCGTGCTTTGAGCCATGTCGGTTGCGAGCTGGCTTTCCAGACAACTATCGGCAAGATCGCCTACGGTCGATCCGTCCTGCATGACTGCCAGCTGCGCTCCGAGACGCCGTGAAAAACTGCCATCTATTCCGACGATGGTGCAAAGCCCGACATCCGGCTGGCACGCGGCGGCAAGCGCGAGGTGATCCTCGTCGCGCACCGCCTCGATCGCATAATCAGCAAGCATCAATCGGGCATGGCTACGATCACGCGATCCGGTGTCATCGGATAATCGTAAAGCCGCGCCCCGCAGGCGTTATAGATCGCGTTGGCGATAGCTGCCGCGCCGCCGCACATGCCGAGCTCGCCGATGCCCTTGGCCTGGATCGGGCTGGCCGCGCCATCACGTTCCTCGACCAAAACGACATCCAGATCGGGTACGTCGCGGTGGACGGGCACGTGATACTCGGCAAGATCGCAATTAACGAGATGTCCATCCTGCGGATCGAACTCGAGCGCCTCGGTTAGCGCGACGCCGATGCTCCAGGTGATGCCGCCGATGCATTGTGAGCGGGCAGTCTTGGCATTGAGCACCCGCCCGAAGCCGAATGCGCCGAGCATCCGATCGACGCGGGTTTCTCCGGTGTAGTGATTGACGCGCACCTCGGCGAAAAAGGCGCCGAAGCCGGAGGCGGTGTAATCGTCTTCGATATCGCCCGGCTCGTAATGGCCTTCGCGGGCGAGGTCCTTGCCTTCGAGGAGGTCCGTCAGAGATTCACCGGTAGCGGTCTTGCCGTCGTTTAACTCGAGTTTGTCCTCGATCGTTCCGATCTTTGCGGCCAGTTCCTCGCGGATTGCCTTGCACGCGACGTAAACAGCCGAGCCGATCGAGGCTGCGCCCCAGCTGCCACCCGAGCCGGGCCCGCGCGGGTGGCGCGTGTCGCCCAGTTCGACAAGAACCCGCTTCGGATCGAGTCCGAGCATCTCCCCGGCGATCTGTGCGAGGATGGTATAGGTCCCGGTGCCGATATCCGTCATGTCGGTTTCGACGAGGGCCGCCCCATCGGCTTTCAGCGTCACGCGCGCCTTCGCCTCGGAAATGTTGTGCACGCGGGCGGCGCTGGCCATACCCGTGCCGATCCACCACTCGCCCTCTCGCCGCTGGCGCGGTTTGCGCGGACCATTCTCCCAACCAAAAGCCTCGGCACCCTGTTTCAGGCATTCGGCGAGTTTGTGAGAGGAAAACGGCAGACCTTCTTCAGGATCGTCTTCGGGTATGTTGCGCAGACGGAGCTCGACCGGATCGATACCGGCCTTTTCGGCGAGCACATCCATCGCGCCCTCGAGCGCCGGCATGCCTACGGCCTCGCCCGGAGCGCGCACCGATCCCGCTGTCATGCGGTGGATGCGGGCAACCTTGAGCATCAGTTCGCGGTTTTCGCCGCCATACATGAAGTGCGACGATTGCAGCACGGGCTCGGCGAAAGCCTCTCCGGGAAGGTTGGACACTAGCGCCTCGTGACCGAAGCCGATGAGCTTGCCCTCACTATCTGCTGCGAGACGCAGACGTTGCGTGGTTTCGCTCCGGCGCATGACCGTCTGGAAAACCTGCTGTCGCGACTGCACGACGCGAACCGGGCGGCCAACTTGTTTCGCCGCCAGCGCAGCTGCGACCACTTCCTCGCTGATCCCCAGTTTGGAACCGAACCCGCCCCCGACATAGCGGGATATGAGGCGGACATCGTCCTCTTCCATATCGAGCGCATCGGCCAGTTCGGTGATGTTGTAGTTGAGCATCTGCAGCGAAGCATGGACGGTCAGCTTGTCGCCGTCCCACTCGGCGATTGCAGCGTGCGGCTCCATGGCGGCGGACGCGTGGCCCTTGGTGGTGTAGGTGACGTCGATGCTGTGCGCCGCCTCGGCCATGGCATGGGCCAGATCGCCTTGGTGGACCGTCTCGTCCTCCTGCTCCTCCGGTTCGACCGCGCCGGGGTCTAGGGTGGCGCCCTCTTCCACGCGATACTCGACATTGAGGTGCTTGGCAGCGTCGCGCGCCTTTTCGAAGGTTTCGGCCACCACCAGAGCGATCGGCTGGCCCCAGTAGCAAACTTGCGCCGGTCCCTGCATGGGCGCTTCGTTCGCCGTTCCCTGCGCAGCGCGGGTGCAGAGCTTCTCGTCGTCGATGACCGCGATTACGCCAGGCATGGAAAGCACGCTCTCACGATCGATGGACGTGACCTCGCCGCGCGTAATAGTGGCTGTGACCAAGACACCTTCGGCGCAGTTCTCGACCGGATACTCGGCCGCGTAGGGCGCGGTTCCGGTGGCTTTGGCCAGCCCCTCGATGCGCGGCAGGGGCTTGCCCAGCACGCCCTGCTGCATCCCGTCGAGGCGGTTGGAATTGTCGGGTTCGTCTTGTTTGAAATGGACCTTCATGTTGCGTCCTCCGTCGCCTGTGAAAGGACGGCGTGAAGCGTGCGCCGTGTCAGCGGTATCTTGAAGTCGTTCTCGCCAAACCCGCGCGCATCTTCCAGCAGGATCTCGGCTGCCTTGTCGAACAATGCATCCGAAGGAGCCTGGCCCAGCAGACATTCTTCGACACGCGGATCGTGCCATGGCTTATGCGCAACCCCACCGAAGGCGAGGTCGGCGCGCGAAAACTTGCCGTCGGTCAGTTCCAATACGGCGGCGACGGAAACCAGCGCAAAGGCATAGGACGAACGCTCGCGAACCTTGCGGTAGATTTGCGTACCGCCCACTGGCGTCGGAAGGACGATGCCGGTGATGATTTCGCCCGGTTGGAGCACATTCTCGATCCACGGCGTGTCGCCGGGCAAGCAATGGAAGTCGCGTACCGGAACACTGCGCTGGCCCTTGTCGCCGGAAATCTCGACCGTCGCTCCAAGCGCGCTCAGCGCCACTGCCATGTCGCCCGGATAGGTGGCGATGCACTGGTCGCTTGTGCCAAGGATCGCGTGCAGTTTCGCGATCCCGTCGATCGCTCCACAACCGCTGCCGGGCTCGCGCTTGTTACAGGGCTGGTCGATATTGGTGAAATAGAAGCACCGCGTGCGCTGGCACAGGTTGCCGCCGTTGGTGGCCTTGTTACGCAACTGTTGCGTAGCTCCGGCAAGGATCGCGCGTGAGAGCACCGGATAATTGGAACGCACGCGCGGATGGACGGCGGTCTCAGTATTCGTGGCGAGTGCGCCGAGCCGCAGGCCGCCGTCGTCCGTGTCTTCGATATCCGCGAACCCCAGCCGGTTGACGTCGGCTAGCTGGCCCGGCGTTTCCACCTGCAGCTTCATGAGGTCGAGCAGGTTGGTCCCGCCGGCAATAGCAAGCGTATCTTCGCCCGCGGTCAAATTCGAAGCTTCTGCAAGCGAAGGCGCGCGGGTGTATTGAAAAGGCCTCATGACTGGCCTCCCGCTGCGACGTCCTCGATCGCGGCCACGATATTCGCGTAAGCTCCGCAGCGGCACAGGTTTCCGCTCATCCGCTCGCGGATCTCCTCGCCAGTCAGGCGGATCTGGCCGTTCAAATTTTCGCTCGCGTCGCTGGGCCAATCCGCGGCAAGCTCCTCCAGCATGGCAGTGGCCGAACAGATCTGGCCGGGGGTGCAATAACCGCATTGATAACCATCGTGTTCGAGAAACGCGCGCTGCAGGGCCGAAGGCTCCTCGGGTGTGCCGAGGCCCTCGATTGTCGTCACGTCGTCGCCATCGTGCATGGCCGCGAGCGTCAGGCAGCTGTTGATCCGGACGCCGTTGACCAGCACCGTACAAGCGCCGCACTGGCCATGGTCGCAGCCCTTCTTTGTGCCGGTCAGGCCGATGTGCTGGCGCAGGAAGTCGAGAAGACTGACCCGCGGATCGTCTGGAATGGGATAAGCGGTTCCGTTTACGGTAATTGTATCGGCCAAGCGCACCTCCTGTCCCTGTAGAACCATCGCGCGGCCAAAGGTGTCCGAAAATCGATTTTTAGAGGTCCGGAAGGCGCTGGTCTACGAAACCCCACCCATGCAACGCTTTCGATGAAGCACGCCGCAACAGCGTCTCCGCCTGATCGATGGAGAACGGCTTGGCATCGTCCATCCCCTTGAGTTCGTTCCATGTGACAGGAACCGCGACTGGCGCGCCGGATCGTGCACGCGCCGAGTAAGGTAGCACTGCCGTCGCGCCGCGCTGATTGCGCAGCCAGTCGATGAAGATGCGGCCCTTGCGTTTTGCCTTGCTCATGTTCGCGGTGAAGCGGTCGGGTTCGGCAAGGCTCAGCGCTTCGGAGAAACGCCGGGCGAAATCCTTGTGTTCGCCCCAGCTGTCACCCGGCGTGAGCGGCACCACGACATGGACACCCTTTCCTCCCGAAAGCATGGCGAAGCTGGTCAGTCCGAGGTCGGCAAGGCGGTCGTGAATGTCGCGCGCGGCTGTCTTCACTTCGGTAAATCCAAGCCCCTCGTCGGGATCGAGATCGAAGATCATCCGATCGGGCTTCTCGACGTCGTCAGAGCGCGCTCCCCATCCATGAAACTCGATCGTGCCCATCTGGACGCACTGCAGGAGGCCGCGCTGGTCCTCGACATAGAGGTAATCCTCGTGCCCACCATCCTTTTCGCGGATCGGAACGTGGTGAACGGCATCGCCGAAGGCACCGCTGTCATGCTTCTGGAAGAAACACTTCTTCGCCCTCCCTTGTGGACAGCGAACCAGGCTGACGGGGCGCCGCGCGGCGAATGGAAGCATGACCGGTGCGATCGCGGCGTAGTAATCGGCCAGTTCCCCTTTCGTCTGACCGCTGTCTGGAAAAATGACACGGTCGCGGCTGGAGATCGCGACATTCTCTTCCGCGGGCGCAGATGCGGCTTTCTCGGGAACGACCATCTTCGCCGGTTTATCGTCACGCAGGCCGAGGAAGCTGCCGTGGCGTACGTTCCCGTCGGCGGTAAACTCGGCAAAAGCGATCTCCGCCACGAGCTTCGGGGTCACCCAAGTCACGTTGCGCGACGATGCTTTCTCCACCTCCGCAGGCGGGGTCATGCGCTCCAGCCGCTTCAGTTTCGCCGCGAGCTCATCGAGATCGTCGGCAGAAAAACCGGTGCCGACATTGCCCTTATAGACAAGCTCGCCTCCCTCATACTGGGCGAGCAGGAGGGAAGCGAAGGGGCGCCCCTTCGCGCTCGAGGCCTTCCAGCCAATGATCACGAATTCCTGCCTGCGGGTGCACTTCACCTTCACCCAGGCTCTCGACCGGCGGCCGGAATATTTCCCGTCCACGGTTTTGGAGATGATACCTTCCTGTTTCGCATCGCACATCGCCCGGTACAGGGTTTCGCCTGCCCCCAGGACGTGTTCGGCCACATGGATCGGCGCCTCCGCATTCGCGAGCAAGGCCTCAAGCCGTTCCTTGCGCTCGATATTCGGAAGGTCGCTCAAATCGTCTCCCTCCAGTTCCAGCAAGTCGAAAGTGTGCAATGCCAGTTTGTCGGATGGCTGCTGTGATCCGGAACCTCGCTTCAAGACCTTTTGCAGGGTCGAGAAGTCCGGATTGCCTTTGTCGTCATAGGCCACGATTTCGCTGTCGATAAGGGCCGAAGGCAGGTCCAGCGCAGCAATGGCATCGACCAGAGGTCCGAACTTGTCCGTCCAGTCCTTGCCGTTTCGCGTATAGATGCGCACGTCCTTGCCGCGCACTGCCACCAGCGCGCGGTAGCCGTCGAACTTGATCTCGTGCATCCAGCGATTGCCCGTCGGCACATCGTCGACCAGCGTGGCAAGTTGGGGTTTCCGATACTTCGGCAGCGCAGCGGTTTTCGTCTTGCGGGATTTCTTAGTGCCTGCGCTGGGCCGCGCGCCATCCTTCCCGGCTGCGATTTCCGCCATCGAACGACCGGTCGCAACGCTGGTCAATTCGCGTTGCACCAGCGCATCGCCCGCTTCCGCCTGCTCATCCTGCAGCTTACGCAAAAGCCAGTTCTCGCGCTTCTCGCCCGGCTTCTTCTTAAGGCGGATCAGCAGCCACTCACCGCGCATCCGCTCGCCTTGCAAGGTGAAGTGGAGATGCCCTTTTTCGAGGTCCTTCGCGCTCTTGCCCTCGACAGGCGCCCAGCTTCCCCGGTCCCACAGCATGACCGTCCCGCCACCATATTCCCCCTTGGGTATGACGCCTTCGAACTCCGCGTAGGACATGGGATGGTCCTCGGTCCGCACCGCCAGTCGCTTGATGTCCGGATCGGGGGAAGGGCCCTTGGTCACGGCCCAACTTTTCAGCACGCTATCCACTTCAAGCCGCAAGTCCCAATGCAGCCGGGTCGCGTCATGCTTCTGGACGATGAAGAGGTCGCCCGATTTGCTGGTCTTGCGCTTGCCCGCAGGCTCGGGCGTTTGCTTGAAGTCCCGCTTTGCGTTGTACTCGGTCAGAGGACCCTTGCGCGCGGCCATGGATCAGGCGGATTTCTTGCGCTTTGCAGGTTTCTTCGCCTTGTCGCCCTCGACCGATTTCTTGAGAGCGGCCATCAGGTCGATGACGTTGGAACCCGGCGGGGCGTCCGGATTGTCCACATCCTCGATGACCGCTTTTTTACTCTTCGATTTGGCCTTCTTGTCGATCAGCTTCTTCAGCGCTTCGGCATAGCGGTCCTCGAACTCGCCCGCATCGAAGGGCGCGCTCTTCTGCTCGATCAGCGTATTGGCCAGATCGAGCAGCTCCTTCTTCGGCTTGGCGTCGTCGATATCAGCGAAAAAGCTCTGGCCCACGCGCACTTCATCGGCATAGCGAAGCGTCTCAAGGAGCAGCCCGTTGCCGCACGGCTTGATTGCAACCAGCTTTTCCCGCCCGCGCACCGAGAGTTGGCCCAGCGCGACCTTCTTGGCCTTTCGCAACGCCTCACGCAGCACGATGAAGGCTTCTTCGGCAAGCTCGTCCTGCGGGGCGACGTAGTAAGGCTTCTCGAAATAGAGCGGATCGATCTCGCAGGCATCGACGAACTGGACCAGTTCGAGCGTGCGCTTGCTCTCGATCTTGACGGCCTCGATTTCCTCGTCCTCGAGCAGGACATAATTGCCCTTGGATATCTCGTAACCGCGGATGATCTCGTCGCGGTCGATGGGGCCAATACCCGGCACGACCTTTTCGTAGGAGATGCGCTTGCCGCTCGGCTCGTGGATCTGATTGAAGCTGATCCTCGAACCGGATTTGGATGCCGAATAGATTTCGACCGGGATCGAAACCAGGGCCAACCGTATCTGTCCTTGCCAATAAGCTCGTGCAGCCATGTAATTCTCCGTTCACGATTGAACGTGCGAGGACCGCAATATGTTTCGACAATACTGCTTGTCACAGATTTGCGGATAACCCGCATTCATGGCGGACGCCGAAATGCGGTTCGAATTGAACCCTGTCCCCCACCTCGCTTCAGGTCCCCAACCGCAGAATTCCGGCAGCGCGATTTGCATTCCGCGGCCCTTTTCCTATGCTGCCCCCGAACCGCGGGGGCCTCTCCCTACGCATCAGCCGACAGCATGAACGCACGGGCGCCAGGAAAGCGAGCACGATTCCGCACATGAGCAGCACCAACGACGCACCGATCGATCCGCCGCTGGTCGATCTCCCGATCCGGACTGCGAACCGCGGTTTCTACGACGGCTTCAGCAGGGCGGTGACGATCCCCTCCAAGATCATCGTCTCGCTCATCATCATGTGGGCGATCTTCTTCCCGGTCAGCGCGAATGAGACGCTGACGGCGGCCAATTCCACGATCATCCGATCCTTCGCCGGCTGGTACGTCTATCTCGTGGCCTTCCTGATGTTCGCGTGCTTCATTGTAGCGGTCATCCCGCAATCGGGCCGCTTGCGCATCGGAGCGCCGGACGAGAAGCCCGAGTTCGGGCGGTTCTCATGGTTCGCGATGCTGTTCGGTGCGGGCATCGGCATCGGCATGCTGACCTATTCGACAGGCGAGCCGCTGGCGCATTTCGCTAACAATCCCGACATCATCCGCGGCACGATCGAGCCGCTGTCGCAGGAGGCGGTTCGGCCGGCCTATATCTACACCTTCCTGCACTGGGGATTTGCCGCTTGGGGCACCTATGCGCTGGTCGGCTTGGCAATCGGCTATGTCGCCTATCGCCGAGGTTTGCCGCTTACCATTCGCTCGGCTCTTGCGCCGCTGTTCGGGCGCGTCCTGTCCGGCTTCTCCGGCCATCTGGTCGATATCGTCGCGGTGGTGGCGACGATCCTCGGCGTGGCGGTTACCATGGGCCTAGGAGTCGAGCAGTTCATCGCCGGCCTAGCGCGGCTCGGTCTCGGTGACTGGCTGCTGGCAGAAGACGGCACATCGTCGGTGATCGCAATTATTTTAGCGCTTGTACTGCTGGTCGGCGCATCGACGCTCAGCGCGCTTTCTGGCGTGGGGAAGGGCATTAAATGGCTGTCCAATCTCAACATGGGCCTGTCCTTCGCTCTGCTGGCGCTGTTCGCCGTCGTTGGATCGGGCGTGTACGGGGTGGGCCTGCTGGGGACGGCGCTGTGGGACTACTTCGTCACCCTCGTGCCGAATTCGCTGCGGCTCTTTCCCGATGTCGAGGGTGAGACGGCGCAGGCGCTGCTGCAGTGGCAGCTCGACTGGTCGGTGTTTTACTGGGCGTGGTGGATCGCGTTTGCGCCGTTCGTCGGCATGTTCATCGCGCGTATCTCGCGCGGGCGGACGGTGCGCGAGTATGTCTTCGGCGTGGTCCTTGTGCCTTCGCTGATGTGTTTCGTGTGGATGGCCGTCGTCGGTGGTACGGCCATCGACCTGGAGCTGAGCGGCGTCGCAGGCGGGGCGATCGTGGACACCGGCATATCCGACCAGCTTTACGCGACGCTTGCCGTGTTGCTGGACCCGGCTGTCGCCAGCCTGGTATCTGGCCTCGTCGTGATCCTGCTGATGACCTACCTAATCACCTCCGCCGACAGCGCGATCCTGATTGTGAACACGATCAACGGAGCAGGCGAAACCGACGGGGAGCGGCGCCACCATATCCTGTTCTGGGGCGCAGCGTTGGCGTTTGTCGTCGGGAGCATGTTGATCCTCGGCGGGATCGACGCAATCCGCATCACCATGATCATCGGCGCGCTACCGTTCTCCTTCGTGGTGGCTCTGATGGCTGTTGCTATCCTGAAGGCGATCGCATTCGATCTAGTCCGAAAGCACCATGGCGTACCGACAACTGCGGAAGGTTGCGCGGAACTCGCTCGAGGAGAGTAGGAAAGCAGTATCAAGTCGAGCTAGCTTTGAGACATTCGAAGTGAAAAATTTCGATATTTAAGTTTTACTGTTTGACGAGTTTGCAGGGAAAAAGGAAACTCAAAGACAAGCCCACGCCGTATTTGATAACCGGCGCGCGTCATTGAGCATTATTTGACTAGATTTCGGGTGTGTGGACTCTTTGCAACAGGCTGAGTTGCATTCCGCAATTTACCCCCGCACCGGTGGCCTGCGCAATTTTCGATTGCTATCGCCCCCCGTCGCTTTCGTTGATTTTCCGAAAGCGGGAATTTTCTCATGCGATGCGCTTTTCGTCTGCCGCGTCGCTGTATCTGAATGTAGTTAGCTAGGGGCTATCCACCATGAAAAAGTTTGTTAGCGGCGCATCGGCTGGTGCGCTGGCTGTGGCACTTGCAAATCCCGCGATGGCGCAGGACACCGCGCCCGCCGCGCAGGAACGCCGCGGCGGGGTCGACGTGATCGTCGTGACCGCGCAGAAGCGCAGCGAGGATCTGCAGGACGTGCCCGTCTCGGTCCAGGCACTGGGCGAAGAAGGGCTCGAAGAGCTCAACATCGACACGTTCGAAGACTATCTCGACCAGTTGCCGACTGTGACCGCTGGCGGCAGCGGCCCCGGCCAAAGCACGATCTACATTCGCGGTCTCGCATCGACGACGCCGAACCTGACGACGGCCGGCGTCGCCGGCCTCGCGCCCAACGTCGCGCTCTATCTCGACGAGCAGCCGCTGGCGCAGCCCGGCCGCAACCTCGACGTCTACGCCGCCGACCTCGAGCGCATCGAAGTGCTCTCGGGTCCTCAGGGAACGCTGTTCGGCGCGAGCTCGCAGGCAGGCGTCGTTCGCCTCATCACCAACAAGCCCGACCTCGGCGGCTTCGATGCCGGGGCGAGCGCCGGCGTGTCCTTCACCAAGGGCGGCGAGACCAGCTACAAGGCGGAAGCCATGCTGAACGTGCCGGTCACCGACTCCTTCGGCCTGCGCGGCGTCTTCTATCTCGACGACCAGGGCGGATATATCGACAATGTGCAGGGCACGCAGAACTTGCGCGACAGCGCGCGCTTCCGCCCGGCCGGCACCGTCCGCTCCAACGGCGTCCCGGTCAGCCCGCTGCGCGCCGGTTTCCAGTCCACCGCCGACCTGAGCGATGTCACCTTCCTCGATGCCGACAATGCCGGCCTGGTCGAGGAAGATTTCAACGACACGCAGTATTCCGGCTTCCGCGCCACTGCGTTGTGGGAAATCACGCCCGATTGGCGCGTGACGGTCGCTCATTCGCGCCAGAGCATCGAGAGCGACGGCGTGTTCTTCGCCGATCCCGAACTCGGCGGTTTGGATGATCTCGAAATCCAGCGGTACGAGGAAGACCGCCTCGAGGACGATTTTTCGAACACCAGCTGGACGGTCGAAGGCCGCCTTGCGATGCTCGATATCGTCTACACGGGCGCTTATACCGACCGCGAGACGGAGCAGCGGGTCGACTACACCGACTATCTTTTCGTCGGTCAGTACCTGCCGTATTACATCTGTGACGGCTCGGTGAGCTATCCCGGTTCGGCGGACCCTAGCGGCACTTGTCAGGCGCCAAATCTTTATGTGACGTCGGACAGCGAAACGACCGTCTTCACGCAGGAACTGCGCTTCAGCACGCCGGCTGAGAACCGCTGGCGGGTTACCGCGGGCGGTTTTTATTCCGACCTCGAGCTGAAGGAACGAAACGACTTCAACTATCCTGGGAACGTTGCGGCACAGCCCTTTGGCCCGTTTGCGCCGAACTTCCCGCAGGAAGGATATACCAGTCAGCCGGGCCCGTTCCCTGCTTCGACGATTTTCCGCAACGACATTCGCCGCACGGACGAGCAGTTCGGAATCTTCGGCGAAGCGGCGTTCGACATCGTGCCCGACTTGCTAACAGTCACGCTGGGCGCGCGCTATTACGACATCGAGGTCGATTTCGAAGGCAGCGCCAACGGCAGCTTCTGCAATAGCGGCGCAGCCGAGGATGCCAATGCCTTCGGAACGGACCTCAACGATCTTTACGACGGCGACGGTAGCTACACCTTCATCGGCTCGTGCAACGCGGACCTGCGCCAGACCTTCACGCTGGACGACAGCCTGCAGGATATTCAGGACGCCGGTCTGAGCGCATCTCAGGCGCAGCAGGTCTTCAATGCGGTTCGCGCGCCGGACACCGCCTCGACCGATGGCTTCATTTACAAGGGCACGCTGACGCTGACCCCGACCGAAGATCTGTTGTTCTACGCCACCTATTCGGAAGGCTTCCGCCCCGGATTGCTCAACCGTCCGGGCGGCGCGACCAACGGCGCGGGCTTCACCGTCCCGTTCGAGCTCGAGACCGACGAGGTCAAGAACTACGAACTCGGCTGGAAGATGGACCTGCTCGATGGGCAGTTCCGCTTCAACGGCAGCGCCTTCTATGTCGATATCAGCCGGTTGCAGACGACGATTTTCGATCCGTCGATCACGAACCTGTTCTTCTCGGCCAATGCGGCGGACGCGGAAATCAAGGGGCTGGAGGCGGACTTCACCGTCGCGCCGTACTCGGCTCCGGGTCTGACGGTCGCGGGTGCATTCTCGATCCTCGACACCGAGATCACCGACGTGCTGATCCCGACCGACGATGTGGTCGAGGGATCCGATCTGGCGTTCGCTCCGCCCTTCCAGGGCAATATCCGCGTTCGCTACGAATGGGACCTCAACGATACGCTGGGCGCCTATATCCAGCCGCAGGTCACGCATTCGGCCTCGAAGTTCACCGATGTGATCGAGATCAACAAATTGAGGCTCGACGGCTACACGCTGTTTGATCTGGCCGCGGGCATCACTTCGGCCAACTGGAAGTTCGAGCTTTTCGGCGAGAACCTGTTCGACGAGCGTGCGCAAATCTCGGGCAATTACGTCAACGACCGTGCGCGGATCGCCACCAACCGTCCGCTGACGGTCGGCCTCAGGGTCTCCTACGACTACTGATCGATCGCGAACACGAAATCAGGGCGGCGGGGGTGAAGCAAGGCTTCGCCTCCGCCGTTCGCTTTGGTAGGGGCGAGGGATGGCGTCACGGGAAGAGCAACTGGGTTCAGCGCAAAAGGCATTGCAAGCGGGAGACTTCGCGCGTGGTCTCCAGATTGCCGAAGCCTTGCTAGAAGCCGATCCTGGCGACGCCGAAGCACTTTATATCGCCGCAGTAGCCGCGCGGTATCTCGAACGGTTCGAGCAGGCCGACGAGCACCTTTCGCGCCTTCACGCCGCCATGCCCGAATACGGACGTGCGTGGCAGGAGGCGGGCCATCTGGCACGCGCGCAAGGTGATACGGATCGTGCCATCGCGGCCTATGCCAGAGCCACTCGCTTCAACCCCGCGCTGGATGCCAGCTGGCGTGCGTTGGCGGAGATCGAGGCGGCGCGTGGCAACGGCGCGGAGGCGCAAGCGGCGCAGGCGCAAGCTCGCAGAATTGCGGCGCTGCCGCGCGAACTCGTCGCGGTCACCCATCACCTGCACGAAGGGCGTATCCTTCGCGCCGAGGAGATTTGCCGACACTTCCTGCGCGCCAATCCGCGCAATGTCGAAGGCATGCGCCTGCTCGCCCAGATCGGCATCAAGCTCGGTATACTCGACGATGCGGAGTTCCTGCTGGAAAGCGCGCGGGCCTTCGAGTCGGAGAATGTGCAGGTCCAGCTCGACTATATCGATGCGCTGCGGCGGCGGCAGAAGTTCGACCGTGCGCGCGAGGAGGCGGAAGCACTGCATGCGCGCGACCCGGACAACCCGCTGTTCCAGTCGCATCTGGCGATCGAGAGCATGCAGACAGGCGATTACGACCGCGCATTCGAACTGTTCGATGCGATTCTCGATCGGCTCCCCGGAGATGTCGCAACGCTGACAAGCAAGGGACACGCGCTGAAGACGACCGGCGCGCAGGAGGAGGCGCTTGCGAGCTACCGCGCTGCCGTCGCTGCGAAGCCCGATCACGGCGATGCATGGTATGCGCTGGCGAATCTCAAGACCTACAGCTTCACCGACGATGAAATTGCCGTGATGCGCGAGCAGGCCGCGCGAGAAGATCTGGTTTTCATGGATCGCGTGCACCTGAGCTTCGCGCTCGGCAAGGCTCTTGAGGACCGCAAGGAGTACGGCGATAGCTTCGGCTTCTACGAAACTGGCAATGCGCTGAAGCGCGCCCAGACTCGCTACAGCGCAGATGCCATGTCGCAGGAATTTGCCCTGCAGAAAGAGGTCTGCACCCGAGATTTATTCGCCAAGCATGAGGGCGCAGGCGATCCGTCACCCGACCCGATCTTCATTCTAGGCCTGCCGCGTGCCGGATCGACGTTGCTCGAACAAATTCTTGCCAGCCACAGCCAAGTGGACGGCACGCTGGAACTGCCGAACATCCTTGCGCTTGCTCACCGCCTGCGTGGCCGCAAGGCAGGCCAGTCGCGCTACCCCGAAGTGCTGCATGAACTATCCGATGAGCAGCTGTCGAAGTTCGGCCGGCAATTCATTGAGGATACGCGCGTCCACCGGCAGGGCGCGCCCTTCTTTATCGACAAGATGCCGAACAACTTCCGGCACATCGGGCTGATCCACCTGATCCTGCCGAACGCGAAGATCATCGACGCGCGCCGCGATCCGATGGATTGCTGTTTCTCCGGCTTCAAGCAGCTCTTCGCAGAGGGGCAGGAGTTTACCTATGGGCTCACCGAAGTGGGCCGCTATTATGCAAACTACGTCGACCTGATGGACCACTGGGATGCCGTTCTTCCGGGTAAGGTTCTACGGGTCCAGCATGAGGATGTCCTCGACGATCTGGAAGGGCAGGTCCGACGCATGCTCGATCACTGCGGGCTCGAGTTCGAAGAGGCCTGCCTGGACTTTCACAAGACCGACCGTGCCGTGAGAACCGCGAGCAGTGAGCAGGTGCGTCAGCCGATCAACCGCAAGGGGCAGGGCGCGTGGAAGCCGTACGAGCCGTGGCTCGGTGACCTGAAGGACGCGCTCGGTCCGCTCGCGACCTAGCTCATTCGCGCGCCGTCGGGCACGGAGTCGCCCGGCGCCGCGAGGACGATCCGTCCCTCGGCATCGGGGAAGCCCAGCACCAGCACTTCGGACATGAACGGCCCGATCTGGCGCGGCGGGAAATTGACGACCGCCATGACCTTGTGACCGGGCAGCTGAGCCGGATCATAGAGGTCGGCGATTTGCGCGGAGGTCTTGCGCTCACCGATTTCTGCGCCGAAATCGATCCACAGCTTGATCGCGGGTATGCGTGCTTCGGGAAACGGTTCGGCGCGGACCACAGTCCCGCTGCGAATATCGACCTTGAGGAAGTCGGCGATGTCGATCTGGTCCATGAACGCAGGGTATGAAGGCAATTGGCGCTTGTCCATTGGCTCCGCCGACAAAGATTGCGTGGCAAAATCGCGGTGCTAAGGGCGCGCGAATGATAGCGTCCGCCATCTCCGTCCGCACGATCCTCGCGGCGATCTTCATCCTCATGGCGGGAAGCGGATTCCTGTCGACCTTGATCGCCATCCGTCTGGAACAGGGCGGGGCGAGTTCTCTGCTCATCGGTCTTAACGCGACAGCTTATTTCGCCGGGTTGACGGTGGGTTCGCTCAGGGTCGCGGCCCTGATTTCCCGTATCGGTCACATTCGAGCATTCGCTGCATTTGTAACGGTTTTCTCCGCGAGCAGCCTCGCCTATGCAATACTCGATCTGCCAGTACTCTGGATAGGTCTGCGTCTCATCGACGGGTTTGCGATGGCGGGCGTTTTCGTCTGTCTCGAAAGCTGGCTCAATCAGCAGGCGCAGCCGCACAATCGCAGCAGTATCCTCGCAGCTTACATGATCGCTCTTTACCTGGGGCAAGCGGTCGGACAGTTCCTGCTGAACACCGCAGAGATTTCGCCCGACTTGCCTTTCATGCTGTCTGCGATCCTACTTTCGATCGCATTGCTCCCCGTCCTGCTCACCAAGATGGAGCAGCCGCGGATCGAACGGGTGGAATCCTTCTCCATCAAGCGCCTTTTTTCAGCTTCTCCGCTGGGGATGGTCGGCACATTGGTCACGGGGGCCATACTCGGGGCCTTCTACGCGCTGGGCGCCGTCTATGTGCAAAGGACGGGTCTGGGCTTATCGCAAGTCGCGTTGTTTACCTCGATGGTCATCGCGGGCGGCGTGGCCCTGCAATATCCGCTTGGCCAGCTCTCCGACCGCTTCGATCGGCGACGCGTGATCATTGCTTGTCTGGCAGCAGTGGCGGCGATCTGCGCAGTCTTGGCGTTCGCCCCGTTGCCCGCCTTCGGGATCATTGCGACCGGCGCGCTTTTCGGGGGATTTGCTTTCGCGCTTTATCCGCTGTGCGTCGCCCATTCGAACGACCATCTGGGCGAAGACGAGCGGGTGGGGGCGAGCGGAGGCTTGGTTCTGACATATTCGGCGGGTGCCATGACCGGGCCGATCGTCGGCTCAACCGGAATGAGCATCATGGGGCCATCCGGCCTGTTCGTCGTGATCGGAGTGCTCGCCTTGATCGGTGCCCTTTACGGCTTCTGGCGCATGGCACGCAGCGCACCGGTGCCTTCCGCCGAGCAGCAGGCCTTCCAGAGCCTTCCGCGCACCACGCCGATGGCGGCGGTGCTCGAGGCCGAAGACGAGTAGCTTCAGCCCAAAACAAGTCGGGTGGCTTGCCCAAGGCCACCGCTCGGCTTAATCCCACGCGCCATGACACAAGAGACATCGATGACCGGTCGCCCCGTCATTTCCGCCACCGGCCTGTTCACGCCCGAACAGAGCATCAGCAACGACGAGCTGGTTGCTAGCTTCAACGCCTTCGTCGAGCGGTTCAACGCGCAGAACGCCGATGCGATTGCTGCGGGCGAGGTCGAAGCGCTGCACCCGAGTTCGGTCGAATTCATCGAGAAGGCGAGCGGGATCAAGGCGCGCCACGTCTTGTCGAAAGAGCCGATCCTCGATCCTGCGATCATGGAGCCTCGCCTGGAAGAGCGCGGCAATGATGAACTCTCGCAGATGGCCGAGATCGGAGTGGCCGCGTGCCGCCAGGCGCTCGAACGCGCGGGCAGGGACGCGAAAGATGTCGATGCCGTGTTGTGCGCAGCATCGAACATGGAGCGGCCCTATCCGGCCATGGCGATCGAAATCCAGCAGGCGCTGGGGATCGACGGCTTCGGGTTCGACATGAATGTTGCGTGCTCCTCGGCCACCTTCGGAATACAGACCGCGGCAGATTACATCCGGGCCGGCAATGCGAAGAGCGTGCTCGTCGTCAGTCCGGAAATTACCAGCGGCCATCTGAATTGGCGCGACCGCGACAGCCACTTCATCTTCGGAGATGTGGCGACAGCCGTGCTGGTCGAGGAGGAGGCAATCGCTCCTGCTGAGCATTGGGATATTCTCGGCACCAAGCTAAAGACGGTCTTCTCCAACAACATCCGCAACAATTTCGGCTTCCTCAACCGGGCTTCGCCCGATGGCGTGGGCAAGGCGGACAAGCTTTTCGTCCAAGAGGGCCGCAAGGTGTTCAAGGAAGTGGTACCGATGGTAGCCGAAATGATCGTGAGCGAGGCGGACCGGCTCGGCATCGATCCGCAGGGCCTGCGGCGCCTTTGGCTGCACCAGGCAAACGCTGGGATGAACCGGCTGATAGCTCATCGCGTGCTCGGCCACGAAGCCGACGCCGACGAGAGCCCGACCGTGCTCGATACCTACGGCAACACCTCGAGCGCCGGGTCGATCATCGCGTTCCACCTCCACAGCGACGATCTCGCGGGCGGCGACACCGGCCTGATCTGCAGCTTCGGAGCGGGGTACTCTGCGGGAACCGTGTTCGTGCGTAAGGCCGCATGACGCCTTGTGACGCCGCTATGCGGCGCGTAGGCTTATCCGATGGCAGGTGACCTCCTCGACAATCAGGGCCGCGGCGATGTCCGTTGGTCGCTGCCGCCGATCCATCCCGAGGGTCGCAAATACGGCCTGATCGCTTTGGCGGTAAGCCTGTTCTTCCTAATCGGTCTCGACTGGGAGATCGTCGGTTGGCCGCTACTTGCCCTTAGCGCAGGTATATTCGCCTTCTTCCGGGATCCCGAACGCGTCGTCCCCCAAGACGATTCCGCAATTCTCTCACCAGCCGACGGTCAGGTGACCATGATCGCCGAAGTCGAGCCGCCGCGCGAACTGGTCATCGACGATGGCAGCGGTATCGGCGGACTGTCATCGGATACGGTGACGCGCGTGTCGATCTTCCTGTCGGTGTTCGACGTCCATATCAACCGCACGCCGATCGCTGGTACCGTGCAACGCGTCGTCTATATCCCCGGGAGTTTCGCCGATGCCGGTCTCGACAAGGCAAGCGAAGAAAACGAACGACAGCATATCCTTGTCGAGCGGAGCGACGGCACTAAGGTCGGCTTCACCCAGATCGCCGGGCTTGTGGCGCGGCGGATCGTGCCGTTCGTAAAACCCGGCGATACGCTTGGAGCCGGGCAGAGGGTCGGACTCATTCGTTTCGGCAGCCGGGTCGATGTCTATCTGCCTGCGGGGACCGGATCGGACGTGCTGCTCGGTCAACGCGTCGTTGCGGGCGAAACGGTTATTGGGCGTGTTGGCGCGCGCAAACTTCTGGAAGGTGTGTCGCAATGAATTTCGAACCTCGCAACGGGACCGACCAGCATGAGGAACGCGCCCGGTTGGGGCCGAAGGCAGCCGAGGACGAAAAGCCCGTGCTCGGTTCGTCGGGCCGGGGCCTTTCGCTCCGGGCAATGGCACCCAACGCGATCACCGCAGCGGCGCTCTGCTCGGGCCTGACGGGCATACGTTTTGCGATTTCCGAGCAATGGGCGGCTGCCGCCGTGGCCATCATCATCGCAGGCATTCTCGACGGGATGGACGGGCGGATCGCCCGCCTGCTGAAAGCGCAATCGCGTTTTGGAGCGGAGCTGGACAGCCTCGCCGACTCGCTTAGTTTCGGCACGGCCCCCGCGATCATCCTTTACCTCTGGTCGCTACAAGGCGAGCCGCGCTGGGGTTGGTTCGCCGCACTCGCGCTGGCAATTTGCTGCGCGCTCCGGCTCGCACGCTTCAACGCTCAGATCGATACCGAAGACCAACCGCATAAATCGCTCGGTTTCCTGACTGGTGTTCCCGCGCCCATGGGGGCAGGGCTCGCCTTCATGCCGTTCTTCGTGTGGTCGGCGACCGGGGTCGACTTCTTTCGCGAACCGGCCTTCGTCGCGCCTTGGCTGTTGGCAACCGCTCTACTGATGATTTCGAGCATGGCAACGCCGAGCTGGACCTCGCTGCGTCCGCGTCGCGGCATCCGGTTGTGGGTACTGGCCTTCGTCGGCCTGCTGTTCGCTGCGCTACTCGTCGAGCCGTGGTGGACCCTGAGCGCTATCGGGATAGGTTACCTCGCTCTGCTACCCTTCACGCTGTTGCGGTATTCGCGCATCAAGCGGCGCGCGTAGCCGGGCGAACAACCACGTCCGGCCGCGAGGGCGAGCGACCGAAAGCCGCACCGCCTTGAGCGATGCCCGCGCGAAATGCGGGGAGCTCGGCGATGACTGACGTTCGCTTCGTTTCGCGCCGCAACTGGCCGAAAGCAGACCACCAGCGCAGTCCGCAATCGGCGAGCACGCCCAATGCGGCGACAGCCGTGAGAGCGACGAGTGCGACAAGGAACCATGCGAACATCTTTAATTCTCCTGCCCCTTGCTGTTCAAATCATGGTTGACAGGCCGGGGATAACTAGTGGAAAATCCTGATTGCCCGTTGGACGTTCCGGCGATGAGAACAATGTTCTCTTTTTGTTCTCCTTAGTCAAGCGCTTTTCGAGCCGAAGCTGCATTTTTTTGCGGTGAATGGAGGGTGGATTTATCTGCCTCCACCGGCTAAGGGCGCGCGGTCCGCAGTAGATTCGGCCATTTCGGGCGAGTCATCAGGCGGGCAAATCCACATGGAAGGCGCACATACCGGTGCCCGCCGCGGGACAAGACCGCATTCGGGTTCCAGCTTTCCAGAGGCATAACCGGAAAGGAATTATACTATGGCGGCTCCTACCGTCACGATGCAGCAATTGATCGAGGCCGGCGCGCATTTCGGCCACCAGACCCACCGTTGGAACCCGCGCATGAAGCCGTATATCTTCGGCGCGCGCAACGGCATTCACATCATCGACCTGTCGCAGTCCGTGCCGCTGTTCGCGCGCGCACTCGACTTCATCAGCCAGACCGCTCGTTCGGGCGGCAAGGTGCTGTTCGTCGGCACCAAGCGCCAGGCGCAGGACGCGATCCGCGAAGCCGCGCTCGCCTCGGGCCAGCACTTCGTCAACCACCGCTGGCTGGGCGGCATGCTCACCAACTGGAAGACGATCAGCGAGCGTATCAAGTACCTCAAGACGCTCGACGAGCGTCTTTCGGGCGACACGCAGGGCCTGACCAAGAAGGAAGTCCTCGACCTCACGCGCAAGCGCGACAAGCTCGAAATGAGCCTCGGCGGCATCCGCGACATGGGTGGTATTCCCGACGTGATGTTCGTGATCGATGCGAACATGGAAGACCTGGCCATCAAGGAAGCCAACGTTCTTGGCATCCCGGTCGTCGCCGTGCTCGACACCAATGTCGATCCCGAAGGCATCGCCTTCCCGATCCCGGGCAATGACGACGCCAGCCGCGCGATCAAGCTCTACTGCGATGCGGTTGCCGAGGCGGCTCGCACCGGCAAGGGCGAAGGCGTGCAGGACAGCGGTGCAGACGTCGGCGCGATGGAAAATCCGCCGGAAGAAGCCGCGGCTTAATGCCCAATTCGTGAGGCGGGAGCGCAATCCCCCCGTCACACAAGCGAATTATGCGCCGGGCCGCTGATACCAGCAGGCCCGGTGCCCCGCATTCAAGATACCAAGAAGGAAATCATCATGGCTGCATTCACTGCTGCTGACGTAAAGGCCCTGCGCGAGAAAACCGGCGCGGGCATGATGGACGCTAAGAAGGCGCTCGAAGCCAGCAATGGCGATATCGAAGCCGCGGTCGACGCGCTGCGCGCCAAGGGTCTCGCCACCGCCCAAAAGAAGTCGAGCCGTACCGCGGCCGAAGGTCTCGTCGGTATCGCCGTCGAAGGCACCAAGGGCGTTGCCGTCGAAGTGAACTCGGAAACGGACTTCGTTGCCAAGAACGACCAGTTCCAGGATTTCGTGCGCAAGACCACGCAGGTTGCGCTCGGCACCGATGGCGACGATGTCGACACGCTCAAGGCTGCTGCCTATCCCGATGGCGGCACCGTGTCCGACAAGCTGACCGATAACGTCGCTACCATCGGCGAGAACCAGCAGATCCGCCGCATCAAGACCGTCTCGGTCACGAATGGCGTGATCGTACCCTACATGCACAACGCCGTTGCGCCCGACCTCGGCAAGATCGGCGTGCTGGTTGCGCTCGAAAGCGAAGGCGACAAGGCCAAGCTGGAAGAGCTGGGCAAGAAGCTCGGCATGCACATCGCGGCTGCTTTCCCGCAGGCGCTGACCGCCGAGGGCCTCGACGCCGAAGTGATCGAGCGCGAGCGCGCGATCGCCAAGGAAAAGGCCGCCGAAAGCGGCAAGCCCGAGAACGTCCAGGAAAAGATGGTCGAAGGTGCGGTCAACAAATACGCCAAGGAAAACGCCCTGCTTAGCCAGGTCTACGTGATCGACAACAAGACCCCGATCGCGCAGGTCGTCGAGCAGGCCGGCAAGGACGTCGGCGCCAAGGTCGAGCTGGTGGACTATGTCCGCTTCCAGCTGGGCGAAGGCATTGAGAAGGAAGAGAGCGACTTCGCTGCAGAAGTGGCCGCTGCCGTCGGCGGCTGAGCCAAGCCTCGCATCCTACGAAATTGGGCCGCCGGAGTTCGCTTCGGCGGCCTTTTTCGTGCGCGACGAAGCGAGTCGAAAGCCTAACTTCGCAAAACTTACGCGAGTGAACGCTGCAAGTCCGTCAAGATGGCCGAATCACGATTTGAAAGAACCGTTGCGAGGCTAACGGGCGATGATCGTGTAGGAAATCGGGCATTCACCCGCCGTTGCGCGCGACCAGTTCGATCAGCCATATTTCGGGCTGCGTGAACAAGCGGATCGGCAGGCTGCTCGCGCCATGCCCGGCGAGCCACCTTTTCCCGATGCCGGGCTTTCCCTTTGCGCGCGCCATGCATCATGGCTAAGGAGCCGCAGGCCCCTCACGCAACACGGATTCTTCGCCTCCATGCCCTTTTCTACGATGAAGCGCGTCCTGCTCAAGCTCTCGGGCGAGGTGCTCATGGGCGAGGGGCCGTTCGGCATCGATCCGGCTTTCGTCATGGAACTGGCCGAGGAAGTGAAGGCAGCGAAGGAAACCGGGCTCGAAATCTGCCTCGTCATCGGTGGCGGCAATATCTTTCGCGGCATGGCGGGAGCGGCGCAGGGAATGGACCGCGCGCAGGCCGATTACATGGGTATGCTGGCGACCGTCATGAATGCGCTGGCGATGCAGAACGCGCTGGAGCAGCTGGGCGTGCAGACCCGCGTGCAAAGCGCGGTGCAGATGGACCAGGTATGCGAGCCGGTGATCCGCCGCCGGGCCGAACGTCACCTCGAAAAAGGTCGTGTGGTGATCTTCGCCGCCGGTGTGGGCGCGCCCTATTTCACCACAGACAGCGGCGCGGCCTTGCGCGCGGCGGAGATGAATTGCGACGCGCTGCTCAAAGGCACTAGCGTCGATGGGGTCTATGACAGCGACCCGAAGAAGAACGCCGAGGCGAAACGTTTCGACACCGTCACTTACAGCCGCGTGCTGGCAGACGATCTCAAGGTAATGGACGCCAGCGCCGTGGCCTTGTGCCGCGACAACAATATTCCGATCGTCGTGTTTTCGATCCGCGAGAAGGGCAATCTGGCCCGCGTTCTCAAGGGCGAGGGCGTGCAGACGGTCGTCACCAACGAAAAAAGCTAAGAGGAAGCCATCATGGCAAAATACGACAAAGCCGATATCGAGCGCCGCATGAAGGGTGCCGTCGAAAGCCTGAAGGGCGATCTTTCGGGCCTGCGCACCGGCCGCGCGAACACCAGCCTGCTCGATCCGGTCGTGGTCGAGGTCTATGGCTCGATGATGCCGTTGAGCCAGGTCGCGACGGTCAGCGCACCCGAACCGCGCATGCTGAGCGTGCAGGTATGGGACAAGGCCAATGTGAGCGCAGTGGAGAAGGGCATCGCCAAGGCCAATCTCGGCCTAAACCCGATGCAGGACGGCCAGACCATCCGCCTGCCGATGCCGGATCTGACCGAGGAACGCCGCAAGGACCTCGCCAAGCTGGCGGGCGAATATGGCGAGAAGGGCAAGATCGCCATCCGCAACGTGCGCCGGGATGGCATGGAAGCGCTGAAGGAAGACGAGAAGAAGAAGGAAATCTCCGAAGACGACCGCAAGCGGTCCGAAGACGAGGTCCAGAAGCTGACCGACAAATATGTCGCCGAAACCGATGAGGCGGTAGAGAAGAAAACGCAGGAAATCCTGACCCAGTAAGCGGGTGAGGATCGGGGAGCAGGAATGAGCGCGGAAGGCCAGCAGGCCCGCCATGTCGCCATCATCATGGATGGCAATGGTCGCTGGGCGAAGCGCCGGCACCTGCCGCGCGTGATGGGTCATCGCAAGGGCGTGGAGGCCGTGCGCGAACTCGTGCGCAGCCTGAAGGACACGCAGGTCGAATGCCTGACGCTCTACGCCTTCAGCTCCGAAAACTGGAAGCGGCCGGAGGACGAGGTCGACGATCTGATGGACCTGATGCGCAAGTTCATCAAATCCGACCTCCCGGAATTCATCGCCAATGACGTGAAGCTGCACATCCTCGGCGACTGGCAGGCGCTCGCGCCGGACATCGTTGCCATGCTGGAGGATGCGCTCGAGCAGACCGGCAAGGGCTCGCGCACGCTGGCGGTGGCGCTGAACTACGGCGCCCAGGCGGAAATAGTCTCCGCTGCGCGCAAGGCTGCTGCCGGGGGCGAGATTACCGAAGAGAGCTTGGCCGAGCATCTTTACACCGCACCGCTGCCTCCACTCGACCTGCTGATCCGCACCAGCGGCGAAGTGCGCCTGTCGAATTTCCTCTTGTGGCAGGCGGCCTATGCCGAAATGATCTTTACCGACGTGCTATGGCCGGATTTTACGCCCGACCTGTTCAAGCAGGCGCTGGCGGATTTCGGCGACCGGGAGAGGCGTTTTGGTGGACGGTGAGACGCAGGCAGGCGCGGGCAAACGCGACCGCGCGAAGGCGTACGCCCAGCGGTACATGAAGGTGCCTTTGTCGATCCGCACGTCCGACCTGCCGAAACGGGCAGCTTCCGCTCTGGTGATGCTCGCCGTGGCGGGCGGTGCATTGTGGGCGGGCGACGTATGGCTCAAGCTGTTCATCGGACTCGTCGCCCTTGCCACCTATGCCGAATTGGTGCGGCTCGTCTTTCGGGCCACAGAGCGTAGCGCCGGGCGCGTGGCCGGATTGCTGCTCGGCGCGGCCTATGTGGGATTTGCCGCCCTGTTCCTGGCGACCATGCCGAGGTTCTATCTTTATCTGGTGATCGGATCGGTCATCTTCACCGATACATTCGCCTATTTCAGCGGCCGGGCTATCGGCGGTCCAAAAATCGCTCCGCGTATCAGCCCGTCGAAGACATGGGCCGGTCTGGCGGGCGGCATGGTCGGTGCCGCGCTGTTCGGCTGGCTGCTGCTGCAACTTGTCCTGCCGGCATCGGGAGAGTGGCACATGGAGGTCAACGCATACCCGTGGTCGCCGATTGCCGCGCTCGCTATCGGAGCGGTCCTCGCGTGTTCGGCGCAGGCAGGCGATTTTCTCGAAAGCTGGCTTAAGCGCAAGGCACACATGAAGGATTCCTCGAACCTTATTCCGGGCCATGGCGGCGTGTTCGACCGAACTGACGGCATCCTCCCTGTCGCCATCGCGGTCGGCTTTTTGGTACCGGGGCTTTCATGAGCCGCTCAATCTCCATTCTCGGTGCCACCGGCTCGGTAGGCACTTCGACGCTCGACCTGATCCGCCGCGATGCGAAGGACTGGCGGGTGGTTGCGTTGACGGCCAATTGCAACGTTGCCGAACTCGCCGCCTTGGCGAAGGAATTTCGCGCCGAAATCGCCGTGGTGGCGGACGAGAGCTGTCTGAACGACCTGCGCGCTGCGCTCGATGGCTCGGGGATCGAGGCGGCCGGCGGCAAGCGGGCGCTGTGCGAGGCTGCCGCGCGCCCCGTCGACATCACCGTCGCCGCGATTGTCGGCTGTGCGGGTCTCGGTCCGGTCATGGCAGCGATCGAGCAGGGCGGGACCATCGCGCTCGCCAACAAGGAAGCGCTGGTCTCCGCAGGCGAGGTGATGACCGCCGCCGTCGCGAAACACGGTGCCATGCTGCTCCCAGTCGACAGCGAGCACAATGCGATCTTCCAGTGCCTCGAAGGCGGACGGATCGAGGATGTGCGCTGGATCACGCTCACCGCCAGCGGCGGCCCGTTGCGCACCGTGGAAGACCTCTCCGCCGTCACGCCCGAGCAGGCGGTGGCGCATCCCAACTGGGACATGGGCGCCAAGATCAGCGTCGACAGCGCGACCATGTTCAACAAGGGGCTGGAACTGATCGAGGCGCATCATCTGTTCCCGGTCGGCCTCGACCGCATTCGCATCGTGGTCCACCCACAGAGCGTCATCCACTCGATGGTCGAATATCGCGACGGCTCCACGCTGGCGCAACTCGGCCCGTCGGACATGCGCGTGCCGATCGCCAGCTGCCTCGCCTGGCCGCAGCGGATGGACACGCCGTGCGAGCCGCTCGACCTGCCCGCCATCGGCGAACTCGGTTTCTTCCAGCCCGACGAACAGCGCTTCCCCGCGACCCGGCTCGCGCGCGAAGCGGCGGAGGCGGGCGGGGCGGCCCCGGCCGTGCTCAACGCCGCTAATGAAGTGGCCGTCGCCGCATTCCTCGACCGTAAGATCCCATTCAGCCGCATTTCGCTATTGGTCGAGCGTGTGCTGACGGAAGGAAACCTGCCCGATGCTCCGCGTTCTCTGGACGAGGTGCTGATGGTCGACGACGCTTCCCGCAAGCGCGCCACCGAAATGCTGGAGCTCGCCTAACTTGGAAAACATGCTGCCCCTGTGGGTTTATTACGTCCTCGGTTTCCCGCTGTTGCTGGGGCCGCTGATCACCGTTCACGAGCTCGGCCACTATCTCGTCGGCCGCTGGTTCGGCGTGCAGGCGGAAGCCTTTTCGATCGGTTTCGGCAAGGAAATCTGGGGCTTCACCGACAAACGTGGGACGCGCTGGAAGCTGAGTGCCCTGCCATTGGGCGGCTATGTCCAGTTCAAGGGCGACATGAACCCGGCGAGCATTCCGGATACCGCCGCCGCCGAACAGGTAAGCGCAGAGGAGCGCGTCGGCAGTTTCCACCATGCTGCGCTGTGGAAGCGTGCGCTGATCGTGTTCGCGGGGCCAGCGACTAATATCCTCGTGACGCTGGCGATCTTCGCGAGCTTCTTCGCCTTTTACGGCAAGCCCGTGCCTGCCGATGCGGACAGCCAGCTGACGATCGCAGAATTCGCCGAAACCTCTCCCGCGCGAGAGGCCGGCCTGCGCGCGGGAGACCGCATTGTCTTGGTCGAGGGCGAGACGATGGAGAGCTTCCGCGACGTCCAGAACGCGATCATGATGTATCCGGGCCGCACGCTCGACATCACCGTCCTGCGCGATGGTGCGCGCGAGACATTCGCCGTCACCACCGAAAGCCGCGAGGTGGAAGACGGTTTCGGCAATAAGTCCAAGATCGGCCTCGTCGGAATCCAGGCGGCAGAGGCGGAAATGACCTACGAGCCGCAGGGCATCGTCGGCAGCCTCGGTCTCGCCGTCGATCATTCCATCGGCGTGGTCGACATGATGATTACCGGTGTCGCACAGATCTTTACCGGAGAACGCTCGGTCCAGGAGCTCGGCGGGCCGGTCAAGATCGCCAAATTTTCCGGCGAACAGCTCAGCATGGGGGCGCTGGCCTTCACCAATTTCGTCGCCCTGATTTCGCTTAACTTGGCATTCATCAACCTCCTGCCAATTCCCGCGCTCGACGGCGGGCACCTGGCTTTCTACGCGGCAGAAGCAGTCCGCCGGAAACCCATCGGCCCTCGTGGAACGGAAGTGGCGTATCGCGCCGGCGTGGCCCTCGTGCTCGCGCTGATGGTATTCGTCACGATCAACGACCTGGCCGGTCTCCCGATCTTCGGGAATTAGCCGGGGAAAGCACAGCGCGGAGGCGGGCGTTCACGGTTGCAAAGCTTGATTGGCGGAACCGCTTAGGGCAGGGGACTTTCGGGCCGCTGCATAGACAGCGGCTTTTGCCGATGGGCACAGCATCCACCGGCTCCGTAGCATTTTAACGAGGACGGGATTTTCCTTGTCGATGACTGATTTCGCACCTGCCGCCGCGCGCCGCAAAGCCTCGCCCGCACGGCTGGCCATGGGCCTCCTCGCCGGAACCATGCTCGCCGGTATTCCGCAGATCGCGCTCGCGCAGGACACCGAAGAGGCGGAAGCCGCCGCGCCGACTCCCGCAGTCCAGCAGGAGACGGTGCAGACCATCGCGGTGAGCGGGGCCCAGCGCCTCGAGCCGCAGACGATCCTCTCCTACATCCGCCTGCGCCCAGGCGACGTCTGGACTCAGGCGGTCGGCGACCAGGTGCTGAAGGATCTTTACGCCACCGAGCTGTTTGCCAATGCCAGCGTCGTCAACAACGGCGGCAATGTGGTGATCGAGGTGACCGAGAACCCGGTCATCAACCGCATCATCCTGGAGGGCAACAAGCGGATCAAGAACGACAAGATCCTGCCGGAGATCAAGCTCTCGCCGCGCCAGATCTTCACCCGGTCTAAGGTCCGCGCCGACGTTGCCCGCATCATCGAGCTCTACAAGCGCCAGGGCCGCTTCGCCGCCACGGTCGAGCCGAAGATGGTGCAGCTGAGCCAGAACCGCGTCGATGTGGTGTTCGAGATCAACGAAGGGCCGAAATCCAAGGTCCGCCAGATCAACATTATCGGCAATGAAGCTTTCTCCGACGGCGAATTGCGCGGCGAAATGCTGACCAAGCAGGCGCGTCTGACGAGCTTCTTCAGCTCCAACACCAGCTACGATCCCGATCGCCTGGCGTTCGACCAGCAGAACCTCCGGCTTTTCTACCTGACCGAAGGCTATGCCGACTTCCGCGTCGTGTCCGCCGTGGCCGAGCTGACGCCCGATAAGCGCGATTTCATCATCACCTATGTCGTCGAGGAAGGCGAGCGCCACAAGTTCGGCGAAGTGACCGTCGACAGCCAGATCCGCGATTTCGACAGCGATGCGCTGGCCGGCCGACTGCCCATGAAGACCGGCGACTGGTACAACGCCAAGCAGGTCGAAGACACGGTCGAACAGCTGACCGAACTTGCCGGCACCTTCGGCTATGCCTTTGCCGATGTGAACCCGGAGATCCGTCGCGACGCCGACGATCTGACGATGGACGTCAATTTCGTCCTGCGCGAGGCGCCCCGCGTTTACGTGGAGCGGATCGACGTGAACGGCAACACGCTGACGCAGGACAAGGTGATCCGCCGCGAATTCCGTATCGCCGAAGGAGACGCGTTCAATTCGCTCGCCGTGTCCCGCTCCACCGCGCGCATCAATTCGCTGGGCTATTTCCAGGAAAACTTCGAGATCAATCAGGTCGAAGGCAGCGCGCCCGACCGCATCGTGCTCGAAGCGAATGTGGAAGAGCAGGCAACCGGCGAACTGCAGCTATCGGCGGGCTTCAGCTCGCTCGAAAGCTTCATCCTCGCAGGCTCTATCCGCCAGCGCAATTTCCGCGGTCGCGGGCAGACTGTCGGCCTGAGCGTCAACTACTCCCGCTATTCCAAATCGGCGCAGATCAGCTTCAGCGAACCTTATGTTTTCGACCGCAATATCTCTGCAGGCGTCGACATCTATCGCCGCGATTTCAACAGCTTCAACTTCCGCAACAGCGAACGCAATACGACATACGAGCAGTCCACGACGGGCTTCTCGCTGCGTGCGGGCGTCCCTCTGACCGAATATCTCTCTGCCATCGGCAGCTACACGTTCAATTACGACGACGTGTCGCTGGGCGACGAATTCTTCGAGAACGGCGAGTGCCGCGCAACGCGCTTCCTGTGTGAAGCCATCGGCGAGCGTTCGAGCTCGATCCTCGGGCTAACCCTGAACTACAACACGCTCAACAGCAGGCTGCGGCCGAGCAGCGGCGAAACGATCAGCTGGACCAACGAATTTGCGGGTCTCGGGGGATCGGAAAAGTACATTCGCTCGCGCGCCCGTATGGCGAAGTACTGGTCGATCGGCAGCGGGTTTGTTTTCTCGCTGGCAGGTGAAGGCGGTTGGATCCGCGGCCTCGAGGACAGCGAGGAACCCGGACGTGACAGCATTCGCCTGACCGACCGCTTCTTCCTCGGTGAACCGCAAATGCGCGGTTTCGATATTCGCGGCATCGGCCCGCGCATCGTGCGGCTCAATTTCGTGACCGATCCCGACAATCCCGATGGTCCGCGAATCCCGACGCCGATCGAGGATGCTCTGTCGTCCGACCAGCGGTTCGACGATGCCATCGGCGGCAAAGCCTATTATCTCGGCCGAGCCGAGCTCGAGATTCCGCTTGGTAGCGGTGCACGCGAACTCGGTCTGCGCCCGTCCGTATGGGTCGATGTCGGTTCGTTGTTCTCGATTACGACGCCCACATTGGTGAACCAGCCTAATGGTCGTCAGGCTACGCAGGATGGGCAGCTGCTCTTCATCGATGAAGACGGGCTGACCACGACCGACACGGTCGATGCCGACGGCAATCCGCTGCTGCCGTTCATCCCGGCCAGCTCGTTTTATCGCGAAGTTTTCGTTGGCGACACTGCTGCGCCGCGTATTTCGGCGGGTATCGGTGTCAACTGGAACTCGCCCTTCGGTCCGTTCAGGATCGATTTCGCCCAGATCATCAAGAAGGAAGTCGGAGACGACACCAAGACCTTCTCATTCAACGTAGGAACACAATTCTAATGACCAGCAAGACCAAGATTCTCGCTGCCGCGGCTCTCGCAGGCGCGGCTATCGCCAGCACTCCCGCCACCGCGCAGGTGACCGGCGCGATCGCCACCAGTAGCCCGGAAGCAGTGATAGTGCGCTCGCAGGCGCGCATTGCCGCTTACCAGCAGATCGAGCAGCAATACACTGCGCAGCTCACCCAGATCCGTACGCTTCGCCAGGAAGCCGCGACGCTGCAGCAGAGCCTCGATACCAATAACGACGGTCAGTTGACTCAGGCCGAAGCGCAGGCCAACCCCTCGGTCGTGCAACAGGTCCAGCAGAAGGAACAGCAGATCCAGCAGGTTTCGCAGCCGATCGTGCTGGCGCAGACCTATGCCATCGAGCAGCTGATCAACGACTATAGCAACGTCCAGCAGCAGGTGGTGCAGCAGAAGAACATCCAGCTCCTCCTCTCGCCGGATGCGGTCCAGTGGGCGCCCGAAACGCTCAACGTCACGAACGATCTTGTCACAGTCATGAACCAGCGCGTGCCGAGCGTGCAGATTACGCCGCCGGCGAACTGGCGTCCGCGCCAGGAATCGCTGCAGACCCAGCAGACGGTTTCGCAGATCCTTGTCGGCGTCGCGCAGCAGCAGGCTGCCCAGCAAGCCGCCCAGCAGCAGGGCCAGCAGCCCGCGCAGCAGCAGCCGGCCGGCCGCTGATCCTGACGACGGGAGCAGGGCGATGAGCGAGGAAACGACCGGTTTCGACGTAGTGCAGGTTCTCAAGCGCCTGCCGCATCGCTATCCCCTGCTCCTGGTCGACCGGGTGAAAGAGCTGGTCGTCGACGAGCGCATCCACGCGATCAAGGCGGTCAGCTTCAACGAGGATTTCTTCCAGGGCCACTTCCCCGGATCGCCGATCATGCCCGGCGTCCTCCAGATCGAAGCGCTGGCGCAGGCAGCTGGCGTTCTCGCGGTCGAAAGCCTCGGCCTCGCGGGATCGGGCAAGCTCGTCTATTTCATGGCGATCGAGAACGCGAAGTTTCGCGCGCCCGTGACACCGGGCGTGCTGCTCGACCTCAAGGCCGAATTCGTCCAGAAACGCGCCCGCGTTTGCAAATTCGCTGGCGAAGCTTCGGTAGAGGGCAAGGTGACGTGCGAAGTCAGCTTCACGGCGATGATCGCCGACGCACCTGAATAAGGTTGCCAATCTCGGCGCTCGCCGCTATGCGCGCGCCTTTCCCAAACACAGCTGGACCGGTCGGAACCGCTCCGAAGCTTAAAGGACGACTATCATGAAGACCGATGGCCACCCCGACTATCACATGATCACGGTCAAGATGACCGATGGCACCGAATTCCAGACGCGCTCGACCTGGGGCAGCGAAGGCGACACGCTGACGCTCGAAATCGACCCGACGAGCCACCCGGCGTGGACCGGCGGCAAGCAGCAGCTTCAGGAAGGCGGCCGTGTCGCAGCCTTCAACAAGCGCTTCGGCGGCCTCAGCCTCAAGAAGAACTGAGCGCACCGCGCCAGTCGCGCAGCCTCGAAGAGGGCGGTCCTGCAGGGCCGCCCTTTTTCGTTACCACCCCCACTCCTTCTCGCGATACCACTTCGTGATCACGTATTTCACGCCCTTGCGGACCTTCATGCCGTGGTGGATTGTGTTCGGGTTCTCGCGGCCGTCGGGGCGACGGTTGTTCCAGCCAAGCAGCTTGCCTGCTTCGGGCTGGAATGTCTTGCCGATGGCTTTGAACCGCGTTGCGCCGCCGGCTTCCACATCGTTTAGATAGATCATGAACGTCCAGGTCCGCTGGCCGGCGACCGAACAGTATTTCTCCCAGTCCTGGCCGCCGGGATTGAAATAGTCGCAATGCGGCTTGAACTCCTGGCCGACATCGTAGCGCTGGCCCTGCAGCGGCTCGCCATGTGCGGGGTCGATCCGGGTCAGCGCATGGAGCTTGTTTTCCAGCGCCTGAACCGCGGGCTCGTCTGCCGACAGGTCGCAGGTTTCGCTGGTGCGGAAATAATGGTCGTCGCCCGCATCGGCGAGGGTGGAGGGGCGGCGGTCCGTTTCGATCAGCGCGATCAGCTCGGCGCACAGTTCCGGCGGCACGAAATCGCGGAGCTGGAACAGCTCGACCTTCGGGCTCGGCACGCGTTGCATGCCGTCCTCCGCAAGCAGCCGTTCTGCCGAAGATTCGCCCGACCCCGTCATGCAGCGCAGACTAGCCGAGCCGAGCCTTCAGGCAAGTCGCGACATAATGTTGCGCGTTGTGCCGCCTTCGCGCTTTTTCGCTTCCCATTTGCAGAGTGTTGTGCAACAGGCCCACGCCGCTGCACGGGACGGGTTGACGCCCAATCGTGCGGGCGTATCAGGCCCCCTTCCCGGGCGGTTCCGGGGGCTTGTGGCGATCGTAGCTCAGTTGGTTAGAGCGCCGGTTTGTGGTACCGGAGGTCGGGGGTTCGAGACCCCTCGATCGCCCCATTTTCCCTCCGAGATTAGACCGCTCCGCACAGCTTGCAGGGGCATTTTGGCGATGACGGCTTTCTGGACCGAAGCGGACTACGACGATCACGAACTCGTGCATTTCGTGCGTGACCGGAAAAGCGGCCTCACGGCGATAATCGCGCTCCATTCCACCCATCTCGGCCCGGGCGCGGGCGGTACGCGCTTCTGGCATTATGCCGAACCCGGCGATGCGATGCGCGATGCCCTGCGCCTCTCGCGCGGGATGAGCTACAAGAACGCCATGGCCGGCCTGCCCATGGGCGGCGGCAAGGCCGTGATCCTCGCACCGGAAGACAAGAGCAAGACGCCCGAAATGCTCGCCGCTTTCGCCGATGCCGTCGAAGGTCTCGGCGGCAAGTATGTGACCGCCGAGGACGTCGGTATCTCCGAAGCCGACATGGCGGCCGTCGCCGAGCGCACGCAATATGTCTCCGGCCTTCCGGTCGAGGGCGAGGACGCCGCGGGTGGCGATCCGGGGCCCTTCACCGCGCTTGGCATCTTCCTCGGCATCAAGGCCGCGGTGCAGCACAAGCTCGGCAAGGACAGCGTCGAAGGCGTGCATGTCGCGATTCAGGGCACCGGCAGCGTCGGTGGCGGTGTCGCGCGGCTCCTCGCCAAGGAGGGTGCGAAGCTGACGCTGTCGGATGTCAATCAGGACCGCGCCGAATCGCTGGCCACGGAACTTGGAGCCGATACCGCCGCGCCCGATGCGGTCATGTCCATTGCCTGCGACGTATTCAGTCCGAATGCGCTTGGTGCAGTGCTCGACGACGAAGGGATTGCCCGGCTGGACTGTAAAATCGTGGCTGGCGGGGCGAACAATCAACTGCGACGGCCCGAACATGGCCCCATGCTGGCAGAGCGCGGCATTCTCTACGCGCCGGACTATGTCATCAACGCTGGCGGCATCATCTCGGTGACGCTCGAATACCTCTGCCGGTGTGACAAAGCGCCGTGCGACATCAACGAGGTCCGCAAGCGCATTGCGCAAATCCCCGGTCGTCTCGAGCAGATCTGGAAGGAGAGCGACGAAAGCGGCCTTTCTCCCGATCAGGTCGCCGATCGCATGGCGCAGCGCTTGATCGGGCGCGCCTGAGGCCCATCTTCACTTGCGGGTCAGGCGCGGGCCTGTAAAAGCGCGCGCACGGCTTACATCATGCACGGCTTCGCCAATCCCAAACGGTTTTTAACGCTCGCCAGCTGGCTGACGCCGCTGTTGCTTGTTGCAGGACTCGTGTCGAGCGCGGGCGCGCTGTGGTGGGGGCTGACGCAGGTTTCGCCCGACCGGTTGATGGGTGAGACGGTGCGCATCCTGTTCCTGCACGTGCCCGCAGCATGGCTGGGCATGGGAGGATGGACCGCAATTGCTATTTCCAGCCTCGTATACCTCGTGTGGCGGCACCCGCTCGCGGCACTTGCCGCGCGTGCAGCGGCAGTGCCCGGCCTCGTCTTCACGCTGATCTGCCTCGTCACCGGATCGATCTGGGGGCGGCCGACCTGGGGGACGTGGTGGGTGTGGGACGGCAGGCTGACCAGCATGCTGGTGCTCGCCTTCCTCTACGCCGCCTATATCGCGCTGGCGCAAGCCGCTGCCCGTGAGGGAGTGAGCGCCCGCATCCCGGCGATCTTCGGATTGATGGGCGCGATCAACATCCCGATCATCAATCGCAGCGTCGTCTGGTGGAATTCGTTGCACCAGCCGCCGAGCATTACCATGGGCAATAGCGCCATCGATGGCGAATACCTTGCGCCGCTGCTGGTCGCAGTCGTCGGCTTCTCGCTGATCTTCGGCGGGATCGTGCTGGCGCGCATGCGAGCGCTGCTGGCCGACATCCAGACCGAAGCGCGCCTTCGCCGCCGGGCGAGCGAGGCCTTATAATGCGCGAAGCGCTCGACCAGTGGGATTTCGTGCTCGCTGCCTATGCGGTGGGCGTCATCGGCACGCTGGCGATGATTGCCTGGGCGTGGGTCGATATGAAGCGGGCCGAACGGCGCCGCGCGGAAAGCCGGCGGAAATGAGCGCGCTCAAACCCAAGCATCAGCGGCTGATCCTCGTGGTCCTGGCTATCGTGGCGCTAATCGGCGCGGGGCTGCTCGCGGCCTACGCGCTGCGCAATCAGGCGAACTATTTCTACTTGCCGGAGCAGATGCAGGCCGATCCGCCCGCCGTGGGTCAGGCCGTGAGGCTGGGAGGCATGGTCGAACGGGGTTCGCTCACGACCGATAATGACGGTGTGACGCTGCGATTTGCCGTAACAGGCAACGATGGCTCGCGCATTCCGGTGCGCTTCAGCGGAATCGCCCCCGACCTCTTCGTCGAAGGTTCCGGCGTCGTGGCCGAGGGTCGGCTGGCGCCCGACGGCACCTTCGTGGCAGACAATCTGCTGGCCAAGCATGACGAGAATTACGTGCCCAAGGAACTCGAGGGCATGAGCGAGATGCAGGCCGCGAAGATGGCCGAAGAGACGACGGTCGGCATCGAATGATCGCCGAACTCGGTCATGCCGCGCTGTGGCTCGCCGCCGCGCTTGCCGCGCTTCAGATGGCCGCCGGATTCCTCGCCGTTCGCGCCGGCGATAGGAGCGAGATCGCCAGGCTGGTCCGGCCGAGCGCAGTCGTGCAGGCAACGCTCGCCAGCATCGCTTTCGCCATGCTGCTATGGCTTTTCGCAATCACCGATTTGTCGGTGAAGCTGGTCGCGGCCAATTCGCATTCGCTGAAGCCACTGGTCTTCAAGCTGTCGGGCGCATGGGGCAATCACGAAGGTTCAATGCTGCTGTGGGTGACGGTGATGTCGCTCTCCGGCGGCCTCATCGCACTGGCCGAAAAGCGTCTGCCGGAGCGCACGATGCAGGCGACACTGGCGGCGCAGGGCCTCGTGTCGCTGGGCTTTTATGCCTTCCTGATCCTGAGCTCCAATCCGTTCGAGCGCTTGCCGGTGCCCGCGCCGGAGGGCCTTGGCCTCAATCCGCTGCTGCAGGACCTCGGCCTCGCCTTCCATCCGCCGACGCTTTACATGGGCTATGTCGGTCTCTCGGTCGCCTTCAGCTTCGCCGTAGGCGCGTTGCTGACGCGGCAGGTGACCCCGGACTTCGCCAGCGCAATGCGGCCATGGGTGCTGGGGGCCTGGGTGTTCCTTACGCTGGGAATCGTGGCGGGGTCCTATTGGGCCTATTACGAACTCGGCTGGGGCGGATACTGGTTCTGGGATCCGGTCGAGAATGCCTCGCTGATGCCCTGGCTGGCTGCGACTGCGCTGCTTCATTCGACGAGCGTCCTCGCCAGCCGCGATGCCTTGCGTGTGTGGACGATCATGCTCGGCGTGGTCGCATTTTCGATGAGCATGGTGGGGACCTTCCTCGTGCGTTCCGGCATTCTTACCAGCGTGCATGCCTTTGCCGTCGATCCGGAGCGGGGAAGCTTCATCCTCGTTCTGCTGGGCCTCTTCATCGGCGGCGCGCTGTTGCTGTTCGCTCTGCGCGCCAGCACGATCAATGAAGGTCAGCGCTTTACCGCGACCAGCCGCGAGGGCGCGCTGGTGTTCAACAATGTGATGCTGAGCGCAATCCTTGCGATCGTGCTGCTCGGCACGCTCTACCCGCTGCTGACCGAAGCCTTCGACGTGCGTGTGTCCGTTGGGCCGCCCTATTTCAATCCGGTCTCGGCGATTTTTGCGGTACCGATGCTGGTGGTCATGGCCGTCGGACCACTGCTGCGTTGGCGGCAGGACCGGCTGGAGCGCATCCGGCCTGAACTGGCGCTGTTTGCGGCGCTCGTTTTAGTGTCGCTGATATTCTTCGGCTTCGTCACCGGTGTCGCGATCCTGCCTCTGCTGGGCCTCGCGCTCGGCATTGGGCTGGGTGTGGCAAGTTTCCTTCCGCTGCGGGGCCGCAATCTGAAGCGCGTGCCGCTGGCGACATGGGGCATGATCATCGCCCATTTCGGCATCGCAGTGGCCCTGATCGGCATGGCGAGCGAAAGCGCTTTCTCGAAGGAACGGCTGGCGGCGGTCGAGGCAGGGCAAAGCACGCAGGTCGGCCCCTGGAACGTGACGCTGAGCGAGGTGATGCCGGTCGCCGGGCCCAACTGGACAGCCATCGAGGGTCGTCTAACCGCGACCTATGACGGGGCGGAGCCGGTCGTGCTCACCCCGCAGGCACGGCGATTCTGGGCGCCGCCGCAGGAAACGACGGAGAGCGCGCTGTCGACACGGTGGAACGGCCAGCTTTACGCCGTCATTGGCGATCGCACGCCGGACGGGCGCTGGCAGCTGCGGTTGTGGTGGAAGCCGCTCGTCACGCTGATCTGGTACGGCGGCCTGCTGGTCGCGCTGGGCGGGGCGCTGGCGCTGGTCGGTCGCGTGATCGCCGACATTCGGCGGCGGCGGATTGCGCGGCGGATCGTCGAGCGGCGCGCGGAAACGGAGGCGATGGCATGAGTTGGCGCGTTTGGCTTCCGCTGTTCCTGTTTGCAGGTTTCCTTGGCCTCGCGGCCTACCAGCTGACCCAGCCGAAAGACGATTTCGTCGAGAGCGGGATGATCGGCGAGGCGCTGCCCTATTTCGACCTTCCGCCCGCGACCGAGGGCGCGAATGGCGCCGCCACCACCGATTTCAGGGACGGGACACCGCGCCTGCTCAATATCTGGGCCAGCTGGTGCCTGCCGTGCATCGCCGAAGCTCCGCAGCTTGAGCGTCTGAAGGAGGCGGGTGTGCCCATCGTCGGCATCGCGATCCGCGACCGACCCGAAGATGTGGCCCGGTTCCTGGCGCAGCATGGCAACCCCTACACACGCATCGCACGCGACGATCTTTCGGAGGTGCAGCTTGCCATCGGCTCGTCGGGTGTGCCCGAGACCTTCGTTATCGATGGCCGGGGCATCATCCGCTACCAGCACCTCGGCGATATTCGCGAAAGCGACGTGCCGACGCTGCTGGCCGAGCTGGAGAAGGCGCGATGAGCCGAATTGTGCTCTGCCTGCTCGCACTTAGCCTTGCGCTGCCGCTCGCCGCGCAGGACAGCATGCCGCCTGCGCCGTTCGCTTATCGCCAGCTCGACGACCCGGCGCAGGAGGCCGCAGCGCAGGACCTGATGGAGACGCTGCGCTGCCTCAAGTGCCAGTCGCAATCCATCGCCGATAGCGATGCACCGATGGCCGGCGACATGCGCCACCAGGTCCGCATCCGTATCGCTGCGGGCGAGGACCCGGAGGCGGTGCGCGCGTGGCTGGTCCAGCGCTATGGCGATTACGTCAGCTATCGGCCCGAGGTAAGCGCGGTGACCTGGCCGCTGTTCGCAATCCCTGCGCTGCTGGTGCTAGTTGCAGCCGTGGTGCTGGCGGGCCGCTTGCGGAGGCGCGCATCGTGAGTTGGGTGCCGATCCTGCTGCTGGCGCTGTTGACCTTCGTCGGGGCCGTCTTCCTGCTGAAGCTGCCGCGCAGCGTTTGGGCGCTATTCGGGGCCGCGCTCCTTTTCGGGCTTGCGGGCTATGCGATTCAGGGTTCGCCCGGGCAGGCGGGCGCGCCTCGCGTCGCAACCGGAGACGAAACCGCGCGATCGGGCGAGGCCATGGTGCAGGCCCGGCGCGAATTCTATGCCGAGGGCGTGCTACCCTCCCGCTTCGTAGTGACCGCCGATGCCTTCGCGCGCCGCGGCCAGTTCGACCAGTCGGCGCGTTTCCTCAGCAATGCCCTCGCTGAGAACCCGAACGATTCAGAAGCCTGGCTGGCGCTGGGCAACTCGCTGGTCGAGCATGCCGAGGGGCAGCTGACACCCGCAGCCCTCAACGCCTACGAACGTGCCGACGCTGTCGGGCTCGGCAACCCGGCGCCGATCTATTTCCTCGGCCTCGCATGGCTGCGTGCCGGCGAACCGCAGCGCACGCGCGAACTCTGGGCGGAACTGCTGGCGAGTGCGCCGGACGACGCCGACTGGCGCCCGCTGCTGGCCGAGCGCATCGCGCGGTTGGACGGCCTGCTCGGCGTCTCAGATGCTACGGTAGAAGCCGAAGCAGCCGAATGAGACAGCCACGTTGCATCGTATTGCGGCGGGCAATGCTTGCTGCTAATCGGCGCGCCCTGCGCAGGGCAGTGCCCTGCCATTCAGGCGAATGACGCAATGCGGCCGAACTTTTCTTTCCTATGAGCGATAGCGCGACCATCCAGGACCCGGTGCCCGAGGGTGCTCCCTCCACCGGCGGCCACGGCGATGGCCATGGCGGCGCATCGCGCACGGCTTTGGCAGTCGGTGCAATCGGCGTCGTCTTCGGCGACATCGGCACCAGCCCGCTATATGCCTTCCGCGAGACATTCTCCGGGTCGGTCGGCATCGCCATCGACCGGATGCATGTGCTGGGCGTGGTCAGTCTGATTTTCTGGTCGATGACGGTTGTCGTGGCGATCCAGTATGTCACCATCCTGATGCGTGCCGACAACAAGGGGCAGGGCGGGAGCCTCGCCCTGATCGCGCTGATCAGCCGCCATATCGGGCAGACGAAATACGCCTGGCTGGTGGTGCTCCTAGGCGTGTTCGCGACCTCGCTGTTCTACGGCGACAGCATGATTACGCCCGCAATCTCGGTGCTTTCAGCGGTCGAGGGCCTGACGGTGGTCGATCACCGGCTCGACCCGCTGGTGATCCCCATTGCCCTGGTGCTGCTGGTTGGGCTGTTCCTCCTGCAGGCACGCGGCACGGCCAAGGTGGGGGCACTTTTCGCGCCGGTGATGATCGTCTATTTCACGGTGATCGCCGGGCTGGGGCTCAACCAGATCGTGCAGAATCCGGACATCCTCTGGGCGCTCAATCCCTACTATGCGGTCATGTTCTTCGTGACCGACGGCGTGATCGCTTTCCTTGCGCTGGGCGCGGTCGTGCTGGCGGTGACCGGGGCCGAAGCGTTGTATTCGGACATGGGCCATTTCGGGCGCGGCCCGATGCGCTTGAGCTGGTTCGGCTTCGTCATGCCATGCCTTTTGCTCAACTATTTCGGGCAGGGCGCGATGATTGCAGGGCTGCCGCCCGAGCAGGCGGCCGAAGTTGTCCGCAACCCGTTCTTCCTGCTGGCGAGCGAGGAGTATCGCCTGCCGCTGGTGATCCTTGCCACCATGGCGACCTTCATCGCCAGCCAGGCGGTTATCTCCGGCGCGTTCAGCATCACTCACCAGGCGATGCAGCTGGGCTTCATGCCGCGCCTCTCGATCCGCCATACCAGCGAAACCGAGGCGGGGCAGATCTACATTCCGGTCATCAACTGGGCGCTGATGGTGGCGGTGATCGTGCTGGTGCTGACCTTCCAGACCTCGTCCAACCTCGCCGCCGCCTACGGTATCGCGGTGACCGGCGCGGTGACCATCGACACGATCCTGATGGGCGTGTTGTTCGTCGGCGTGTGGAAGTGGAAATGGTGGGTCGCCCTGCCGATCGTGGTATTCTTCCTGATCGTGGACGGGGCGTATTTTGCCGCGAACCTCGTGAAGGTGCCCGACGGCGGCTGGTTCCCGCTGGTGGTCGGCCTCGTCGCCTTCACGCTGCTCACCACCTGGGCGCGCGGGCGCAGGCTGATGCGCGAGCGGATGAGCGAGACGGCGCTGCCGATCGAAATCTTCGCAAAGAGCGCCAAGAACTCCGCCACCCGCGTGCCGGGCACCGCGATTTTCATGGCCAGCCAGACCGCCGGCGTGCCCAGCGCGCTGCTGCACAATATCAAGCACAACAAGGTGCTTCACGAGCGGGTCATCATCCTGACCGTTCTGATCGCCGACAGCCCCTATGTCGAAAGCGACAAGCGCTGCGAGATCCACGACCTCGGCGACGGATTCTACCGCGCGATCCTGCACTATGGCTTCATGCAGGAAACCAATGTGCCTGAAGGGCTGAAGGAGATGGAGCGGTGCGGCGGCAAGTTCGACATGATGCACACCAGCTTCTTCCTCAGCCGCCAGACCCTGCTTGCCAGCGACAAGCCCGGCATGCCGATCTGGCGCGAGAAGATCTTCGCTTGGATGCTGCGCAATGCGGCGACCGCGATGGACTTCTTCCGCCTTCCGACCAATCGTGTTGTCGAATTGGGGAGTCAGGTCGAGATCTGACTCTCCGGCGAAAGCTACCGTTTGACATCGGCGGTCGGCCCGTGGACCATCGACCCCATGCAGACGCTTGCCCGCCCGCAGATCGACGTTCGTCAGTTCGGTGCTGATCGGCAGCCCGTGGTCGTAATCGACGGCTTCAGCGGCATGGCCGACAGGCTTCGCGACCAAGCCACGAAAGCTGAATACCAGCCCGGCGGTGCCGCCTATCCGGGCGTACGCGCCTGGGCCGATCCCTCTTATCTCGACCGTCGCCGCGGCCTCATGTTCGAGGTTCTACAAAAGGTTTTCGGAATCAGACGGGGTATCAAGCTCGAAGCTTCGACATTTTCACTCGTCACGAAGCGCGCGGACGATCTCTCGCCCGGCCAGCGCCGCCCGCATTACGACGGCTCCGAAGCCGGATTGATCGCGGTGATGCACTACTTGCTCGGTCCCGAGAGCGGCGGCACCGGATTCTATCGCCACCGCGCAACCGGCTTCGAGGCGATCACTCCCGATCGACAGGCGAGATACGAGGGCGCGGTGCGAGCCGAAGATCGCTCAGGCGAACCGTCTTCCGGCTATCACTATGGCGACAACGACCGATACGAAATGATCGGAGAGATCGAAGCGCAGCCCGACCGGTTCATTCTCTATCGCGGCTGGTCGCTTCACTCCGGTGTGATTCCAAAGAGTGCGAGCCTGTCCGCCGATCCGGCAAAGGGTCGGCTGACCATCAACATGTTCCTCATGGGCGCGTAAGGCGGCAAACCAGAAGTCGACCCGCGAACGTCGATGGAAAGGTAGGCCTTACGCCGTCGGCGGCTCGTCCTTGGCCACTTCCTCGGCGTCGTCCAGCGCAAGGCCGTGTCGCAGCAGCATCGGGATCTGGGTGAAGGTGAATAGGAAGCTCAGCGGCATAAAGACCCACAGCTTGGCCCAGAGCCAGCCTTCGAAGTCCATCATCCGCACCAGCACCTCGTTCAGCACGGCAAGTGCGAAGAAGAAGAAGCCCCAATTGCGCGAAAGCTTGAGCCAGCCATCGCGGTCGACGCCCTCGAATGCAGCCTCGAGCAGGATTTGCAGCAACGCCTTGCCCCGCAGCCAGCCACCGACCAGCAGCACGCCGAAGAGCAGGTAGATCGCGGTCGGCTTGAACTGGATGAAGCGCTCATCCTGCAGCCAGATTGTAAGCCCGCCGAAGCCCACGATCAGTGCGGTCGAGAGGATCAGCATCGGGCTGACGTGGCCGAACTTGAATTTGCTGAAGGCAAGCGCGACGACCGCTGCGATCATGAAGGCGATGGTGCCGTAAATTACCGCCGCGATCTCTCCGAAGGTGGAATCGGCGGGCGGCTGGTAGAACTTGTAGACGCCGAGGAAGACCAGCAGCGGACCGTAATCGACGAGGATATTGAGCCAGCCGGACTTGGGCTTGGCCTTGGAATCGGCTTCGGTCATCACGCCACCCCTGCAATTACGCGAGCCACCAGATCCGGGTCGAAGGGCCGCAAATCGTCGATCTTCTCGCCGACACCGATAGCATGGATCGGCAGGCCATATTGTTCCGCCGCCTGCACCAGCACGCCGCCGCGTGCCGTGCCGTCGAGCTTGGTCATAACCAGGCCGGTCACGCCTGCGACCTCCCTGAACACGTCGATCTGGCTAAGAGCGTTCTGGCCGTTGGTCGCGTCGAGCACCAGCACCACGTCATGCGGTGCTTCGGGATTGAGACGGCCGAGAACTTTGCGGATCTTGGCCAGCTCGTCCATCAGCTCGCGCTTGTTCTGCAGGCGTCCTGCCGTGTCGACGATCAGCACATCGGTGCCGATGTCGGTCGCCTGCTTGACCGCGTCGAAGACGATCGAGGCGGGATCGCCGCCTTCGGGGCCGCGCACGATCGGCACGTCGATGCGATCGGCCCAGGTCTGCAGCTGGCCGATCGCGGCGGCGCGGAAGGTGTCGCCCGCGGCCAGCATGACGGCGTAATCGTCCTCCTGGAACAGGTGAGCGAGCTTCGCGATAGTGGTGGTCTTGCCGCTGCCGTTGACGCCGATCACCAGCAGCACCTGCGGGCGCGGGAAGGCGGTGATTTCGAGCGGCTTGGCCACCGGGCGCAGGATCGCGGCGATTTCCTCGGCGACGGCTTCCTTGAGCTCGGCCTCGCTGATCTCGAGCCCGAAGCGCTTCTCGCGCAGCTTTTCGCGGATGCGAGCGGCGGCGCTGGGGCCGAGATCGGAGAGGATCAGCGCATCCTCGACATCGTCCAGCGTCGCATCGTCGAGCTTGGCGGTGCCGACCACTTCCGTGAGGTTGCTGGTCAGTTTTTCCGAGGTTTTGCGGAAGCCGCCGAACAGGCGCTCTGTCCAGCTGGGTTTGTCGCTCATAGCAGCAGGCCGTTCTCGTATCGGGTGGGCGTCGCGGTAAGGATGTCACCGGCGCGTGTGCCTTGGGGCACGGAAACTCTTGCGAAGTGCGGTGTGTAGCCTGTCCCGTCGCGCTCTGCGAGCACGCTGTGCGGCTTATCGACGAGCGACGCCAGCCACGCGTCGCGCGTCGTGCTGGCGACAGCGCGCAGTTCGGCAGCGCGTCGCTTCACGATGGCGCGGTCGACTTGAGGCATGCGTGCAGCGGGTGTGCCTGGGCGCGGGGAGTAGGGGAAGATGTGGGCGTGGACGATGCCCAGCTCGCGGATGATGGCGAGGTTGGCTGCGTGGTGTTCCTCGGTCTCGGTCGGGAAACCGGCGATGAGATCCGCGCCGATGGCGATGTCCGGGCGTTTGTCCTTCAGGCGCTGAACGAGGTCCACCGCATCATCGCGCAGGTGCCGACGTTTCATGCGTTTGAGGATCAAATCATGCCCATGTTGTAGCGAGAGATGGAGGTGCGGCATGAGCCGCTCCTCGCTCGCGAACAGCTCGAATAGCAGCGGATCGATCTCGATCCCGTCGAGCGATGACATGCGCAGGCGCTGGAGGTCGGGGAATGTGTCGAGCACAGCCTGCACCAGCGCGCCAAGCGGGGGCGTGTCGGGCAGATCATGGCCCCAGGACGTCAAATCGACGCCGGTTAGCACGATCTCCGGTGCGCCATGGGCCAAGTGCCGCTCCACCTCGGCCAGCACCTGCGGAATGGTCAGCGAGCGGCTCGGCCCGCGGCCCTGCGGGATCACGCAAAAGGTGCAGGCATGGTCGCAGCCGTTCTGGACCGCGATGAAGGCGCGGGTGCGGGCCTGCGGAATCGGCGGCGTATCGACCGGCACATTCCAGGCACGCGCATCGAGCTTGGCGGTGTTGGCCACCAGGCCATCCACCTCGGGCATGGCGGCGAGTTGATCGCGCTCGATATCGGCAGCACAGCCGGTCACCAACAGGCGCGCCTGCGGGTTGGCGCGTCGCGCGCGCCGGATCGCCTGCCGCGTCTGGCGGACGGCCTCGCTGGTCACGGCACAGCTGTTGACGACCACCACGTCGCGTTCCTGCGCCAGCATTGCGCGGATCTGCTCGCTCTCGGAGATGTTGAGGCGGCAGCCGAGCGAGATGACCTGCGCTTCGCTCACGCGAAATCGCTCCATTCGAAACTGCCGCGATAACTTTCTGTCGCGGGGCCGGTCATGAGGATGCGATTGTCCTCGCCCCATGCAATGACGAGATCGCCGCCGGGCAGGGTGACGGTCACTTCGCGCTCAACGAGGCCGCGTCGCATCGCGTGGACAGCCGTGGCGCAAGCGCCGGTTCCGCAAGCGCGGGTCAGGCCGACGCCACGCTCCCACACGCGCAGGCGGATGTGAGTGCGGCTCTCGATTGTCGCCACGTTTACGTTCACGCGCTCGGGAAACAGCGGATCGGTCTCGATCTCCGGGCCGATCCTGTCGAGGGGCACTGTGTCGGTTTCCCCGACGAAGAAAATCACATGCGGATTGCCGACATTGACCGCGCCTGGCTGGTCGAGGCCGTCCCAGCCGACCGGCATTGCGGACGTATCCATCGCGTATTCGAGCGGGATAGCATTCCAGTCGAAGCGGGGCTCGCCCATATCGACGCTCGCGCCATTCTCCGTCGGTTCCACCCTGATCGTGCCGCCCGACGTCTCGACGCTCGCCGCAGCGCCATGCAACAAAGCCACTGCACGGCTGGCATTACCGCAAGCCCCGACTTCGCCGCCATCGTGATTGAAAATCCGCATGCGGAAGTCCGCAGTCTCGCTCGGCTCCAGCACGATCAACTGGTCGCAGCCGATCCCCGTACGCCGGTCCGCCAGCGCACGCGCGACGCCGGTGTCGATGGCAGGCAAGCTGACCTTGCGCGCATCGAGCACGATGAAGTCGTTGCCGAGACCGTGCATCTTGGAAAATTCGACGCGCATGATGCGGCGCATCTATGCACTGGCAGCCGCAGCGTCCAGTGCGCAGGGCCGCCTAGCTGGCCCGCGCGTCGCTTTCGCGTGCCGAAGAGCCTTTGTCGCCGAAATCGACAGCGGTCACGTTGCTCGCATCGCCCTCGGACAGGCGGCCCTGTTTCTGCAAGCGCTCGAGCACCTTGTCGGCAGGCTCCGGACGACCGTAGTGATAGCCCTGTCCCTTAAGCTTGCCCATTGCCTTCAGCGCCTCGAGCACCTGCTCGTTTTCGACACCCTCGGCCGTGATCGGCAGTTTGAGCCCGTCGCCCATCGAGATGATCGCATCGACCAGCTTTCCGCCATGCGCTTCGTCGGTGAGTTCCGAAATGAAGGCACGGTCGATCTTGAGCCTGTCGAAAGGCAGGGTGCGAAGCTGGGAGAGGCTCGAATAGCCGGTGCCGAAATCGTCGAGGCTGACGTGTACGCCCTGGTTGCGCAGCGAGGTGATCATCGAGCGGACCATGCCGATATTCTCGTGCAGGCAGCTTTCGGTAATTTCGATGTCTAGCCGGTTGGGCGGGAAATTGTGCTTCACCATCAGCTTGAGCAGCTTTTGCGCGAACCACGGATCGCGCATCTGCACGGGCGAGATATTGACCGACAGCGTCAGCTCCGGCGCCCACTGCTTGGCATCCTCGAACGCCTGCGAGATCAACCTCTCGCTCATTTCGCCGATGACGCCAATTTCCTCGGCGATGGGGATAAAGATGTCCGGGCCGATCACGCCGAGTTCCGGCGAGTCCCAACGAGCCAGCATTTCGAAACCGGTCAGTTCACCCGTTTCGAGATCCACCTGCTGTTCGTAGTAGGGGCGGAATTCGCCCTGCGCGATGCCGCGGCGAATGCCGGTTTCCAGCTCGTTGCGGAAACGCAGCTCGTTCTCCATCGGCGGTTCGAACCAGAAGAAGCGGTTCTTGCCCTGCTTTTTGGCGTGATACATGGCGATATCCGCCTTGTGCATCAGCTTCTGGGCCGAGACGGTGGCCTGACCGGTAAGCTCCAGCTGGGTGCTCGATGCAATGCCGACGGAAATCGTGACGTCGATCGAATTGCCTTCGTGATCGACCGGCACGGCGACGCTCTCGATCATGCGCGAAGCAAGTTGGTCGATCCGGTCCGGGACCTGAGGGTGGTATGGGACGACGCACAGGAATTCGTCGCCGCCCAAGCGCGCCAGCAGGCCGCCCTCGGGCGTCAGGCGTTCAATCCGAAGTGCGATCGCTCGCAGCACCTCGTCTCCCGCCAAATGGCCGTTGAGATCGTTGATTTGCTTGAAATTGTCGAGGTCGACGGCGACCACTGCGAGCGCGCGTTCGCGATGGGCTTTTTCGGCCAGCAGCTCGGCGAGAGCAACCGTCAGGCTACGGCGGTTGAAGCAGCCCGTAAGGTGATCCATGTCAGCGAGACGGCGCGCCTCTTCCTCGGATGCGCAGCGGCGCGCAAGCTCTGCATTCAGGGCCTTGTAGCGGTTCCAGCCCAGCAGAATGAGCGCGATGTTGAGCAGCAGAGCATTGGTCAGCGCGATATCGGGCGAGGGAGCGGCACCCTGAAAGGCGCGAATGAGGGTCGGCAGGACGACACCCGCCGTGCCGACGAAAAGGATGATCGCGGCCAGTGCGATTCCGAGAGTGACCATATCGTGATCGCGCCGCGCGGGCAGGACAGGGCGACCGGCGCGTTCTGCCTTTGACGACGCTGACGATTGCTCAGACAATGAGGGCCCCCAAGAATTCGATTGGCACGAAGTATCGGGCGCGCCCTAAGAAGCGGTTAACCTCGCAGTTTCGGGTCGCGGCTCTGGCCACGGCAAGCGCCAGAGGCTAGGCCGCGCCCGCAAGACCCGGAACACGAAGAGGACGAAGCACGCGATGCGCTATTGGCTGATGAAATCGGAACCCTTCAAATATAGCTGGGACGACCTCGTCGCCGAAAAGGAAGGCACGTGGGACGGCGTTCGCAACCACCGTGCCAAGAACAATCTCGCGGCCATGGAAGTGGGCGATCAGGCTTTTTTCTATCACTCGCGCGAAGGCTTGGAGATCGTCGGCATTTGCGAGGTGAGCGTGGCAGGGATCACCGATCCGACCGACCCGGAAGGCAAGTGGGCCGCGGTGAAGGTGAAGCCCAAGACCAAGCTGCCTAGCTCGGTCTCGCTCAAGCAGATCAAGGCAGAGCCGCAGCTGGCCGACTGCGAACTGGTGAAACTGTCGCGCTTGTCGGTGGCGGAGATCAAGCCGGAGGAATGGTCGGTCATTCTAGAGATGGCGGGCATCTGACGCGGCAAAGCGAAGGAACGGGGCCGCAGGGCACGTGGTTGGTGGATTGAAGCACATTCATTCACCAGGAGAACCCCGTGAAACGTTTCGAAAACAAGACTGTCCTGATTACCGGCGGCACCAGCGGCTTCGGCCTCGAAGCCGCCAAGACGATCGCCAACGAGGGCGGCCGTGTGGCCGTCACCGGCCATAGCGACGACCATCTCGAGGATGCACGCAAAGCGTTGCCGGAAGGGTCGCTCGTGCTCAAGAACGATGCTTCCGATCCGGGCGCGGTCGCGGATCTAGCGAAAGCCGTACGCGAAAAATGGGACGGCATCGACGGGCTGTGGCTCAATGCCGGTTACGGCAAGTTTCGCCCGAACCAGAAGAACGACGCCGATTTCTTCGACCAGATGATGAACACCAATGTTCGCGGGCCGGTCTTGCAGATGGCCGAGCTGATGGACGACATCAAAGACGGCGGCGCGGTGCTGCTCAGCGCTTCGGTCGCGCCCTATCTCGGCCAGGCGCAAGGCGCCGTCTACGCAGCGACCAAGGCTGCCTGCCTCTCGCTCGCACGCAGCTGGGCCAGCGCGCTGGCGGAGCGGAACATCCGCGTGAACGCGGTCTCGCCCGGGCCGATCGAGACGAACTTCATCCAGCGCGCCGACATGGACGAGAAGCGCGAAGAGCAATTTCGCGAGCAGGTGAAGTCGCAGGTCCCGCTCGGCCGGTTCGGAGATGCAGAGGAAGTCGCGAATGTGGCGCTGTTCTTGCTGTCCGATGCCGCGTCTTATGTGACCGGGTCGGAATATATGGTCGATGGCGGGATGACGAAGCGTTGATTTCGCCTTGTCGCGTTGTCGTTTCGCACTGGCGCAGCCAAGCGGAACCACAGGGCTAGGTGACCGTTAATTGCCTGTAACAGCGCAGAAAATTGCGCTCCACGACACAGGAGAAAGCCCATGGGTGAACTTACCGAAAAGATCAAAGGCAATGCCAACGAAGCTGCCGGCAATGTGAAGCAGCAGTCGAACGATCCAGAGACGCGCGCCGAAGGTCGCCAGCAGGAAGCCAAGGGCGAAGCCCAGCAGTTCAAGGGCGAGGTCGAAGGCAAGCTCGGCAACGACATCTAAGGTCGCCTAGCCTAATGCACAGAAGGGCCGCTCCGGAATACCGGGGCGGCCCTTCTTCGCGTTTAGCGTTCGCGCAGCCCGCTGACGCTTGCACCGCTTGCCGCGAGTTGCTCGATATCGATGCGGCAATGGATCAGGCGCAGTCCGCTGAGGCCTTCGGCGGCCACGAACGCTTCCTTGAACTCTTCGGTCGTCTGCGCGGTGGCGGACCAGCCGCCGAAAGCTTCAGCCATCTTCGCAAAATCAGGATTGGCGAGGCGCGTCGCGCTGATCCGGTCCTCACCGGGGAACTCGCGTTCCTGGTGCATGCGGATGGTGCCGTAAGCGCCGTTATCGACGACGATCACGATCAGGTTTGCACCGTGCTGGACAGCCGTCGCCAGTTCCTGTCCGTTCATCAGGAAATCGCCATCGCCTGCTACTGCCACAACCGTTCGCGCGGGAAAGCGCAGCGCAGCAGCTACGGCGGCAGGCACGCCATAACCCATCGCGCCGCAGGTCGGGGCGAGCTGGCTGGGATAGCTGTTGTAGCGCCAGTAGCGATGCCACCACCCGGCGAAATTCCCCGCGCCGTTGCAGACGATCGTGTCGGCGGGGAGGGTGTCGCGCATGAATTGCACCGCCTGTCCCATGTCGAGCGTGTGGCCGTTGGGATGTGCCGTGGCCCACTCTTTCCATTCGGCGTGTGCCTCGGCTCCGGCATCGAAGTCGATCACCTCGCCCTCGTCCCACAGCGCGGCGCTCTCGGCGAATTCGTCCATACTGGCGCAGATCGCGAGATCGGCGGGATAGACGCTGTTGAGCTCGTTCGCATCGGGGTGGATGTGGATCAGTGTGCGGTCCGGCGCGGTCAGCGGCGGGACGGTGTAGCCGTCAGTCGTTGCCTCGCCGAGCCGGGCACCGACGGCCAGGATCAGGTCGGCATCTTTCGCCCGCTCCACCAGCTTGGGGTTTGGACCGTAGCCGAGATTTCCGGCGTAAACCGGGCTGCTGGGCGAAATCGCGTCCTGCCTGCGAAATGCCGTCGCCACCGGAATGCCGAGCCGTTCCGCGAACAGCTGGAAATGCTCGCGGGCCTTGGCGTTCCAGCCCGCCCCGCCGATAATCGCGAGCGGCGCGGCGGCATCCGCGATCAGCGCCATCATCGCCTGCATGGCATCGGGGCAGGGTGCCTGCGCCGGGCGCTCGACCCGCGGGCGGGGCGTGGCGTCGGTGTCCCGGCTCAGCATGTCCTCGGGTAGCGCCAGCACGACCGGGCCCGGTCGGCCCGAGATGGCGGTCGCATAGGCGCGGGCGATATACTCCGGTATCCGGTCCGCGCTGTCGATCCGCGCCGCCCATTTGGCGATCGGCGTAAAGAAGGCGGTGAAATCGACCTCCTGGAATCCTTCTCGGTCGCGCATCGAGCTGTCGACGTCGCCCACGAACAGGATCATCGGTTGCGAATCCTGCATCGCGACATGCACGCCGATGCTCGCATTGGTCGCGCCCGGGCCGCGGGTGACGAAGGCCACGCCCGGCCTCCCGGTCATCGCTCCGTCGGCGCAGGCCATGAAGGCGACGCCGCCTTCCTGTCGGCAGGTGACCACATCGATCGCATCCTGCTGGCCCAGCCCGTCGAGCACCTGAAGAAAGCTTTCGCCCGGCACGGTGAAGATCCGGTCGCACCCCTGCTCGATCAGGCAATCGACCAGCAGGCGGGCGGCGGCGGGGGTGTGGGTCTCTCTCATGGTAGCGCGACTACCCCCGCGCCATGCGGCTGGCAATCGGCGAACATGGTTAATTTGTGCCGTTTCGTTCCGTTTTGCGACAGTTGAAAGCCGGGGGGATACCAAACAGTTAAGAAAGCGTTAATTCCCCACTATGAGACGCGCACTTGTCCTTTCGAGCGAAGCCGCCCGGCACTGGTTCCGGGCAAGTCTGCCACAGCGCCGCATGGCCTTCGCCGATATGCCGGCGAGCGAGCCGGTCAGCTGGGCTCTTACCGCAAGCGATGTACGCGGTGTCGCCACGACCTATTTCGCGACCGTCGCTGCCGTGCTCGCCTTCATCATCTAGGCGCCTGCTGCGGCCGCCACTTCGGCTGCGGCGTTCTCCGCTGCGACCAGCCGCTTGCCAAGCCATGCCGAGAACAGGCACATCGCCGCGCACAGCAGCACCTGCTCGGTAATCGGCACGCCCGCCGCGCTCAGCGCCATGGCCGCAAGCGAGCCGGCCACCATCGCTCCCGAATTGACGATATTGTTCGCCGCAATCGTGCGCGATGCGCGGTCGGGCGAGACGCGCGTCGTGAGGAAAGCGTAGAGTGGCACTACGAACATACCTCCGGCGATGGAAATGCCCAGCAAGCAGAGCAGGAGGATTGCGGCCATGGGCCAGGCGATGAACTCGCTGACCGACAGCAATGTCTCCGGCTGGTCGGCCTGCCACATCTTTGCGACCACGTAGAACGCAACCACGAATAGCCCCATGACGATCACCGACACGGGTGAGTAGCGCGCCGAAACGCGGCCTTTCAGCAGCGCATTGACCGCGACCGAACCGATCGCCACGCCGATGGAGAAGACCACGAGGAACAGGCTCGCGACTTCGGGGCTGGCCATGATCGTATTCTTGGCCAGCGGCGGGAACTGGATGAACAGCACCGCGCCGATGGTCCAGAAGAAGCTGATCGCCAGGATCGCGTAGTAGACTTCCTTATTGTGCATCGTGTCGCGCACCAGCTTCACCGAGGCGCGCAGGATATGCCAGTCGAGCTTCTCGATCTCGCCCATCGGCGGGGCGGAAGGAACCTGCCGGCTGACGAGATAGCCGATGCAGGCGGTCACGATAATGCCGATGGCCGCCCAGCCGGTATAGTCCACCGCGATCGGCCCGGCGAGGATCGTGCCCGCGAGGATCGCCACGTAGGTCCCCGCCTCGACCAGCCCGGTGCCAGCCAGCACCTCGTCCTTCTTCAGATGCTGCGGCAGGATCGCGTATTTGATCGGGCCGAGGAAGGTCGATTGCACGCCCGTCAGGAACAGCGCCAGCAGCAGCAGCGGGATCGCCACCGTGTGCACCATGATGCCGTTGTAGGCGAGGTAGAGCCCGCTCGCGCCGATGATCATCAGCCCGATCTCGCACGCTTTCACCGTGCGGATGATTTTCGCCTTGTCGCGCATGTCGGCCAGTTGCCCGGCCAATGCGGAGAGGAGGAAGAAGGGCAGGATGAACAGCCCCGATGCCAGCCCGCTGAAACTCGCCTCGGTCGCCGGGTCGCTGTAGACCGCATAGACTACGAATAGGACCATCGTGGTCTTGTAGAGGTTGTCGTTGAAGGCGTTGAACAGCTGCGTGACGAACAGCGGCAGGAACCGCCTCGTGCGCAGCAGATGCGTGGATGTAAGCATGACCCCCCGGGAATGGCCCCGTCACTCGGCGACCCGTGTAGAGGCGCAACGCCGTAGCGGACAAGGACAATCGGCGACTTTTGCGGCGAGCCGTAACTCGCTAGGGGAGGGGCGATGCTCACCTTGCCCAACATCCTGACGCTGACGCGCATCTTTGCGATCCCGTTGCTGGCCTTCCTGCTGTGGTGGCCGGGGTGGGAGCAAGGCTATCTCGCCGCCTTCGTGCTCTACTGCGCGATGGGCATCACCGACTATTTCGACGGCTATCTCGCGCGCACCAGCGGGACGGTGTCGAAGCTCGGCATCTTCCTCGATCCGATCGCCGACAAGATCATGGTCGCCGCGGTGATCCTCGTGCTGGCGGCGCAGGGCGTGCTGCGCGGGCCCTATGTGGGGGACGCGCATGTGATCGCCGGGCTGATCATCCTGATGCGCGAAATCGCCGTATCGGGCCTGCGCGAATTCCTCGGCCCGCTGCAGGTCTCGGTCCCGGTCAGCCGCCTCGCCAAGTGGAAGACGACCTTCCAGATGATGGCACTCGGCTCGCTGATTCTGGGGCAGGGCCTGCCAAACTGGACCGTGACGATCGGCGCGATGGAGGCGAACGTGCCCCACACCTACGGCCTCGTGAGCCTGTGGGCGGCGGCGGTGCTGACGGTGATTACGGGTTGGGACTATCTGCGGGTCGGCTTGAAACACATGGACTGAGCGGGGTCGTGGACCGCTGATCGGGGTATTTTGCGAAACTGCGCTTTGGGCGGGAAGGCCCGGAGGGCGGGGAATTGCGGGCAATTTGCTGGACTGATGTGTCACTTTCAGACTTGTCATTCGAGACAGGCCGATGCGCGGTTCGAGCTGCAATTTGGTCTATTCGATCCGCTAAACATCTGGCCCGAATGGCAGAAAGTGGTTCTGTAGGAAAATCGGCGGAATGTCTGCCTGTGGGTGGAAAGGGGACATTATCCGCCTCCCCCTTATCTCATTCACGAGCCCAACCATGATTAGCTCTAGCGTCAGACTCTGCTGCATCAGCAGTCTCAAAGAGGCCCCCTTTCTCTTGAGGCGTCCAATATTCTGATTCAGGGGAAGGTTTGTACTCGTTGTGGTGCTTACGGAAGTTCGTGTAGCTGTAGAGGCCATTCTCGTTACGGTAAATTTCAAGTTCCCGATTGCCGTCGAGGCTTTTGATTGTTTTGACCGTTTCCATATTCTCTTCCTGCGGAAATTCGTCGCCGAACGGTTCCTGGTTCGATGGAGTCCAGTGTCCGCAATCGGGTCGCGAGCTGAACTTCCGCTCTTGGGGCCATAGCGCCCCAAGCAGCCTCTCGCTCACCCCGCCCGCAACTCCTCCGCCAGCAACTCGAAATCGTCGCGGCGGGGCGAGTTCTTGCGCCAGATCAGGGCGATTTCGCGGGTGGCGCTCTTGCTCTTGAGGGGGCGGGCGACGACCTTGGTACCGTTCAATATGCCCGCATCGACCGCCAATTTCGGCAGCATCGTCAGGCCGAGGCCATTGTCGACCATCTGCACCAGCGTATGCAGGCTGGTGCCGATCATGGTGGTCGAACCGCGCAGTTCGGGGCGATTGCAGGCGGCCAGCGCGTGGTCCTTCAGGCAGTGGCCGTCTTCCAGCAGCAGCAGGCGGCCGTCGTCGATCATGCTCGGCGGGACCGTCTCGGGCGGATCGCGCGGGTCGTTTTCGGGGAAAGCGACGTAAAGCTCGTCATCGGCGATATGCGCCATCTCCACCTCGCCGGTCGGGAAGGGCAGGGCGAGCAGCACGCAATCCACCCGCCCGTGCTGAAGCGATTCGACCGCGTCGTGGCTGGTCTCCTCGCGTAGGAACAGCTCGAGATCGGGCCGCTCCTTTCGCAGGCGCGGCAGGAAACGCGGCAGGAGGAAGGGGGCGATGGTCGGGATCACGCTCATGCGGAGTTGCCCTGCGAGCGGCTTGCCCGCGGCCTGCACGAGGTCCGCCAGCTCCTCCGCCTCGCGCAGGATGCGGTGCGCCTTGTCCACCACCTGATTGCCGAGCGCGGTGAACCGCACGACGCGGCGGCTACGCTCGACAAGCGTTACACCGAGCAGCGATTCCAGCTCACGGATCCCGGCAGAGAGCGTCGACTGCGACACGAAGCTCGCCTCCGCCGCGCGGCCGAAATGGCCATGCTCGTGTAGCGCAACGAGATATTGCAGCTGCTTGAGAGTGGGGAGGTAGGTGCTCACAGGTCCGCGCCTATTCCGCCGCCTGCGTTTCGACCATCTCGTTCTGCATGTCGTCGATGTGGGTCATCAGCAGCCGCCCGTCGCGCACGGCGAAGGCCATGCGGCCCTCGACCAGCTCGAGTGCGTCCTTGCCGAACACCTCGTAGCGCCAGCCCTTCAGGATCGGCAGGTCTCGCACGCCGGCGGCGAGGGCTTCCATCTCGTCCGCCTTGGTCAGCAAACGGGCGGCGACATCGATCTCGCGGGCGCGGATCTTGAGTAGCAGCTTCAGGAGGTCCGCCACCAGCGCGCCTTCCTTGCCGAGCGGTGCGCCGCGTTTCGGCTTGTCGGGCATTTCGTCTTTCGACAGCGGCTCGGCTTTTTCGAGCACTTTCATCAGACGCTTGCCGATGTCGTTGTCTTTCCACGCATTCGACAGGCCGCGCACCTTGGTGAGGTCGGGCTGTTTCTTGGGCGGATGGCTGGCGATATCGGCCAGCGTCTCGTCGCGCATGATGCGGCCGCGCGGAATATTCTTGTGCTGCGCCTCGCCCTCGCGCCACGCGGCCAGCGCCTTCAGCCGGCCGAGCACCTGCGGATTGCGACCGGGCGAGCGGATGCGCTTCCACGCCTGGCTTGCGTCGTTGGCATAGTTCTCCGGATCGGCCAGCTTGTCCATCTCCGCATCGAGCCAGCCGCCGCGTTCGGTCTTGATCAGTTTCTTCAGGATCTTGGGAAAGATCTTCGAAAGGTGCGTCACGTCGCCGATGGCATATTCGATCTGCCGGTCGGTCAGCGGGCGGCGGCTCCAGTCGGTGAAGCGCGCGCCCTTGTCGACCGTGATGCCGAGCCAGCTTTCGACGAGATTGGCATAGCCGATCTGTTCGGACTGGCTGATCGCCATCATCGCGATCTGCGTGTCGAAGATCGGATGCGGGGTCTTGCCGGTGAAGTTATAGACGATCTCGACGTCCTGCCCGCCCGCATGGAAAACCTTCAGTACGTCCTCGTTGTCGCACATCAGGTCCCAAAGGGGGGAAAGGTCGATCCCGTCGGCCAGCGGGTCGATCGCCGCGGCCTCTTCCTCGTTTGCGATCTGCACCAGGCACAGTTCGGGCCAATAGGTGTTCTCGCGCATGAATTCGGTGTCGACGGTGACGAAATCGCTTTTCGCCAGACGCTCGCACAAATCGGCCAGCGCGTCGGAAGTCGTAATCAGATCATGTATCTTCATCGTGTCTTTTCTGTCTGTCGGGCGGAGTACCGCCCTCGGCCGCTGCGAGCCTTGACAAAAAGCCGCAGGTGCCCTGTTAGCGCGCGCGTTTCCTGCTAGAGGAGCGCGTCGCCCCAAAGTCGGGACGCCCCTAGCGCCATAGCTCCGAAAATGGAAAGATTTTAGATGCACGCCTATCGTACCCACAATTGCGCACAGCTGACGAAGGACAATGTCGGCGATACCGTCCGCCTGTCGGGCTGGGTGCACAACAAGCGCGACCATGGCGGCGTGCTGTTCGTCGACCTGCGCGACCATTATGGCATCACGCAGATCGTGGCGGACGAGGATAGCGAGGCGCTGCCGATCCTCGACCGGATCAAGCTGGAATCGGTCGTCACCATCGACGGGACGGTGAAGGCGCGCGACGATGTGGCGGTGAACAAAAACCTGCCGACCGGCGAGATCGAGGTCTTCGCCCGCTCGGTCGAGGTGCAGAGCCGCGCCGAAGACCTGCCGCTGATCGTGAACAGCGCCGAGGATTATCCGGAGGAAACGCGCCTCAAGTACCGCTTCGTCGATCTGCGGCGCGAGCGCGTGCACAAGAACATCATGCTGCGCAACCAGGTCATCACCAGCTTGCGCCGCCGAATGACCGACCAAGGCTTCAGTGAATTCCAGACGCCGATCCTGGGTGCCTCAAGCCCCGAGGGCGCGCGCGACTACCTTGTGCCCAGCCGCCTGCATCCCGGCCGTTTCTACGCGCTTCCGCAGGCGCCGCAGATGTTCAAGCAGTTGCTGATGGTCGCCGGGTTCGACCGCTATTTCCAGATCGCCCCCTGTTTCCGCGACGAAGACCTGCGCGCCGACCGCAGCCCGGAATTCTACCAGCTCGATTTCGAAATGAGCTTCGTGACGCAGGAAGACGTGTTCCAGGCGATCGAACCCGTGCTCGCGGGCGTGTTCGAGGAATTCGCCGACGGCAAGAGCGTGACGCCTGCGGGCGAGTTTCCGCGCATCCCTTATGCCGAGGCGATGCTGAAGTACGGCAGCGACAAGCCCGATTTGCGCAACCCGCTGATGATTTCGGACGTGACCAGCCACTTCGAGAAAAGTGGCTTCGGCCTGTTCGAGAAGATCGTCGGCGGCGGTGGCCGGGTCCGCGTGATCCCGGCGCCAAACACCCATGAGAAGAGCCGCAAGTTCTTCGACGAGATGAACGACTGGGCGCGCCGCGAAGGCTTCGCCGGTCTCGGCTACGTCACCCGCAAAGGCGGCGAGTTCGGCGGGCCCATCGCCAAGAACCACGGACCCGAAGGCATGGAAAAGCTCTATGCCGAGCTAGGGCTGGGCGAGAACGATGGCCTGTTCTTCGCCGCAGGCAAGGAAAAGGACGCCGCCAAACTTGCCGGGGCCGCTCGGACCCGCGTGGCCGAGGAACTGGGCCTTATCGAAGAGGGCTGCTTCAAGTTCTGCTGGATCGTCGACTTCCCGATGTTCGAGTACGACGAGGACCAGAAGAAGGTCGATTTCAGCCACAACCCCTTCTCCATGCCGCAAGGCGAGATGGAGGCGCTGGAGACCAAGGACCCACTCGATATCCTCGCATGGCAGTACGACATCGTCTGCAACGGCTACGAGCTGTCCAGCGGCGCCATCCGTAACCACCGCCCGGACATCATGTACAAGGCCTTCGAAATCGCCGGCTACACGCAGGAAGATGTCGATGCGAACTTCAGCGGCATGATCGAGGCGTTCAAGCTTGGCGCGCCGCCGCACGGTGGCTCTGCCCCGGGTATCGACCGCATTGTGATGCTGCTCGCCGACGAGCCGAACATCCGCGAGGTGATCGCTTTCCCGCTCAACCAGAAGGCACAGGATCTGATGATGGGCGCGCCGAGCGTGGTCGCGCCCAGCCAGCTGCGCGATGTCCACATCCGCCTCGGCGGTGCGGCGCTGGAAGCACAGAAGGCCGCCAGCGAGACCGAAAAGACCGATATGAATAGCAACGCCACCCAGCGCGACGCGCCCGAGCGCAGCGACGACACCTGACACAAAAAGGGCGCGGATCGATCCGCGCCCTTCCGATCAGACTGATTGAGGGATCAGTCGTACTGCTTTTCGATCATGTCGCCGAATCGTTCGCCCTGGCAGATATCGTCGTAGCACTGCTGCACTACGGCCCGCTCCTGACCTTCCAGCTGGTTGCTGTCGAGCGCTTCCTGGAACTTGTTCTTGATGTAGTCCTCACCTTCTTCGACCCGCTCGGCGACGTTGTCGTCGCTATTGCCGAACATGCTGGTGATGCTCTGCCACATCTGGTGGACTTCGCCGGTGACTGTACCCTTGGTGACCAGTTCGTCGCCCTGACGCTCCAGCTCAGCATTCATCTGACGGAGAGTTGCTTCACGCTGCTGGAGGCGCTGGTTGAGGGCTTGGGTCAGCTGGGCGCTGTCTGCCTTTTCAGCGGCCTGGCGATAACCTTCGACCGAGTCGAAAGTGGTGTCGGTAAGGCTCTTGAATGTGCTGCTGCTCATAATTGCTTCCCTTTTGTAAGAGGTTGATATCAAACCAACCCCTCACTGCGACGATGGGTCCACGAGCGACAGCAATATGGCGCGCAATTCTATCGGTTCAGCCTGCTTCTTCGATGAAGACGTAATTATGCTGGGCATCTAGTAAAGTGAGCGTGCGTTTGCCGTCGCTTTCGCCCACGACCAGCGGGAAGCCGAAGAAGCCCGGCGTCATCATGATGACCGATTGCGTACCGTCGTCATTGGCCTTGGTGCCGATCGCGGTTTTGCCCGAGGTCACGGTGGCATAGGCCGTGCCGCCCTCGCTACTGATGGTCAGCGGACCGAGTTCGTCATTGACGTAGCGTGGGGCAAGGCCAGCCAAAACGTCGGCATCGCCCTTCTCGACGATCCCTTCGCGTCCCTTCTCGCGCGCTTCCGCGCCCAGCCTGACCGCTGCGACAAGGTTTTCGTCCGCCTCCTCGTCGCCGTCGTAGAGCACTTCGAGCAGCTTGCGCTGGAACAGGCCGAGCAGGCCTTGGCCGGTGTCCGAATTGGTCAGCAGTACGGCCGCCACGCCGTCTTCGGGAATGAACCAGAAATTGCTCTTGAAGCCGATCAGGCTGCCGCCGTGGAAATAGATCGACTTGCCGAGGTTCGCGCTCTCCATCAGGCCCATGCCGTACCAGCTGTCCTCGCCGATCGGCACATACCGCTCGCGGCGCTTGAGCAGGTTCTCCGCAGAGACGAGATCGGTCCCGTCCGCCAGCGTTCCTTCGCGCAGCTCGTTCAGCGCATAGAGCGCCATGTCGTGCGCGGTGGACCACACGCCGCCTGCGGGGCGATAGGGGTAGACCATCCAGTTCCACTGCATCGGCGCGGTTTCGACCGGGCCGGCGAAACCGCGCGCATGCGGCCGCGCCCAATTGTCGTCCATCGCCTTAGCATAGTCGAAGGTCGTACGCGTCATGCCGAGCGGCCCGAAAATGCGCTCGTCCATCGCGCGGTCGAAGGCGGCGCCGATTTCCATGTCGGGATAGATCAGGTGCCCGCCGATATAGCCTGCCGCGCTAGCCATGAGGTTGTTGTACTGGAAAACCTCGCCGAAGCCGCTGGTCGGTTCGGTCGCGGCGAGCTGGACGAAAGTGTCGCTCGCGGGGGTTTCGCGGCTGGTGTTCATTACCCACTGCATGTCCTTGCGGGGCAGGCCGGTGCAGGCGCAGATGAGGTGCTCGACCAGGACGCTGTCTGTCGTCTCGGCACTGCCGAGGCGGAACTCGGGATAGACTTCGGTAACCTTCTGGTCCCAGGCGAGCTTGCCTTCGTCGACAAGCGTGGAGAGCAGCAACGTCGCCATGCCCTTGGTATTGGAGGCGACCATGAAGCTGGTGTCTTCGTCGACTTGCCGGCCGCCACCGATCTCGGTCGTGCCGAGGCCGCCCTCCCACACGATCCGGTCGTTCTGCACCAGGGCCAGTCCGACGCCGGGGATCTCGAGCCCTTCCATCGCCTCGGTAAGATAGCCGGTCAGCTCGGCGATCCGCGCCTGCGTCAGTTCCTTGGCCTCGCGCCCGGCGAAGCTCTCGCGCTCGAAATCGGTCGGGCGCAGCGAGCCGAAAGCCTGGTTGAGCTGGGCACCGCGCTTGGCGATCGTGCCCAGCGCACCGTTGATCAGCACCACGGTCCAGGTGTCGCCCTTGCGCAGGCCGATGCCCTGGATGGCAAGCTGCTCGGACGGAGACGTCTTGTAGTTCACCACGGTGATCTGGTCCCAGCCATCACGAGCCGGGGGGTCTTGAGCGATCAGGACCTCACGCTCGAAAGCCGGGTCGAGCTTCGCCCAGGCGGCGGCAACGGCGGCAGCGCCATCCGCCGCATCGTCGACTCCGACGATCGCCGCGGTGGCATCGCCTTCGGGCGCGGAGAAGACCATCATGTCACCCCGCATCTCGCGGTTCCAGCCCGGAATCGGCGTCATCTGGGCGCCCGTGCCGGTGTCGAGGACTGCGGCACTTTCTTGCGGCGCAGCATCCTGTGCCAGCAGAGGGAGCGGCGAAGCGGCGACGAGCAGGGCGGAAGCGGCAAAAGCGAGGCGTTTCATGACGATGGTCTCCTTGCGTGTTGCCCGGATAATACGCCCACGGTGTGACAGGTCAATTGCGCGCGAGATGCGCCAGCCCCTTGCGCTCGCCCGCGGCGTTCATTAGGGCGAAAGCCAATTTGCAAACCCCCATGAATTCGAGAGGGACAAAAATGAGCGATACTGCCGACCGCGTGCAGAAAATTGTCGTCGAGCACCTCGGCGTCGAAGCCGACAAGGTGACCCAGGAAGCCAGCTTCATCGACGATCTCGGTGCAGACAGCCTCGACATCGTTGAGCTGGTCATGGCCTTCGAAGAAGAATTCGGCGTCGAAATCCCCGATGATGCGGCCGAGAAGATCTCGACCGTCGGCGACGCGACCAAATACATCGAAGAGCACAAGGGCTGACGCCTAGGCGCTAAACCCGCCGCTTTTCGGCAAACCTGCTTCATTGGCGGGAACGGACAGGCCCGACCCGATAAGGGCCGGGCCTGTTGTCTTTTATTCGGAGAAATACATGCGTCGTGTGGTCGTTACCGGTCTTGGCCTCGTCACCCCCTTGGGCGGCGATGTGGAAACCAGCTGGTCCAACCTGATCGCGGGCAAGAGTGGGGCGGGGCCGATCACCCGCTTCGACGCCAGCAACCAGAAGGCGCAGATCGCCTGCGAGGTGAAGCCCAAGGACCACGAATGGGGCTTCGATCCCGACAAGCGCGTCGATCCCAAGATCCAGCGGCAGGTCGATCCGTTCATCGTCTACGGCCTCGACGCCGCCGGGCAGGCTCTGGAAGATGCCGGTCTTACCGAGATGGACCAGGCCACCAAGGAGCGCGCGGGCGTCTCCATCGGTGCAGGCATCGGCGGCCTGCCGGGGATCGAGCAGGAATCGGTCAACCTCCACGAACGCGGTCCGGGCCGGGTCAGCCCGCACTTCGTCCACGGCCGGATCATCAATCTCGTTAGCGGACAGGTTTCGATCCGCTATGGCTTGATGGGGCCGAACCACGCCGTCGTCACCGCATGCTCGACCGGCGCTCATTCGATCGGCGATGCCGCACGCATGATCCGCGACGACGATGCCGACATCATGCTGGCGGGCGGCTCTGAGTCGACCATCAACCCGCTCGGCATTGCCGGCTTCGCGCAAGCACGTGCACTCAACACCGGCTACAACGACCGGCCCGAGCAGGCCAGCCGCCCGTACGACAAGAACCGCGAAGGCTTCGTGCTGGGCGAAGGCGCGGGCGTAGTGGTGCTGGAGGAATACGAGCACGCCAAGGCCCGGGGCGCGAAAATCTATGCCGAAGTGGTCGGTTACGGCCTCTCGGGCGATGCCTATCACGTCACCGCTCCGCATCCCGAAGGCAAGGGCGCCGAACTCGCCATGCGCATGGCGCTGAAGAAAGCGGGCATGGAGGCGAGCGACATCGATTACGTCAACGCACATGGCACCTCGACCATGGCCGACACGATCGAACTCGGCGCGGTCAAGCGCGTGCTGGGCGACAATCTCGGCGGCGCGTCGATGAGCTCGACCAAATCGGCGATCGGCCATCTGCTTGGCGGTGCCGGCGCGGTGGAGGCGATCTTCTGCATCCTCTCGATCCGCGACCAGATCGTCCCACCGACGCTCAATCTGGACGATCCGGACGAGGGCACCGAGGGCGTCGATCTTGTGCCGCACACTGCCAAAAAGCGGGAAGTGCACGCCGCACTCAACAACAGCTTCGGCTTCGGCGGGACCAATGCCTCGCTGATCGTCAAGAAAGTCGACTGACGTGAAAAAGACCGGTGCGCTGATTATCGGCGCGGTTGCCGCGCTCGTCCTGGCGATCGGCGCGATCTGGTTCGCCTCCGGCTGGTGGGGCGGCGCGGATGTCGAGGAGGATACGAACTTCATCGTCCCCTCCGGCGCGACGCTGACTTCGGTCGCGAACAAGCTGGAGGACGAGGGGCTTATCGGTTCTGCCGACGGCTTCCTGCTGCGTGCGAAAATTCTCGGTTCGGGCGATCCGATCAAGGCGGGCGAGTTCTTGCTGCCGTCGGGCGCCAGCCCCGCGCGCATTCTCGACACGTTCCAGCACGGCGAGGTGATCCGGCGTTTCGTGACCATTCCCGAAGGCCTGCCCTCGATCATGGTCTACGAGCGGCTCATGGCGGAAGATCTGCTGACCGGCGAGATCCCGGTACCTGCAGAAGGATCGGTCCTGCCCGATACATACGACTTCGAGCGTGGCGAAAGCCGGGGCGAGGTGCTTGCCCGCATGCAGGCGGCGATGAAGAACTACCTCGCCGAAGCCTGGCCCAAGCGCGGCGACGACATCGCCGTCGACAGCATCGAGGAAGCGGTAATCCTCGCTTCGATCGTGGAGAAGGAAACCGGCGTCGCACGCGAGCGCAAAATGGTCGCCGGCCTCTATTCGAACCGCGTGAAGGACGGCATGCTGCTGCAGGCCGATCCGACGATCATCTATCCGATCACCAAGGGCAAGCCGCTAGGCCGCCGGATCCGCCAGTCGGAAATCGCCGCGATCAACGACTACAATACCTACACCATGGTCGGCCTGCCCAAGGGGCCGATTACCAATCCGGGCCGCGAATCCATCGCGGCGGTACTGAACCCGGCGGAGACGACGGCGCGCTATATGGTAGCCGACGGAACCGGCGGCCATGCTTTTGCCGAGACGCTCGACGAGCATAACGCCAATGTTGCGAAGTGGTTCGAGATCCGCCGCGAACGCGGTGAGATGTGAGCGAGGGCGACGCACCGCTCATCCTGACGGCGCAGCTGCCCGATGACATGCATCCGCGCTACACCGCGCTGCGCGACGCGCATTTTCCGCCCGAGCGTAATTACCTCGAAGCGCATGTGACGCTGTTCCACGCGCTGCCCGGCATGTGCGAGGGCGAGGTGGTCACTGTGTGCGAGCGCATGGCGCGCGACTTCGCTCCGGTGCCGGGTGACATTGTGGGCCTCATGTCGCTCGGGCGGGGGACGGCGATCAAGCTCGAAAGCCCGGCGATGCTGCGCCTGCGCGACCTGCTCGCCGACGGTTTCCACGGCCTCCTCACCCAGCAGGACCAGCACCGGCCCCGCCTGCACGTCACTATCCAGAACAAGGTCAGCGGCAAGGAGGCCAAGGCCTTGCAAGCGCAGCTCCATGGCACGGTCCTGCCGCGCAGTTTCCGTTTTCCCGGCCTCTCCCTGTTCCACTACCGTGGCGGTCCGTGGGAGCATGTGAAGACCTTCGCATTCCGCGGCAAAGACACCGCGTAAAAGAGGTCTGAAAGAAAATTGCGGAGCCGCGAATTGCGCGGTTGACCCCATGCCCCCTGCGCCGTAAATGCGCCGCCTGCCGAGCGGGCCGAAAGCCCCGGCATGCCTCCCAAGGCAGACTTGGTGCGGCGGAGTAGCTCAGGTGGTTAGAGCAGCGGAATCATAATCCGCGTGTCGGGGGTTCGAGTCCCTCCTCCGCTACCATGGTGGAATGCGCATGGGTTCGCATGCTTCTGTTCGCTTTCTAGCCGGCAGACAGCGCCAGGGCCGTGAACGGCGGCGACACTATCCTGTCGCGGGGCCCTTTCGCTTCCGCCAATTGATTGTTTCGCTCAGCCCCGAAGCGACATCGAAGGCTGGCGACCAACCAGTAGTTTCTTTCAGACGCGTGATATCTGCCACGATCCGCGGCGGTTCGTCTGGGCGATCGGGGAGGGTTCCTAACGCGATCCGGTCCGATTTACCGAGCGCGTGACCGATCCGGTCCACCAGCGAGGCGATTGAGACACCCGAGCCGGTCGCGACGTTGAATGTACCAGACTCGCCGGAGTTCAGTAGCGCGACGAGGCCTGCGCCGATGTCGCTCACATATCCGAAGTCCCGCACCGCGCGGCCGCTGCCGATTTCGGCAATTCCTCCGGCTAGCAGCCTGTCGATCACCTGGGGTACCAAGCGAGACGGGGCCTCATGCTTTCCGAAGAGATAGAACAATCGCGCCCAGGCGATCGATCCGCCGAGCGCCTGCGCATCCTTCCGGGCACGATCGGCCAACTCGGCTTTGGCTTTTCCGTAAGTCGATGCCGGCGCGATCGGGGTCACATCCTCGATACAATCGCCTTCGGGAGGCGGGCTGTATTCGGCGCAGGTGCCGCAGGCCACAACATGCCCACCGGTCTCTTCCCAAAACGCCCTCAGCAGAGCGGCGCTTGCATCGCGCCACGCCCAGTTCGCCTCGAGATTCCACAGCCCGGCGCCTTCGGACCGCGCCCAGGCTGCATGGATCAGCGCACAGGGCTTATGGTGAGCGAGGGTCGCCTTGACGGTTGGCGGATCGAGCAGATTGACCGGCACCCAGTCGACGCCTTCGAGTTCCGGAGCGGACGCAGGATTTCCCAAGGCCAGGATACGGGAACCTTGGCGCCTAAGCGCTTCAACCACAGCGCGGCCGACAAAGCCGCTCGCTCCCGTAAGGGCAATCGGGCCTGTTGCCCCCTCGTTTCGGCCAGCATGCTGATGATCGTCCATCGAAGCTAATCCGTATGCGTAGGTGCCCGGGGGCCCGGGTTCCTTTAGGCTCGTTCAACGAAGCTGACCGATTGCCGAGGGGAACGCAATGAAAGTCGTCATTCTGGCCGGAGGCCTGGGAACGCGCCTCAGCGAAGAAACATCCGTTCGGCCCAAGCCAATGGTCGAAATCGGCGGAAAGCCGATCTTGTGGCACGTCATGCGCCATTACGCGCATTTCGGCCTCAACGACTTCGTCATCTGTTGCGGGTACAAGGGCGAGTATATCAAGGATTATTTCCTCAGCTTCCGCAATCTCGGCAGCGACTTCACCATCGACCTCGGAAGCGGAAATGTGGAATTCCACAGCCCGATCGAGGAAGACTGGAAAGTGACGCTGCTCGATACCGGTGCCGAAACGATGACCGGTGGCCGCGTGGCGCGCACGCGCGCCGTCATCGGCGACCACCCGTTCTGCCTGACCTATGGAGACGGCGTTTCCAACGTACCTATCGATAAATTGTTGGAATATCACGCCAACCACGGCAAATGGGCGACGGTGACCGCAGTACGCCAACCGGGTCGCTTCGGGGCACTTGGAATGAGCAGCGACGGGGTCTCCGTCACAGGTTTCCGCGAAAAGGGCGTGGGCGATGGCGGCCACATCAACGGCGGTTTCTATGTCTGCGAACCGCAGGTCTTCGAAATGATCGACGACGATGCGACGATTTGGGAACGCGAGCCCATGTCACGGCTGGTCGACCTGAACCAACTGGCCGCCTTCCGTCACGACGATTTCTGGCAATGCATGGATACACTTCGGGACAAGGACTACCTCGAAGAAATCTGGGCCCAGCCGGAGTGTCCATGGCGGATGATCTATGAGCAAGGATCAGGCGAACCGCGCGAATGGGTTCGCGCAAGCGCCGGAAATGCCCAGATACCGGATCGGATCCTCTCGGTCGTATGACTCGAAGAAAGTCGAGCTGATCATGAACCACGTGGCAACCCGGCGTTTGAACAGCTCGTAGCTAACATTCCCTCCAAAGAGGTAGTCGAGTCCGTCATATCCGAAGAGCCGGCCAGCGTGCATGAGCTGCTTGATCTTGCCCTTGTCCGCCCCGGAAACTTCCAGAAAATCGCATGCGAAGCTTTCGGCGGCTCCGTCTGCAAACCGCGCGCCCGGAAGCGCGTGCCGGACGAAACCGGCGATGAAGGGCACCATCTCGCCCGTAAACACATAGACCCCGCCCAAGCTCGCGAGTGCGGCTGACGCCGATCCGCCCAAAAGCAACTGTCTGCGTGAGATCTTCATCGCGGCATCATCCCAGCAAGAGGTCCACCGCGCGGTAGGACAGGGCAGCTGCGGACAGGGTCGGGTTGGCGCTGGCCGTGGTGGGGAAAACGGAAGTGCCGACGACACAGAGATTTCGTACCGAGTGGGCGATCAGCCCTGCATCGACCACGGAATCCTCGATCGTATTTCCCATCCGCATCGTGCCCTGGACGTGGCCCATGGTCGGCAGGATGCCCGTCAGGCGAACATCCTCGATGGGAAGGGGAGAAAATACCTCGGGCAGGCGTTTCATCGCATGGTCTAAGCCGGCATGCGCGTAATCCGAAAACCCCTTGAAGCGCACGACGGGCTCGTCGCCTCCGTCGTCGGAAACGCCGTTCTCGTAGTCGAAGATGTCCTCTACATACATCTGCACCGGCAGGCATTGGCGCCACCGGCCTTTGTCCAGTCGCAAACCGCTCTTGAAGCTGTTCTTCACGAGATATACCGAATTGGCGAAGTCGGACGAGCGTCCCGCTTCGATGATGGAAAGATTGAATGCGGTGGTGTCGGTGCCGCCATCGAAATGATCGACACCGTCCAGCATGATTTCGGCATCGACCAGCATCTTTTCGCCCAGATACCGCCCGACGCCGTGGCCGGCGATTCCTGAGCGCAAGGCGATGAAGGGCGAATGGATGGCGTTGGCCCCAAGTGCGCACAGGTCGCAAGAGGCGGCATAGTCGCGCCCGCCGTTTTCGAAATGAACGGCACGCAGTGCCCCATTCTGCACGTCGAGATGAGTTACCTTGCTCTCGATCGCGATAGCTACCGAGGGATGCGCCAGCGTTTCCATCATGGCATTGAGTGCGGTGAACTTGGCCCGCGCCGGGCACAAATTGCAACTTGCGCTGGAACAGCATCGGCCACGTCCCTCGACCGCACGGCTCAATTTCGCGGCGGGCATTGCGAAGTGATAGCCGTCGCCCTTTTCGATCATGATCTCGTCGGGCGTGCTGAGATGATGGGGCGGCTGGGCGTAAGGGCCGGTGCCAGGGTAGAAACGGTCGAGCTCGTCCGGTCCAGCGATGAGCATAAAGCGCTCGATCTCCTGCCAATAGGGCACGAGGTCGTCGTATTCGATCGGCCAATCCGCACCCATTCCGGTCGCAGTTCGGACCTTGAAATCGGAAGGGTGCATGCGCGGTGTAAGCGCCCACCAGCAATTCGTGCTGCCTCCGAGCCCGATGGTGAAATCCCACGGCTTTTCGCTTCCGGCCGCATGACGGAAGGTCTGCTCGGGCAGGATGTCGGAGTTAACCCCGTTCTGGAACTGCCAGTCTTCCGTATTGTAGTGGCCTCGCTCCAGTACGAGAACGCGGTCATCCGGACGTTTCTCGAGATAGCGCTTGAGGAAGAACAGCGAGCCGAAGCCCGAACCGACCACGACGAGATCCCAGCCGGTCTCGGCCGCCGCCTGTTCGGGAGAGACGAACTGCACCGACCCTAGCTCCTCTTGGGAAAGAGGTTCACGCCCCAACCCTCGCATCGGGTGCGAACATCAGCATTCCGTCCTGCGGCCTTTCACCCACATCGTGGCGGGCGACGATATCCGCATCTATCTCAGCCTCGTCGCAAATGCGGCGGAAATCCCTTAGGGCGGTGCCGGTCGATCCATTGTCGACGTTTTTCGCCCCGATCCCGTCTCGAACATGCTCGATATCCACGATCCGGAAGTCGATGCTGAAGCGGGTCATGCCGGTGATATTGTCGGATGTCGCGTGCAGTTGGTTCGCCGAGAAGATGACCGCTCCGCCGACCGGCAGCACCATCTGCACCGCGGCCGGATGCTCGAGCGCGTCTCGCGGCTGGGGGATGCCGCGTTGGTCCTCGCCTTGGCGGTGCTCAGCGGCGTTCTTCCGCCCAGTCGCGTTCCAACGGTAGATATTGAAATCATCCGAAGTGTTCGGGATGCCGGTCTCGACGTAATGCGGATAGAACTCCATCGAGCATTCTCGCGACATCGGGTAGATCGGCAGCCAGAACTGGATTTGCTGCATCGGCGCAGACCACCAGGTGTCCCGATGGGGTGGCTGCTTGTGACCGACGCCCGAGACCAGGTACCCGTCGCTGCTGACGACGCGCATGCGCGGGACATCCAGGTAGGTACGCCAGGGGTCGAAGCCGAGCTCGGCGAGATAGGCTTTCTGGAGCGCTCTCGTGCGCGGATCGTGAATGAAGCGTGGCTTCACCGCTGCCGCACGCTCGACGAAGTCGTCGATCTCGAGGTCATGCTGGGCCGTGCGCGGATCGCGTGGATGATAGGCGTCCTCCACCATGGCGCGCGCATGGGCGCACAGTTCGATGCTGGCGGGCGTTGGCGGCAACATGGTGATCTGTCCGCGATAGATGGCCAGCAGTTCCTCTTCGACCGGGCGGCCAAGGCCAACCGACATGGCAATGCTATTGCGGTCGCTCTCTCGCATTTCTCAGGCTCCCTCGGGCAGTATTTTGCGGATCGGTTGCGGCTGGTATCGGGCCAGTGTCACCGCGCGGGCCATCATCGCCGCGCCGCTTTTGAAGGCCCGGCCGCAATTCCGGTAGCGAAGCGCATTGACCATCAGCGATATTCCGTTGAGCGCCTGTGTCATTGTCGCGTTCAGCCGCCGTCCCGTCTTGGACATCGCGCCATAGGCAAGCATACGATCGGGTACGCCGTCATAGGACGACAGCAGTCTTTCCATTTCTTGCTTGGGAGAGATTTGCTGGTCATCGAACGCGTCGTAGACCGCACCGGTCGCATGGGGTCGCGTGTGTATCATCGATATTTCGTCGATCACGGCAGACCGGAATTCCGGGTCGGGCATGGTACCGGTCCAGATGCGGTCCATGCCCCAACCCGACACCACAGATTCCATGTGTGGCAGGAATGTCCGCAGGTAATCGGTGCGGATCGCGGTGGCCATGCATTCGACGAAGTTGGTATAACGCAGCTTGGTGAAGGGGCACTGCAGGAGGATGGGATAGCAGACGTGGCTATCCGGGTGGAGCGATGGCTGCGCGAGGAGGAGCTCGTTCTCCTCACAAATCTCGAAATAGCGATTAAGATCGCGCTTCGTGAAGACGATGTCGTCATCCATGAACGCGATGTAGCGGTAGCGATCGAGCAAGCCGGGGTCGTTTGCGAGGTATCGATAGATGCTGTCCCACTTCGTGCCCTTGTCCTTCGAAAGCGGCAGGTCCCCCCCGCGACCGATTTCAGGATCGTCGTCGTACTGACTCAGTTGCAGGTCCCAGTTGCGCTGGCCCGGTTCTTCCAGCCATTCCCGGTGAAGAGATTTTGCGCCGACGCGCACAAAGACGAGGTTGGGTCTGGAGCCGTTCATGACGTCACGCTCTCCATCAGCTGTTTCGTCGACCCGATTGCGCCAAGCGCCTTTCGCGCTGCCTTCTCGCCGCTCGCGAAAGCCTGGTCCGTCCAGATATACCCCCAGTCGCCGAACCGCCCGCAGTATCCCACGCCGATGTCGTCGAGATACCCATGGACGGTCTTCAGCGCTGCCGGACGATCATGGTCGAAGATGATATTGGCGTAGGGGGCGACGATGGTGCTTGTATGATTGACCTGGGCGCGGTCCTCGATGAGGCCGGCTTGCAGCAGACCATCGATTACCGGTTCGATATAGGCGTCCGCCGGCTTGTCGCGTGGCTTCCATTTATCGCTGAAATAGACCTCGGCCTGCAGTGCGGTGCACCCCTCGGGCGCGACATTGGGCGAAAAATTCGAAGGGTAGCTCAACCGGGCAAAGACGATGTCCTCGTCGTAAAAATAAGTCCAGTGATCGTCGCGCACATGCGGTTTCGACACACCGATATTAACGAGGACCACCTCCGTACAGGCGAGTTTCGCTGCTGCGTCCAGAACGTCCGGCGGCGCTCCCTTGATTGTCGGAATGAGGCGGGGAAGGGGTACCGAAGAGATGAGCGCATCATAGGCGATCAGCCTGCCGTCGGCGGTTCGGATCGTCTTCGCCCGCGGGTCGATCTCCACGATTTCGCTATTGCATTCGACGCGAGACCTGGAACGGAAGCCATTGAGATAGGATACGAATCCGCCTTCGCTGGGATAGCGGAAATGATCGACGTAGTGAACGTCCTGGGTGTTCGGCTTGAGCGCGCCGCGCAGCACTTCCTCTATCTTCGGTCGGTAGAGCCGCGGGCCGAGCCAGTCGGTGGTCAGGTTGCAGGCATCGGTCGTGTGATATTTGCGGGTGTAGGTCGCCGGGAACGTTCGGGCAAAGGTCTCGCCGAAGGAAGCAAGCAGCCAATCTTCGTAATTGGCGAGGCGGCCGGATCGCTCCTGGCTTGCACCCGCAGTCACGAAATCGCGGATACAATCGATTACCAGGTCTTCGGGCAGGCCGTGCAGATTGACCTGCGCTGGATGCTTTATCCAGTGCCCCTGCCAGTAATTGTTCACACTCGCGCGCAGGCGCTCGTAATCCCCGCCGATGCTCTCCGCGAACAGGTCCTGCAAGCGCGCATTCTGCGTGAACGAGATGTGCGGCCCCTCGTCGAACAGGTAGCCATCGTCGTAGCTATGCGTCGAAGTATGGCCGCCGTGAACGGGGCGCTTCTCGTAGATGGTTGCCTCAATGCCTTCCTCGCGCAACTGATGGCTGGCACCGAACCCTGCAAATCCTGCGCCGATGATGGCGATGTGGGGTTTGCCTGTCATAGTATTTCAGTCGGCCCCCTCTTAATCTTCTATCGCCGCGTAAGGGATCGGCACGATGAACTTCGCGCCCCAGTCGCGCGCCTTAGACATCTGGGCTTTGATCTCGTCCTTCAGGTTCCAGGGAAGGATCAGGATGTAATCCGGCCTGGCCTTCTCGATCTGCGCGGGTTCGAGGATGGGGATGCGGACGCCGGGCATCAGCTTGCCCGCCTTGGACGGCGCGCGATCGACAGTGAAATCGATCATGTCGGCCCCGATGCCGCAATAGTTGAGGAGGGTGACTCCTTTTGCCGGCGCCCCATACGCGACGATCGACTTGCCCTGCTGTTTGAGATCTCGGCAAAGCCCGAGCAGATTCAGCTTCGTCTTGCGCACCTGTCGATGCCAGGCAGCGTAGGTTTCCGCCTTGTCGAGACCATAGGCGAGTTCGTCGCGGCGCATCTCCTCGACCGATTGCTCAGTCGGGCGCGCCGCGTCGGCATGACAGACGTAGAAGCGGACCGATCCCCCGTGGGTGGGCAGATTTTCCACCGCGAAGATCCGAAGGTCGGCCGCGGAGAAGATTCGCTCGGCCGCCAGAAGCGACAGATATGAGAAATGCTCGTGATAGATCGTATCGAACTGGTTGCGCTGCATAAGGCGCAGCAGGTGCTGTACCTCGTAAGTTGCGACACCCTCCGGCTTGAGCAGGGCCTTCGCTCCACGGACGAAATCGTCGATCCGTGGCACGTGCGCCAAGACATTGTTGGCGACGATGAGATCAGCGCTCCAGCCTTCGTCGGCAAGGGCTTTGCCCATGCGCTCGGAGAAGAAGTCACCACGTACCTCTATGCCCTCGGCGCGGGCCGCCTCCGCCGGCCCGCCGGTCGGTTCGATGCCGAGGCACGGTATGCCCGCCCGCTTCACGTACTGAAGGAGATAGCCGTCGTTGCATGCAAGTTCGACCACGCGACTGGTCTGGTCGAGGTCGAAACGGTCGACCATGGTTTCTACGTAAGCCTTGGCATGCGCGAGCCAGGTGGCCGAATGTGACGAGAAGTAGGTATAGTCCGCCCTGAACAGCGCCGCTGCATCGATCGAGTGTACGGCCTGCGCAAGGAGACAATTGTCGCAAACGCGGACCTCGAGCGGATAATGCAGTTCCGGCTCGTCGATCCGCTCGGGATCGATCAGATCGTTGGCAATTGGGCTGAAACCGAGGTCTGCCAATCGCGTCGTGAGCGGCTCGGAACAGTGGTGGCAGGTCTTCAGCGATGCCGAAGTCGCACTCGACGGCTGCGCTGTCTGGTGCATCTGTTTTCCTCCCGGTCGATGCGGACGCGAAGTCGCCCCCTGCCTGACTCTTGATGCTAGGCGCAGAGGCCCCGGCCATCAATTGACCATCGGGAGTAATACGTCTAATAAATATATGATATTGAACGATATTATGTCATTGAATGCTAAGCGTTCGGGCTATTTGCTCTGCGATCGCAAGGCTCGCGGTCAAGCCCGGCGATTCAATGCCGAACAGATTGACCAGTCCGGCCATCCCGTGATCTTCGGGACCGGAAATCCTGAAATCGGCATTATCTTCCTGCGGGCCGGCAATCTTCGGCCTTATTCCGGTGTAATCGGGCTGGAGCCGGGCTACATCCAGATCGGGCAGATAGGTGCCGATGGCGGCTGCGAACCGCTCCCTCCTGCTATCGTCGAAGCGATAATCGGGAATGTCTATCCATCGAACATCGGGTCCGAAGCGGGCTTGCCCGCCAAGGTCGAGAGTCAGATGGATACCGAGCCCGCCCGGCTCCGGCACCGGATACACCAGCCTCGAGCATGGTGAGGGACCGGACAGCCGGTAGTAATGGCCGATGGCGTAATGCGGATTAGGGACAGCCTCCATTGCGATCCCCGCGACCCGCCGCGCAAGCTCAATCGCGCCGAGGCCAGCGCAATTGACCAACACGTCGGTATGCACCCGCGTCCCAGCGTCCGACGTTTCCACGATGAAGCCCGGCGCTTGAGGAGTGACTGCGGTCACATGCGTGCCCAGCACGACCATGCCGCCGGCATTGCCGATGTCGGCCTCCAGCGCGAGCATCAGTGCGTGGCTGTCGATGATGCCGGTCGAAGGCGAGTAGAGGGCCCCATGGACACGCACCTCCGGTTCCAGTTCGCGGACCTGTTCACGCGTGTGCCACTGTAGATCGGTGACCTCGTTGGCGAGGGCATTTCGTTCAATTTCCGCCAGGTCGTCCATCTGCGAAGGACTGCTTGCGACGATCAGCTTACCGGTCTTGCGATGGGTGATGTTGCGCTCGCGAGCATAGGCATAGAGCCGGTCTCGCCCCTCGCGACAGAGGCGGGCCTTCAGACTGCCTGGCTGGTAATACAGGCCCGCATGGATGACCTCGGAATTGCGGCTGCTGGAATGCATGCCGATCGTACCCTCTTTCTCGAGCACGAAAACCTCTCGTCCGGTTCGAGCGAGCGCAGCGGCGCAGGCGAGGCCTACCACGCCGGCGCCAACGACAATGCAATCCACCCTGTCCATTCAGCGAACCTCGTCTTCTCCGCGCATTCAGATCCCTAGCGGTTTGCGCTGATAGGCATGGATATAGTCGATCTCCATTTGTCCCTTATCCGGTGTCTCGTCATTGATGCGGTGATCCTGCAACGCGAGCGAGACGAGCAGGTACATCGGTTGCCGGAATTGGGGCGGCGCTCTGGTGCGCCAGATCTCCTTGCGTTCGAAATAGAAGATGACCTCGTTTTCGGTAATCTCCGCGCCGAAGGTGTGGAATCTTTCCGCGAGCGAACCGCGCGGGACGCTGTTGCGCGACCAACGCCAGATTTTCTCCTGCCCCTCCTTCAGCCTGTGGTTGTGGACCGCCAGGCTGTAACGGTCGGGCCGGTGGCCGTAATATTCGACGATGTCGATTTCCGCGGTGCCGTCGCGGCGGTCGACACCGATCAACCAGAATGCGGGCCAGAACCCGGCTCCCTCCGGCATCCGCGCACGGATTTCGAAATAGCCATGTTGCTGCGCGAAGCCGGCGTTGCAGCGGTTCCATGAAGACAGCATTCCGCTCCTCCAAATGCCGGTTTCGTCCTTCCGGATGGTAATTGTGAGGATGCCGTCCTCGACCGCGAAGGGGCCATCCCCCTGCGGACCGTCGAACTCGGCATTTCCGAAATCTCCGTCCCAAGGCGTGTGGGTGGTCCAGCGCGAGAGACAGCCCCACTCGGACACGTCGAGCTCGTCGAAATCCTCGCGGAAGGACGGCTCGAATTCGGCGAGATCTATGCTCCCGGTGCTCTGCGGCGGACCATTGGAGGCTGACGGAATGGGAGTTGCAAGAGCGAAAAGGGCAAGGAGGAGGAAAAGGCAACTGGCAAGCGAATGACGGCGGGCCCGGTGCGGCCCGGGCACCGCATCCTTCCCGATAGCCAGCGCCGTTTCTCGATCGCAGTCGGTTGGCCCGGGCATCGTCGGCGTGCTCCTTTCCTTTCAACGAACGAATGCAGGGGAGGGGCGCGCGTTGGGCTGGCGCACGTGAGTGCGTTCGGCTTGGACGAGCAGGTCGGAATAGAGATCGAGCAGACGGTCACGCCACTCGTCCTGCGTGCATGTGAGCCTTGGCGAAAACTTGTAGGCTCTCTCGCTCGCTTCCTGCACCGCTCCATCGTCGTCGAGCCTCCGCATCGCCTCGGCAAGCACCTGCGGTGTCCGCTCGGCAGCGAGGATCGCGCAGCCCAGGCTTTCCGCTTCCTGTGCGATCATCGCGTCGGAAAACGCGATGAGCGGCACTCCGCTCTGGAGGGCTTCGACAGCTACCAGACCGAAGGGCTCGGGCAGAGAGCTGGGCATGACCAGCGCCCGTGCCGTTCCGATCCGTTCGGCAATCACCGAATGATCGAGCCAGCCGTCCCAGACGATTTCGGGAAAGTCGGCTGCCAATTGCGCGCGGTCCGGCCCGTCTCCGATCACCCGCAGCCTGCGTCCGGCAAGCTGCGCCGCCTCTGCTGCTACCCTCAGTCCTTTTTCCTGCGTCACTCGTCCGATGAAGAAAATATCCGAATTCTGCTCGGCGGCGACGCGGGTCGGCAGGAAGGCGCGAGCCGGGTTGCGCACCACACGCATGCGGTCCCGGACCAAGTCGGATTTTTCAAGCAAAGGTGCCATCGCGGGATGGATCAGGACAATGGCAGCTGGCGATTGACCGGCGGGAAAGGTTCGCTGCCTCACAAAATGACGGGCCACGCGAAACGCCTTTTGTGCCGTGCTGCGCTTGTCGCACCGCGCCGACAAGCAGCCGGCCGACATCGGGCTGCGGTGGCACACATCGTGCCGGCTGAAATCGAAGAATGCTCCGTTGGGACAGGCCATGAAGAAATCGTGCGCATGCACCACAAGGCGGTCGCTGACCTTGGAGAGCGGTGAGAAGACCGAGGGCGAAAGGATCTGCGCCCATCCATGCAGATGGTAGACGACGTCGGGTGCATCGAGCTTGGCGATGGTATCTTCCAAAAACCGCCGCGCGGTGGAATTGTAAAGCCCTTCACGTACCTGGCTTGCAAAGCCGCGCTGCAACAGGGGCTTGCCGCCAAGCGCATTCAGGTCGACGGAGCTTGGCAACTGCGCCTGGCTGCCGTCATCGCCGGTCGCATAGGTCACCCTGATGCCGGCTTCGCTGAACAATCTGGCGGACAACAGGGCAAGCGCGGTGGCACCGCCGGCAGCGATAGAACGATCATTTATGATTACGATGCGGCTCGGGACCATGTCGTTACCGGCATACGCCATCTGCGCGCCGCTCTCGCGCTATCTTTGGTAGTACCATCATATTGCGCTTAGAACGCCCACGACTTCTCTCCTAAGCTTCTGGCGCCACGGCGATACGTCCTGGGCGTCGCAGTCAGGAGGAAAGAACGGAATGCGGATCACGGTCATCGTCGCAACACTTGGGCGTCCCCGCGAGGCCGACGATCTGGTCAACGACCTCGTCAACCAGACGCGCCGGCCCGACCGCACCGTATTTGCGGTCGTTAAGCCCGAAGACGCACCCGGCCGTAATCCGGATATCGCCAACGAAACCCTGCTCTGCCCGCGCAAGGGTCTTTGTGCGCAGCGCAACGCGGGTCTGGATCATGTAGCCGACACCAGTGACGTGATTGTGTTCTTCGATGACGATTTCGTCCCACATCGTACTTTCCTCGAGCGGGTAGAGCACGCCTTCGAAGCCAATTCCGAATATGTCGGAATCACGGGAGCGGTGGTTGCCGATGGTATCTGCGGGCCCGGTCTCACACGCCAGGAGGCAGTGGAGGCGGTCGAGGTCCATGGGGCCCGACAAGATGACGGGCCGCCGGGCGAAACGGATGTTCCCGGCCTTTACGGATGCAACATGGCAATGCGTGTCGATGCCCTGGGCGGACGACGCTTCGACGAGCGGCTGCCCTTGTACGGCTGGCTCGAAGATCTCGACTTCACCAACCGCTTGCTCGACGAGGGGCGGCTCGTGCGGCTGGACAGCCTCATCGGTGCGCATCGCGGGGTCAAGGCGGCCAGGGTTTCAGGCCTGCGCCTGGGGTATTCGCAGATAGCGAATGCCCGATACCTCATGGCCAAGGGGTCGGCCCCTCGCTGGCTCATGATGAAGAACCTCGTGAAGTACCCGGTGGTCAATGCGACGCGGGCCTTGCTGCCGGAACCGTATATCGACCGATGGGGCCGGCTCCGCGGCAACGTGATCGGACTGTTCGACCTAGCCCGCGGCAGGTCTCGGCCGGAGCGCATCCTCGACCTGTGACGGTCGCTCATCCGCAACGTCGGGCGATTTTGCCATCAGGGCCGAAAGACAGCTCTCGATAGACGCGCGGGCTGCATCCAGCGTTCGCCCATGGCGTGAGCGATCTACGCCTTCGGACAGAGCCTTTTCGATCGTATTCGCGACCAGCCGGGCTTGGCCCTCAGCCGCGTCTGCAACGAACCTCTCGCGCCCGACCGACGTCATGAAGGCGTCGACCTTGCGGTCCCATCGCAGCACGACGTTCGGTATGCGGAAGGAGTAGGCGACGATATTGGCATGGAGGCGGTGCGCAGCGACGGCATCGAAGCGTGCGATCGTCCGCGCCAGCTCAGCCGGACGCCGGGGTCGCGGAGCCTGGGCTACGCCCAGTTCCCGGGTTGCTCGATAAATTGCCTGCAAGAATTCCGTGTCGTCGGCTGGCCCCGTCGTGAACAGTTCGACCGCGTGACCCTTGTCGCGCAGCATCCGGCACAACTCGATCCAAAAGGCTTGCGCCGCCTCGAACGAAATATTGCCGCTGCTGCCGCCATGCAGCGCCAGCGTTCGTGGATGAGTAATGCCGAGCCCGATGGTCGGTGCCTGCCGCCGGTCGCGCGGCTGCACCTCGCGATAAAGATCGCAACAGAGCAAACCCGGGTCGCAGCACAGCTTTGCGGACATCTTGGTCGCCGGTTCGAACCGCGTATTCCAGTTTGCCTGTGAGTGCCGGTCTCGCGTCGCGACATGCGCCAGCCTCGCGTTGGACAACGCGTCGGCGAACAGGGCGTGGCCGCGCCGGGACATGTTCTCGGCCACGCCCACCCCGAAGATCGCCGTAGGAATTCCGCGCTTGCGGACTTCGTGCATGACGCCGTCGATCTTTAGCGGAAAGTTGAGATCGGCATCGGCCAGCAGTTGGCCGCCGCCTAATACGGCGTAGTCGGCCTGCCTCAATAAACATTGCCAGCTGCTGCGATAGCGCAGCCTGATTAGGGCTCCAACCGCAAGGGGTACGATGAGAGAGCGCAGGCCGCGTGGCAGCTTATCGAGAAACGTGAGCACCGCTCCGCGATGGTCGTCGAGCCCTGTTCCGAAGGCTTCACGGCCCGCCAAGTCCACCGACACGACATCGGCGTCGGGGAGCAGCCTGCGAATTTCATTCTCGAGGCACTCGGCGATGATGCCGTCCCCCAGGTTGGGGCTATACTTCACATTGAGGAGCGCAATTGTCGTCATTTCAGGCAGTTTTCGCCCCGGCTCCGCATTGAAGGGCGCTTGCAGTTCGCGTTCTCAAATCGCTGCCGCCCTACGATTTACTGTTGCGGATGAACATGACCGGCGAGTTCTCGGTCTCGCTGGGCACCACCAGTGCTTCCGGTACCTCGTTCTCGTCCTCGTCGAAGGCTTCCGATGTAGCGGCACGCCTCGCATCGACCGGCGCGACTGGCGTCCAGTAGTCCGTTCCTGCCAGGTCGCTCCAGTCGAAGCCCAGTTCGGCAAAGGCGCGTTCTGCTGCGACCGCTGGGGTCGTCTCCTCGCCCGCAAAGCTGACCAGGCCGCCATCTGCGACGGTGCAGGATATCGAGGGGTCCCGCGCGAAAAAGAGCCGGGTCCCCGGCTCTGCCTTCAAAGCGAGGAATTTCAGGGCCTGATGAGACGCGCGCAACTTATCCATCTGCGCCTGTTTGGTCGCCGAAATGCCGATTTCCCCTGAAGGTAGCTCGAGCATTTCGATTATCGAAAGTTCGGTTGCGGCGCGGATCAGTTCCGGATTGACGGTGTAGAAGTCAGGATTTTCCGGATCGCAATAATCCTGGAAGAGGAAGCGCAGGTTACGGCTCAGCAGCTTCCAATCGATGACTTTCGCAGCAAGATAGACGCGGAACGGGACAGGCGGTGCGGCCTGATTGATCTTGAGTATGCGCCCGCCGACATCGTTCTTCGGCGAAAAATCCACCCTTACGAAGCCGGGCATCGCATCATTGATCAGGACGAATACGTATCCTTCTTTGCGGCTCATCGATCGGTCCTCGCGAGCCTTGCGTCACAAGCGGTTTGCCCGTTGTTTCGGGCGCTCGACTCTCGATACCGAGATTATCTGGCGTCAGCCCGAGAGGCGAAGGCTAACTCGGGTTAGTTCGATTTGGTCCGACCGAAGCCGAAGACTTTGCGATTCAAGCGAAAATGGCCCGATACCCGGCTATCCCATTGTGTCTCTACCGGGTTAGGCCGGAATGGAGGGTTGCCGCAACTGGTGTCGCACGCGCAATGTCGAGAGATAAGAAGAAGCCTCTCGCTGGGAGTGAACATGGCGGGTCAGACCACACAGAACATTTTCGTGCCGCTGCGAGCGGCCCTTGCCGCCGTAAGCATGGCGGCAAGGTCGTGAATTATTCCCAATCCCCACAAGACGTCCCTCATTACAGAGAATTGGGCGAGGTCTCCCGGGCGCTCGCCACAGGTTATGCGCGGCTTGCCGAGCGCGGTATCCCGCCGGAAATGGTGACTGTCGCGATGCTGAATGCAACCGTGAATGTCTTTTCTATGTTCGAGAAACGCACCGAATTGCCTTCGCTGCTGCGCGAACTGGCCGACACCATCGAGAGCGAGCCGCGCTGCTGACAAGTAGATGCCGGCACCCGATTGCCCGCATTTCCCGACTTCCTGAACCCAATGGGATTAGGGCGCGGCGCGTTTGGCCTAAGCACGCTGCGCGTATCGCGAAATTGTGCGCATCTACCTAAAACATGGAAAGCGGAAGCTTCGCCACCGAAGGCAGACCGAAACTTCGGTCACCAAGTTTGTGCGGGCTGAGACACGTTTAGCTTTAGGGGAACTACGGTGAAAGTATTGGTGACAGGACATCTCGGCTACATCGGCACGGTGCTGGCTCCGCGATTGCTCGAACGTGGGCATGAGGTCATCGGTCTGGACAGCGCCCTGTTCGTGGGATGCGCATTTCGTCCCAACCCGGCCGAGATACCCTCTCTCGGCGACGACGTGCGGGATTTCGTCGCTCGGGCCGATGCCGTCGAGCGTCTGCGTGGTATGGATGCGGTCATCCATCTCGCTGCGCTATCCAATGATCCCCTCGGCGACTATCGTCCCGGGCTGACCGAGGAGATCAATGCCGAGGCATCCATCGCGCTGGCGCGGCTGGCCAAGCAGGCCGGCGTCCCGCGGTTTGCCTTTGCCTCCTCCTGCTCCAACTACGGCGCATCGGGCTACGGCTTCATCGACGAATCCGGGGAACTCAACCCCGTTACGGCCTACGGTTTCTCCAAGGTCCATGCGGAAACAGGAATATCCGTGCTTGCCGACGAGGACTTCAGCCCAACCTTCCTTCGCGCATCAACCGCCTACGGCTTGTCGCCGCATCTGCGGCTGGATCTCGTCGTGAACAATCTGACGGCCTGGGCCTGCACCACCGGCGAAGTCCATCTTCTGAGCGATGGCAGCCCGTGGCGCCCAATTGTCCACGTGGAGGATATTGCGGCCGCCTACATCGCAGTCATCGAGGCCGAGCGCGCCGATGTGCACGAGCAGATCTTCAACATCGGGCAGACAACCGAGAACTATCAGATAAGGGAAATTGCCGAGCTTGTTCGCGATATCGTGCCCGGTTCCAGGATCGGTTTTTCGGAAGGCGCCAGCCCCGATGTCCGCAACTACCGCGTGGATTGCAACTACATTGCGCGCAAGCTTCATGGCTTCAAGCCGCAGTGGACGTGCCGACGCGGGATCGAGCAGCTATTCGACGCCTTCCATACCGACGGCCTGACACTCGAGGAGTTCGAGGGTCCCCGCTTCAAGCGTATAGCCTGGATGAAGAAGCGCATCGACGAAGGCGCGTTCGATCCCGACCTGATGCCGGCGCGGCAACTCGCGGACGCCTGAAGCCAACCCGCCCGGATGCGGGAAGCGCAGCTCCGGGTTGAGCAGTCAGGTTGCCGACGCCGCCTTGCGCGAGCGCAGATGCGCGAGCGCATCCAAAAGGATTTTTACGGGCCCGTCGGGTCGGGCCATCGCTAGCCAGGTGCCACCGATGACAGCGGTATAGACGATCGCGCCAGTTCCAATCTCGACCCCCAGTTCAAGCAACAGGGGGGTATCGCCATGGGGCACGAACCGTCCGACAAAAGACACGGCTACGGCCATGGCGATGAGCGCGGCGATGGTCAGCGCATGATGCGCGATTTGGGTGGTGATCGCGATCCCGAGCAATCGCTTCAGGAAGAAGAGTTCGATCAAGGCCGACGCGGCATCGGCGAGTAAGCGGCCGAGCGCTGCGCCGAGTAATCCGCCAGTAAGCAGCCCCGTCACGATCACCGGGACTTTCACAAGAAAGGCTATGGATTGCCGCCAGAAGAGTACTTTTGTCCGGTTGAGCGACATGGCCACTGGCTGGAGACCGATGCTAAAGACACTAAGCATATAAACGATCGAGAAAATCTGGACATAGGGGACTGCATCCGTCCACTGACTGCCCAGCGTCAGGGCGACTACCGGTTCGGCGACCAACGCCAGTCCCACGCCGAGTGGTGCAATCAGCAAAGCTATGGTCGATTGCGAGCGCAGGTGCGAACGGCGCAGGCGCTCGTGGTCCCGCGAAATCGTGGCCAGCCCGGGGAAGAGCGCATACCTGATCGGATAGATCGTCTCGCGCGTCGGAATCACGGCAAGGTTATCGGCCATCGCATAAATGCCGAGCTGTCCCTTCGGGACCGCCAGGCCGATGATGAGCTGGTCGATGCGCCAGTTCAACGTCTCGAACATCTGGCTAAGGAACATCCAGCCGGAAAACGACCAGATCTCTCGCACATGTTCGAGTGACAGGCGGGGCCTGTACGGGACGAGAAGGTAGGAGATCGTCGAGGATGCAACTGCCCCGATAAAGGTGCCGAGGATGATCGCCCAGTAGGAATGGAGAAATACTGCGAGGACTACGGAGAGGATGATCCCCAATGCCCGGCGCAGGAATTGGACAACTACCAGCGGGCGGAACGCCATCTGCTTTGTTTCAAGCCAGACCTTCGGATTATGAAGGCCCAGCACCGCTCCACCGAGCCCGGAGACAAGGAAGACAAGTATGAGGTTGTCATTTCCGTATATGATCGAAAGCGGCCAGGCGCTGATCGCGAAGATGCCGCAGATGACGCCGGACCGGATCAGCGCCATGGTCCATGCCGTGTCGATATGCGTGCGGTCGACCTCTTCCTTCTGGATCAGCGCGTTGTTGAGCGAGAGCTCCGTGCAGGCCTGAACAATCGAGAGGATAGCGGCCGCGATCGCGACAATACCGAAGTCCTCCGGTGTAAGCAGCCGCGCGAGCGCCAGCAGGGCAAGAGCGGCAAGAATATTGGCCGCCATATTGCCGCCGGCGAGTGTCAGTGCGCCGCGCATGACGCCCAGCCGGAGGGTCATGTCCTGCGGGCTCTGGCGATTGGTTCACGACTGAAGCGGGGGGGCGGCTGTGTCGGGCGTTGGCCGGCGGTTCGCGAGGCGGCGCGGTGCGTGACCGCTTCCCGGGCGGCGGCACCATCCGATTGCAGTGCGAATGCGCGAAGAGCGATGGATGCACCGGCGATGATCGAGATCAGCTCCGACGGCGAAGCGTGCGGGGCGTTAACGATCGCCGGCGTCAGTCCAAGTATCGCAGCCGTACCGAAAGCCCCGCCCAGGGTCTCTTGCGGCGTGGGGCCAATGCCCCAGGTCGAGCGGCGCGCGGCCATGAAAACCCTTTTGAAGTGCAGTAGGAAGGCTATCGTTCCGAATACTCCTACCGAACCGAGGATGGCAGTAACGATGCTCGACGAACGGAAGCTGCCGGGTCCCACACCCAGGCCATAGGAGCCGAGAAACGCGTTCCAACCCTGCTGTGCCCAAAACAGGCGTTGCTGGCCCGAAAAGCTCTGCGGCTTGTCCAGCGTCATGTCGGCGACGAGGTTCCAGATGCCGAGAAGGACCTGGGGCACCACCGCGAATGTCGCGCTGAGAATGCAGAGTATGGCGAAGCCGAGGATCGCGGCTCGCATCATTTTGCCCTTCGGCGCAACGCTAGGGAACAGGGTCGCGCGAACGACGAAGAAGATTCCGTAAACTGCCAGCGATACATAGGCAGTCGAGGCCGTGCTGATCACCAGGATCAGCGCGAGGGCGCCGGCCAGCGCGCCGGTCGCGCGGGGTCGGATGGAACGGTACCACATCTCGGCGCTGACCACGAAAAGGATGAAGCCTTGCGCCGCATATACCGATGCCTCCGCCAAAGTGCCCCTGATGCGGATGAAGCCATCGGTACTGTGATCAAGCAGGTTGTGATTGACGTTGCGGAAGGAATTTAAAATCTCTGCCATCGGCGTGCCGCGCGTCGCAATGTCGACAACACCGGTGATGGCATGAAGCCAGCCGGCGAACAGGATGGCTCCGATAAAGGCTTTCTGCGCTCCGGGCACGCGCGAAAAGATATATCCGATCAGGCCGAGCAGCAGCGCGCCGACCATGAAGAGTGCGCCGGTCACGTTTTGGGCGGAAGGCGCCAGCGGTACGGTCTCGAAATCTCCCAGCCCGGGCGTGGGCTGCATGGGGAAGAGCATGACATCGCCGGCCAGCAGGCGCGGCCCGAGATAGGCCATCGCCACACCGTAGAAGACGAACATGACCAACCACCGATGATCGCGGACGGCCGCGGGAAACAGGCCGTGATAGCCGCCTTTCGGGGTGAAAATCTTGAGCAGAGCGAAAACCATTGCGAAATGCCCGACCGGGATCGTTGCCCCGCCGAGCGATGGCAGTGATATCGCCGCGGAACCCTGCATGATCGCGCTGATCACGATGAAATAGACCGCGCTGCGAACCGTGCCGAACATGACGACGTACAGGCCGATCAGGGCGGTGACGGCGCCGATCTGGGTGAGTTCCATCGTGCCGCCCCGTCAGAGTGCGCTGACCACGCGCGAAAACCGCCGGTCGAAGCAATCGGAAGAGAAATGCGCGGCATGCGCGATGGCCTTGTCCGGGTCGAACTCGGTAAGGAAGCTCTCCATTTCCCCGACCGCGGCAGCGAGCGAACTGGCATCCTGCCGATCGAAGAACAGGCCGGTTACCCCGGGCACGACGGTATCGAGAGCCCCGCCACCGCCGTACGCGACGACCGGACGTCCAGACGCCATGCATTCGACCGGGGTAATCCCGAAGTCTTCCTCGGCCGTCATGACGAAGGCCTTGCAGCGCGCATAGGCCCGCCGGAGCGACGCGAAATCCAGCCGGTCGATGAAGGTGATGTTCGGCCCGGCCATCGCTTTCAATCGATTGAGCATGCTGCCGGTGCCGACCATGGTCAGCGGAAGGCCATTGGCCGTGAATGCCTCCACCGCGATTTCGGGGCGCTTGTAGGGCACCATCTGCCCGACCCATAGATAGCTGTCGCCGACATCGTCGCTCTTGCCGAAAAGTTGCGTTTCGACCGGTGGATGCACGACTTCGGCTTCGCGCCGCCAGACCTTGCGGATGCGGCGCTGGATGAACGACGAGTTCGCGATGAACTTGTCGACCCGTGCGCTGGAGGCGACGTCCCATTGGCGCAGGCGATGATACAGGTATGGCATGGCCCCGCGCGCGAGCGGGGATGCGGCGGCGCGGTACTGGTGATAATGATCCCACAGGTACCGCATCGGTGAGTGACAATAGCAAAGATGCGTTGCATCCGGCCGCGTGATGACCCCCTTGGCAGGACCGGACTCGCTACTGATCACCAAATCGTAGTCGCTCAGGTCCAGCCCCTCGAGTGCCATGGGCATCAAGGGCAAGTAGTATTGATAGAGCCGTCGCGAAAACGGCAGGCGGTCAACGAATCCGGCCTTGATCGGGGCCGCGGCGAGCCGGTCGGACAGTTTGCCAGGATCGACGACATTGGTGAAGATGTCGGCATCGGGATAGAGGTGCAGCAATCGCTCGACCACGCGCTCCCCGCCGCGCATGGCGACGAACCAGTAATGCACGATGGCTACGCGAGGAGCCGAAAAAGCGGCCCGCTGCGCTGTTAAACCCCCATGGTCGGCGAGGGCGACCGGGCTATGCATAATAGGATTCGTACTGGCTGTAGTAGAAGTTCGGATCGTTCGGATCGAGGAACGAGCGCTTGCGCATGTCGACGGCCGAGAGCGCCACGCCGACCACGTTGACATGCTCTGGTGGCAGGCGCCTCAGCGCTGCCTTCACCGCCAGCTTCGAGGTCGAGCGCCAGCGTGTGCAGAACACGACCGCATCCGCACGGCTTGCGAGGATGCGGGTCGCTGCGATCGGGAGGACCGGCGGAAGGTCGAGGATGATGCGGTCGAAATGCTCGCTCAGCCTCTCGATGAGATCGGTGAACTCCTGGCCGCGAAGCAGGTGTTCCGGTTCCTCCTTGCTCGGTGAAAGCGGCAGGACGCAAAAGACATTGTCGTCGTCATAGTCCGCCAGGTCGAGAGGTGCGCTGCCGTTCAGCACGTCGATCAGGCCTTTCTGGCCTTCCTGCATATTCAGCAGCCGGCTGATGCCTTGGCGGCGCAGGTCGCAATCAATGAGCATCGTGCGTTGTCCGCTCGCGGCGAGAACGCTGGCAAGGCAGCACGAAGTGACAGTCTTGGACTCGTTCGGCAGGGCAGAGGTGATTGCGATGACCTTTGCCTGGCCGTGGGTCGCGAGATCGATCGATGCGCCCAGCGAGCGGAAGCTTTCCGCGAAAGCCGATTTCGGCGCATCCTGCACTGCGGTCGCTGGATGGTCTATGGCGCCGTCGACGGACGAGAGAAGCGGGATAGAAGCGATGCAGGGCACGCCGGTTTCGCTTTCCACTTCGTCGGGCGTCGACAGGCCCTCGAACAGGGATTCCCGGAAGTGCGCTGCGAGGAAGCCGAGGCCAAGGCCCAGAACGAGCGATAGTGCCACATTGAGCGGAATGTTGGGCGAGTTCGGGAAGATCGGCGTCTGCGCCAGGGTCAGGATGCGCGCGCGCGGTGTTTCGCTGCCTTCTGCCGCCAGCAGTTCCTTGTAGCGATTGAGATAGGTCTGGTAAATTTCCTGCGATGCCTCTGCAGAACGTTCCAGCTCGCTGAGGCCGACCATCGCATTGTTGTTCTGCGAGAGTTTCGCCCTCGCGTTCGAGAGGCTCGCATTGAGCGAAGCGAGGCGCTGGGCGGAAACCTCCTGCCGGGCCTGGAGGTTGGAAATGACGCGTCCGATCTCGGCATCGATGCGCTGGCGCACTTCGGCAAGCTGGCTTCTTGCGCGGATCAGTTGCGGATGGTTCGGACCATACTTGGACGACAGGTCGGCAACCTCTGCCGCGACGAGCGCTTCCTGCGAGCGCAGGGATCCGACGACCGGCGAGCCGAGCGCCTCGCCCACATCATCGCCCAGCGAACCGGAACGCAGCTGCGCCTGCGCCGTCCGCAAGCGCGCCTGATCCTCGGCTGCTTCGGCCCGGGCTGTCGTTACGGCCTGGTTGTAGGTGGAGATTTCCTGCTCCGTCAGCGACGCACCCGAAGTGCTCAGCAAGTTGTTGTTGATGCGGTATTGTTGCAACGCTTGCGTATCTGCCTGGGCCTGGCTCCTGAGTTCGGCCAGCCTTTGCTGGACGATTTCCCGCGCTCCGGCATTGCGCTCCTGTTCGCTCGACAGCTCCCAGTTGACGAACTGGCGGGTATATTCGTTCGCAATCGCCGCAGCTTGGTTCGCATCTTCGGCTTCGTAGGCGATCGTCAGAGCAAAGCTCTCGCCCTTGCGCTCGATCGAGACATTTTCCTGCAGCCTGTCGAGAACTTCGCGCTGCCCGGCGACATCGAGCCCGTTTGCGAGCCCCAGCGAGTTCGAAACCAGTTGAGCCATTTCCCGCGACCCGATGATCTCGACCTGCGTCTCGAGCAATTCGCCGGTAAGCGCGGGTTGGGGGGCGTCGACGGCGTTGGACTGCGCGACGATTGCGGCCTCGTTCGTCAGCATAACTTCCGATTCAGCGCGATAGGTCGTGCCCATCAGGAAAGACGCAGCGAGACCGAGTGCGACAACGATTGCGGCTACCGCGAGGATCAGTTTGAGCTGGCGCCGGAAGAATCCTATGCTTTCCGACAGATCCATGCGATCGGTCGATGGAGGGGGATAGCCCCCATATGGCGTAACAGCCGATGCCGCGGCATCGTACTTGATCAAGCTGTTCTCATTCATCACGCATCTCCAGCCTATCGTCGCGAAGACGTGACCCCATTGTTTGCCCCCTTGCCGGTTCAATCACCACGATGCCCTGACACCGATGGAAACGGCAAAACCGTCATAAGTCCGACCGAAGTCGCCCCCGTCCTGGTCGCGGTAACTGGCCGCCGCGATGACCCCGATCCTGTCCGCCAGCCGGTAGGTGGCTGACGCGGCGAGGGTAATGCGTTGGTCCTGTCGCAACTGGCCGCGGTAATCCTCTTCGAGATATTGCGCGTCGGCAGCCAGCAGCAGCTTGTCGCCCACAGCGTGCTCTGCCGTCAGCCGAAACGAGCTTGCTATAACTGCTGCGGAATCGCGCACGCGACTTGGATCGACATCGCGGGCGGCGCGCGCCGTGAAACGCCAGTCCGGCTTCGGCGTCCAGCGCGCCTCCAGCCGGTAGTTGATCTCCTTGGCGGTCTCGAAGGCCGGTTCGTCGAAATCCTGCTGGAGATAGCCGATGGCGGCTTCGACCTCGAGCAATTCGGACAGTTCATGGGATACCCCGATCAGGCCGAAGAAGCCGTCCGAGTCCCTATTCGGTGCGGACAGTACATCGTAATCGAGCGCCCGCAGGCCCACTTCGGAGAAGGCTTCCGTTTTCGCGCTGAATCGATAATCGACCCGTGCCTGAACCCTGCTTAGCAAAACATCGCGAAAATCCAGGTCGATTGGCAAGCCGTTCAGCGTCGCATCCTCGTAATCCCGCTTCAGGACGCTTCCCCCCACGCCGATTTCCAGCCGGTTGCCGGCACGGGAGATTTCAACCGAAGCTTCTTTCTCGTGGAATACCACCGGACGATCGGTGAAGAGGGCGTCGCCAGCAGTACCGCGCCGTTCCACCCCGCGAGAATAGCCGGCACTTCCCTCGACATCGATATTGCTGCCGAGCTCCAGAAGCGTGCCCGCATTGATACGGTATTGTTCGCTGTCCTCGCTGGATGTGTCGATGTACCGCCTGATGTCCGCCCCCGCTTCGAAACGCAGTTCATGTCGGGCGAAATCCGAACGAACGACAAGTCTCGGGCGGACTGAAACAACGGCGTCGTCGATCGCTGGCGCATCAAGGTTGTAGATGTTGGAATCGTAGGCCAGTTCCGTCGTGACCTGCGGATAGAGCACGAAGGCGGGCGACAGGCGGACGCCGTCGCCAACATCGGGATCGAAGAGTTCGACAGGCGTGACGACATCGTCCGATTGGGCCTGAGCGGGTGTTGATGCCAGCACGCCGAGACAGGCAAACACAACCGCTTTCAGGAGACTGGCTTCCGGCGATCGCGCTACCCGCTCGGGTGCCGACTGACGGAGCTCGGCCCCGTCCCACGCCTCAACCGATACGACGGAAGGCAATTGGGGGTGTTGCCTCCCATACCGATGAGGCATATCACTACTCACCATGGATGAGGCAAGCGTTCCCAAAAAGGGTTCATCGCCCGTCCCCGTGGGACGGGGAACCGATCGGCGCGTGCGGTCCACCAGCGCCGCACGAGGGTTCGTCATAGCGTTCCCTTTCGCTCTTGCGATATGGGTGGCGCTTTTCCTGCTGCTGTCCTGAGAAGCGTCCTTTCGCATCAGCATGACCCCCTGCCCGTGAGGACCGCAGGAACGGTCATGACGAGTATCCGGAGGTCCATGCGGAAGCTGCGCGATCGCGCATAAAGCACATCCGCAGCGATCCTGCGCCGGTAGGATATCGCGTTGCGCCCGCTGACCTGCCAGAGGCCGCTGATGCCCGGCTTCATCTTGAAATAGGACTGGCTGTACCGTCCGTAGCGTGCGATCTCCGCTTTGACGATCGGCCTTGGACCTACCAGGCTCATCTCTCCGCGCAGCACATTGAACAGCTGTGGCAGTTCATCGAGGCTCGAGTTCCGGAGGAAAGCGCCGATGCCCGTGACGCGGGGATCGACGCCCAGTTTCTGGTTCTCGTCCCACTCCCGTCGCAGCTCGGCTCGTGTCGCCATGATCTCGGCCAGCACCTTCTCGGCATCGACGCGCATGGTGCGGAACTTGAAGCACTCGAAAGTCTCCCCGCGGGCGCCGATGCGTACCTGGCGAAAAAGGATCGGTCCCGGGCTCGTGGCACGCACTGCGAGCGCAACGAGAATCATCACGGGCGCAAAGAAGATGAGCATCGAAAAACCGACCACGAGGTCGAGCGCGCGCTTGGTCGGGTCGGGCGTCGCTTCCACATTGCCCGCGAGTTCGGTGCTGACGGAGATGAGATCGTGATCGGAAAGCGACGGCGCCATTGTGAACACCGTGCGGTGCGCGGAGTTCGGATCGCTCATAGCGCGGTCATGCTTCGTCGATTGCATCTTGCTCGCTTGCTCGTTCTGGAGTCCAAGTGTCGGCGAATGCTCCGGATGTGCGCAAAAGCATGAGGAGCGGGCGTTGTTGGAAAATCGACCAGAAATGGCACTGCGACAACCGCGCATCGGGTGTAAGCCATGGCAGCAAAAGGGGGTATGCGAGGTATCCGCCAGGCACTGCCGACACCCCCAAATGGTAATGTGAGGTTTCCCTTGATTTGAATAAGATGTGGCCGATCGCGCAGGCTTCGCTGCCGCGCGCGAAAGTTCTGCGACAGGAGATAAGGCCATGCAGATCGAAACGGTGCGTAACAAGCACAGCGGGACCGTGAACGGGCATAGCATTGTGAGGGGGGTTCGAGCAGCGTCGCTCGGCCTGCTCTGCGTGTTCGCCGCGTCCTGCGCGTCGACCGATTTTGCGGAAATCAGCGCAATCCAGGCCAATAGCGGTTTGTCCGAAGGCTACCTTATCGATGCCGGCGACAGCCTCCGCGTGACCGTGTTCGATGAGGAAACGCTCACAGGTGAATTTGACGTCGGCACCGGCGGCATCCTCGCGCTGCCCTTGATCGAGCCGATTCTGGTCAAGGACAAGGGGCCGCAGCAGGTGGCGCAATTGATTCAGGCGAGCCTGGCTGACGGAGGTTATGTGCTCGATCCCAGAGTGTCGGTCGAGATACTCGAACACCGTTCGTTCTTCATTCTGGGGGAAGTCGAAACACCGGGCGAATATCCGCACAACGGGCAATTGACACTGGAGCAGGCCGTTGCGAAGGCGGGCGGTTACACGCCGAGGGCTGGGCGCTCCTCCGTCATACTCAAGCGCCAGGATTGGCCCGAAAGCCGTCTGGTAAGGCTCGGCCAAAGCTCGTTAATGATTGCACCAGGCGATACCATCACGATCCGCGAGTCGTTCTTTTAAGGGCACTGTCATCGCTGCGAATAGGCGTCTTGCGGAGGGTTTGCGCCTACGAAAGGTAACTGTACACCCTGTGATGGTTAACGAAAAAGCAACTCGTGCAACTTAGGAGTTGCAATTCTGAGCGTTTATGAGAGGATTATGGTTAACCGTTCGGAGTCGCTTCCACGGGACTTATAAAAATCAGACATAGAACTGAACGTGGGCACTAGGCGCTGAACGGCTGGGTCGGGATATTTACCTTGTATCGAGCGGGGGCCGACGATGACCAGCGACTTGGGTTTGATTTGTGCGAACGATATTTCACGGGAAGGCTTGCATCGCATACTTTCCTCGGATGGATTCAATGTCGTCTTGTCGAGCGACAATGCGGATCGGATCGTCAGATCCAAACTCGACAGCAAGATTTCGGTTGTGGTCGACCTGCCGGACCCACATGCCCAGCTACAGGCCGTGGAAGCTGTCTCCGCGGCCTATCCCGCCGCGAAGATTGCCGTGCTGGTCGACGAATTCGACATGCAGCAACTGGTCGACTGCTTCGAGGCCGGAACCGACGGATATATCGTCAAATCGATGAACTCGCGCCCGCTCATCACTGCGCTCAAGCTGGTGGCGCTCGGCCAGAAATTCCTCCCCTCCGAACTCGCGGATGTCCTCGGATCGCGAAGCTTCGACCAGAACGGGTCCTGCTCGGATCTCGAAGCGGAAATGGAAGAAGCCAAACTGTCGGTCCGCGAGCGCGACGTCCTTTGCTGCCTGATGGCCGGCTATTCGAACAAGGTCATCGCGCGCGAGCTCGACGTATGCGAGGCCACGGTTAAGGTCCATGTCAAGGCGATCCTTCGCAAACTCGATGTGAGCAATCGGACCCAGGCAGCGATGTGGGCTAGCACGCGTGGGTTCCCCAATCACCTGTCCGAAGCCCAGCAGCTCGAGGCGAATCCCGCCCACGCCTGATCGATCTCATCCATTCGATTTGTTCTGGCGGGCTTCAACCCCGTTCGCGCATGAGCTTAGATAGCGCTCCGGCACTGCTGGGCAGGCACTGCGACGGATCCGTGCGCGAAACCCGCTGACAATCCCATAGCGCAACATCCATGCCGCTGGTCTGGTCTCTGACAAACAGGAAGAGCGGGCGCTGCCTGTCCGAGAGGGCAGCGCGGCGGTTGTGTATGGCAGCACCGTCGTTTTCATAGCCAAAGACCTGGCAGCTGCTGCGCCCTTGGCACGTCTTGAGTGCGGATATGGCCCAGCGGCCTGCCGCATTGCTGTCGCCGAGGCCGATATAGAATGCGCCAGGCGCGACGGGCCGAACCTTCTCTTCGCTTGCAGCCTCTGCACCGGCCTCCATTCCGAGGTGCGAACTACTTGCGGCCAGTCCGGATGTGTCGTCCGGCCGAATGCGGCGCTGTGGGATCCTAGCGGCCAGTCGAGTGAACCCTGCTTCGCCATCGAGGCGCGCTCGCGAGCGCAGGCTGCCTGAGCGTCCGCGAAATTTGTAGAAGATATGCGGCCCGACAACCGCGACGCGGTCGAGGCCGCTCGCCCAATAGGGATAGACATAATCTGCGTGATAATGGGTCGCGGTCCCGATCGATTGGTCGACCTTGCCTCGGAGCGCTTCTTCCGCCCGGTCCCTTGCACTTGCCAAGGCGGGGGCGCTCGGGCGCCTAGCAGCGATTGACCCATCGCAGGTGAAAGTGAACTGGCATCCGGTGCTTAGATGCGAGCCTTCGAAGACGACGCCGCAAACCGAATTTGGATACGCCGAGTGATTTACTCTGTTGATGACTGTCTGCATCACGGCGCGCTGGCCGACGGGATCGTTGCCGGCTTCATACCAGGCGGCGTAGGCTAGGCACTCCGCCGCCTTTCCACGGTCATCATCGGTTCCGGAATAGGAGAAAGGGTTCGCGGCCACTGGAGGAACTAGGGGCCGGTCGCCGAGATCGACTGCCGCCGCGTGTTGCAGCTCCGACAAAGCAAATTCGGAACCCGAGTACTCCGGGAATCGACCATCTTCCGGAGCATCGACCGGGGGGGCGCTGTCCACATCTTCGGAAACGGCTGGACCGAAGACGAGTGCAATGGCGGCGAAAATGATTGCGCCTCCCGCCGACCACCTCACAACCGCCGGCGAGAGCATGCCGCTCTTCTCGCTGACCTCCCGGTCTTCGGTCATGAGCAAGTTCGAATGCATCGTGAGGCTCCTTTCGCCATGACCGCCTTCCAGCGAGCAAAGGCTACTTCCTGCGGCCGTTGATCACTTTAAGCACCGGATCTTCGTCACTGCTGCGCCCCTCGTCGCGCAGCTTGCCGAATTGCTCCTCGACCCGCTCTTGGATCGAGTGCGACGTCAGTCGCCGCTCGTCCGCTTCATCCCGGTCGGCAAGATCGAGAATCTCTTCAGATCTGAGGGCCAGCGGTTCGTTCTCTGGGTCGTTTCCCGTCTCGCTCTGGCTCCAACGCGTGCCGGGGATACTCTGTTCGCGCAGCAGGGCGATCGCGGAATCGATTTCGATCTGTCGCTTGCTGATCGTTTCCAGTGCGATCCGCCGATCGCGCTCTGCCTCCACATAACGCGCGTTTGCGTCGGCGAAGGCCTTTTCCGCTTCGTGCAGTTCGCTTTCGATTCCAGCCAGACAGCGCTTGTTGTTCGATAAAGTGTCCTCGGTCATTAAGCCTACCTCTAATTATCGCGCGAGCCTGCGTCCCCTTGCTCCGCCCCGAGGGGCGAAACGGGTGGATGGTTACCACGCCATGCGCTGGTCGAGATATTACCCGTAAGGAGGGGGAGAGGTAGACGAGGCGGCTACGCGAGAAGCGTGACGCTCAATCCGTGCGCGTTACCATCGCTATGGTCAGCCCGTCTGCAGTCTGGCGGAAGCCGACGATGCGATAACCCGACTCGCCGCGGAGCTCGTCGAATCGAACCTTCCAAGCGGTGATCGTTTCGAGCGTGGGGTTCACGCCGATCGGAATTTCTTCGAGGTTTGCAAGGTCTGCCAGCGCTTCTGTGCGAATTGACGAGCGCAAGATAGCCGCATTGACGACCGATTGGGAAATCGGTTCGAGGAATTTGCAGCCGATGAAAGCGCCTTCCTTCCACATGACTTTGGCATCGACCTGGCCGATTAGCGGTAATTCGATCCTGATCTTGTCTCCGGTGTTCAGAGGTACGGTGGTTTCAAGGCGCAAGCCGACTTCCGACAGATCGTGAACGAGGGCGCGGTCCAGGCCGGTAGTCGAGGCGGTCGACAGCTGCAGCAGATAGCGCCCGCGCGTGCGACGCTCACGGAGGAGTGCTGCTTGGATAGGGCGGCTTGATTTCGCCACTTACATATAATCCCGTAATGCAGAACCAGACCCTCACAACCGTAAATCGCACGGAAATCGCCGCAACGGCAAATTGGGGGGACTGTAATCGCCGCTTTTGAGACACCACCTGTCGGCCAATTGTGCATAGCTATAAAGGATTGCGCCCAAAAAGCCCTGGTTCACGAAGGCCAACCGAAACTAGCCGGCCGGAGCAAGCTGAAATGCGCCCGGCCGGCTCTTTGGCGGTCAGTCGAGCTTCATCTCGAGCTCGCGCAGGATGTACGTCCCCTTTAGCTCGCGGATGTTGTTGTAGAGTTCGCGGACAGTTTGATTGCTGCTGTCCATATTCGCTTCGCCCCAAGCTTCCATGAAGCGATCGTATTCCGCCTTGTCGGGGTCGAGCGAAGCCATGTTCGGGTAGTTCACGCGTAAAACGAGATTTACCTCGCTGCTGCCGAAGGGCACGACGTAGATCCCGTAATCCGTGATCTGCCCGACGCTCTTGGCGGCCTCGTTTGCCCTGACCCATGTCGATCTCAGCCCCTCGAGATAATAATCGAGCTGGCCAGGTTCGACCTTCACATAGGTGAGCTCGATCACGGTCTCTTGGGGGGTGTAATCCTCCCACACCGTGAGCTGTGCGTTGGCGGGGACGGCGAGGCCCATGCCTGCCACGGCGAATGAAAGTCCGGCTGCCTTGAGAATATGCTTCATAGTCACTTCCTTCGGTTCAGTGGTAAGCGACCCTGACCCGACGGGATATGCGACCTCTTTTCTCTCCCGGCTCCTGTGTGACTTCGCCTGGCATCGGTGTCAAACGACCGCCAATTCGCTTGCCCGGCAAGCTTCGCAATGGGGGTACTACTGCCTTGGTGTGGCAAGCGGCCGTTAGGCGCGGTTCGTGGTGAAGGGGCCATTCAGTTGTACGATCTTCGCGTTGAGGATCGCAGCGAAACTGACCCAGGCGAGATAGGGCACGACCAGCCAGCTTGCCAGTTCGGACCACGGGCGCAGGAACACGCACAGGGCCAGCACCGAAAGCCACAGGAACGGCACTTCGGCGAGCGCCCAGTCCGGTCGCTTGGCGGTGAAGAACAGCGGCGACCACAGGAAGTGGAAGATGCCGTTGACGAGGTACAGGGCGATCAGGAAATCCTGCTCCCCGGCGGCCAGTGCTTTATCCCAGCTCAGCACGAAAGCCCAGGCGGCCAAGCCCAGGATGATCGTCCAGGCGGGGCCGAAGAGCCAGTCGGGCGGTTGCCAGCTCGGCTTGCGAAGATCGTGATACCACTCGCCGATCGAGGTCAGCAGGCCCCCGCCACCGGCGAGGATGACGGCCCAGGCGATGGCGAAGACGAGTGGGAAGTCCATCGCGTCACTCTATCGGAGCATACGGGCTATGCAACTGCGGGGGCGGCGGGGCGAATTGTCAAAGCCCTTGCGCCGCGGACGGGCCTGTGCAGATATGCCAAGCCTATGGCGCGCTTTCCGTTTTCCGCGATCGTCGCTCAGGACGAGATGAAGCAGGCGCTGCTGGTGAGCGCGGTCGATCCGGCGATCGGCGGGGTCATGGTCTTCGGCGACCGCGGGACTGGCAAGTCTACTGCCGCGCGTGCGCTTGCCGGGCTGTTGCCGCCGATCAGCGCAGTGGAGGATTGCCGCTTCGGTTGCACGGGAGAGCAGCAGGGCACCTGTCCCGATCCCTGCCACTCCGGACGTGTCCGTAAACGGCCGGTGCCGTTTGTCGACCTGCCACTGGGCGCGACGGAGGACAGGGTGATCGGCGCGCTCGACCTCGAACGGGCGCTGCGCAGCGGCGAGAAGGCGTTCGAGCCGGGCCTGCTGGCGAAGGCGCACCGCGGGTTCCTCTATATCGACGAAATCAACCTGCTTGAGGACTATTTGGTGGACCTGTTGCTCGACGTAGCTGCGTCGGGAGAAAATGTGGTCGAGCGCGAGGGGCTGTCGGTGCGTCACCGCGCGCAATTCGTCCTGATCGGCAGCGGCAATCCCGAGGAAGGCGAATTGCGCCCGCAACTGCTCGACCGCTTCGGCTTGTCGGTGGAGGTGCGCACGCCGACCGATCTCGACGATCGGGTGGAGATCATGCGCCGCTGCGCCGCGCAAGAGCGCGATCCGGACGGTTTCGCCGAAGACTGGGCCGACGAAGACGAAAAGATCCTGCGCAAGATCGCGCGCGGCAGGAAGAAGCTGGAGAGCATGGTGGTGCCGGACGAGGTGCTGGCCGATTGTGCCGAGCTGTGCATGGCCGTCGGCGCCGACGGCTTGCGCGGCGAACTGACGCTCATGCGCGGCGCGAAGGCCTTAGCCGCCCTCAACGGAGCGAAAGCCGTCAAGCGCGAGCATGTCGTCGCTATCGCGCCCTCCGCCTTGCGCCACCGGCTGAGGCGCGATGTACTCGACGAGACTGGCTCTACCGCACGGATCGAACGCGCGGTGGACGAATTGTTCGGATGATCGAAGCGGCAGCGCCTGTCGGTCCGCTCGACGAGCCACTGCTGACCCTCAGGCTGTTTCTCGCATCACCCCGGACGCTTGGCGGCCTGTGCCTGCGCGGAGGCGGGCCGGCACGGGACATCGTGCTGGGACGCCTGCGGGAGCGTGTGCCGAACCTTCGCCGCCTGCCGCCCCATATCGACGACGAGCGCCTGCTCGGCGGGCTCGATATGGCGGCCAGTCTCGCTGCCGGACGACGGATCGATCAGCGCGGCCTGCTCGACGAAGCATCGGGCGGGGTCATCGTGGCCCCCATGGCGGAGCGGATGTCCGATCACGTGGCGGGCAGATTGGCGCAGGCGATGGAGCGCTCGGTCGGCGCGCCGGGTTTCGGTCTCGTGCTGCTCGATGACGGCATCGCGGATAACGATCGCCCGCCTGCGAGCCTGACGGAGCGCGTGGCGTTTCTCTGCGACCTTTCGCAAGTCGATACGCTCGACTGCGCTCCGGACGCCGAGCCTCTCTCCGCGGTATCGCGCGAGGTCGAACCCCTCGATGCCGAGCAGGCGGCGAGCATCGCTGCAACCGCCGCAGCCTTCGGGATTACATCGATCAGGCCGCTCCTCTTCGCAGCCGAAGCGGCGCGCGCGCATGCCGCCTTGAGCGGGCGAGCAAGGGTGGATGTCGAGGACCTCAAGGTTGCAATGAGGCTCGTGCTCGCGCCTCGGGCGGTACACTTGCCGACAACGGAAGAGGAAACCGAGGACACCGAGCCGCCGCAGGATCAGCCCCCACCGTCCGAGCGGGATGGTTCGGACTCGGGCAGCCGACCGTGCGACGATGTCCTGCTCGATGCCGTCGCTGCGGCCATTCCCGCGGACCTTCTCGCCCAGCTTGCCTCCGGCAAGGCCAGGCGCAATGCGCAGGGGCAGGGCGGCGGCAAGCGGCGCCAATCGGCGCTGCGTGGCAAGCCGCTCGGTGCGCGGCCCGGCGTTCCGCGGGGTGGAGCGCGGCTGGCGCTGCTCGACACATTGCGCGCTGCGGTCCCGTGGCAGCCGTTGCGGCGAGGTTCGGACGACGACGACCGCCCTCTCATCGTGCACAAAGAGGATCTGCGGGTACGGCGGTTCGAGGAGCGCGCGGCAAAGCTGACGATCTTTTGCGTTGACGCCTCCGGCTCGGCCGCTGCGGCACGTCTGGCGGAGGCCAAGGGCGCGGTCGAGCTGATGCTGGCGCAGGCCTATGCCACTCGCAGCGAAGTCGCGCTGGTCGCCTTTCGCGGGACTTCGGCCGAATTGATCCTGCCCCCGACGCGCTCCCTTACCCGCGCCCGGCGTGCGCTGGCGGAACTGCCGGGTGGCGGAGGGACGCCCCTGGCGCTCGGGCTTCAGGCGGCGCGGGAGGTGGCAGAGGCTGCCGAAAACCGCGGCCGGACACCGCACCTCGTGATCCTGACCGATGGGCGAGGAAATATCGCCAGCGACGGGAGCGCCAGCCGCAGCCGATCCGCCGCGGATGCCGAGGCTGCGGCAAAGGCGATTGCTGCGCGCGGTATCGAGGCGCTGGTCGTCGATATATCCGCGCGGACGGGCCGCGATGCACCGCAGTTGGCGCAGGCCATGCACGCCCGGTTTCTCGCGCTGCCGATGGCGGATGCGCACAAGCTTCATGCCGCCGTGAGTGCAGCGAAGCCCAAGGCCGCATGAGCCGCCCGCTCGACTGGAATCGCCAAGGGCTTCGCTGGCCGCACCGCGAGACGAGCAGCTTTGTCGAGTGCCCGGGCATCCGCTGGCATGTGCAGCAGGCAGGGGATGGTCCGACCGTCCTGTTGCTGCACGGCACGGGTGCATCGACCCACTCATGGCGCGGCGTGATGCCGCAGCTCGCCGACACTTTTCAGGTCGTGGCACCCGACTTGCCGGGGCACGCCTTCACCCGCGCATCGGCCTCGCATATGACCTTGCCAGCCATGGCTGAGGCGGCCTGGCGACTGCTCGACACGCTCGAAATCGAGCCCGCAATGATCGTTGGCCACTCCGCCGGTGCGGCGATTGCGATGCAGATGATCGCCGCTAGGGGCGCGGACATACCGGTCGTCGGTCTCAACCCGGCGCTTGCGCCTTTTCCGGGACTGGGCTCGCAGCTATTCCCGCTGATGGCCAAGATGCTGTTCGTGAATCCGGCCGTGCCGCGTATCTTCTCAAGCCTCGCGCGGATCGGCGGTGATACCGGCGGATTCCTGCGGCGGGCGACCAATTCGCGCATCGATGCGGCAGGGTTGCGGTGCTACGAAACGCTGCTCGGCAACAGCGCGCATTGCCGCGGTGCGCTGGCGATGATGGCGAATTGGGACCTGGAGCGACTGCAGGCGCATCTCCCGGGCATCGAGAGCCCGGTTCTGCTCGTCCATTCGGAAGGCGACAATGCGATCCCGCTGGATTCGGTTCGCAAGGCTGCGCGCCGCCTTCCACGGGCCACGCTGGAAATACTTCCGAAGCTCGGCCATCTTGCACATGAGGAGCAGCCGGAGCAGGCTGCCGCACGGATTGCGCAATTCTTCGCGAAGCAGGAAGGAGCCGGCTGATGGAAGCCCTCAGTGAAAACTTCGGCTGGATCGAGATCGTCTTCACCGCGCTCGTCGCGTTCGGCTTCGGCGGCTACCAGTACTGGTCGGTCAGTCGCGAGATCGAGCGCGACAAACAGGCCAAGCGCGATGCGGAATCATCCGGCAGCGCGGGGCATGCGGTAGGGGAGCATGAACTGGACGATCGGTGAAGCGAAGCGCCGCATGTCTAGGCTTTCCTGCACTGCGACCACCTGCTCGCCAAAGAGCCGCGACGCGAGCGTGGAGCGGGCGTAGAACGGCTCGTCCTCCCAGGTCTTGATTACGCTCGCATGGCCGCGATCGGCGCGGGTCTTGCGCTCCATCTGCCACAGCGTGCCGGGCAGGGGTGCGGCGAGAGGGAGGGGGGCGCTGTGCGGCAAGCCCGTCCGGTCGAAGCGGATGGCGCTGGCGAAATGCGATCCGTCGCGGCGGCGGCCTTCGTAGCAGACCAGCGCGCCGTCGCTCAGATGCGCTCGCGACCAGTGCCAAACGTCGAAGCCCTCTTCGAGCGACTCGGTGCCGCGGTTCGAATCCAGATAGGCGCTGCCGGTCCATGAGAGGCCCGGCTCGTCGAACGCGACTTCGATGCGCGCGCGGGGGGCGAGGCAGTGCCAGATGTGGCGCGTCTGCGGATCGAGCGCATAGCTCACCGGGTTGAGCGCTTCGGGGATGACGCGCACCTTGCCGCGCACCGTCCGTCGCCAAGGGATGCCGACCCGCTTGTCGCGTTCCACGATGTCGATTTCCAGCGCCTCGCCGGTCCAGCGCACGCTGCTCGGGCCGATCGCGAGCGTATCGCGTTCCTGCACCACCGCACCGTGCGGGCGCTCGGTCATGGTCCAGCGGCTGCGCGGACCATAGAGCGCGACGTTGAGGGCGGCATGGTCGCGCGGATCGTGCCTGCCGCTGGCCTTGTAATAGGGCGAAAATACGCTGCCGATGAAGGCGATGATCGTCAGGCCGTGCTTCCGGTCCTCGCTGATTGCATCGACATACCACCAGCCGTAGCCGCCGGGTGGAACCGGCGCGTCGAAGCGCGGTCTGCCATCAGGGTGCGGGCCGCCAGCTGCCCGGACAAGGCGGCCATTGGCACGCCCGCGCCAGGATGGGTGCTCCCCCCGGCGCAATAGAGCCCAGGGATCCGCGTCCGCGCGCCCTGCCGGAGGAAGGATGCCGCCCACCCGTGCGAGGCCCGTCCATAGAGGGCCCCACCCGTCGAGGGGAACAGCGCCTCGAAGTCCTGCGGCGTCACCAGCGAATGCGGCATGTCCGTTTCCAGCTGCAGTCCGCAGCGCTCCAGGCTGCGTGTCATGGCTCGGGTGCATGTTTCAAGCTCCTCTCCGGTGGGTGCGTGGGTGTCGCCGCTGGCGGCGGCGTTGACGATGATCTGCAATCGCTCGCGGCCCGCCGGTGTAGGGCCGGCATGGGCATCGCGATCCTGCGCGCAGACATAGACGGATGGATCGGCAATGGTCTGGCCAGCTCTGAGCTGGTCGAACTCGGCCTTGTAGTCGGGCGAGAAAAAGACGTTGTGACGGGAGAGCGGAAAACCGGACGTCTCGGCATGGGCAAGCCAGACATAGGCGGAGAGCGATCGCCTGGACGGCGGCGTTGGTCGGACGGCACGCTTGGCGTGTTCGCCAAGCATTCCGGCGGCAAGCGCTGCGGGATCGGCGTTGCAGATCACGGCGTCGGCGCGAAGTCGCTCGCCATTGGCCAGCCGGACCGCGCTCACTCGCGACGCGGCTGTCTCGATTTCCTCGACGCGCTGACCGAACCGGAAGGTGGCACCATTCCGCTCGGCGAGCGCTTTCAGCGCTTCGGCAAGCGCGCTCATTCCGCCATCGATCAGCCAGACGCCCTGCGCTTCGACATGGGCGATCAGCATGAGAGTGGCCGGACAATCGAAAGGGGATGATCCGCAATAGGTGGAATAGCGGGCGAACAATTGCCGCAGCCGCTGGTCGGCGAAGTGCTCGCCCAGCACTTTCCACAGGCTTTCATAGGGGCGGATCGCAACGAGATCGCCGATCCGCCACAGGCCGATGCGCCACATCAGCGGCAACGGCCAGCTGACCTTCGATTGCCGCATGAGGCTGCGATCGAGGATGTTGAAGATGCGGCGTGCTTCAGTACGGAAGTCGCAGTAGCCGCGGGCGGCTTCCGCGCCTGCGAAATCGCCGATCGCGTACTCGCTTTGCTGCGGGTCCGCGTATAGATCGAGTCGCTGGCTCTCATTCCAGGCATGGCGGGCAATGGTCTGCGCCGGGCGGGTCGCGAGGCACTCCGCCAGGTCGCTCCCGCAAGTCCGGAATATGTCCTCGAAGACCTCGCGCAGCGTAAACACCGTGGGACCCGCGTCGATCGCAGCGCCATCGACATGGACCCGCCGTGCCTTGCCGCCCACGGCCGGCTCTTTTTCCACGACCGTCACGTCTCGCCCGTCGGCGGCCAGCAAGGCGGCGCTTGCCAGCCCTCCGATCCCGGATCCGACAATGACGACTCGCTCACCCAATAACTCTCGCCTCCGATTTACGTGATTGACCTTTACATACCATCTGTCCACCACATTGGACAAATGAAGCAAGGACGCTCTATCGAAGGCCTTCCGCCAAGAACCCTGCGCATGCGGTTTCTCGAGTGGCGGAACCGCGTGATCGGAAGTGACCGGTTCCAGCGTTTTGCCGCGCGCAACCCGCTCTTGCGACCGGTCGCGCGCCAGCGGGCCAGTGCGGTGTTCGATCTGGTCGCAGGCTTCACCTATTCGCAGGTCCTGCTGGGCATGGTCGAGTCCGGCATTCTCGCACGATTGGGTACCGGACCCGCTGCAGTCGATGAACTATCGCGGATCGCTGGCTTGCCAGAGACCGGCACCAAGCGATTGCTGCGCGCTGCGCAAGCTATCGGCATAGCGCAGGAAGGAAAGGCGGGCTGGTGGGTGCTCGGCCGGCATGGCGCTGTGCTCCACGGCAACGGCGGGGCGATCGCGATGATCCGCCATCACCGCCTGCTGTACGCCGATCTGGCCGATCCACTGGCCTTGCTGGCGGATGAGAGGCGTAGCGACACGCAGCTGGCGAATTTCTGGAAATACGGCGCGGCCAAGCATGGGGATCCGCGTTCTGCGGCGATTGCCGCGGATTATTCGGAACTGATGGCGGACTCGCAAAAGGCGGTCGCGGCGGAGGTTCTCGAAACATTTTCCTTCCATCGGTGCACCTCGCTGCTCGATGTCGGCGGCGGCAACGGAACGTTTCTGAGGGCAGTCTCCGAAGCGCACCCGCACCTGCGGCTCGGACTGTTCGACCTGCCCGATGTAGTGCCGCTCGCACGCGCGCAGGTATCGGAAAGTGCGAGTCACTCCGCACTGCAATTTCACGAGGGCGATTTCCTCGCCGACCCAATTCCGCAAGGGTACGAGCTCGTCTCGCTGGTCCGAATTCTCCACGATCACGATGACGAGCCGGCGCGCCAATTGCTCGAAAATATCCGCAGGGCGCTCGCGCCCGGAGCGCGGCTGTTGATTGCGGAGCCCATGGCGGAAACATCCGGCGCTGAGGGTATGGGGGATGCCTATTTCGGCATGTACTTATGGGCCATGGGGTCCGGCAGGCCGCGAAGCGCGCGCGAAATCCGCGGGATGCTCGAGGAGGTTGGCTTCAGCGCGACTCGTCAGCTGAGAACGAGCCAGCCGCTAATCACATCAGTCGTTGTCGCAACTGCCTGACATATAAGCTGTCAGTCCAAGTTGACAGTCGGAAGGGTTAAGCCTAGCTTACAAATTGCGCGCTGTTTCATTCGAAGCGGCGATGCAATGGGAGAAAGCCAGCGACCATGAAGGCAATGGCGGTCACACTCGAAGCTCCGAAGCGCTTGGCGCTGAAAGCTCTCGATTTGCGCCCGCTCGGTCCTTCCGACGTATTGGTCAACATTCGCTGGAGTGGAATCAGCAGCGGCACCGAAAAGCTGCTCTGGTCCGGCGAGATGCCCCCGTTTCCCGGCATGGGATATCCGCTGGTCCCTGGTTACGAGTCGGTCGGCCGCGTGGTCGATGCCGGCTTCGACGCGAAGGGCAGGATCGGCGAGTGGGTCTTCGTGCCCGGTGCCGATTGCTACACCGACGCCCGCGGCCTCTTCGGCGGGACGGCGCAGCGCCTGATCGTTCCGTCTGCCCGTGCCTTGCCCGTTTCAGAAGATCTCGGCGCGCAGGGCGTGCTCTATGCCTTGGCAGCGACAGCGCTCCATGCGCTCAAGGGCGGGGAGCTGCCCGAGCTGATCGTGGGCCACGGTGTTCTGGGCAGACTGCTTGCGCGCATGACCATCGCTTCGGGCGGCAAGCCGCCGGTAGTGTGGGACAACAAAGCCGAGCGGCGCAGCGGAGCCCAGGGCTACGATGTGATCGCGCCCAAGGACGACCATCGCACCGATTATCGCACCATCCTCGACGCGAGCGGTAGCAGCGACGTCATCGATGTCTTGATGGGCCGGCTCGCGAAGCGCGGCGAGATCGTCCTCGCCGGTTTCTACGCTAACCGCATCAGCTTCGGCTTTCCGATCGCCTTCCGCAACGAAGCGCGCCTGCGCATCGCGGCGGAATGGCAGCCCGACGATCTCGCCTCGACCCGCGCGATGATCGAGTCTGGCGAACTCGACCTGTCCGGCCTCGTGTCGGACGTGCAGCCCGCCGCCCGGGCGCAGGCTGCCTATCCCACGGCATTCCAGGCGACCGACTGCCTGAAGATGGTCCTCGACTGGAGCGAATACGCATGACGATGCTCGACACAGATGCCCTGCGCGAGGAAGCCGCGATCGAACCCGATCCCGTCCACACGGGCGAGGTGAAGAAGGAAACGCAGATCATCGCGATCTACGGCAAGGGCGGCAGCGGCAAGAGTTTCGCCCTGTCCAACCTCAGCTACATGATGGCGCAGCAGGGCAAGCGGGTGCTGCTGATCGGCTGCGACCCCAAGAGCGATACCACCAGCCTGCTGTTCGGCGGCAAGAACTGCCCTACCATCATCGAGACGTCCTCGAAGAAGAAGCTCGCCGGCGAGGAAGTGACCATCGAAGACGTCTGCTTCCAGCGCGACGGCGTTTTCGCGATGGAACTGGGCGGCCCGGAAGTCGGCCGCGGCTGCGGCGGGCGCGGGATCATCCATGGTTTCGAGCTGATGGAAAAGCTCGGCTTCCACGAATGGGGCTTCGACTACGTCCTGCTCGATTTCCTCGGCGACGTGGTCTGCGGCGGCTTCGGCCTGCCGATCGCGCGCGACATGTGCCAGAAAGTGATCGTGGTCGGCTCGAACGATCTCCAGTCGCTGTATGTGGCGAACAACGTCTGCAAGGCGGTCGAATATTTCCGCAAGATGGGCGGCAATGTCGGCGTGGCCGGCATGATCGTAAACAAGGACGATGGCACGGGCGAGGCACAGGCCTTTGCCGACGCGGTCGATATTCCCGTGCTCACGGCGATCCCCGCGGACGAGGACATTCGCCGGAAGAGCGCGAACTACCAGATCATCGGCAAGCCCGGTGGCGAATGGGCCAGTCTGTTCGAGACGCTCGCCGAAAACGTCGCAAATGCGCCGCCCCACCAGCCAAAGCCGCTGGAGCAGGAAGGCCTGCTCGACCTCTTCAGCCCCGAAGACACGGGCGGGAATGTTGAGCTGGTTCCCGCGACCCAAGCCGACATGCGCGGCGGAAGCTTCGAAGAAAAGCCCAGCCTCGAGGTGATCTATGACGAGGCATAGCGCTTGACCGATTTCGGCACCTCCGTCCGCGAGCGCGACCGGCTCGACCTTGATGTGGTCGAAGAGGGCGGCTGCTCGAGCGCGCAAACCATGAAGGATGCCGCGCGCAAGGCGGGGGCGAGCGACATTCTCGACCGTTACGAGCAGGATTATCCTAAAGGTCCGCACGACCAGCCGCAAAGCATGTGCCCGGCCTTCGGCAGCTTGCGTGTCGGGCTCAGGATGCGCCGGACCGCAACAGTTCTGTCGGGCAGTGCCTGCTGCGTTTACGGGCTGACCTTCACCAGTCATTTCTACGGTGCACGGCGGACGGTGGGTTACGTGCCTTTCAGCTCCGAAACGCTGGTCACTGGCAAGCTGTTCGAAGATATCAAGGAGGCGGTCGAGCAGCTCGCCGATCCCGAGCAATACGACACCATCGTCGTCACCAACCTCTGCGTCCCGACGGCGAGCGGGGTTCCGCTGCGGCTGCTGCCCGACCAGATCAATGGCGTCCGTATCATCGGCATCGACGTGCCGGGCTTCGGCATCCCGACCCACGCTGAGGCGAAGGATGTCTTGGCAGGTGCCATGCTCAAATATGCGCGCGAGGAGGCAGAGCAGGGCCCCGTCGCCGCACCGAAGGAACGGCAGGACCGGCCCACGGTCACACTGCTCGGCGAGATGTTTCCGGCCGACCCGGTCGGCATCGGGATGATGCTTGCACCCCTGGGACTTGCTGCCGGACCCGTCGTTCCGACGCGCGAATGGCCCGAGCTCTATTCCGCGCTCGACTGCGCGGCAGTTGCAGCGATCCATCCGTTCTACACTGCCAGCGTGCGCGAGTTCGAGAAGGCGGGGCGCGAGGTCGTCGGTTCGGCTCCGGTCGGTGTCGACGGCACGGCAGCCTGGCTCGAGGCCATTGGCGAGGCGTGCGGCGTCGAGAAAACGCGCATCGACGCGGCAAAAGACGCGATGGTCGGCGCCATTCGCGGCGCGCTTTCGGCCATGCCAGTCAAAGGCCGCATCACCGTGTCCGGCTATGAAGGCTCCGAACTGCTGGTCGCGCGCCTGCTGATCGAGAGCGGGGCGGAGGTGCCCTATGTCGGCACCGCCTGCCCGAAAACCCAGTGGTCGAACCCGGATCGCGAATGGCTCGAAGCCAAGGGCGTGCGGGTGAATTACCGCGCCAGCCTCGAAGACGACATCGCCGCGGTCGAAGAATTCGGCCCCGACCTCGCCATCGGCACGACGCCGGTGGTCCAGCACGCCAAGCAGCGGGCCATCCCGGCGCTCTATTTCACAAATCTGATCTCGGCCCGCCCGCTGATGGGCCCGGCAGGCGCAGGCAGCCTGGCGCAGGTGGTCAACGCCGCGCTCGCAAACAAAGATCGCTTCGATCGCATGGCCGAATTCTTCGGCGACGCGGGCGAGGGTGACAAGGCCGGCATCTGGAACGACACGCCGATGGACCGGCCCAAGTTCAAGAAGAAATTCGCAGCGCAAACGGCGGCGGCCATCAAGGCGGCCGAGTCGGTGGGCACATGACCCTCGTCCTCGATCACGATCGGGCCGGCGGCTATTGGGGCGCCGTCTATGTCTTCACCGCAGTGAAGGGCCTGCAGGTCGTGATCGACGGACCAGTCGGCTGCGAGAACCTGCCGGTGACGTCGGTGCTTCACTACACGGACGGCCTTCCGCCGCATGAGCTGCCCATCGTGGTGACCGGGCTGGGCGAGGAAGAGCTCGGCAAGACCGGTACGGAAGGCGCCATGAAGCGCGCCTGGGAAACGCTCGATCCCGAGCTTCCCTCGGTCGTGGTCACGGGCTCAATCGCCGAGATGATCGGCGGCGGCGTCACACCAGAAGGCACCACGATCAAGCGCTTCCTGCCGCGTACGATCGACGAGGACCAATGGCAAAGCGCCGACCGCGCGCTCTCCTGGCTCTGGACCGAATTCGGCCCGAAGAAGATGCCCGCGGTCAAGCCGGTGAAGGACGGCGAGAAGCCGAAGGTCAATATCATCGGCCCGGCCTACGGCATGTTCAATATGGCCAGCGACCTCGCCGAAATTCGGCGGCTGATCGAAGGCATCGGGGCCGAGGTCAACATGTCGTTTCCGCTCGGCAGCCATCTCGCCGATGTCGGCCAGCTGGCGCAGGCGCAGGCGAATGTCTGCCTCTATCGCGAATACGGCCGCAATATTTGCGAGCTGCTCGAGCGCCCCTATTTCCAGGCTCCGATCGGGCTGACGCAGACGACCAAGTTCCTCCGCGCGCTCGGCGAAGAACTGGGCCTCGACCCCGAACCTTTCATCGAGCGCGAGAAACACACCACGATCAAGCCGCTGTGGGATCTGTGGCGCTCGGTCACGCAGGATTTCTTCGGCACGGCCAATTTCGGCATCTGTGCCAACGAGACCTATGCACGCGGTATCCGCCATTTCCTCGAGGAAGACATGGGGCTGCCGTGCAATTTCGCCTTCTCCCGTTCCGCCGGGGTGAAGCCCAAGAACGAGCACGTGCGTGCCGCCATCCACGCCAATCCGCCGTTGGTGGTGTTCGGCTCCTACAACGAACGCATGTACCTCGCCGAAACGGCTGGGACGGGGCACGGCCCCTCCGGCCAGTTCATCGCGGCTAGCTTCCCGGGGGCAGCCATCAGGCGGCACACGGGCACGCCTTTTATGGGCTATGCCGGCGCGACATATCTCGTGCAGGAAGTGTGCAATGCGCTGTTCGACGCGCTCTTCCACATCCTCCCGCTCGGCAGCGACATGGACAAGGTCGAGGCGACACCCGTTAGGCCGCATGAAGAGCTTCCTTGGGACTTGGATGCCAAGGAGAAGCTCGACGCGCTGGTCGAAGCGCAGCCGGTGCTCGTCCGTATTTCAGCCGCCAAGCGGCTGCGCGATGCCGCCGAACGTGCCGCTCGCCGGCAGGGCCATACATCCGTTTCCGCAGACTGCCTTGCCGACATCCTCCTCGAAGGATCCGCCGCATGAGGCGCGCGATCATCATTCGCCCGGTCACGGGCCACGCAATCCCCGCAGCATCGCCTGCGCGGATACCGCCGGGGGCCTCTCGCCTCCACCACCTCGCAACTGATTGGGAGAAAATCCAATGACCGATCCGACACCTGGCGACGATCGCTTTGGCTTGCGGACCTATCTGACGCCCGAAGAGGCGAAGGAATTCCACAAGATTTTTATGGGCAGCTTCCTCGGCTTCACCGCGATTGCCGTCGTCGCCCATGTTCTCGTCTGGGTATGGAAACCGTGGCTCTGACCACGATTTTCCCGATCCGCTGCCACATCGCGTGGCGGGTATCCCTACTGCACATTGAAGGAGAAAGACAATGTGGAGACTATGGCTGATTTTCGATCCGCGCCGGGTGCTTGTCGCCCTGGGCGTTTTCCTGTTCGTACTCGCGCTGCTGATTCACTTCATCCTGCTCAGCACCAATCGGTATAACTGGCTGGATGGCGCCAGCGCCGCACCCGCATCGGCTGCGGTGACGACACAGAACGCCCCGCAATCAGGCTGACCGACCGGTCTACGAGAGAGAGGGCGGGGATCCACCTGCCCGATTCTCCGGCCTACGAGTAGGAACCCGATAGGCCTGCCCTTACAGGTAGGAAGGATAGAGCTATGGCGCTGCTGAGTTTCGAGCGGAAATACCGCGTGCGGGGTGGTACGCTGATAGGCGGCGACCTGTTCGATTTCTGGGTCGGTCCCTTCTATGTCGGCTTCTTCGGCGTGACGACGGCGATCAGCGCCCTGCTGGGCACTCTGCTGATCTTCGCCGCCGCGTCGCAGGGGCCGACATGGAATCCTCTCCTCATATCGATCGACCCGCCACCGATCGAGGCGGGGCTGGCGGCGGCACCGCTCAATGCCGGCGGCTATTGGCAGATCATCACGATCTGCGCGATCATCGCGTTTTCATCCTGGGCGCTGCGACAGGTCGAGATCAGCCGCAAGCTCGGCATCGGATATCACGTGCCGATCGCCTTCAGTTTCGCGATTTTTGCTTACGTCACTCTCGTGGTCATCCGGCCGCTTTGGATGGGCGCATGGGGCCATGCTTTCCCATACGGGATCTTCACCCACCTCGATTGGGTGTCCAACACCGGTTATATGTATGTGAACTTCCACTACAATCCGCTGCACATGGTGGCGGTGACGTTCTTCTTCACCACCTGCCTGGCGCTGGCGCTGCACGGATCGCTGATCCTGTCCGCCGTCAATGTACCCGAGGGCCAGGCGGTGAAGACGCCCGAGCATGAAGATACCTATTTCCGCGACTTCATCGGCTATTCGATCGGCACGCTCGGCATCCACCGCCTCGGCCTGTTGCTGGCGCTCAACGCCGGCTTCTGGAGCGCGGCCTGCATCATCCTCGCCGGACCGCTCTACCAGGGCAGTTTCGTCGAATGGTGGGACTGGTGGAAAAGCATCCCGGTCTGGTCCTGAGGAGGTTCTGAGCCATGGCACGCTATTACAATATCTTCACCCAGACGCAGTTGCAGACCGCCCCCGAAATGGGAGTCCCGCTGCCGCGCAGCGACGAAGAACGCTATCGGATCACGGGCTACAATTACTGGTTCGGCAAGTTCGGCCAGGCGCAGATCGGCCCGATCTACCTCGGCTGGCTCGGCATCGCCTCGCTGCTGTTCGGCTTCCTCGCGATCGAGATCATCGGGTTGAACATGCTCGCTTCGGTCAATTGGAGCCCGACTGCATTCGTACGCGAATTCTTCTGGCTGTCGCTCGACCCGCCCGGACCTGAGTGGGGCTTCACGCCATTCGTCCCGCTTGCCGAGGGCGGCTGGTGGATTCTCGCAGGCTTTTTCCTGACACTGTCCATCATCCTGTGGTGGGTTCGCAGCTATCGCCGCGCAGTGTCGCTCGGCATGGGGCTGCATGTCTGCTGGGCGTTCGCGAGCGCGATCTGGCTGTTCCTGGTGCTGGGCTTCATCCGCCCGATGCTGCTCGGCAGCTGGTCGGAAGCGGTGCCCTTCGGCATTTTCCCGCATCTCGACTGGACCAACAACTTCTCGCTGATCCACGGCAACCTGTTCTACAACCCGTTCCACTGTCTATCGATCGCCTTCCTCTATGGCTCGGCGCTGCTGTTCGCCATGCATGGGGCGACGATCCTGGCGGTGAGCCGCTATGGCGGTGAGCGCGAGATAGAGCAGATCACCGATCGCGGCACCGCATCCGAGCGCGCAGGACTGTTCTGGCGCTGGACGATGGGCTTCAATGCGACGATGGAATCGGTCCACCGCTGGGCCTGGTGGTTCGCCGTGCTGACGACGCTGACCGGCGGCATCGGCATCCTGCTGACCGGGACGGTGGTCGACAATTGGTACCTTTGGGCCCAGCAGCACCAGTACGCGCCGATGTAGCTGGATCGCTTCAAGCACAGCGAGCGGAAAACCCGGTCAGGCTTGCTTGGCCGGGTTTTCCTATTCGCTCCGCAGTCGTGTTCTCAGATCGAGGACGTGCAGCGGGAAAGCGAGGGCGACGGGCAGCGAAACCCAGTACCAAGGCGCGCCGACGAGCGCTGCCCGCAAGCCGAGCACGATGAGCGCGGCCGGACCGAGCAGGCCGAGCACCATCCGCCAGCTTTCGCCGCGCACTTTCAACCAGGTGGCCTCTGCCAGCAGGACCGCAAGCACGATGTCCGCCGCGTGTCCGGAGGCGAACAGGCTCTCCATCAACCGAATGGCCCGTTGAGCTCGATCACCTGCCAGTTCAGTGCTCCGGCGATCGTGACCCAGGCGAGATAGGGCAGCAGCGCCAGCGCGGCGAGGCGCGAATAGCGTCCGCAGAACAGCATCAACGCCCCGACAGAAAGCCACAGCAGGATCATCTCGGCGAAGGCCCAGTCAGGCCGTTGCATCCGGAAGAAGATCAGGCTCCACAGGATGTTGAGAAAGCCGTTGAGCGCGAAGAGGCCGATGATTGTGTCGGAAACCCTTGTGTTGGGTGCGGCCCGCCAGCTGGCGACCCCGGCAATCGCGGCGAGGGCGAAGATCACCGTCCACGCGATGCCGAACACCGGATCGGGCGGAGTCCAGTCGGGCTTGTCGAGCGCCTGGTACCATGGGCCGAGATCGGTAATCGTCGCGCCGAGCATTGCCACGCCGATGGCGGCGAGGCCTGCCACGATAAATGGCAGCATCCAGCTTTTGTGCATCAGGCAGCGGCCCTCAATCCCAGCAGATGGGCGCAATCCTTGATGAAAATCCGGGCATGGGCAAGCGGTTTGGCGCGCACGAGGCGCTTGTTCATATAGGCTTGCCAGGTGAGCTGCTGTACATCCTTGTCGGCGCACATGGTCACGAAACGCTCACGCCGCTTGTCGCTGGAATACCAGAAATACTGCATCATCCCGAGGACCCAGAAGACCTTGCCGTGCTCGCGCATGAAGCGCTTCCGGGCCATGAGCAGCGCCTTGGGATTGGCGGTGCGCAGATATTCCTCGGCAGCTTCCGCAACGTAGCGACCGCCGGTCATGGCGTAATAGATGCCTTCCCCTGACGCCGGGGCTACGACGCCTGCGGCATCGCCGGCGACGATGACGTCCAAGCCATTGTCCCAGCGCTTGAGCGGTTTCAAGGGAATTGGCGCGCCTTCCTTGCGGATCGTTTCGCATCCAGCAAGGCCGAGCTCGTCGCGCATGTCGGCCACCGCCTCGCGCAGGGGAAAGCCCTTGTTCGCGCTGCCGAGGCCGATGCTCGCGGTCTTCCCATGCGGGAACACCCAGGCATAGAAATCGGGCGACAGCTTGCCCTGGTAGAACACGTCGCACCGCGATGCGTCGAAGACGTCGCTGTCGGTTTCTGGCGACTTGATGATCTCGTGGTAGGCAAACACGCACGGCATCCGCTCTGCGTTCGCGATGTTCTGCCGTGCGACGGCCGAGCGCGCACCATCCGCGCCGATGACCAGCCGCGTCCGCACGCGCTCCAGCTCGCCGCCGCGCGTGCTGCGATAGCAAACCATCGTGCCGAGGCGCTCGTCGCGTTCGATCGTTTCGAAAGTCCCGGTCCGCCGTTCCGCACCCACTTTTTCGGCGCGGTCGCGCAGCCATTCATCGAAAACATCGCGGTCGACCATGCCGACGTAACCGATCTCGCCGACCGGCATGTCGACCTTGCGATTGGAGGGGGAGATCATGCGTGCCGACCGGGCGCGGGCGACCAGCAGGCTCTGTGGGATGTCGAAATCCTCCATCAGGCGCGGAGGGACGGCGCCGCCGCACGGCTTTATCCGGCCCGCCCGGTCCAGCAGGAGCACTTTGCGCCCCGCATTGGCAAGGTCCGCCGCCGCCGTCGCGCCCGAAGGTCCGCCGCCGACCACTACTGCGTCGTAGATCGTATCGCTCATGCCGGTACCGCCTTGTCCTCTCGTGTAATCCCCTTGCGCGTCGCGTGCAGGGCGAGGCCGGCCGCAACGATGAACAGGCATGCCTCAAGCGCGAAAATCAGCTGGAAGGCGCTGCCGTCCTGCCCCTGCGCCCGGCGTGCGATGTCGACACCCAGTGCACCGGTCAGTCCGCCGAGGCCGAAGGCGATGGCCTGCGCTGCGCCCCACACCCCCATGCGGACGCCCTCGCGCGTCTGTCGGCCGGAACCGGCAAGCCCCATCATCGCGCCAATAGCGGCGACGGCGAAGAGGCCGTTGCACAGGCCGAGCACGAAAACATTGGCGGTAAGCGGCCAGCCCAATCCGTAGATCGCTCCTGCGGCCAGACCCGCCAGCGCCAACGCCGATCCGGCACAGCCTGCGACGATCCAGACGCGCAGGTCCACCGGCAGGCGGCCCGCAAATGCACTACCGCCGATCCCGGCCACGATCATGCCGATCAGCACGCCGCCATGCTGCACCCCGGCGAGCTGGGTCGACTCGCCGGGAGTCATGCCGAAGACCAGACCTGCGAAAGGCTCGAGGATCAGGTCCTGCATGCTGTAGGCCAGCATCGAAACGAAGATGAACACGGTGAAGCGCCGCGCGGCATCCTCGTGCAGGATTTCGCGCAGGGCTTCAGGGAATTCGGGCACACGGCCGCGCGGTTTGGTGTCGAGCCCGAAGGGCACATCGGGCTCCAGCCGGAAGGTCGCCACCAAGGTGATCGCGAAGGCGGCCAGCGCCACGCCGCTCGCCACCAGGGCGAGACGCTCCTCGCTGAAGGGATCGAGCAATGCGCCCGAAATGGCGGCGGACAGGACGATCCCGGCCACCATCATGATCCAGGTCAGCGCAGCCGCCGCCGAACGGCGTTCGGGCGCGACGCCGGAGGCGAGCAGGGCGAGCATCGAAGTGCCGCTCGCCCCGACACCGATACCGATCAGGGTAAAGGCCGCAATCGCGAGCGCGCCGCCTGCCCAGGGGCTGTCTGCCAGCAGGACGGTGGCATTTACGGCGGCGAGGGCGCCAACGACCAGCGCTGCCATGCCTCCCAAAATCCAGGGCGTGCGCCGCCTGCCCCGGTCGGAGACGTGGCCCCAGAGAGGACGGGTCAGTTGCACCGTATAGTGCCAAGCGACAAGACCGGCAGGGATCGCTGCGGCAAGACTGTATTCGACCACCATCACGCGGTTCAGCAGTGATGTCGCGAGCATCACGATTGCTCCGATCGAGGCTTGCACCAGCCCAAGGCGGATGATCGCCAGCCAGCCGAATCCTGCAAGCCGTCCGGGCATTAGATATACCCTCCCAGACCCAGGGCAGAGGCCAGCATGCCGAGTACGAAAAGCGTAACACCGGTGGCATTGTACCAAGGGGCGAAACGTGCTGGGTCTTTCAAGAGCCGCGTCATCAGGGCGACCTGGCCGAGTAGCAATGCTGCGACAATCGCCGCAGACAGCGCGTAACTCCAAGCCAGAAGCAGCGCGATCACCACCGCCTGCGCACCAGCCATGAAGAGGCATGCCAGCCGCGCCGCGCGAGCGATGCCGAGAGTAACGGGAAGCGACCCGAGCCCGGTGACCCGATCGCCTTCGACCGCCTTGAAGTCATTCAGCACCATGATGCCGAAAGCCCCTGTGCTGTAGAGCAACAGGATCGTCACCACCTCCGGAGAGGGCAGACCGCCCACCATCACGCTGGCGCCGGTAAACCAACTCAAGCCCTCGTATGTCAGGCCGACCGCTGCAGGGCCGGCCCAGCCGCTGGTTTTCAGGCGAAAGGGCGGGGCGCTATACGCCCAGGCCAGCGCCAAGCCGACCACCGCCGCCGCGAAGACCCAGAAACCTATGATGGCGGCGAGGGCCAGCGAAAGGACAGTTCCGGCGATCGCGATGCCGAGTCCCCAGCGACCGGCAACGCGACCCGAGGGGATTGGGCGGTCAGGTTCGTTGATTGCGTCGACATGTCGGTCGAACCAGTCGTTAACCGCCTGGCTCGTCCCGCAGACGAAGGGGCCAGCCAATGCGATGCCGCCGGCCACGAACAGCCAGCGCTGGTCGAAGGCCGCGCCGGAGGAAACGACCCCACAGCCGAAGGCCCACATCGGCGGAAACCAGGTGATCGGTTTGAGAAGCTCTACGACAGCGGATGCCGAGGGAACCGGCACCGTCCGATTCGAGGCCGCCGAACGTAGCATGGGAAAATGCTATGCCTGACGCCGCCATGCGTCAAATCATTTAGACAGTCTTTTGGAGGCGAACCGCCTTATTCGCTCTCGGCCGCCAAATTCCCGAGGCCGTAGCGGTGCAATTTGGAATAGAGACTCTGCCTGCTGAGGCCGAGGATCTCCGCTGCGGACGCGCGATTATCCGACGTGTAGAGCAGCGCAGCTTCGATGCAGAGGCGCTCGATCAGGTCGGTGCTTTCGCGCACGATATCCTTCAGCGGCATGCGACCGACGAGATCGGTTAACTGTTCGACTGAACGGGGCAAATCTTCCGAACTCGGCGGAAGATCGCGCATGCGCCGGGCGATCGGACGAATGACGAGGCCGTATTGCGGGTCGTCGCCTTGCGTCGACACGGCGGAAATCTCGATGGGCTCGTCCTCGCTTCCGTTCATCGCGCGCAAGACGGTCGTTACATTGCGTGCATCGCCTTCCTTCTCGATCTGGTTCGCTATCAGTTCGAGGTCGATACCCGGCCGGCCGACGAAGCCGGACAAATTCGCTCCGCGCAGCTGGTCCTGGCCAGCCGCACCGACCAGTTCGACGAATGCGGTATTCGCCGTTACGATCTGCATCCTCGCGTCGGTCAGCACGAAAGCATCAGGCATCTTTTCGATGACATCAAGCGTGGCACTATCGTCGGTCGATACTTCCCGCTCGCCACTTGCCAGCCTCACGAGGAGATATTGGCGCCGATCCTGGCTGAATCCCGATGCCTGGATTTCGACCTCGGTCGAACCCTTGTCGAGCATAGCCGGGACCGGGGAGACCGAATTCGAAGCCAGCGCCGAGCCGAGATGCGCGGTGACGACCGGAGCCGATTGGCGCGCGAACAGGCCGAGCAGCTTCTTGTCTATCAGCGATCCGGCCCTCGCACCGACGAGCGCATGGGCTGCCGGATTAGCCTCCCGGATGCGATAATCTCCGGCATCGACGATAATGACCGGTTCGCTCGAAGCTTCGAACAGGAGGCGATAGCGCGCCTCGACATGGCGCATCCTGAGATAGTCACGCTCGAGCGATTGCTGGACCTGGAGCAAGCGCTGCTGGACCTTCCCGAACTCGCGCAGGTCGCGCCCGAAAGCGATGGCGCGACTGCCGCCGTCGATGCTCACCACGACGTATTTGACCGGGATGTCGCTGCCGGACGTAGGATGGTTCACCTGCCTCCAGTGCTGGGTTTCGCCCTTGCGCGCCCCGGCCAGCATTTCCATGATCTTCGGGCGGCTCTCGACCGTCACCGTGTCGATCCAGTTCTCTCCCACCAGGTTGCCGAATTTCGGGAAGGCATCCTGTTCGAAGGATGCATCGAGGATAGTTCCGCTGGGATCTAGGACGAGCACCACATCGCCCGCCACCATGGCGAGCGTCTTGGCGGCATCCGCATCGATTGCGCCGAAAATCCCGGCGGGATCGGTGAAGGGGCGCTTGCCTTCGATGCTGTGCTTTTTCGTCAGCATATCGTTCTCGCCCTGGGTGTGCGTGCTAAGCGCTCAGTCTCGTGCCTTCCACCAAGCGTGCCGCGACTTGCAATGCGGCCTGGGCATCGACGGCGGTTCCGTCGGCGCCGACCTCGGCCACCAGGCCGGGGTTCTCGTTGACGGCTCGCCCTCCGATCAGGATGGCCGTCTGGGGGTTTACAGAGACAGTGCGAATGGCACTGATCAAGTTTGAGAGCGGGCCGCTAAGACAATCGGAGGTGATGGTCAATCCCACGAGATCGAAGGATTTTTCCGACAGAAGGCGCAAAACTTCGCCGCGATTCGGATCGACCAACGCCTCGCTCTTCCAGCCGGCGCGTGCGAACATCTCGTCCATGATCAGCGTGCCAAAAGAGTGCTGGTCGCCGGGCATGGGCGAAAACAGGGCCGTCCGCTGGATGCCGAGCGAGCGGACGACGGGTGGGCAACGGGCGGCGACTTCCCGCATGACCTCCTGAAGTCGCCAGAGGCCCATCGTAACGTCTACGAAATCGCACTCGTCCGCTTCCCACAGCTTGCCGATCTGTCTGGCGGAAGGAGCGAGCAAGTCGAGGAATATCGCTTCGACGCCGACGCCGCGGTGCAGAAACGCCTCCACTTCCGCCAGCAGCTCGTCCGCTTCCATCTGCAAGGGCAGCGGAGCGAACTGCATCGCTTCCTCTTCGGTGACGGATGCAGGCGACTCGCAGTCAGGCTGCGGCCCGCTTTTGGAATATTGCATCATCAGGCGCGGAATGAAGTCGCGCTCGATGACGGAGCCGAGCGTCCTGCTCGGATCCGGGCCGAGGTGATCGCCCCGGGTCTCCGGTTGTCGGATCCAGCCTTTCAGCGGGCTGGAAATCGCTTTTAGCAGGGCAGCAGAGCCCGTCCCAAATGCCGATGCCATTTCAGACTCTCCCAGTCTGGTAGCGGCGCGGATCGCGTCATCCCCGACGCGTCCAGTTCTTTGGCCGACTCCGTCCAGGAGCGAGGAGCCTAGGCTCAAACACATCGCCTGTCGAATCATCCGGTGTCTAACCTAATTGTCGTCCAGTACGATTGACACTTGGGTAGGGGGAGGCGTAGTCTCGCTGAGGAGATTGGAGGTGGTGCGACAAGATGACGTGGTTCGTTCGCAAATCCACACCTGAAAATCATGGTGTAGCAAGGCTCACGAACGCTGCCGCGCTCTACACGCCGGAAGAGCGCGCGCGCCGCGACGAGTCGGTATGGACCATCGTGCAGGGCATTCTCGCTCCGCTACAATTCCTGATCTTCGCAGCCAGCCTGTTTCTGGTGCTGCGATTCTTCGCAACGGGGCAGGGCGCCTTCGCAGCCGACGTGTCCATCGTTGCGAAAACGATCGCGCTTTATGCGATCATGATTACCGGTTCGATCTGGGAGAAGGTCGTGTTCGGCAAGTGGCTCTTCGCCCGGCCCTTCTTTTGGGAAGATGCCTTCTCGATGATCGTGATTGCCCTGCACACGGCTTATCTCGCGATGCTTGTCGGCGGGTGGGGGACGATCGACCAGCGCCTGCTCGTCGCTCTTGCCGCCTACGCCACCTACGTTGTCAATGCCGTGCAATTCCTGCTCAAGCTGCGCGCCGCGCGGCTCGGGGCGCCCGGCCAAAAGGTCATAGCGGGATGAGCGGCGCCACGCTTCTCGACCAGGCGGGCACTGATTGCGCGCCGGTCCTGCGCGAACGCGGGCAGCGCGAGGTCTTCTGCGGGCTCACCGGGATCGTCTGGCTGCACCGCAAGATGCAGGATGCCTTCTTCCTCGTGGTCGGATCGCGCACCTGCGCCCACCTTCTGCAGTCGGCGGCCGGCGTGATGATCTTCGCCGAACCGCGTTTTGCGACCGCGATCATCGAAGAGCGGGACCTTGCCGGCATGGCCGATTGCCACGAGGAACTGGACCGCGTCGTCGATCGCCTGCTGGCGCGGCGACCCGAGATCCGCACGCTCTTTCTCGTCGGTTCCTGCCCGTCGGAGGTGATCAAGCTCGACCTCGCCAAGGCCGCCGAGCGGCTCGGCGGGAAGCACGCAGGCCGCACCCGCATTCTCAACTATTCCGGCAGCGGGATCGAGACGACTTTCACCGAAGGCGAAGATGCCTGCCTTGCGTCGCTGGTGCCGGAGATGCCTGAAGCGCCCGCCGATGCGCCGCAATCCCTCCTGCTTGTCGGTTCGCTGCCCGATATCGTCGAGGACCAGTTCCTGCGGCTGATGGGCGAATTGGGGATCGACACGGTGGGCTGCCTTCCCGCCCGCTCGGCCTGCGACTTGCCGGCGATCGGTCCGAACACGCGCATCCTGCTGGCACAGCCGTTTCTCGGAGAGACGTTACGGTCGCTGACGGCGCGCGGTGCCGTCCACCTCGCTGCCCCGTTCCCGTTCGGGGCCGAAGGCACGACCGGTTGGCTGAAGGCCGCGGCAGATGCTTTCGGCATCGACGAGATGCATTTCAATCGCGTGATCGCGCCGGGCCGGGAGCGGGCAAAGCGTGCCCTCGAACGCCAGCGCGAGCGGCTCGTCGGGAAACGCATCACCTTCCTGCCCGACTCGCAGCTGGAAATTCCGCTCGCCCGGTTCCTCGCAACGGAATGCGGAATGATCCCAGTGGAGGTCGGCACGCCCTATCTGCATCGCGGCGTCCTCGAGCTGGAATTGCCCAGTCTGCCGCAAGAAACACGGCTGAGCGAAGGGCAGGACGTCGATAAGCAACTCGACCGCATTCGCGCGGATCGGCCGGATTTGACCGTCTGCGGTCTCGGTCTCGCCAACCCCCTCGAGGCCGAAGGGCTCTCGACCAAATGGGCGATAGAACTCGTCTTCTCGCCGATCCACGGCTTCGACCAGGCCGGCGATCTTGCCGAACTCTTTGCGCGCCCGCTGCGGCGGCGCGACGTGTTGCAGGTGTAGCGGTGCAGCTGTCGGTCTGGACCTACGAAGGGCCGCCGCATGTCGGCGCGATGCGGGTCGCGACAGCGATGGAAGGGATGCATTACGTGCTGCACGCACCGCAAGGCGACACTTATGCCGACCTGCTCTTCACCATGATCGAAAGGCGCGGCAAGCGCCCGCCGGTCACTTACACGACCTTCCAGGCGCGCGATCTCGGCAAGGATACGGCCCAGCTGTTCCAGGCGGCGGCGCGGGACGCGCTCGAGCGGTTCGAGCCGCAGGCGCTGCTGGTCGGCGCATCCTGCACCGCGGAATTGATCCAGGACGATCCGGCAGGCCTCGCCGAGGCCATGCGGCTGCCCGTTCCCGTCGTGCCGCTGGAACTTCCGAGCTATCAGCGCAAGGAATGCTGGGGGGCGAGCGAGACCTTCTACCAGATCGTCCGCCATCTGGCGGATAAGAGCGTAACCCCCGCACCGCGGGAGGGCCGTCGCCCGCTGGCCAATCTGCTCGGCCCCACGGCCCTCGGTTTCCGTCATCGTGACGATGTACGCGAAATCACCGGACTGCTGGCAAAGCTCGGGATCGACATCAATCTGGCCGCGCCGCTCGGTGCGACCCCGGCAGACATTGCGCGCATCGGTGCAGCGGACTTCAACATAGTTCTCTACCCCGAGACCGGGGACGAGGCCGCGCGGTGGCTGGAGCGGACGTTCAAGCAGCCGTTCGTAAGAACGGTTCCGATCGGCGTTGGCGCGACGCAGGACTTCATCCGCGAAGTCGCGCAGCTGGCAGGCGTCGATCCCGAACCAGCCCTTGCCGACGACCAATCGCGCATGGAGTGGTGGACCCGTTCGGTCGACTCGACCTATCTGACCGGCAAGCGGGTCTTCATATTCGGCGATGCGACCCATGCGGTGGCGGCCGCGCGCATCGCGCATGAGGAGCTTGGTTTCGAAGTCTGCGGGCTCGGCTGCTACAATCGCGAATTCGCCCGCGAAATTCGACAGGCTGCAAAGCTCTACGCCGTGGAGCCACTCATCACCGACGATCATCTCGAAGTCGAAGATGCGATCGCCGCCGCGCAGCCCGAACTTGTGCTGGGCACACAGATGGAAAGACACATCGCCAAGCGGCTCGGCCTGCCCTGCGCGGTGATCTCGTCACCCGTCCATGTGCAGGATTTCCCGGCGCGCTACAGCCCGCAAATGGGCTTCGAAGGCGCGAATGTGATCTTCGACACTTGGGTTCACCCGCTGGTGATGGGCCTCGAGGAACATCTTCTCACCATGTTCCGCGAGGATTTCGAATTCTCCGACGATGCGGGCGCCAGCCATCTGCATGCGCATGCTCCGAAGCGCGAACCGCGCGAACCGGTCACTGCAGAGCCGCTCACGGACGCTTCGCTTTGGACAACCGAAGCCGAAGCAGAGCTGAAGAAAATCCCCTTCTTCGTGCGCGGGAAGGCGCGGCGGAATACCGAGCTCTTCGCGGCGAACGAGGGCAGGGCGCAGATCGATCTCGAAACGCTCTACGATGCGAAGGCGCATTATGCCCGGTAGCGCGCTCCCGACAGTCCGCGTGACGATCGTTACGCTGGACAATCACCTGAAGGGTGCGGCCGAGCGTGCGTCCGAAGCGCTGGCGAAGGAGAACATCGAGCTTACGCTGCACGCGGCAGCAGACTGGGACCGCGATGCGGCCGCGCTTGACCGCGCCAGGGTCGATGTCGCGGCTGGGGATATCGTGATCGCGACCATGCTTTTCCTCGACGACCATGTGCGCGCCATCAGGTCGGCGCTGGAGGAAAGGCGCGAACATTGCGACGCGATGCTCGGCCTGATGTCGGCGGGCGAGATCGTGAAGCTGACGCGCATCGGCGGCTATCGCATGGATGCACCGGCCAGGGGTCCGCTCGCCCTGCTCAAGAAGCTGCGCGGCTCGAAGAAGGCCGGTGCGAGCTCGGGCGCGGGGCAGATGAAAATGCTGCGCCGCCTGCCGAAGATCCTGAAATTCATTCCCGGCACCGCGCAGGACGTTCGCGCCTATTTCCTGACGCTGCAATACTGGCTGGCCGGGTCGGACGAGAACGTCGTGCAGATGGTTCGTGCGCTGGTCGATCGCTATGCCGCGGGCGATCGCGAGGAACGGCGAGGCACCATGCCGGCACAGGCTCCGGAGGAATATCCCGAGCTCGGTGTGTATCACCCGCGCGCCACCCAGTTGATGTCCGAAAGCCTGCGCTTGCTGCCCCGGTCCGGCGGCAAAGCGGGTACGGTCGGACTGATCCTTTTGCGTTCTTACGTCCTCGGGCGCGATGCCGGACATTACGACGGAGTTATCGCGGCGATGGAGGCTGCGGGCCTTCGAGTGATCCCGGCTTTCGCCAGCGGCCTCGATGCGCGGCCCGCGATCCAGAAATTCTTCATGCGCGATGGCAAGCCGACCGTCGATGCGGTCGTCAATCTGACCGGTTTCTCGCTGGTCGGCGGCCCGGCCTACAACGACACACAGGCGGCGGTCGAGGTGCTGGGCGAGCTCGACCTGCCCTACATCGCCGCGCACCCGATCGAGTTTCAGTCGCTCGAGCAATGGGAAGAGGGCAAGCTTGGCCTCCTGCCGATCGAGGCGACGATGATGGTGGCTATCCCGGAGCTTGATGGGGCGATCTGTCCGAGCGTCTTCGGCGGGCGAAGCGACGAAGCGGACGGCCCCGTCCGCGCGATGCGGAGCCATCCCGAACGGGCTGCCGCGCTTGCGGCGAAGACCGCGCAATTGATCGCGCTGCGCAAAGCGGAGCGTGCGGATCGCAAGCTGGCAGTCGTCCTGTTCAACTTCCCGCCCAACGCGGGGGCAACCGGCACGGCCGCACACCTTGCGGTGTTCGAATCGCTCTTCGCGACACTGCAGCGGCTGGCGGCGGAAGGCTATGCGGTCGATGTGCCGGACACGGTCGACGACCTTCGCAATGCGATCCTGGTCGGCAATGCCGCACGCTACGGGGCCGACGCGAATGTCGCCGCGCGCATTGCGGCCGACGACCATGTCCGCGCCGAGCCGCATCTCGAGGCGATCGAGGCGCAGTGGGGCCCGGCCCCGGGCAGGCAACAGAGCGACGGCAGCACGATCCACGTCTATGGCGCGCATTTCGGCAACATCTTTGTCGGTGTGCAACCTGCCTTCGGCTACGAGGGCGATCCGATGCGCCTGCTGTTCGAGGGCACCTTTGCCCCGACACACGCCTTCGCCGCTTTCTACCGCTGGATCCGGCAGGATTTCGGCGCCGATGCCGTGCTGCATTTCGGCACCCATGGCGCGCTGGAATTCATGCCGGGCAAGCAGGCGGGGATGAGCGGCGATTGCTGGCCGGAACGCCTGCTCGGCGATCTTCCGAACTTCAACCTCTATGCAGCCAACAACCCGTCAGAGGGTATGCTGGCGAAGCGGCGCGCCTCGGCGACGCTGATCAGTTACCTTACGCCGCCACTGGCCGAAGCGGGCCTCTACAAGGGCTTTGCCGACCTCAAGGCGCTGGTCGAGCGCTGGCGCTCTTGCGACGAGGAGGAGGAACTGGCCAGCCTCGAAGCGATGATCGCCGAGCAGTGCGCCGACCTCGATATCGAGCGAGGCGATATCGGCGATCTTGCCGGCAGGCTCTACGAACTTGAGCGCGCGCTCATCCCGCACGGCCTGCATGTGTTCGGCGGAGCGCTGACGGCCGAGGAGCGGCAGACCTTCCTCGACGCCATGTGCGAGGCCGATCCCGACACCGACCGCGAGGCAATCGAGGCGAAGCTCGATGCAAACGACGAGCTCGGCGCGCTGGTCCACGCACTCGACGGCGGATATGTGAAGCCGGCCCCGGGCGGCGATGTGATCCGCAATCCCGAGGTTCTGCCCACCGGCCGGAATATTCACGGCTTCGATCCTTTTCGCATTCCGAGCGCTTTCGCCGTCACGGAAGGTGCGCGGCAGGCCGAACAATTGCTCGCGCGCCACCGCGCAAGTGGAGACGGCGAGTACCCCGAAAGCCTCGCGATGGTGCTGTGGGGCACCGACAATATGAAGAGCGAAGGCGTCCAGCTGGCGCAGGCGATGGCGCTGATCGGCGCCCGGCCGCGGCTCGACGGCTACGGTCGTCTGGCGGGGGCGGAACTGATTCCCCTGGAAGAGCTGGGCCGCCCACGGATCGATGTGGTCGCGACGCTGTCCGGCATTTTCCGCGACCTCCTGCCACTGCAAACGCGAATGCTGGCCGAGGCCGCCTGGCTTGCCAGTAGCGCCGACGAGCCGGTGGAGCGGAACTTCGTTCGCAAGCACAGCCTCGCCCATGCCGCAGCGCAGGGCTGCGATCTCGAAACCGCCAGCCTGCGGGTCTTTTCCAATGCCGAGGGCGCCTACGGGGCGAACGTCAACCAGCTGATCGATGGCGGTGTGTGGACCGATCCCGACGAGCTGGCCAACGCCTTCGAAACGCACAAGGGCTTCGCCTACGGCGTGAAGGGCGAGCCGGTGCAGCGCCGCGAACTGCTCGAAAGCGCGCTCGCCGGTGTCGATTTCGCCTACCAGAACCTCGAGAGCGTCGAAGTCGGCATTACCGATCTCGACCAGTATGTCGACGGCCTCGGCGGCATCAGCCGCTCGATCGCGCGGGCGAAGGGCGGCAAGGAAGCGCCGGTCTACATCCTCGATGCGACGCGTGGGCCCGCCAAGGTGCGCACCCTGGCCGAACAGATCGACCTGGAAACGCGTACGCGCACACTCAATCCCAAGTGGTTCGAAGGCATGCTCAAGCACGGCTACGAGGGTGTGCGACATATCGAGGGCCATGTGACCAACACGATGGGCTGGTCCGCAACCACCGGGCAGGTTGCCCCGTGGGTCTACCAGCAGATCAGCGAGACCTTCGTGCTCGACCCGGAGATGCGCGAGCGCCTCGCCGCGCTCAATCCCAAATCTTCCGCCCGCGTTGCCAACCGCCTGCTCGAGGCATGCGACCGCGAGCTCTGGCAACCCGACGACGAAACCCTGGCCGCGCTGCAAGCCGCGAGCAACGATCTGGAAGATCGGCTCGAAGGCGTCGTGGCAGCCGAATGAGGACCATGCGATGAACCTGATCGACCCCAAAGCCAAGTTCACCCCGCCGGACGGGGAAGGCAGCGTCCAGGTCCAGCTCGACCCGAGCGACAAGATCAAAGGCGCGAAGGTGTTCGCCGTCTATGGCAAGGGCGGGATCGGGAAGTCGACGACATCCTCGAACCTGTCGGCGGCCTTCTCCAAGCTCGGCCACCGTGTGCTCCAGATCGGTTGCGACCCGAAGCATGACAGCACGTTCACGCTGACCAAGAAGCTGATGCCGACCGTCATCGACGTGCTCGAAACGGTCGAATTCCATTCGGAGGAGCTGCGGCCCGAGGACTACATGTTCGAAGGCTATAACGGCGTAATGTGCGTCGAGGCGGGCGGCCCGCCTGCCGGGACGGGCTGCGGCGGCTATGTCGTGGGCCAGACGGTCAAGCTGCTGAAACAGCACCACTTGCTCGAAGATACCGACGTCGTGATCTTCGATGTGTTGGGGGACGTGGTGTGCGGCGGGTTCGCTGCACCGCTCCAGCATGCCGATCGCGCACTCGTTGTCGCGGCAAACGATTTCGACAGCATCTTCGCGATGAACCGCATTGCGGCTGCCATCAATGCGAAGGCCAAGAATTACGATGTTCGCCTCGCGGGCGTCATCGCCAACCGCAGCCGCGAAACCGACGAGATCGACCGCTTCGCCGAGGCGACCGGCCTCAAGCGTCTCGCCCATTTCCGCGATGTCGATGCGATCCGCCGCAGCCGCCTCAAGAAATGCACCCTGTTCGAAATGGATGCGAGCGACGAGGGCGTCGCGGAGGCGCAGGCCGAGTATCTCAGGCTCGCCAAGGAATTGTGGGACGGCGTCGACCCGATCAAGTCGCAGCCCATGAAGGACCGCGACATCTTCGACTTTTTGGGGTTCGAGTAATGGCCACGCAACCACTCTCCACCCGCTACGACACACAGCGCGAGAAGCTTGCCGCCTATTTCGACGGCACGGCGCGCAAGGCGTGGATCGATCTCACATCGGACGTCGAGGTCAGCGGCATTCGCGCCACGGTGCGGGCCGGCAGGGACGCGATGCGCGCGCAATTGCTGGACTGGCTGCCGGCGGACCTGCGGCGCAAGTCGGTCCTCGATGCAGGCTGCGGAACGGGGGCGCTCAGCGTCGATGCTGCCTGTCGCGGAGCGCATGTGACGGCCGTCGATATCGCATCTGGCCTGGTCGCCATCGCTCGCGAGCGTGCGCCCGGCTTTGTCGGTCATGGCAGGATCGATTGGTACGTCGGCGACATGCTCGATCCCGCATTCGGCGAATTCGACCATGTCGTCGCGATGGATTCGCTGATCCACTACCGGTCCGACGATATCGTCGAGACCATCGAGGCGCTGGGTAAACGGTGCCGCACATCCATCGCCTTCACCTTTGCCCCATACACCCGCCTGCTCGGTGCCATGCACATGGCCGGGAAGCTCTTCCCGCGCGGCAATCGTTCGCCGGCGATCGTGCCGGTGAGCGAAGCGGAACTGCGCCGCAAGCTGTCCCGCCTGCCCGGCTGGAAGGTCGCGCGAACCCAGCGGATTTCGAGCGGCTTCTACACTTCGCAAGCGATGGAGCTGGTCCGCACGAGATGACTGACGAACGCCGCCTTGCATCGCACTGGACGAAGGTAGCCACGGCCTGGCTGCCCTTCGCCGATGCGGCGAGCGCGGATTTGCCGCTGGCCCGCCTGCTGCGGTTGGCGCTGTTCCAGGTGAGCGTAGGCATGGCTGCGGTTCTGCTCAACGGCACGCTCAACCGGGTCATGATCGTCGAGCTATCGATCCCGGCCTGGCTGGTGGCGCTGATGATTGCGATCCCCTTGCTGGTCGCACCGCTGCGGGCGCTAATCGGGCATCGTTCGGACACGCATCGCTCGGTGCTGGGCTGGCGACGTGTCCCGTTCATCTGGTTCGGTACGCTGATGCAGTTCGGCGGGCTTGCGATCATGCCCTTTGCCCTGCTGCTGCTCGGGCGTCCGGGAGACGAGGGGCTGGGCGTCGCGGCCAGCGTGCTCGCGTTTCTCCTGACCGGCCTCGGCATGCATATGACGCAGACCGCAGGCCTTGCGCTTGCCACCGATCTGGCTTCGGAGGACAAGCGGCCGCGCGCTGTGGCGCTGCTATATGTCATGCTGTTGGCCGGCACGATGGTGGCGGCGCTTTCAATGGGCGCGCTGCTGCTCGACTTCACCCCCACGCGCCTGGTGCAAGTCATCCAGGCAGCCGCAGTCATCACATTCGTGCTCAATATTGTCGCGCTGTGGAAGCAGGAGCCGCGCCATGCGCGCGTGCCGCAGGACAATGCGCCGGCACCCGCCTTCACCGAGCTGTGGGCCGCTTTCATCTCGCGCGGACGCACCGCACGCCTGCTGGCAACGATCGGCATCGGTGCGGCGGGCTTCGCCATGCAGGATGCCCTGCTGGAACCCTATGGCGGCGAAATCCTCGGCCTGTCGGTGGGGGCGACGACGGCACTGACCGGGGCTTGGGCTGCCGGAGCGCTCGCCGGCTTTGCCGTCTCGGGCCGCGCGCTCGGGATCGGCGGCGACCCGCTGCGTCTCGCCGGTAGCGGGCTGGTGATTGGCGTGGCGGCCTTCCTCATGATCCTCTTCGCGGCACCGTTCCAGTCCACCGCCATGCTCTATGCCGGGGCCTTCGCCATCGGACTGGGTCTTGGGCTCTTCTCGGTCGGTACGCTGATCGAGGCGATGGGTCTGGCGAAGGACGAAGGTGCGGGCCTTGTCCTCGGCGCATGGGGCGCAGTGCAGGCAGGTTGTGCAGGTATCGCCATCGCGCTGGGCGGCCTGTTCCGCGATCTCATGTCCGCTCAAGCGGCACGCGGCACATTCGGCGGCGCGCTGGGCGATCCGGCGACCGGATACGCCGCCGTCTACTGCCTCGAAATCCTCATCCTACTGGCGAGCCTCGTCGCGCTCGGTCCGCTGGTAAGCCAGAACCGCGAGCGCGCTTTCACCGCTTCGGGGCCGATCGGCCTTCGCGAATTCCCGACATGATTGCCGGCCAAGGAGAGTCCCATGGATGACGTCAAGATCGTAGGCACGCTGGATGTGACGCAGCTCGTCTTCTACGCGTTCGTTCTCTTTTTCATCGCGCTGATATTCTATCTGCGTCGCGAAGATCGCCGCGAAGGCTATCCCCTGGAAGACGAGGGCACGGGCCGGATCGAAAGCCCCGGCGGACCGCTGAGCACTGCTTCGCCCAAGACGTTCCTGCTCCCGCATGGCCAGGGCACGTCCAGTCCGGAAAGATGGCGGCGCGACCCGGTCGATATTCCTGCCAAGCGCGCCTTCGGATCCGAAGGTGCTCCCTATGTCCCGACCGGCGATCCCTTTGCCGATCGCCTGGGTCCGGCGGCCTGGGTGGAGCGCATGCATACGCCCGATCTCACGGCGGACGGTAAGCCCCGCATCATCCCGCTCAGCAGCACCGACCACGTGGCCGTATCGCCGCGGGATGCCCATCCGGTCGGTATGACCGTGGTCGGGGCCGACGGAAAGCAAGCGGGCAAGGTGACCGACGCCTGGGTCGACATGTCCGAACATCACATTCGCTATCTCGAAGTCGCGACGACCGGTGGCCAGGTGCTCGCGCCGATGGCCATGGCAAAAATCCACGGTCGCCGCGGCATCATCGTAATCGATGCAATCCGGGCCGATCAGTTCGCCGGAGTGCCCAAGGTCGGTACGGCGAACCAGATCACGCTGAACGAGGAAGAGCGGATCGTGGCCTATTTCGGAGGCGGCTATCTCTATGCCGATCCGCGTCGGCAGGAGCCGCTGCTATGAGCGTGTTCCGGCAGACTGCGCAGATCAAGGCGCTCGGGCAACCGCAGGATGACGAGCAGGTCCTGTGGGAAGGCAAACCCGATCTTGCGACGCTTGCGCGGACGGCATTCCACACGCGGATCGTGACGGTCTATTTCCTCGGCCTGATCGCTATTGCCCTCGCGCTGGGCAGCTTCGGCGGCGCGGCGATTACAGCGGGTGCAGGCCTTGTCACGCTCGGCCTGATATACGGTTTCGCTTGGCTCGGCACGCGCACCACGACCTACATTCTCACCGACCGCCGCCTGATCCTCAACATCGGCATGGCGATCGAGAAATCGGTCAATATTCCGCTGAAGATGATCGGCGCTGCCCACCTGACTGACCGGGGAGCGGGCAGCGGAGACATCGCTGTCGAGCTGCTGAAGGGCAACGGGCTCGGATACGCCATCCTGTGGCCGCACGCGCGCCCGTTTCACCTGTCGAAACCGCAGCCCATGCTCCGCGCAATCCGGGGCGTTCGGGACGTCGCTGCGAAGCTGGCGGCAGCGACGGCACTGCATGAGGCAATCGCACTGGGAGGTGGTGAGGCGGCATCGGCAGAGGCCGAGCGCGGCGATGGCATGACGGGAGCGCTGGCGTGAGCAACAACGATCATGACGAGGAAATTCCCAAGGTCCCGCTCGTCATGATGGGAATGCTCGCCATACTCGCGCTCGCGCTGGCCGGTGCAACGAGTATGGGCTGGATCGCACGCGATGCGGTGCCTAGCGAGGCGCGCTCTGCTGCCGGAGTGGTGGCGACCAGCGAACGCAGCCTGTACTTCTTCGACGAGCCGGGCGGCGGCGTGCGGATCGAGGACGCATCGAACGGCACGCTGATTGCGCTCGTCGAGCCTGGCACCGGCGGCTTCATCCGCACCACGCTGCGCAGCCTCGTCCATGTTCGCCGCAGCAAGGATATCGGGGCGGAGACGCCCTTCGTGCTGACCGAATGGGATAACGGCGGGCTTTCGATCAGTGACAGTGAGACGGGCAAGAGCGTCGAGCTCGGCTCTTTCGGGCCCGACAACCGCGCCGCCTTTGCCGCCCTGCTGGAAGGAGGGGATGCATGATGCGCCGCAATCGCTTCGATACGCCTTGCGTCATTTCGGTCGAGCAAAGCGAGGCACATTTCCATGCGCATGTCGAGCTTGCTGGCGACGTCCCGATCTATCCGGGCGACCGCGTGCGCGTGCATGGTGCGCCGATCCAGATCCCTTTCGGCCACAGCGCTACCTTCGAACGCAGCGCCACCGTCACCCGCGCCGGCCCGATCGAGCGCGCCCTGACCCGACTCGCCGCCTACTTCGACCTCAAGGAACTTTACGAGGTCAGCTTCAATCCCGGGAGGATCAAGTGAACGCGCCCGCGAACTTAAAGCCCGCTCATGGCGGCCGGATCATGACCAGCGACGAGGCCATGGCCCTCGCGACGCAGGACACCATGCTAACCCCGCGCTTCTACACCACCGATTTCGACGCGCTGGATGCTATCGACGTGAGCCTCGTGCGCGAGGAGTGGGACCAGCTGATTGCGGACATGCTGGGCGATCCGAACAAGAAGCACTTTCGCGACAAGGGCAGTTTCGCCGGGATCATCGAAAACCTCGAACCGAAACTGCGCGCCGAATTCACCGATTTTATGGTCAGCTCGATGACCTCGGAATTCTCCGGCTGCGTCCTGTATGCGGAAATTGCGCGGCGGACGAAGAACCCCGACGTGAAGCAGCTGTTCAAACTGCTCGCCCGGGACGAGAGCCGCCATGCCGGCTTCATCAACGAAAGTCTCAAGGATGCAGGTATCGGCGTCGATCTCGGCTTCCTGACGAAGACCAAGAAATACACCTATTTCAAGCCGAAGTTCATCTGGTACGCGGTCTATCTGTCCGAGAAGATCGGATACGCGCGCTACATCACGATCTACCGGCACCTGCAGGCCAATCCGGAAAACAAGTTCCACCCGATCTTCGACTGGTTCGAGGAGTGGTGCAACGACGAGTTCCGCCACGGCGAGGCCTTCGCCATGCTGATGCGCGCCGATCCCAAGCTGCTCAAAGGCCACAACAAGCTGTGGATCCGGTTCTTCCTGCTGTCGGTCTACGCGACGATGTATGTGCGGGACCACGCGCGGCCCGTGTTCCACCAGGCGCTTGGCGTCGATCCGACCGGGTACGACTACAAAGTGTTCGAGATCTGCAATCGCATCAGCCGTCAGGTCTATCCGGTGGAACTCGATATCGACAGCCTGCGGTTCCGGGCGAGCATGGAAGCGCTGCGGCAGGCGGTCCTGCGGATCGAGGATGGCAAGGAGCAGGGCGGCCTCGGCGGCATGGCCAAGCGTGTCGGCGGCATGGCCGGGGCGGGGTGGAACTTCGCCAAGATGTACCTCCATCGCACCCGCAAGAACGAGCTGCCGCAAAGCGTGAGACTGCAGCCCGCATGGTAAGCTGGAGCGGCCATATCCTCCCGGTGATCGTCACCATCGCGATCTGGTTTTTTGCAACCGGCCTCATCGCATGGCTCGACAATCGCGAACGGGCGACCTTCCCGCGCAGCCTGATGCTGGGCGGGATCGCCGGGGTGGGGGGGCTGCTGCTGATCCTGGAATCGGCCCAGAGCGTTTCGGTGACAGGCGTCTACCTGGCTTTTGCCGGAGCCTTGCTTGTCTGGTCATGGCATGAGCTGGCCTTTCTGACCGGCGCCGTAGCGGGGCCGCGGCGGACGCCGTGCCCCGAGGGCGCATCGGGATGGCAGCGCTTCGCCCGCGCCAGCGAAGTCGTCATCCATCACGAGATTGCCCTCGCGCTCACGGCCCTGTTGTTGCTGGCGATAACCTGGAGCGCCCCGAACCAGTTCGGTGCCATGGCCTTCGTGCTGTTGTTCGCCCTGCGCCTCAGCGCGAAGTTCAACATGTATGCCGGAGTGCCCAATGCCAGCACCGACATACTGCCGCCGCATCTCGACTATCTGACCAGCTATTTCGGGCCCAACCGGTTCACCGCCTTGCTGGCCGTGACGCTGGTCGGTTCATTTGCGCTGGCAGCCTGGCTTGGCTCGCTGGCGCTGGCTGCCGAGGCGGGAAGCGCGGAGATGGTCGGCGCCAGCCTGCTGTTCGCCCTCGCTGCGCTGGGCGCGATCGAGCACATGTTTTTCGCCCTGCCGCTGCGCGATGGCGCGCTGTGGGGCTGGGCCCTGCCGAGCCGCAAGCAGGCGACGCAGGGCGCGATTGAAGAGGGAGTGACCTGACCATGGATTTCGAAGCCTTTTTCGAGCAGCAACTCGACGGCGTCCGCGAGGAGGGTCGCTATCGCGTGTTCACCGACATCAAGCGCCATCGCGGCTCCTTTCCGCAAGCGACGCGATTTGTCGGCGAGGACACGCAGGCAGTTACGGTGTGGTGTTCAAACGACTATCTCGGCATGGGCCAGCACCCTGACGTAATCGATGCGATGCATGCGGCGCTCGACGAGTGCGGCGCAGGTGCGGGCGGCACGCGCAACATCTCCGGCACCAATCACCATCACGTGCTGCTTGAGCAAGAGCTGGCCGATCTTCACGGCAAGGAATCGGCGCTGCTGTTCACTTCGGGCTACGTCTCGAACTGGGCGGGTCTCGGTACGCTGGCGAGCAAGATCCCGGGGTGCGTGGTGTTCTCGGATGCGCTCAATCATGCGTCCATGATCGAGGGCATTCGCCACAGCCGCGCACCCTACAAGATCTGGCAGCATAACGACCCCGAAGACCTCAATCGCAAGCTGTCCAACTTCGGCCCCGAAGTGCCCAAGCTGGTGGCTTTCGAGAGCGTCTATTCGATGGACGGCGACATCGCCCCCATCGCCGAGATACTGGATGTGTGCGAGAAGCACGGCGCGATGAGCTATATCGACGAGGTCCATGCCGTGGGCCTCTACGGCCCGCGCGGCGGCGGGATTGCCGAACGCGAAGGGCTGATGGGCCGGATCACCGTGATCGAGGGCACGCTGGGCAAGGCCTTCGGCGTGGTCGGCGGCTATATCGCGGCGTCCGCCGATCTGGTCGATTTCGTGCGGACTTTCGCAAGCGGTTTCATCTTCAGCACTGCGCTGCCGCCGGCGGTCGCCGCCGGGGCCTGCGCCAGCATCAAGCATCTCAAGACGAGCAATGCCGAGCGCGAGCGGCAGAAGGAGCGTGTCGCGCAGGTCCGCGCCCGGCTCGATGCCATGGGCATCCCGCACCTGCCCAATCCCAGCCACATAATCCCGGTGATGGTCGGCGATGCGCACAAGTGCAAACGGATCAGCGACTGGCTGATGGACAATCACGGCATCTACGTCCAGCCGATCAACTATCCCACCGTCCCGGTGGGCACCGAAAGGCTGCGGCTGACACCGTCTCCTGTGCACGACGATGGCGATATCGACCGGCTGATCACCGCGTTGAGCGAGATCTGGTCGCAATGCGAACTCGCCCGGATGGCGACCGCTGCCTGACGCCTTAGGAACCACTTTGCGCGGCAAACAGTTGATTTTACGACTGGCGGCGCGCCTCTTGCCGCCCGACCGAGGAAATTCTCATGAATGAAGGCACCCTCTTATCCGGCCTTTCGCTAACCACGCTCATCGTGGTCATCCTGATCCTTGCGCTGCTTTACGCCTTCTTCTTGCGTAAACGGAAGAATCGGCATCCGATGGACACGCCAGAAGGTGAGGCGGCGGAGGAAATGCGCCGCCGGGAGGCAGAGCGCAAACGCGCGGACGATACCGACGACATCGTCTGACTGCTGCAAATCCGGCGACGACGCCGCCAGAGAAAAGCCCCGGAGTCCTGAGCTGGACGCCGGGGCTTTTGCTTGCTTTTCGCGAGAGCTCGAGGATCTATTGCGAGAGCATCCCCTCGCTTTCCGCCTGGGCGAAGATCTCCTCGAACTTGCGACCGGCGAGCCCCGGGTGGGTGGTCGATTTCGCGGATTCGAGGTTCTCCGTCATGCCCTCGCCTTCCACGATGATCAGACCGACCATCCCTGCCGAATAGTGCGGGATGCATTGGAAGCCATATACGCCGGGCACCGGCACTACGTATTCGACCGGTTCGTTTATCTCTCCTTCCCAGCCACGCGCGCCTTCGGGCAGCATGCCGGCGATCGACGACGACTGATGCGTTGGATCGGTGGGAATGAAGCGGATCGTGTCGCCGACCTTGGCATTGATAAGGTTGGGCTTGAACACCTGCATGCCGCTTCCGTCCGGATCGCGCGTGAGCATCTGGACTTCGATGACGGTGCCGTTCGGCTCGACTTCGGGTTCGGTTGCAGGCGCGGTAGCCGTTTCGGTCTCTGTTGCAGCCGGCTCCGGAGCCGCGGCCGGTTCTGCCGCTTCTTCGTCGGCGCGACTACCGCAGGCGGCAAGCGCCATCAGGCTGGCCGCAGCGATGCTTCCCTTCAGGATACTGATTTTCTTCATTTATCACTCTCCTAGATCCAATCCACTCCACGTCGTCAATCGCCATAGACACTTTTTGCTGTCAATCCTAGCGGTTAGTCCTCTCTCGGTCGGCCTGTACCGCTCTCTCCGAGGTGCCGTTTCCTGATGCGGGAAATCAAAAGGAAGATTGCCAGCAGAACTAGCGGTGCCATGACGGCAAGAGCAATGTCGACCGCCTTGCCGTCCGGAAAGGCGGATGCTCCCTTCAGCACGAAAGCGATCAAGCCCACCGCGTAGTAAGTCGCGGCAATAACGGAGAGCGCCTCGACGAGGTGTTGCAAGCGCAACTGAAGGTTGAAGCTGCTTTCCATCGATCGCAACAGATCGAGGTTATTCGCCTTGATGCGGGTGTCGATCCGCGTGTTCAGCAGCGCGATCGCATCGCCGGTCCGCTCCGACAGGCGCCGCAGACGTTCGACGAATGTCTCACAGGTGCGCATGCCGGGCACGAGGCGTCGCTCGGTGAACTCGCCGAGGTCCGGAAAGCCGGGCACGGGCTCGATCGCAAGTGCGCCCAGCCGGTCCATGGTGATCTGCGAATAGGCGCGGCTGGCGCTGAGCCGATAACCGGATTCGACCCGCAACTGCGCCAATTCCGCCGAAAGGGCCGAGAGGTCTTGCATCACTCGTTCGTCGCTCGCGCTGCCTTCGCTACCCAGTTCAAGCGAATGGCGAGCGAGGCGATCCTCGAGGTCGGCCAATCGCGGCGAGAGCCGTCGCACTTCGGGGAGGGCCAGCAGAGCGAGATTGCGGTAATTGCCGAGTTCCTGAAGTCGCTGGACGATCCGTCCCAATTCGTCCGGCCGCGCGTCTCCAGCGGTTATCAACAACCTGCCGAAGCCGTCTTCCCGGATGCGGAAATCGGACCAGATGATGACCCCGGCATTGACCTTGCAGCATACCAATTCGCTGTCTTCGAAGGCCATTTCGTCGAGCCGCTTGCGCGCTTGCTTTTCCGTTTTCTCGACGAATATCCGCGTGGCCCGGACGACCACGCCGGGCCAGTCCGCCATAATGCCCTCTGCACCTGCGTCGTCATTCGCGATGTCGATCCCGCCGATCAACGTGAGGGTGGTCGCTTCGGTGTGCTGCTCCCACAGCAGGACTCGCTCGCCATCCAGCGGGATCATCGCATGGCGCGCATCGGCATGCAGATCGACATCGTTCCGACCGGCGAGTTCCGCAATTAGTTCGGACTCGGTTGCGCGCTCGCTGTCCGAAACGAGAGACACGATCTGCATAATGAACGCCGGCGCGCGCACCGGTGCAAAGCGGCGCAAGTGCATCTCGCGCACGAGCTCACGTCGCAGGGGATGCTCGGTCAGGTTCACAGGGCCACTGTACATGGAGCGGGGCTGTGCGGGAAGCACGTTGCGTTTCGCCGAGAGGTACGCGAAAATTCGTGCCGCCCCCTTCACATTGGACGCGGCTCGGCTATAGGGGCGCTCGCTTGCTGGGGTGTAGCCAAGCGGTAAGGCACCGGTTTTTGGTACCGGCATGCGCAGGTTCGAATCCTGCCACCCCAGCCACTAATTCGCACCATGCTTGCTCAGGATCGAACCTGCTCGCGAAGCGAACATGCAGGTTTGGAAGCGGGGCACGCAGCGCGGAGCTGGCCGAAGGTCAATTCTGCCACCCGGCCAGCATCCCCGAGCTAGAGTGTCTTGCCCTCGAAATCGCTGGCCGAATGCCGTTCGAGAAGCTGTGCGTTTTCGTCACCCCACGCTTTGTTGACAATCCGCCCGCGTTTCACGGCGGGGCGCGCGGCGATCTGTTTCGCCCAGCGCTCGACGTTTGCGTATTCCTGTATCGACAGGAAGGTGCGCGCTTCGTTGTAGATGGTGCCCTCGACGAAGGGGATGAGCCACGGTGCTGCCGCCATGTCGGCGATCGTGTAGTCGTCGCCGCCGAGATACTCCGATTGCGCCAAACGCTGATCGGCGACGTCGAACAGGCGCTTGGTTTCCATGGCGTAGCGGTTGATCGGATATTCGAACTTCTCGGGTGCATAGGCATAGAAGTGGCCGAACCCGCCGCCGATGAATGGTGCACTCCCGACCTGCCAGAAGAGCCAGCTGAGGACTTCGGCGCGGGTGTGATCACTCGGCACGAACGCGCCGAATTTCTCAGAGAGATGAAGCAGGATCGCGCCGCTTTCGAAAACGCGGACGGGGCTGTCGCCGCTGCGGTCGAGCAGGGCGGGAATCTTGCTGTTAGGATTGATGTCCACGAAGCCGCTGGTGAATTGCTGTGCTTCGCCAATGTTGATCGTCCAGGCGTCGTATTCGGCACCGGAGTATCCCGCTTCGAGCAGCTCCTCGAACATTACCGTCGCCTTCACACCATTAGGCGTCGCGAGGGAGTAAAGCTGGAAGTCATGCGCTCCGACGGGAAGGTCTTTCTCTTCGCGCGCGCCGGCGGTCGGCCGATTGATATTGGCGAACTTTCCGCCATTCTCGGCGTCGTGGGTCCAGACTTCGGGCGGGGAATATATCGCATCGGCCATTTGGGGGTCTCCTCTGAGGATCGGGCTACGTCACTCGTCCATTCGTCGCAAGGTGGGGAACCGTGACAGCCCACCCACGGTTTATCGCTACGCCATGACCAAGCTCATCTATGTCGACGACGATTTGCCCGGTATCACCCGCAAGGGTGCGGGGAAGGGATGGGCCTATTACGATCCGAAAGGTCGGCTGATCACCGACCGGGCGGAGAAGCGTCGGCTCAACGCGATCGCCTTGCCGCCCGCCTATGTAGACGAATGGTTCTGCCCCGCACCGAACGGCCATATCCTTGCCACCGGCATAGATGCGAAAGGCCGCAAGCAATATCGCTATCACCCCGATTTCCGGGCCGAGCGCGAGGGCGAAAAGTTCGACCGCTGCATCGAATTCGGGAGCCTGCTGCCGCTGGTGCGCAAAAAGGTCGAGGAGGATCTTAAAGGAAGCAAGCTGACTCGAGAGCGGGCGACGGCCAGCGTCATCCGGCTGCTCGATCTGGGCGCAGTTCGTGTCGGGAACACGGGCTATGCGGAGCGCAACAAAAGCTACGGCGCGACGACCTTGCGGCGCAAGCATGCCGAGGTGACCGGGAAGACGCTCAAATTGCGGTACAAGGGCAAGTCCGGCAAGATGCGCGAAGTCACCCTGACCGACGGCAGCCTCGCTCGCGCGGTGCGCAAGATGCAGGACCTGCCCGGTCAGAACGTCTTCAAATATATCGACGAGGATGGCGAGGTGCAGACTGTCGATTCCGGCGATGTGAACGAATACCTCGAAGCCTGCATGGGCGAGCGCTTTACAGCGAAGAACTTCCGCACCTGGCACGCCAGCGTGATGGGGTTCGAGTGCCTGCGCGATGGCGAGGGCCGGATGCCGATGAAGGCCCTGCTCGATTGCGTGGCTGGGCAGCTGGGCAATACACCTGCGGTTACGCGCAAGAGCTATATCCATCCGGCTGTCATCGATCTCGTTGATCGGCAGGAGGATTGGAGGCATGGCCTGCGGCTGCCGCGAGCGACGCGCTGGCTGACCCGCGAAGAACGTGGTTTGATCGAGTTGTTGCAGGAAAGCCCCAGCGCAGCCGATTTACTTGCAGCTGCCTGATTGTGCGCAAGACGAGTCGACAGGTTGCAATAATCTCAATATAAGAGCGGAGCCGATGCCCGGGGTGTTTCGGCTTTCCGAACCGCAACGTGCTTACGGAATTGGCTTCCCCGATAGGAGAGACGGGGTGCAGCGTCTCGCGGAATTCGATGTCAGTCGACAATTTATCACTGGTCGTGGGAAGCTCGCGGCGCAGCTGACGTTCGGTGCCATTTGTGCAGCGGCGATGATTGGGTTGCGGTCGCTCTATGACATGTGGGCGCCGGAGTCCGGGCCGTTCGCGCTGATCTATCCGACAGTGTTGCTGGCGACCTTCTATGGGCACTGGCGGGCGGGGCTGGTGTCTTTCGTCGTCACCTTCTTTTGGGCGTGGTATTTCGTACTGCCTGGGCAGTCGTCCTTTTTCTTTACCAACCCGACCGATCCGGCGCGCGTGCTGCTCAACGCCGTTTGCTGCCTGATCGTCATCATCTTCGCCGAAGCGTTCCGTCGGGCTGCGCAGAGCACCATGAAGGAAATCCGCGAGCGCGCGGACAAACGGCTGACGCTGCTTGCCGAGCTCGAGCATCGCACCAAGAACAATTTCGCGCTGGTGGCCAGTCTGCTCGAAATCCAGAAACGGCAGATGTCCGACCCGAGCCTGCATGGCGCGCTGGAAGATGCGGTCGGCCGCGTGCGGACCTTCGCCGATGCCTATTCCACCTTGACGCTGGACCACGAAGAGGGCGGCGATGTCGCGATGAAACCATATCTCGATGTCCTGTTGGACCGGATCGAGCGGGCTGCCTTGACCGAAAACATCAATGTCTACCGCGAGATCGAGCCGATGAGGCTGCCGAGCGAAACGGCGGTGGCTATCGGCCTCTACCTGAACGAAGCGATCTCGAACTGTGCGAAATATGCGTTCCCCGAAGGCCGGCTCGGCAAGATCGGAGTGTTCCTGCAGGCTGTTGACGGCGGGTGGCGACTGACCGTCGAGGATGACGGTGTCGGCGAAGAGGCAATCAAGCTCAATTCCGGTGGCTTGGGCAAAAATCTGATGCTTGCCTTCGCACATCAGGCGGGGGCCTCGCATTCGGCAGGCCCGGTGCTCAATGGCTTCCGCAACGAGATGGCTGAGAAACGCAGCGAGCTTGCCTAAAGTATCCGAAAAGGATACCGCAGAGGGCGATGCACCGCGCCGGAGCCAGAATTCGCGCTTTTAGGGAAGCGCTTGACCCTCCGTTGACCGCAGCAGAATTCGGCGAGCAGTATGGCGAGCCGGAACCCTGGCCGAGCCGAACAGTCTATGGCTGGGAGGCCAAGGGTCGCATTGCCCGCGCAGCCGTCCAGCGCCGCATGTCCGAACTCGGCATCTGCCAGCCGGCCGACTGGCTGGAGCCGGTATCTGCCCATCCAGCAATCAAACAAGAAGCGAGACCGATGAGTCAAAGCGACACGCACCCGTTCTACGACCTGCACACGCACGGCTTCGTCAGGGTCGCCACTGCGACGCCGAGCACGCGTACGGCCGATGTGGCGTTCAATGCGGCGGGGATCGTCGAGCAGGCGCAAATGGCGCATGATCGGCACGTCGACTTGCTGCTTTATCCCGAGCTCAGCCTCTCTTCCTACGCCATTGACGATTTGCATTTGCAGGCAGCGCTCCTTGATGCCGTTGAGCGCCATCTGGGCGAGGTGTGCGAAGCGACCCGCAGTTTCTCGCCGGTCCTCGTCATCGGCGCACCGCTACGGCGCAATGGCCGGATTTACAACTGCGCCGTCGTCTTGTCGCGCGGCGAAGTGCTGGGCGCGGTGCCCAAGAGCTTTCTGCCGAACTACCGCGAATTCTACGAGAAGCGCTGGTTCAGCCACGGCCGGGATTGTGTCGGGCTGGAAATCGAAGTGGGCGGGACGAGCGTGCCTTTCGGCACCGACCTGCTGTTTGCCGCTAACGACTTCCCCGGCTTCACCTTCGGAATCGAGATATGCGAGGATTTCTGGTCGCCCAATCCGCCCGGCGCGCTCGCCGCGCTGGCAGGCGCGACGATCCTCTGCAACCTGTCTGCATCCAACATCACCATCGGCAAGTCGGACGAACGGCACATGCTTTCCCGCGCCAGCTCCTCGCGCCTGGTCTGCGCCTATGCCTATTCGGCCAGCGGGCACGGCGAAAGCACGACCGACCTCGCGTGGGATGGGCAGGGCATGGTGTACGAGCTGGGCGACCTGCTGGTCGAAAGCGTGCGCTTCGATCTCGCTCCCGAACTCTGCGTGACCGATGTGGACACGAAGCGCGTCCTGGCCGAACGCATGCGCATGCAGACATGGGGCGATGCGGCCGATGCTGCGGGGCGGCCCGAAGACTGGTTCCGCCAGGTCGGGTTCGAACATGCGCCCAGACTCGGCGACAAGGGACTGGAGCGCCCGATCCGTCGTTTCCCCTTCGTGCCGAACCGCGCGCACAAGCTGGACGAGGATTGCTACGAGGCCTTCAACATACAGGTCGATGCGCTGATGCGGCGCATACAGGCAACAGGCGCGAAATCGCTCGTCATCGGTATCTCCGGCGGGCTCGACAGCACGCATGCCCTGCTGGTCGCGGCCAAGGCGATGGATCGGCTCGGGCGCCCACGCAGCGACATTCGCGGCTATACCATGCCCGGCTTCGCCACGTCGGAGGACACCAAGTCGAATGCATGGAAGCTCATGAACGCGTTCGAGATCACGGCGGAGGAAATCGACATCAAGCCCGCCGCGCGGCAGATGCTCGAAGACATCAGCCACCCCTTTGCCGATGGCGAGCCGCATTACGATGTGACGTTCGAGAACGTGCAGGCCGGGCTGCGTACCGACTACCTCTTCCGCTTGGCCGGCCACCACTCAGGCTTCGTGATCGGCACCGGCGATCTCTCCGAATTGGCGCTCGGTTGGTGCACCTATGGCGTGGGCGACCAGATGAGCCACTACGCCGTCAACGCAGGCGTTCCCAAGACGCTGATCCAGTACCTCATCCGCTGGACCACCACGACCAGCCAGTTCGACGAGCAGTGCGACGAGGTGCTGCTCGCCATTCTCGATACCGAGATCAGCCCGGAGCTTGTGCCTGCGGGTGAGGACGGCGCGATCCAGTCCACCCAGTCGATCATCGGGCCCTACGAGCTGAACGACTTCTTTCTCCACCATATCGTCCGTTATGGGCAGAGTCCGAGCCATGTCGCGTTTCTCGCATGGCATGCGTGGAAGGATGCGAAGGAAGGTCTGTGGCCGATCGACTTTCCCGAAGAGCGCAAGAACGAATACGACCTCGCCACGATTGCGAAGTGGCTCGAAAATTTCGTGAAACGCTTCTTCGCCTTCAGCCAGTTCAAGCGCAGCGCCTTGCCCAATGGTCCGAAGGTTAGCGCGGGCGGAGCCCTCTCACCGCGCGGCGACTGGCGCGCGCCGAGCGATGCGGTGGCCGATCTGTGGCTCGACGACTTGAAGCGAAACGTGCCGGAAAGCTGATCGAGCTTCCCGGCACGTCGCTGGCGCGTAAGGGAGGGGAGGGTCGGAGGATTACGCGGCCAGCCGTTCTACTTCCTGATGGGCCGCGGCAATTTTCTCTTCGCCGCCTTCGCCCATGATGCCGTCCGCTGCGACTATCCGCACATCGGTCAAACCGAGGAAGCCGAGGAAGAACTTCAACCAGGGCGACATGAAATCGATATCGCTGCCGATCGCCGTTCCGCCGGTCGCTGCCGTGATATAGACCGTCTTGCCGGTGAGCAGGCCTTCCGGTCCGTTCTGCGTGTAGCGGAAGGTTCGCCCGGCGCGTGCGACGAGATCGGCCCAGGCCTTCAGCGTGGCGGGAATCGTGAAGTTGTAGACCGGTACGCTGAAGACGATCGTGTCGGCTGCCTCGAGTTCGTCGATCAGCTCGTCGGCGATCTTCGCTAGACCATGCTGCGCCTCCGAACGGTCGGCGTAGGGCGCAAGGTTGGCCGCATGCCGTTCGGCATCGATGAAGGGCAGGTCGTTCTTGGCGAGGTCGCGCGTGACGACGTTTTTGCCAGCGAGCTTTGCGACCAGTCTGTTGCCGAGGCTGGTCGAAACGCTGTCATCGCCGCGGATGCTGCTGGTGATGTGGAGGATATTCGTCATGGTTCTACTCCTGCTCAGGCCGCATCGACGAGGACGAGTTCGCTGTCCTCGAGGGCGGTAATGGTGATGCTGTCTTCCTTGGTAATGGCGATGCCATCGCGGGCCTGCGCTTCGATGTCGCCCACGCGGATGCTGCCGGTGGCCGGCACGAGATAGAGGTGACGGTCGGCAGTGCGCGGCCTGTAGGTCACGCTCTCGCCGGCCTTCACGGTCGCGCCGAGCACGCGGGCATCGGTGCGGATGGGCAATGCGTCGTCGTCGTTCGCAACGCCGCTGGCGAGGGGCACGAATTGTCCGGCGCGATCGTCTTTGGGAAACTGTCGCGCACCCCAGTCGGGATCGCCGCCGCGCTCCTCCGGAATGATCCAGATCTGGAACAGCGTGGTTTCCTCGTCCTCCAGATTGAATTCCGAATGCGCAACACCGCGCCCGGCGCTCATCACCTGCACATCGCCCGCTTCGGTACGTCCTTCGTTGCCCATGCTGTCGCGATGGGTGATCGCGCCGGTGCGAACATAGGTGATGATTTCCATGTCGTTGTGGGGATGGGTGGGAAAGCCGCTCTTGGGCGCGATCCTGTCGTCGTTCCACACGCGCAGCGCTCCCCAGTTGACGCGCGAAGGATCGTGGTAACCGGCGAAGGAAAAGTGGTGGTTCGCATCCAGCCAGCCATGATTGGCCTTGCCGAGACTGTCGAAGGGACGGTGTTCGATCATTTGCCTGCTCCTGTGAGGGAAGGTGTCGTTGGACTAGCAGATAGGCCTTGCCGTTTGTTCCGATAACTGCGATAAAACGCGGCAAGATGTTTAGGAAATCAGAACAGTGAAGCTGGGCGAGCCTAGCCTCGATCAGTTGCGCATCTTCCTCGCGGTCGCCGAGGAAGGAAGTTTCGGCGCAGCCGCGCGCAAGATGGGTCGGGCGGTATCGGCCGTCAGCTACGGCATCTCGCAGATGGAGGCGCAGCTCGGCGTGTCGCTGTTCGAGCGCGAGGGATCGCGCCGCCCGGTGCTGACCGAGGCGGGCAAGGGCCTGCTGGTGGAAGCCAAGGCGGTGGCCGATGGCATCGATACGCTCTTAGCGAAAACTCAGAGCCTCCACGCGGGCCTCGAAAGCGAGGTCTCGCTGGTCGTCGATGTGATGATGCCGGGCGAAGTTACGGCGACTGTCCTGCGTCGATTCCGGACGATGTTTCCGACCACCGCGCTGCGGCTACAAGTCGAAGCATTGGGAGCAGTGGCCGCATGCCTGCTCGACGGCAGCGCTGACCTTGCCATCGGCGGGCCGGTGCTGGCCAGCCAAGAGGAGCTCGAACGGCAGGCTATCGGCCGGGTCGAGCTGGTGCCGGTCGCCGCGCCGGATCATCCCTTGGCGCGATCAGGTGCGAAGCCGGGCGAAAGTCGCAAGCACTTGCAGCTTGTCCTGTCGGATCGTTCGCCACTGACCGAAGGGCGGGAGTTCTCCGTCCTGTCTCCCCAAAGCTGGCGGCTGGCCGATCTCGGCGCGAAGCATGCCCTGCTGAAGGAAGGGATCGGCTGGGGCAACATGCCGCGACACACTATCGCTGCCGATTTAGTGGAAGGGCGATTGTGCCAGCTCGATCTGCCGGAAAAACCAGGCGCCGATTACACGCTCAGTGCTTTGTGGCGGCGCGATACCCGGCTGAGGACGGCCGCCAGCTGGCTGATCGATGCGATGCGCGATGCCTTGAAGGAATGCGCTGACTGATCAGCGATCGGCGCGCAGCCATTGCAGCGCTTCGGCTTTCGTGTCGAAGAACTCGACAATCACATCCGGCGCGACACGCTTGTACTGCATGCGCATCAGCACCGGGGCACCGTAGATCGCGGTCCGGTTAAGGCCAAATTGCTTGGCGGTGCGAAGATAGTCGCCGATTTTTTCCGCAGTTTCGCGATCCTGGGGCACGGCAGTGGTGGAAATCGCCGAGCGAATAGATCGCCTTGCGCTGCTTGACCAAGGGCAGGCAGGCCTCGTTGAGGCAGGCGAACAACTCGTCGATCGAGTGCACGTCCCACAAACCGCCACAGCGGTAATGCAGTCCGTCATGCGCCTCGTCGAGTTGGGCGGTTACGATACGGTCGGTCGTGCTCATCGCCCTTGCATACCCCATAGACCTTGAAGGAGCGTAAACTGCGCGTGGCAGGCGTCTTACAGCCGCATCACCCAGCCGTTCGTATCAGCGACGCGGCCCTTCTGGATGCCGACCAGTTTCTCGCGGACCTTGGTGGTCATTTGCCCGGTGCCGCCGCTGCCGATGGTGAATTCGCCATCCGGGCCGAGGACCGTGCCGACCGGTGTGACGACCGCAGCCGTTCCGCAAGCCATCGTCTCGAGCAGCTTGCCCCTAGTGGCATCGGCGCGCCATTGGTCGATGCTGTAAGGTTCCTCGCGTACCTGCAGGCCCTCTTCGCGCAGCAACTGGATGAGGCTGTCGCGGGTGATGCCAGGCAGGATCGTGCCGGTCAGGGGTGGGGTAACCACCGTGCCGTCGTCAAACACGAAGAACAGGTTCATGCCGCCCAGTTCCTCGATCCACTTCTTCTCGACCGCGTCTAGGAAGACGACCTGATCGCAACCATTTTCGATGCCTTCCGCCTGCGGGACGAGGCTCGCGGCGTAGTTCCCGCCCGTTTTCGCGGCGCCGGTCCCGCCGGGGGCGGCGCGCGTATAATTACGGCTGACCCAGATCTTCACCGGCTTGGCGCCGCCCTTGAAATATGGGCCGACGGGGCTGGCAATCAGAATATATTTGTACTGCCGGGCCGGACGTACGCCGAGAAAGGCTTCGGAGGCGAACATGAAGGGGCGCAGGTAGAGCGAGCCGTCGGGGTCGCTCGGCACCCAGTCGCGGTCCGCCCCGACGAGCTGGCGGATCGATTCGAGAAACAGCTCTTCCGGCAATTCTGGCATTGCCATGCGCCGCGCACTCTCGTTGAAGCGGCGGGCGTTCTGTTCGGGGCGGAACAGGGCGAGGCCATCGTCCGGTTGCTTGTAGGCTTTCATGCCCTCGAAGATTTCCTGCGCGTAGTGCAGAACGGCCGCTGCCGGATCGAGACTGATCGGCTCGCGCGGGCCGAGCGTCGCCTTGTGCCATCCGCCCTTATCTGCATCGTAATCGATCACGACCATGTGGTCGGTGAAGAGCTTGCCGAAGCCCGGGTCCTGCAACGCCTGCTGGCGCGTCTCGCCGGGGACCGGGGCGGGGTGGGGGAGGTGCTCGAAATCCATGCCTGCGCGCGTAAGGCCAGCAGGGATTTTTCGCAAGATTTGGGAGAGAAGCTTTTGTCGCGTGCGGTAAGCACATCCGTGCTTCCCTTCGGTACCGGCCCACTCTGGATTCTTTTCTGGGTGCGCTATCGACATTCGTGGATAGCTTGCTGCACCAGCCCTCTCCCCCACCCGTCCACCCACGGCATTATACTGATTGGGTGGCCGGGTGGGGGAGTGGGCTGGTGCCGAAGGAAAGCGCGGATGCGCTTTCCGCTCCAAGCAAAAATGAGAAGGCCAGCCTCGCCCTAGGGAGAGACTGGCCTTCGCATGGTCAGCGGCCGGAAGCGCCGCTCACGTAGCCTTACTCGGCAGGAATGTTACCGAATATGCTCCGTAGGGATCTTCACCGACCTCGCTACTGAACCATGAGACATCGGATCACCTCCTTTCAAGCTTGTGAGCTAGATCCCCGTTTCACCGGGGGCCAAGACCGCGCTACCCGCTGATCTTGATTGCCAATTTGTTGCGCCGCGGCGCGCAATTCAAGGCTTGAAAAAAAGTTTTCCCACGTCAGAATTGGTTTTTGTGGCCCGGCCAATTTGCGCGGGCCTTTTGTCTATCGTCGGCAGTCTTCGATCACGCGTGTCACCTCGGCCCAGGCGGGGAGATAAAGCGACGGCGCGCCCTGTACCTCGACAGCGAAACGACCGCGGGTGAGCGCCATGGCATCGAGCAGCGGATCGCGAGGTTGCAGGTCAGTGAAGGCGAACGCGGGTTCGGCGCTTCCGGAAACTGGCGAGAGCGGAAGCGTCCGTGAAGCCGTTTCGGTGCGTATCGCCATTGCGCGAGCGCCTTGTCGGGGCATCTGCGTCGAGAGACGCACGGCATTCCCGTTGCATTCCATGATGAACAACGGAGTGCTCGGAGCGACTGGGCCGCCCTGGCTATCACGTTCGACAAAAGCTGCCTGACTGCCGCTGAAGCGCCAAGTGCCAGCAGTCTGCGGGCGGTCGATCCAGTTTGCCTCGACCGGCGGAGGTGGCAACGGAGCCGCGCTCGGCGTGGGAGTCGCAGGCGGCGTAGCTGTCGCAACCTGCTCGGGAGCAGGTGTCGAGTCCGGGGCCGGCACGCAGGCGGCGATGGTGAAACTCAGCGCGAGCGCGCCTGCGGCATGGGCATAGATCGGTTTCATATACCCTCAATGCCCGCTAGGCGCTTTCTTTCCGATGCCGACAAAGAAACGCCTCGATCAGATGCTGGTGGACCGTGGACTGGTCGAAAGCCGCACCCGCGCGCAGGCGCTGGTGATGGCCGGGCTGGTATTTTCCGGCGAGCAGAAGCTTGCCAAGCCGGGTCAGCAGCTGCCGGAGGATGCGCCGCTCGATGTGCGTGGCCGCGATCATCCCTGGGTGAGCCGCGGCGGCATCAAGCTCGCCCATGCGATCGAACATTTCGGGCTCGATCCGCGCGGCGCAACCGCCATGGATATCGGCAGCTCGACCGGCGGCTTCACCGACGTGCTGCTGCAGGGTGGGGCGGACCATGTGTTCGCTGTCGACAGCGGCACCAACCAGCTCGCCTGGAAATTGCGACAGGACGAGCGGGTGACCGTGCTGGAGCAAACCAGCGCGCGCATTCTGACACGCGAGATGATCGACCGTCCGGTCGGCTGGGTGGTCTGCGATGCGAGTTTCATCGGTCTCGCAAAGGTTCTGGAGCGCCCGCTCGAACTGGCCGAACGCGACTGCCGCCTCGTCGCGCTGATCAAGCCGCAGTTCGAGGTCGGGCGCGAAGAAGTCGGCAAGAAGGGCGTGGTCAGCGATCCGGCGCTGCATAGCCGGGTCTGCGACGAGGTGCGCGACTGGGCCGAGGGCCTCGGCTTCGAAGTGCAGGGGATCGTCGAAAGCCCGATCACCGGACCGGAAGGCAATGTCGAATTCCTGATAAGTGCGCTCCGACATTGACGCTGCGGCTCGCTCGGCTCTAGGCGCTTGGCCGAGAGATTTCACGGAGAGAGCATGTCCGCCAATATCGCCGAAATGGAACGTCGCCGCGAAGCTGCCGAGCTGGGCGGCGGGCAGAAACGCATCGATGCGCAGCACGCCAAGGGCAAGCTGACCGCGCGCGAACGGCTCGAGGTGCTGCTGGACGAGGGAAGCTTCGAAGAGCTCGATCGCTATGTCGAACACGACTGCGTCGATTTCGGCATGGAAAACCAGAAGATCCCCGGTGACGGCGTGGTCACCGGATCGGGCACGATCAACGGCCGACTGGTCTATGTTTTCTCGCAGGATTTCACTGTCTTCGGCGGCTCTCTTTCCAAGCGGCATGCGGAGAAGATCTGCAAGGTCATGGACACAGCGATGAAGGTCGGTGCGCCAGTGATCGGCCTCAACGATTCTGGCGGTGCACGCATCCAGGAGGGTGTGGCCAGCCTCGGCGGCTATGCCGAGGTGTTCCAGCGCAACGTGCTGGCAAGCGGCGTCGTGCCGCAGATCAGCCTCATCATGGGACCGTGCGCGGGCGGGGCGGTGTATTCGCCGGCGATGACCGACTTCATCTTCATGGTGGAGGACAGCAGCTATATGTTCGTCACCGGGCCCGACGTGGTGAAGACGGTGACCAATGAGGTCGTCACGCAGGAGGAACTTGGCGGGGCTAAGACACATACGACCAAGACCTCGGTCGCCGACAATGCGTTCGAGAACGACATCGAGACGCTGCTCGCGACCCGCAATTTCGTCGATTACCTGCCACTATCGAACCGCGAAGACGTGCCCGAGCGCCCGACAGCCGACGCCTGGGACCGCGAGGAGCCGAGCCTCGACACGCTGATCCCGGACAACGCCAACCAGCCCTATGACATGCACGAGGTCATTCGGAAGACGCTGGACGAGGGCGACTTCTTCGAGATCCAGCCGAACCATGCCGCCAACATCATCTGCGGTTTCGGCCGGGTGGAAGGGCGCACGGTCGGTGTGGTGGCGAACCAGCCGATGGTGCTTGCCGGCGTGCTCGATATCGCATCGTCGAAGAAGGCCGCGCGCTTCGTGCGCTTCTGCGATGCCTTCGAAATCCCGATCCTGACCTTCGTCGACGTGCCCGGCTTCCTCCCCGGCACGGCGCAGGAGCATAACGGCATCATCAAGCACGGCGCGAAGCTGCTGTTCGCCTATGCCGAGGCGACCGTGCCCAAGATCACCGTGATCACCCGCAAGGCCTATGGCGGCGCCTACGACGTGATGGCCTCCAAGCACCTGCGCGGAGACTTGAACTACGCCTGGCCGACCGCCGAAATCGCCGTGATGGGCGCGAAGGGTGCGGTGGAGATCATCTTCCGCCAGGATCGCGACGACCCCGACAAGATCGCCGAGAAAACCAAGGAGTACGAAGACCGCTTCGCCAACCCCTTTGTGGCGGCATCGCGTGGCTATATCGACGAGGTGATCTACCCGCACTCGACCCGTCGGCGGATTGCGCTCGGGCTACGCAAGCTGCGGACGAAGCAGCTCGAAAACCCGTGGAAGAAGCACGATAATATTCCTCTCTAGGTACTCCGCATGGATGGTAAGCGGGAAGCATCGCTGTAGCTTAGAAGGTCGGTAGCACGGCTAGACTCCGTCTATTCTCAGAGATAGCTTCCCCTGCGTAATCAGGAGGAGGCATTTCAATGAAGAAGACTTTGCTGGCAGCCTCGGCGCTTGCCGCTTCGACCATGATGACCGGTGTCGGCCATGCCGAACATCACGCGCTATCCGAATACGAACTGATCGACCGGAGCGAATTGTTCGGCAATCCGGTCGCCAGCCAGGGGCGTATCAGCCCGGATGGCCAGTGGGTCAGCTGGATCGCGCCCGACGATGGCGTGATGAACGTCTGGGTCGCGCCTGCCAGCGATCCGTCGAATGGCAAGGTCGTCACCGATGATCGCCATCGCGGCATTTCCAACCACCTCTGGTCGGTCGACAGCAAATACGTGATGTTTGTGAAGGACAATGACGGGGACGAGAACTACCACGTCTATGCCACCGACCCGCGCACCGGCGAAACGCGCGACCTTACCCCGCTGGAAGATGGTATCCGTGCGCAGCTGATGGGCGCAAGTCGCGACCGGCCCGGCGTTATCCTGGTCGGCACGAACGAGCGCAATCCGCAGCTGACCGATCTCTACGAATACGACATCGAGACCGGCGAGCGGACGCTGATCGCCGAAAACCCCGGATATGCGTCCTTCATCACCGACAACACCTACAAGCCGCGCATGGCGATGATCCCGCAGCCCGATGGCGGGATGCAGGCGGTTTATCTCGACGAGGACCTGACGCCGGGCGAGGTGTTCGCGGACATTCCCAGCGAGGACATGCTCAACACCAACATCGTCCAGTTCTCGCGCGACAACAACACGGTCTACATGATCGACAGCCGCGACCGCAACCTCGCGGCGGGTGTTGCGGTCGACCTCACGACCGGAGAGCGGCGGGTAATCGTGGAGCCCGAGCAGGCCGATCTCAGCAACATCATGGTCGATAACGATACCTACGAGCCGATCGCCTATTCGACGAATTACCTGAAGAGCGAATGGACCGCCCTGAACGACGAGGCGCAGGCCGAGCTCGACTTCCTGGATGCAAATCTGGAGGGCGAATTCTCGGTCACCTCGCGGTCGCAGGATGACAACACCTGGATCGTATACGACGGCTCGGCTCAGGCCCCCGGCCAGTATTACGTCTATGATCGCACCGCCGACAGGCTGACCCCGTGGTTCGCCACGCGGCCCGATCTCGCCGATGCGCCGCTGCAGCCGATGCATCCGCTGGAGCTGACGTCACGCGACGGCAAGACGCTGGTGTCATACCTCACCCTGCCGCCGGGCAGCGATGCCGATGGCGACGGGCGGCCGGACGAGGCGGTGCCGATGCTGCTGTGGGTCCATGGCGGCCCGTGGGCGCGCGACGGCTATGGTTACAACACGATCCACCAGTGGATGGCCAACCGCGGCTATGCCGTGCTCAGCGTGAATTACCGCGGCTCAACCGGCTTCGGGAAGGAGTTCACCAATGCTGCGGTCGGCGAATTTGCCGGCAAGATGCATGACGATTTGATCGATGCGGTCGACTGGGCCGTGGGCGAGGGTATCGCGCAGGAAGACAAGGTCGCCATCGGCGGCGGGAGCTACGGGGGCTACGCCACGCTGATCGGCGTCACCTTCACGCCGGACAAGTTCGCCTGCGGTGTCGATATCGTCGGCCCGTCCAGCCTCGTCACCCTGATCGAGAGCTTCCCCGAATACTGGAAGCCGTTCCTCGCCGGCACATGGTATCGCTATGTCGGCGATCCGAGCGATCCGCAGGCGCGCGAGGACCTGCTGGCCCGCTCCGCCATCAGCCGGATCGACGATATCAAGGTGCCCTTGCTGGTCGGTCAGGGCGGTAACGACCCGCGCGTGACTAAGCCCGAAGCCGACAACCTCGTCGCGGCGATGCAGGCGAAGAACCTGCCGGTGACCTACATCAACTATCCCGACGAAGGGCATGGCTTCCAGAAGCCCGAGAACCGCCAGAGCTTCTTCGCCGCGATGGAAGGCTTCCTCGGCACCTGCCTCGGCGGGCGCGTGCAGCCGATCGGCGATAGCTTCGAAGGCAGCTCGGCGGAAATCCTCGCGGGCGCCGAATATGTCGAAGGGCTGGGGGATATCTCCACCGGCGAATGATTTCGCGCGGCTAGGCATTGCATTGAGTGGCGCGGTTCCGTTAGCGGGATCGCGCCATTCGTTTTTGCAGGAGCAGGCGCATGAAACTCGGCCGTCTCAACCACATCGGCGTCGCCACGCCATCGATCGAGGAATCGATCGCCTATTACCGCGACGTGATGGGCGCGACGAAAATCCGGGAGCCCTTCGACCTGGAAGAGCAGGGCGTGAAGGTCTGCTTCGTCGATACGCCCGGCGATCCGACCGAGAGCGGCCCCAGCTTCGGCACGCAGATCGAGCTGATCGAGCCGCTGTCCGATGCCTCACCCATCGCCGGTTTCCTCGCCAAGAACCCCGCGGGCGGGCAGCACCACCTGTGCTACGAAGTCGAGGATATCGAGGAAGCGCGTAGCTGGTTCGAGGAGAAGGGCAAGCGCATCCTCGGCCCAACGCGCATCGGCGCGCATGGCACGCCGATCTTCTTCCTCCACCCGAAGGACATGATGGGCCAGCTGACCGAGATTATGGAAACGCCCAAGGAAACGACGCACTGGTCGAACTGAACCGCGCGGGAGAGAGGACCACGATGCTATTCTACGACAGCCCAAACCCGGCACCCAATCCGCGGCGCGTCCGCATTTTCGCGGCAGAGAAGGGCATCGACCTGCCTGCCCGCGAAGTCTCGATCCCCAAACGCGAGCAAAAGGCGCCGGATTATGTCGCCAAAAACCCGCGCGGGCAGACGCCGATCCTCGAACTCGACGATGGCACGGTGATTGCCGAAAGCGTGGCGATCATGCGCTATCTCGAGGCGCTCCATCCCGATCCGCCGATGTTCGGCACGACCCCGCTCGAAATCGCGGAGATCGAAATGTGGAGCCGCCGGGTCGAAATGATCGCGATGCCGCCTATTGCTGCGGTGTGGGTCCACACGCATCCCTTCACCGCCGCACTTCCCGGTCGCAATGCCGAGTGGGGCGAAGCCAACCGCCCGCGCGTCGCCGAGGCCTTCCGCTTCTTCGACCAATCGCTGGCGGACCGCGATTTCCTTGCCGGACCGGCCTATAGCGCGGCCGACATCCTCCTGCTGACGACAGCCGATTTCGCCGAGTTCGTCGGCTGCGGCATGCCAGAGGATTGCGAAAACCTGCGCGGCTGGCACGAACACGTGTCCGCCCGCCCGAGTGCAAAAGCCTGAGTGCGATCATGACCGACAAACCCACCTATGACGACTGGAAGCCCCTCGCTGACAAGGAGGTGAAAGGCCGCGACCTCACCTGGCACACGCCCGAGGGGATCGATGTGAAGCCGCTCTACACGAGCGAGGACACCGAGGGGCTCGATCCCGGCGTCCCCGGCATCGCGCCGTTCACGCGCGGGCCCTACGCCTCGATGTACACAGGCCGTCCTTGGACCATCCGCCAGTATGCGGGCTTCTCGACCGCCGAGGAATCGAACGCCTTCTATCGCCGCAACCTTGCCGCCGGGCAGAAGGGCCTCTCGGTCGCCTTCGACCTCGCCACGCACCGCGGCTATGACAGCGACCATCCGCGCGTGGTCGGCGATGTCGGCAAGGCGGGCGTCGCGATCGACACCGTGCGCGATATGGAAATCCTGTTCGACCAGATCCCGCTCGACACCATGAGCGTGTCGATGACGATGAACGGCGCAGTGATCCCCGTGCTCGCCTTCTACATCGTCGCGGCGGAGCGGCAGGGCGTCTCCCAGGACAAGCTCGCAGGGACCATCCAGAACGACATCCTCAAGGAGTTCATGGTCCGCAACACCTACATCTATCCGCCCGAACCGAGCATGCGGATCGTTTCGGACATCATCGCATATACTTCGGCCAACATGCCGAAATTCAACAGCATTTCGATCTCGGGCTATCACATGCACGAGGCCGGGGCGACCGCGGTGCAGGAGCTCGCCTTCACCATCGCCGACGGCAAGGAATACGCCAAGCGCGCGATGGAAGCGGGCCTCGATATCGATGCCTTCGCGCCGCGCCTGTCCTTCTTCTGGGGCATCGGCATGAACTTCTTCATGGAGATCGCCAAGATGCGCGCCGCGCGTCATCTGTGGCACGATGTCATGGAAGGGCTGGGGGCGCAGAACCCCAAGTCCAAGATGCTGCGCACGCACTGCCAGACTAGCGGCGTCTCGTTGCAGGAGCAGGACCCCTACAACAACGTCATCCGCACCACGATCGAGGCGATGGCGGCGGTGCTGGGCGGCACGCAGTCTCTCCACACCAATGCACTGGACGAGGCGATCGCGCTGCCGACCGACTTCTCCGCCCGCATCGCGCGCAACACGCAGCTGGTGATCCAGGAAGAGACCGGCATCACCAATGTCGCCGATCCGCTGGGCGGCAGCTATTACATCGAAAGCCTCACCGCCGCGCTGGTGGACGAGGCGAAAAAGATGCTCGACGAGGTCGAGGCGGCAGGCGGGATGACCGAATATGTCGCCAGCGGCAAACCCAAGGCGCAGATCGAGGAAGCGGCGGCGGCCAAGCAAGCCAGCGTCGACCGGGGCGAGACCGTGATCGTGGGTGTGAATAAATACCGCCGCGACAAGGAAGACGAGATCGACACGCTCGATATCGACAACCACGCCGTGCGCCAGAGCCAGATCGCGCGGCTGGAAAAGGTCCGCGCAGGTCGTGACGAATTCGCCTGCAAGGCCGCGCTCGACGCGCTCGCTCGCGGTGCAGCGCAGCGTGAGGGCAACCTCCTTGCACTGGCAGTCGAGGCGGCGCGCCACGATGCGACGCTGGGCGAGATCAGCCAGGCGATGGAAGACGCCTATGGGCGCTACGACACCATGCCCAAGCCCGTGCGCGGTGTGTATTCCGAAGCCTATTCGGACGATGACCGTTATGCGCAGGTGGTCGAGGGCGTGAAGGCGGTCGAGCGCCGCCTCGGCCGCGCGCCGAAGCTGATGGTCGCCAAAATGGGTCAGGACGGCCATGACCGCGGCGCGAACGTCATCGCCAGCGCGTTTGCCGACATGGGCTTCGAGGTCGTTTCCGGCCCGTTGTTCCAGACGCCGGAAGAAACTCGCGACATGGCGCTCGAAAACGACGTCGACGCCATCGGCGCGAGCAGTCTTGCGGCAGGTCACAAGACCCTCATCCCCGAATTGATCGGCCTTCTGAAGGAAGCGGGCCGCGCCGATATCAAGGTCATCGCCGGCGGCGTGATCCCGCAAAAGGACTACGACTTCCTGCGCGATGCAGGCGTGCAGGGCATTTACGGCCCCGGCAGCAATGTGGTCGAATGCGCAGCGGATGTGCTTCGGTTGCTGGGGCACAACATGCCGCCCGCTGGGGAAGAGGTAAGCGAGGCGGCGGAGTGAGTCTTTCTCGCTCACACAAGCTCGGATGGATTGCATTTCTCTCGGCCATCGTCGGCTTTCTTATTGCGCAAACCCTCGGCGCGACCACTGCGACACACTATTCGATAATGATCGCGATTCCGGTCTTGATTGGCCTTGCGATTGGTTTTCTTGCTCTCGATGCGGATAGCGAATTTAGAAATGGAAGGTGGGTCGCTCTCGCAATTGGGTTCGTTATTCTCACTGTTGCGATACTGGTCGGTCTCGCTGTCTATGTAATCTACTCGAGTACCGACCTCTGATGTCTCGATTTTGGATGAAAGTGTTTCATTGACCCAAATCCGCACCGACTGGACCCGCGAGGAAATCGCAGAGTTCTTCGACCTTCCCTTCACCGAGCTGCTGTTCCGCGCAGCCACCGTCCACCGCGAATACCATCCGCCCGAGCAGATCCAGCTTTGCACGCTGCTGTCGATCAAGACCGGCGGGTGTCCGGAGGATTGCGGCTATTGCTCGCAATCGGTGAAGGCAGACTCCGGAGTCGAGGCGACCAAGCTGATGGAGGTGCAATCGGTCCTCCAGCGCGCGGCGCAGGCGAAGGATGCGGGCAGCCAGCGCTTCTGCATGGGCGCGGCATGGCGCAACCCCAAGGACCGCGACATGCCCGCCATCGTCGAGATCGTGAAGGGCGTGCGCGCCATGGGGCTGGAGACCTGCATGACGCTGGGCATGCTGACGCCGCAACAGGCGGATATGCTCAAGGAAGCGGGCCTCGATTACTACAACCACAATGTCGATACCGGGCCGGAATATTACGAGCGTGTGATCTCGACCCGCAATTACCAGGACCGGCTCGACACGCTGCAGAACGTGCGCGATGCGGGGATCAACGTGTGCAGCGGCGGTATCGTCGGGATGGGCGAGACGCGCGAGGACCGGGTGGGCTTCGTCCACACGCTCGCCACGCTGGAGCGACATCCCGAAAGCGTGCCGGTCAACGCGCTGGTGCCGGTCAAGGGGACGGTGCTGGGCGACATGCTGGCCGACACCCCGCTCGCCAAGATCGACGATATCGAATTCGTCCGCACCGTGGCAGTGGCACGCATCACGATGCCGATGAGCATGGTGCGCCTCTCCGCCGGGCGCGAGAGCATGAGCGAGGCCACGCAGGCGCTTTGCTTCATGGCGGGCGCGAATTCGATCTTCACCGGCGACAAGCTGCTCACCGCGCCCAATGCGGGCGACGACAGCGACAGTGCGCTGCTGGCCAAACTCGGCATGACGGCGCTGCAGCAGGAAGAACCGATGCGTGCGTGCAAGGTGGCGGAGCCGGCCGAGTGAAGAAGTGGCTGATCCCGCGCGATCCGCTCGGCTCGACCGATGAGGAACTGCTCTCCGAATTCCGCGAGATCGATGCGGAAAATCTCAGCTACGATTATTTCAAGAACCTGACCTCGCTGTCGGTCCTGACGCTGGGCGGTGTCCTGACGCTGTCGGAGAAGGTTTTCGCGGAGCAGATCGAGGTCTGGCAGATGCTGGTGGCATCTGGCCTCGTCGCGGCGGGCGGGATCGTGGCGCTGCAATGCCAGGCCGACATTGTTCAGGTCTCGCGCGGGAAGAAAGCTCCGACTAGTTGGCTGCGCTATGGCCACCGGCTTGCCCCGGCGCTGTTTGGCGGCGGCATAGGCGCGTTCATGGCGCTGCTGGCAAGCTCCTTCGTGTGACACTCGGCTTTTCCGTCGATAGATTGCTGCCCGCGCTCGCGGCGGCGGGGTGCTGAAAATGGGGCTGGCGAAGCTCGGCGAGAGCGAATGGCTCCAGCCTGATCCAGACCTGATCGGGCGCGCTGAAGGCTTTGCCGCGTACCCGGAGGGAATCCAGCTTTCTCCGGATGGCGAGGCGTCTGGGGCAGAACTCACTGCTTTGCTCGGCCTGTCTGGCGGCTTGCCCGAAGCAGCGCGCGCGCATCACGAGGATATGTGCCTCCTCACCCTGCGTCCCGGAGAAGACCAATACCGCCTAGTCGGTGCGGCGGTCGCGTGGCCGTCCGACTGGACGCCGGCCGACAAGCTGGGGCTGCCGCTGCGTGCGCTTCATGCGCCGATACAGGGGTACGAGGAGCAGCTCGCCAGCGGGGTCGACAACTTCATGGCCAAGCTAAAACCCGGCGCGATCTACGGTCGCTGCAACTGGTTCATCGCCGCTACCGGCGAACGCCGCTGGGTCGCCGAGCCACCCGAACAGGCGTTCGCCCATGTCACTCCCGAGAACGCGGGCGAGACGCTGTTCGTTCGCTCGGAACGCCAGACGCTGCGCCGCCTGCCGCAGACCGGCGCAATCCTCTTCACCATCGGCATTTACGTGGCGCCCTTCGGCCAGCTCTCGCAGCCGAACCGCCAACGCCTCGCCGCAGCTGTCGCCAGCCTCATCGAAGGCGAGGGCGACCGGCGCGGCGCGGGGGCTTACGCTGGCGCGTTAATCGGCTATGCGAACCGGCGAGAGGAAACGTCATGAGCCTAATCGCCGCTGCGCTGGTCATGGCCGCGCAGGCCGCCACCAAGCCCAATCCGCTGCCGCCGTGCGACCGCGCGCGGGCCGAGCGCGGGGTGCAAAGCGCGATGAATTTCTGCGCGCACCGCGACTATCTCAAGGCCGATCGTGCGCTGAACGTTCAATGGAAGAAAACCGCCGCGGCAATGCGCGCCATGGATCGCGGCGACTTCGTGCCGGATGACGGCAGGCCGACTTATTTCGATACGCTGCTGAAGTCCCAGCGCGCCTGGATCGCCTATCGCGACGCGCATTGCGCCAGCGCGGGCTATCAGGCACGGGGCGGCACCATGGAACCAATGTTGGTGAGCTTCTGCCTCATCGACGTCACTCAAGAACGCACGAAACAATTGCGCGAACTGGCGGAGAGCCCCGAATAATGTTCTCGAAAATCCTGATTGCCAATCGCGGCGAAATCGCCTGCCGCGTCATTAAGACTGCCAAGCGCATGGGGATCGCCACCGTTGCGGTCTATTCCGATGCGGACGCGCGCGCGCCCTTCGTGCGCATGGCGGACGAAGCGGTGCATATCGGCCCGGCGCAGGCGTCGGAAAGCTACCTCGTCGCGGACAAGATCATCGTCGCGTGCAAGCAGACCGGGGCCGAGGCTGTGCATCCGGGCTACGGCTTCCTGTCCGAGCGTGCGAGCTTCGTCGAGGCGCTCGCCGCCGAGAACATCGCCTTCATCGGCCCGCCCGCCGATGCGATCGCCGCGATGGGCGACAAGATTGAATCCAAGAAGATTGCGCGCGAGGCGGGGGTGAACGTCGTCCCCGGCTTCGTCGGCGAAATCCGCGATACGGACCACGCGGTCGAGATCAGCGACGACATCGGCTATCCGGTGATGATGAAGGCCAGCGCGGGCGGCGGAGGCAAGGGCATGCGCCTCGCCTATAGCGAGAAGGACGTGCGCGAAGGCTTCGAGGCGACCAAGCGCGAAGGGCTCAACAGCTTCGGCGACGACCGCGTCTTCATCGAGAAATTCATCGAAGATCCGCGCCACATCGAAATCCAGATCCTCGGCGACAAACACGGCAACGTGCTCTATCTCAACGAGCGGGAATGCAGCATCCAGCGCCGCCACCAGAAGGTAGTGGAGGAAGCGCCGTCGCCGTTCGTCACGCCCAAGATGCGCAAGGCCATGGGCGAACAATGCGTCGCCCTGTCGAAGGCCGTCGGCTATCACAGCGCGGGCACGGTCGAACTGATCGTCAGCGGCGCGGACATGACCGGCGAAAGCTTCTACTTCCTCGAAATGAACACCCGCCTGCAGGTGGAGCACCCGGTGACCGAGATGATCACCGGCGTCGATCTGGTCGAATGGATGATCCGCGTGGCAGCGGGCGAGAAGCTCGCCATGACGCAGGACGATGTGAAGATAGACGGCTGGGCGATCGAAAACCGCGTCTATGCCGAAGATCCCTATCGCGGATTCCTGCCGAGCATCGGGCGGCTGGTGCATTATCAGCCGCCGGTCGAACCTTGGACTGACGACGGCTCCGAGAACGGCCGCCGCGGTGTCGACGGCATTCGCGTCGACGATGGCGTTTACGAGGGCGGCGAAGTCTCAATCCACTATGATCCCATGATCGCCAAGCTGGTGACCTGGGGCGAGACACGCGACGAGGCGGCGGACCTGCAGATCAAGGCGCTCGACGCGTTCCGGATCGAGGGGCTGGGCCACAATGTCGATTTCCTCAGCGCGATCATGCAGCATCCGCGCTTCCGTTCGGGCGAGTTGACGACCGGCTTTATCGCTGAGGAATATCCGGAGGGCTTCGAAGGCGCACCCGCCGATACGCAGCTTACGCGCGTTCTCGCAGCCGTCGGCGGTGTGATTGCCACCGCCGATGCCGACCGTGCGCGGCGGATCGACCAGCAACTTGATAGCGACTTCTACGCCCCGGGCGACTGGAACGTACGGATTGGCGAACGCGAGGAAGGTTCGACCACTCACGAAGTGAGGCTGGTCGAGGACGCGATCACCGTCGATGGCGAGCCGGTGGTCCTCGAGATGGAATACACGCCGGGCGAGGCAATGGTCGATGTAGCGCTCTTCGGAGAAGAGTCCGCCGAGCCCGAAGCGACCTACACTCTGCAGCTATCGCCTACCCGCACCGGCTATGCCGTCACCACCCGCGGTGCGACGCACCAGTTGCGTATCCTGCAGAGCCGCATTGCGCACCTTGCCGGTCACATGATCGAGAAAGAGCCGCCCGATCTTTCGAAGATGCTCATCTGCCCGATGCCGGGCCTGCTGGTGAAGCTGCATGTCGCTGAGGGCGACGAAGTGCAGCCGGGCCAGCCTCTCGCCACGGTCGAGGCAATGAAGATGGAAAACATCCTGCGCGCCGAGAAAGAGGCCGTCGTCAGCAAGATCAACGCCGGAGAAGGCGATAGTCTCGCAGTCGATGAAATCATCCTGGAGCTCGAATAGACCAGCCAGCCTGCCCGAAGACGTCCGGCTGTCGAACGAATATTGCCAGAATGCGCCATCGCGCGATTATTCCGTCCCTGCACGGGGCAAACGTGGTGAAGGCGCTTTGAACGACTCGGTTTATGACCGATACTGTGCCCCTTCGGTTCGCTTCTGAGGCACCAGGCACAGGAGTTAGGCATGGCACACAGGGGAACAGGGTTCTTCGATACGCGGGGTAATTACCACAAGACCCCGGAGGACGCGACGATCGCGGACCTCGCAGGCATTCTCGGCAAGATCGGCGATGGCGACAGCCTCGCCCCAGGCATTGCGCAGATGCTGTTGGAGCGGCGCGGCGAAATCGAGCGGTTGTTCGCCGAACACGATGCGATGATGGCGGATTACCAGCCTGTCGGCGCCGGGTCGAAAGTGACCCGGCTCGAACCACGAGCAAGCTGATCAGTCGATTATCGCGACCGCGCGGATCCATCCCGCGCTGGCGCGTTCGATCTTGACCGGGAAGCAGCTGACGGTGAAGCCATGCGCGGGCAGTGCGGCGAGATTGGTGAGCTTTTCGATCTGGTAATAGGGCTGGATGCGACCCGCTTTGTGGCCTTCCCAGATGATCGCCGGGTCGCGCTCCTCAGCCCAGCGCTTTGCCGTGTGGCTGAAAGGTGCATCCCAGCTCCAGGCATCGGTGCCGACGACTTCGACGCCGCGCTCGGTCAGCCATAGGGTGGCCTCCGCGCCGAGGCCGACGCCCTGGTCGGTGAAGTTCTCCGTGCCGTAGACAGCGCCGGACTGGACCAGCACGATGTCGAGCGGCTGGAGCTCGTATTCGATCGTGGCGACCGCTTGCTCAACATCGGCCCCGCTGACCACATGGCCGTGTGGCAGATGGCTGAAATCGAGCTTCACACCGGGCCGCAGGAAACGGTCGAGCGGCGCTTCGTCGATGCTGGGAGCGGGGCGGGCACCGTTATCCGTGGTGGAGTGATAGTGCCATGGCGCATCCATATGCGTGCCGTTGTGCGTCGAGAGCTCCAGCATCTCGACCGCCCAGCCTTCGCCATCCGGCAGGTCGTCCTTTTCCAGCCCGGGAAAGAACATCGCGATCTGTTCCCACGTGCTCTCGTGGGTCATATATTGGATCTTCGGTCGCATGACTTCGGGGTCGGAGACGACATCGTTCGTGATGGGGATAGACAGGTCGATGAAGCGCGTCATGCTGCGCAGCATGAGCGCAGCATTCTGGCCCGTCAATGCGCCTGCAGTTGCGCGTCGAGGAACGCCGCGACGCCTGCCAGATCGACGTCTTTCGCGAGGTACGCCTCGCCGATACCACGCAGCAGGATGAAGGGCAGCGTGCCGCCCGCGTCCATCTTCTTGTCATGCAGCATGTGCGCCACCAGTGCGCTGCCATCGCATTCGAGGCCAAGCGCCGCGATTTCGGCCGGCAGCCCCGCCTTGTCGATCGCGCGGGTCACGCGTGCAGCGTCGTCTTCGGAAATTCCGCCTCGCCGCGCCGAATACCGCGCGGCCAGCACCATGCCGAGCGCGACGCCTTCGCCGTGCAGCAGGCGATCGGAAAAGCCGGTCTCCGCTTCGAGGGCATGACCGAAAGTATGGCCGAGGTTCAGCAATGCGCGCGTACCGGTCGTCTCGCGCTCGTCCTCGGCGACGATGCGAGCCTTCGCGGCGACGCTGGTGGCGACGGCATGTTCGAGCGGCGCATCTTCGAGTGCGAGCACCTTCTTGCCATGCTCTTCCAGCCAGTCGAAAAAGCCTGCATCGCCCAGCACCCCGTATTTCAACACCTCGGCATAGCCTGCGCGCATCTCTCGCTCGGGCAAAGTCGCCAGCGCATCGAGATCGGCCAGCACCAGAGAGGGCTGGTGGAACGCGCCGACAAGGTTTTTGCCTGCCGATGTATTGATCGCGGTCTTGCCGCCGACCGAACTGTCGACCTGGGCGAGGAGCGTCGTGGGCAATTGCACGAAGCCGCAGCCGCGCTTGACGATGGAACACGCGAAGCCGGTGAGGTCGCCGACCACCCCGCCGCCGAGTGCGAACACATGATCGCCACGCGTGATGCCGAGACCGAGCAGCCAGTCGACCAAGTCCTGCAATCCCGCCCAGCTTTTCGCGGCCTCGCCCGGTTCAATGAGGTACCAGGCGATTTCGAAGCCGTCAGCTGCAAGCGAATGCGCGAGGCGCTCGCCGTGGTGCTTCAAGGCATTGCGATCGGCTACGACCGGTACTTTGCGGCCATGATAGGGCCCGATGAAAGCGCATGCGAGCGAGAGCGCTTCGTCCAGCAACCCCTTGCCGACATGCACTTCGTAGCTTCTGCCAGCGAGTTCGACCGGGATCACAGCCATGCGTCGATCGCCTCCAAGATGCGCAGCGCGGTCTGGTGATGCGGCCCGTCGTCGGTCACCACATGCAGCTGTGCCTGCGCGTAGGCGCCGCTGCGCTGGTCCTTCAGGTTCGTGAGGATCTCTCTCGGGTCGCCTTTTTTCAGCAGGGGACGGGTGTTGCGCCTGCCGGTCCGTTCGACCAGCGTATCGATGTCGCAATCGAGCCAGACTGCGATGGCCTTGTCGACGATCAGCGCCCGGGTCTCGGCATCGATGAATGCGCCGCCACCCGTTGCGATGACCCCATGATCCTCCTCCATCAGCCGCGCGATCACGCGGCGTTCGCCTTCACGGAAATAGGCTTCCCCGTGCGCCTCGAAAATTTCCGCGATGCTGCGATCCGCCGCGCGCTCGATCTCGTCGTCTGCGTCGATGAAGTCGGTTTGCATCAAGGCCGCTAGCCGCCGCCCGACCGTGGATTTGCCGACTCCCATCAAACCGACCAGCACCACCGGCCGGTCGATCCGCCGGATGATGGCGCAAATGGCATCTTGTGTGATGGCAGGCGCTTCGGTCATTGCCGCCGTGCCTAGAGATGGGCTAGGGCGCGGGCAAGGTATCAGCACTTGAAGCGGGACGCGAAAAACTTGGCCATGGACAGCAAGCGGATCGGAGGCATCGCGGTGTTGATTATCGTCGCGCTCTGCATCCTGGCCTGGATCGATGGCGGCGAAGAACCGCTGCATCCGATCGAGCAGGAGATCACGCTGCCGGGAGCGGCGCGATGAAGGCTGCATGGCTGGTCGGCGGCGCGGTACTGGCGCTATGTTCATCGCTCGTCGTCGCGCAATCGGCACCGACCGATCTGTTGCCACCGGGGTTCGAAGATCCCGCGCCCACTCCCACCCCTTCTCCGGCACCATCGGCGACGCCGAGTTCCGGAGCGACGCCTCCCAGTCGTTCGGGCGAGATCGTCCAGCCGATCCCCGATCAGCCCGCCGAAAGCTCAAGTTCCAATTCGACCAGTCTCGACCTCTCCCGTCTGCCGACGCTGGAGCAGCTGGAAAACATGTCGACCGACGAACTCGACGAGCTACTCGGCCTGAAACCCAAATTCGACATTCCGCCCGCCGCCCGGCGCTCGACCGAGCGTGCGGGAGTGATATCGACGGCTGAGGGCGGCTTGCCCGGTGCATCGCTGGCGCGGCAGCCTGCCGCTCTCGTCCGCGCTGCATTGGCCGGGACGCAATCGCCGCTGGTCTCGCGTTGGGGCCACATCCTGCTTCGCCGTGCGCTTGCCAGCCGTTTGGCCGCGCCCGAGGGCATGGACCCGATCGAGTTCGCTACGCTGCGAGTGCGAGCCCTGAACGCGATGGGCGAATACGCGGTCGCACGCGCCCTGGTGCAGGATATCGACACGGCGAATTATTCGCCCGCGCTCGTCGATGCCGCGATCGACGCTTACGTTGGTACGGCCGATATCGTCGGTGCTTGTCCGGCAGTGCGCCTGGTCGACACCGATCGCGAGGATCCGCAATGGAACATGCTGGCGGGCATCTGCAATGCTTACGCCGGTGAAGCCACCCGCGCGCAGAACGACCTGCGCCGCCTGCAGTCCCGCGGGCAGGGCGAAACGATCGATGTCCTCTTTGCCCAGAGGTTTGCCGGGGCGGCAGGAGATGGCCGGCGCGCGGTCACCATCGAGTGGGACGGCGTGGAGCAGATCACGCCCTGGCGCTTCGCCATGGCCAACGCCCTGGGCGAGCCGATCCCCGAAGACTTGATGGAAGGTTTGGGTCCGCAGCTTTTGAAAAGCGCGGCTCTCACGCCGGCTCTGGGCGCTGCCGAGCGTTCCGATGCAGCCGATATTGCGGCGCAGAGCGGCATTTTCTCGGCCACTGCGATGGTCGATCTCTACAGCCAGGTTTTCGCCGATGGGGGCGAGGACAGCGAAGCCTATCGCCGCGCATCGCGCCTTCGCGAAGCCTATGTCGGCAGCGATCCTTCCACTCGCCTCCGCGCCATCCGCGATGTGTGGGGAGACGGCGGAGACTTCGGTTATGGACGCCGCGTGCTGACCGCCTATGCCGCGGCGCGCTTGCCTGCGGACGATGCGCTGGACCACGAAGCAGGCGAACTCATTGCTTCCATGCTTACCGCCGGCCTCGACCGTGACGCCATGCGCTGGTCGGGCATCGTCGACGAGGGAAGCCTCGGCTGGGCCTTGCTGGCCCTGGCCGCGCCGACGCGTAGCGAAGCTGTTACCGACGGCGAACTCGACAGTTTCGTCGATGCCGATGAATCGGGCAGGCAACGCAAGTCGCGCATGTTTCTTGCCGGACTTGCCGGGTTGGAACGTGTAGGATCGGGCGAGATCGACGAATACAGCGGTCGGCTTTCCATGAGCCTTGGCGGCCAGACGCGCTGGACCAGGGCTATCGATGCGGCGGCGAACGCGGGCAATCCGGCGCTGGTGGCCATTCTCGCCGGCCTCGGAATGCAGGGCGATAGCTGGGACCGTATGACGGCGCGGCATCTCTTCCATATCGTGTCCGCGCTGCGCCGCGTGGGACTGGAAGCCGAAGCGCGCATGATCGCCGCGGAGGCGGTCGCACGGGCCTGAGGTCGGGCAGTGAATGCGATCGACGATTTTCTGGCTATGCTCTCCGCAGAACGCGGAGCCGCTCGAAACACGATCCTCGCCTATGGCCGCGATCTCGAACAGGCGGAGGAAATGCTGGGTGGCGAGCTGGCGCAAGCGCAACCTGCGCAATTGGCAAAGCTGGCCCAAGGCTGGTCCGCTCTCGCCCCATCGACGGTCGCGCGCAAGATGTCCGCGCTGAGGCAGTTTTTCGGCTTTCTCGTCGACGAGGGCATGCGGTCGGACGATCCTACCCACGCCCTGCCGCGTCCGACGACGCGAAGGCCGCTCCCCAAAATTCTCTCTCACGACGAGATCGAACGATTGTTCAGGACTGGGGAAGAGGAGGCCGCAGGCGATTCTCCTCAGGCGATCCGAATGCTCGTCCTGTTGGAAATGCTTTACGGCTCGGGATTGCGGGCGACAGAGCTGGTCTCGCTACCGCTTGCTGCCGTCCCGCGCGACGCGCCGTTCCTGACGGTGACAGGAAAGGGCGGGCAAGCGCGCATGGTGCCGGTCAGTCGCCGTGCCAAAGCTGCCCTGTCGCGCTGGCTCGCGGTCCGGCCCGATGGCTCACCATGGCTCTTTCCGTCACGCAGCGGGCATCTTTCGCGCGTTCGCCTGTTCCAGCTGGTCAAGGCGTTGGCGGCCCGTGCCGATCTGGCACCCGAAAAGCTGAGTCCGCATGTGCTGCGCCATGCCTTTGCGACGCATCTGCTGGAGGGCGGGGCGGACTTGCGCGCTCTCCAGACCCTGCTGGGTCATGCCGATATCTCCACCACGCAGATCTACACACATGTCGATGCCACCCGGCTGGTCGAACTGGTCAACCAGCGCCACCCGCTTGCGAAAGAGCGCGCATCGGACTAGCGGAGCGCGATGATTTCCTACCTCGAATTCGAGAAGCCGGTCGCCGAGCTTGAACAACGCATCGCCGAACTGCGCGCCGCTGCCGAAGGCGACGACGTCGATATTTCCAACGAGTTGCAGCGGCTCGAGCTGAAGAGCGCAGCGCTTCTCACCAGCACTTACGAAACGCTGACGCCGTGGCAGAAAACGCAGGTGGCCCGTCATCCCTCGCGTCCGCATTTCCGCGACTATGTCGAGTACGCCTTCGACGAGTTCGTCCCGCTCGGCGGGGATCGGTCTTATGGCGAGGACGAGGCGATCCTCGGCGGTTTCGCCAAGCTCGATGGGCGCAAGGTCGTCCTGATCGGTCACGAAAAGGGCAACGATACGGCCAGCCGCCTGCGTCACAATTTCGGCATGGGCAAGCCGGAAGGCTATCGCAAGGCGATCCGTCTGATGGAATTGGCGGGGCGGTTCGATCTGCCCGTCGTCACGCTGGTCGATACCTCGGGCGCGTTTCCCGGCGTAGAGGCCGAAGAGCGCGGGCAGGCGGAAGCCATCGCCCGCTCGACCGAGGCGTGCCTCGCGCTACCGGTTCCCATGGTCGCCGCAATCGTGGGCGAGGGCGGGTCCGGCGGTGCCGTGGCCCTCGCGAGCGCCGAGCGCGTGCTGATGATGGAGCACGCGGTCTACTCGGTGATTTCCCCCGAAGGCTGCGCTTCGATCCTCTGGCGCACGGCCGAAAGGGCGCCCGATGCAGCCGAGGCGATGAAGGTGACAGCGCAAGATCTCGAAGTCCTCGGCGTGATCGATCGAATCATCGCAGAGCCCGTCGGTGGTGCTCATCGCGATCCGCCTGCAGCGGCAACTTCTCTGGGCGATGCGATTGCCGAAGAATTGGACAAGCTTGGTCGCTATTCGGCAGACGAGCTCAAACGGATGCGCGAAGAGCGTTTTCTCCGCATCGCAGGCTAGCGACGCATTCGCTCGGCGGGAACAAAGCGACCCGCCGCCATGTTCTCCCATGCGTACACGAACTTAGACCGCCAACCGGCGCTCGTTACGCAAGGGGAACACCTCATGTCGCGCTCCAAGTCCATATTCGCCGCAACAACTGCATCCTTGTCGCTCGCCCTCGCGGGATGCGCGGCCGTCGGTGGCGGCCCGATCCCCGATTCGTCGGCTCCGATTACGCAGAGCGAAGCACAGATGGGCGCCGAGGCCCATCCACAGCTTCTGAGCGAATTTGGCGGCGCGATGACCGGATCGCAGGCGCAATATGTCGAGCAGGTCGGCCAGAATATCGCGGTGCAGTCGGGACTGGGCAATGCTCGCAGCGCCTTTACGGTGTCGCTGCTCAACAGCTCGGTAAACAATGCTTTCGCGATCCCGGGCGGCTATGTCTACACGACGCGCCAGCTCGTTGCCTTGATGAACAACGAGGCCGAGCTTGCGGGTGTTCTCGGGCATGAAGTCGGACACGTGGCCGCGCGCCACTCGCAGCGCCGCCAGCAGGCGGCCCAGCGTAACACCCTGCTCGGCGCGGCAGGAGCGATCCTGTCCGGCATCCTTCTCGGCAATTCCGGCCTCGGCCAGCAAGTCGGGCAGACTTTGCTGCAGGGTTCGCAGCTCCTTACCCTGCGTTTCTCGCGCTCGCAGGAGCTGGAGGCCGACGAACTCGGTATCCGCTATCTCAACCAGGCGGGCTACGACCCGCGCGCGATGGCGACCGTGCTGAATAGTCTCGCCCAGCAGAATGCGCTCGACGCCCGTGTTCAGGGCCGTGATAACGCGACCGTTCCCGAATGGGCATCGACTCACCCGGACCCCGCCAGCCGCGTCCAGACTGCGCTGTCCAAGGCGCAGGGGATGACCGGCGTTACCAATCGCGACACATTCCTCAGCCGGATCGACGGTCTGCTCTATGGCGACGATCCGCAGCAGGGCGTGATCGAAGGGCGCGAGTTCATTCACCCGGAACTTCGCCTCGCCTTCACCGCGCCACAGGGTTTTTACATGGTTAACGGGACAAGCGCAGTGACCATCAACGGCCAGAGCGGGCGGGCGCAATTCACCCTCGCGCCCTATAACGGCGACCTCAGCTCTTATGTCTCGACGGTATTTGCCAATTTGAGCTCGGAACAGAACCTTCGTCCGCAGTCGATCCAGCGCACGACGGTGAACGGCTTGCCTGCAGCATATGGCTCCACACGTGTGCAGTCGGGCAATGGGCAGGTCGATGTGACTGTATTCGCCTACGAGTTCGCCGACGATCGCGCCTATCATTTCTTGGCGATAACCCCGGCCGGTCAGGCCAGTTCGTTCAATGCGATGTTCTCGTCGATGCGCCGCATCAGCGCGCAACAGGCAGGCAATGTAATCCCGCGGGTCGTCGATGTGGTGACCGTGCGGAGCGGCGACACTGTGGCATCGCTGGCACGGAACATGGCCTATGACGACAATCAGGTCGCGCGTTTCCGCGTTCTCAACGGGCTTTCGTCCGACGAGAACGTCACCCCTGGGCAGAAGGTCAAGGTTGTCGTGCGCGGTCGCTGAGCAGTCGAAGAAACTTCGGCAAGACATAGAAAAGGCGGCGGGGAAGTACCCCGCCGCCTCTTCTCTTGCTGTAATCCGTTGGGATTAGGCGTTGGCGTCAGCCATGGTGGTGTCGAGCGTGTTGAACGTGGTCGACAGTTCTTCACCGAGGCTCTGCATTGCGGTGATGGCAGCAACTGCGATCAGAGCAGCAATCAGACCGTATTCGATAGCGGTGGCGCCTTCTTCGTTGCGGCGCAGCTTGTTGAGAAACTTCATGTCATGTCTCCTGGTTCAGTCTTCATTCCCGGCCCTCTCCGACTAGGCGGTTCGAGCGATCGTGCTTTTGCAGGTAAGGTGTTGAGAAATCCCTAATGCCTTGACCAACAAATCTGCCTCATGCTCCCGTGGCGGTGACGACTGCAGTGGTAATATCGGTCCACATATCAATGGCCCCTTCACCAAATGCTTGTACGGCACCCACCATCGCGAAGAAGATGAGAGCAGCGATCAGCCCGTATTCGATAGCAGTGGCACCGCTTTCGTCGCGTCCCAGATTTTTCAGGAAATCGACCATTGAAACCGTTGCCCCATCCGTCTGTTTGTCGAAGCTGACATCGGCGGGATACGGTCTCGACCGTTAAGAAAAAGTTGAGGAGGCAAACGGAATTGGAAAAAATCCCGACATGGCTGCCCGTTGTTGCCCTCGCTCTGGCCGACGCGCAGGGGCGCTGGCTCATGCATCGTCGACCCCCCGACAAAGCCCATGCGGGACTCTGGGAATTTCCGGGCGGCAAGGTCGAAAATGGCGAAAACCCGGTGCAGGCGCTGGTTCGCGAAATCGAAGAGGAGCTTGCGTACAGGCTGGATAGCGAGACTCTTCTGCCTGCCGGATTTGCTCAGGAGCCGGCTTCGGTCGGAAGCGCCCAGATTGTCATCCTTCTTTACACATCGCTGTGGGACGGCAGCCCGCTGTCGACGCAGGAGGGCGGCGAAGTCGACTGGTTCCGGCCCGAGGAGATTGCGAAGCTGGACAAGCCGCCTCTGGACGTGGCGCTGGCCCAGGGGCTGTTCGAAAAAGCTTCGCATTAGGGATTGCCAAGGAATGATGCCCCCCTTATGTGGCCCCCTCCAACGCGCCAGTAGCTCAGCTGGATAGAGTACCTGACTACGAATCAGGCGGTCGGAGGTTCGAATCCTTCCTGGCGCGCCAAAAAAGCCCATGACCTGTGAGGGTCGTGGGCTTTTTTGGTTCTATCACGGGGGAAGTTGGTGGCATGCAACCTTTTCCGGCACACCATGGGTAGCTTCCTCTCAGGCCTCGTCCTCGAGACTGTGCATGTCGTCGTCGCTGAAGCCGAAGTGATGTCCCGCCTCGTGCACCACCACGTGGCGGACGAGGTCGTCCATCTGCACGCCCGTCGCGCGCCATTCGGCAATTAGCGGCTCTCTGAACAGCCAGATCCGCGCCGGCATCCTGCCGCTGTTCCAGATCGACCGGTCGGGCAAAGCTTCGCCTTCGTACAGCCCGGTCAGTTCCCATTTGTCCTGTAAGCCGACTGCCTCAAGCTGCTCGGGGGTCGCGAAATCCTCGACCTGCAGCACGATATCCTGCATTTGCTCGCGAAACTCGCCGGGGAGAGCGCGCACTACCGCCTCTGCCATCTGCTGCATCTGGACTGCGGTGGGGCCTGACCGGTGGTGCATCGTACCTTCGAATATGAGAGGCGCGGACGCTGCATGCAAGCAATCGGAACCCGCGTCAGCTTAACCTGTTTGATAGGCAAAGGAGACAATCCCATGGCCACCAACGCAGAAATATTCGACCGCCTCAAGCAGGATCACGACACGCATCGCGAGTTGCTGGACAAGCTGATGGAGACGAGCGGCGACAGTAGCGAACGGGACGAACTCTTCACCGAATTGACGAAGGAACTGAAAAGCCACGCTGCGGCAGAAGAGCAGGCGCTCTATTCGACCATGCTCCGCAAGCCGCCCACGACGGACGAGACCCGCCATTCCGTGGCCGAACACCACGAAATCGACGAGGCGCTGAACGACCTTGCGGCGACCGACATGTCATCGAGTGCGTGGCTGACCAAATTCAAGGAATTCGATCACCAGTACCGCCACCACATCGACGAGGAAGAAGAAGACCACTTCCCCGATTTCGAGAATTACCTCGATGATGATGACCGCGCGCACATGGAAAAGGTGTTCGAGCGCCGCAAGGAAGAGGAAAAAGCCGAAGCCGAGGTGACTCCGGAAAAGAAGGAAGATGCCAAGGAATAGGCTCGGCGGGGGGTATGGACACGCACGAGCAGGACCCGACACAGGTCACCCGGCTGGACGATGGCGTCGAGCCGGGTGTCTGGCGTTATGAGAAGGTCAAGCGCGCTGCCGTCATCATCGATGCGGCCGATTATTTCTCCGCGATGCAGGCTGCGATGCTGGAGGCCAGACACCGCATCTTCCTGATCGGATGGGACTTCGACACTCGTATCCATCTCGCCGAAGGTCGCAGCTGGTGGCAGCGCAGCTACAAGGACAAATATCCGGCGCGCCTGGGGAGCTTCTTTTCGTGGCTGATGCGCAATCGACCGACACTTGAAATCCGGATTCTCAAATGGAGCTTCGGTGTATTCAAGTTCGTCGTGCGCGGATCGATGTGGTGGGATCTGATACGTTGGGCGCGGCACCGCCGAATCGACTTCAAGTTCGACAGCGCACATCCGGTCGGGTGCAGCCACCACCAGAAGATCGCGGTTCTCGACAATTCGCTGGCGGTGTGCGGCGGGATCGACATGACGGTCAAGCGGTGGGACACTCGCGACCATGCCGAAGACAACCCGCTGCGCAAAACGCCGCGTGGGCAGGCTTACGAGCCTTGGCACGATGCCTCGATGATGATGGAAGGCGATATCGCCGATGCGTTGAGCGAATTGGGTCGCGACCGCTGGATTCGCGCCGGCGGGACGCCCTTGCTGCCGATCCAGAAACGGGAAGAGAGCCTTTGGCCTAAAGGGCTGGAGGCGACGTTCGAAGACGTCGAAATCGGCATCGCCCGCACGCGCGCCGAGTATCGCGACTGGAAGGAAGTCCGCGAGATCGAGACTCTGTTCGTCGAGCATATCAAGCGGGCGAAGAAATTCATCTACGCGGAGAGCCAATATTTCGCATCGCGCGCGATCGCCGAGGCGATATTGGAGCGGGTGCAAGAAGACAATCCGCCCGAAATCGTCATCGTCCATCCTGCACACGCCGATGGCTGGCTGGAGCAGCAGGCGATGGACCATGCCCGGGCCGAACTGGTCAAATGTATCGAGGATAACGACAAGAAGGGCCGCTTCAGCATCTGGACGCCTGTCAGCGGCATTACGCATATTTACGTGCACGCGAAGATCATGATCGTCGATGACGAGATTTTTCGCATTGGTTCGGCCAATATGAACAACCGCTCGATGGGCCTCGACAGCGAATGCGACGTATTTGTCGATTGTGCGCGCGAAGGAAACGGGCACGCCTGCGAAGCGATTGCGAAAATCCGCTATTCCCTGCTGGCCGAGCATTGCGGGCTGGACGAGAAAGAAGTTCCCGAGTTGCTAGAGCGGCAGGGATCGATGACCGCGATGATCGATCATTCCATCACGGAAGACGGGCGCAACCTGATCCGGTATCATCCACCCGAATTGAACGGAGCGCAGGAAGAGGTCGCGGAAAGCGGTATGCTCGATCCCGAACGCCCGGACGATATGTTCGAGCCGTTTGCCAAAGGCGGCCTTTTCCGCAAAGGGAGCAGGCTCGAACGGGCTCGCAACCGATGGAAAGGCAAGTGGCGTAAATGAGCAGCCTGGTTGGACCAGACGAAGACGATCCGCGCGGCAAACCGCCGGTCCCGGAACACGTGCAGGATGCAATCCGCACGCTCATCGAATGGACGGGTGACGACCCTTCGCGCGAGGGGTTGCTGGATACGCCCGCGCGCGTGGCCCGTGCGTGGAAGGAGTATTGCGTCGGCTATACGGAAGATCCGGCCATTCACCTCGGCCGCGTGTTCGAGGAAGTCGGCGGCTATAACGAGATCGTCCTGCTCAAGGATATCCCGTTCCAGTCGCATTGCGAGCACCACATGGCCCCGATCATCGGTAAGGCGGCGATCGCTTACCTGCCCAATGATCGCGTAGTGGGTATCTCGAAACTCGCCCGCGTTTTGCATGGCTTCGCGCGTCGGCTGCAAGTGCAAGAGCGGCTGACCGCCGAGGTCGCCGACTGCATTTGGGAAAATCTGGAGCCACAGGGCGTCGCCGTCGTGATTGAGGCGTCGCACAGCTGCATGACGGCGCGCGGTGTGCGTACGCCGGGGGTGGGCATGATAACCAGCCGGATGATGGGCACGTTTCTCGAAGACCAGCGCAGCCGCAAGGAAGTGCTGAGCCTGATGGGCTACGGCTGACCGCTCAGTCGCCGATCAGTTTCTCCGGAAAACCGCGGGGTTCTCGTTTCGGCGCGGTCTCGCCTGTCCGGTTTCGTTTTTCTTCGCTCCCCTGCGGAAACGACTGCGCCCCGCCTTGCGAATCGGGCAAGGCGGGGGGCGATATTGTCCGCAGCTGGGACGGCTGTCGTTGTCAGAGCTGGCCGAGCATATGCTCAGCGCTGGACACCGAGAAATCGCCCGGCGCTTCGACATTGAGCTCCTTCACCACGCCGTCTTCGACCACCATCGAGTAACGCTGTCCGCGTTTGCCCATGCCGAAGCCCGAGCCATCCATGGTGAGACCGACCGCTTCCGCGAAATCGCCATTGCCATCGGCCAGCATGGTGATGTCGTCACTGCCGGCAGAGGATTTCCAGGCCCCCATTACGAAAGCGTCGTTGACGGCCGTGGCCACGATTTCGTCCACGCCCTTGGCTTTCAGCTCGTCGGCCTTCTCGACATAGCCAGGAAGGTGGCGCGCCGAACAGGTAGGCGTGAAAGCACCCGGTACCGAAAAGAGAGCCACTGTCTTGCCCTTGAAATACTCGCCGGACTGAACCTGCTCGGGGCCGTTTTCCGTCGCCTTGACCAAGGTCACATCGGGCAGCTTGTCGCCCACCGAAATCGTCATCGCTGAATTCCTTGTCTGTCCCGTCCGGTGCCGAGGTAGGCCGCGCGGGCTGCCCATGCAACCGGTGTCCCGGCGAAAACCAGCTCGTCGGGCACTCGCTTGGCGGCGACCCGAGCGGCAGGCGGCGAGAATTGCTTTCGCCCGAGGGAGGGGGTAGGGGCAGCGCCATACGGCATCGCCCCTTCCGCGTGCGAGGCCATTCTCTTCAAATATCTCTCGAGGACATGAGCGTGACCGCATTTTCCGACTACGTCATCAAGGACATCGCGCTGGCTGATTACGGCCGCGCTGAAATCAATATCGCCGAAACCGAAATGCCGGGCTTGATGGCTCTGCGTGAGGAATACGGCGAAGAGCAGCCGCTGAAGGGCGCGCGCATCACCGGCTCGCTGCACATGACGATCCAGACCGCCGTGCTGATCGAAACGCTGGTCGCGCTGGGCGCCGACGTGCGCTGGGCGACCTGCAACATCTTCTCGACGCAGGACCATGCGGCCGCTGCCATCGCAGCACAGGACATTCCGGTGTTCGCGATCAAGGGCGAAAGCCTGGCCGATTACTGGGACTATGTCGGCAAGATTTTCGACTGGTCCACGGATGAGGACCCCGACCAGACCGCCAACATCATCCTCGACGATGGCGGCGATGCGACAATGTTCGCCCTCTGGGGCGCCCGTATCGAAGCTGGCGAGGAACTGCCCGAGCCGCAGAATGCCGAGGAAATCGAATTCCAGCGTGCGCTCAAGGCTTTCCTGAAGGATCGCCCCGGCTACCTGACCAACTCGGTGAAGAACATCGTCGGCGTTTCGGAAGAAACCACGACCGGCGTCCACCGCCTCTATCACCTCGCCAAGCAGGGCAAGCTCCCGTTCCCGGCGATCAACGTGAACGACAGCGTCACCAAGTCGAAGTTCGACAATCTTTATGGCTGTCGCGAATCGCTGGTCGACGCCATCCGACGCGCGACGGACGTCATGCTCTCGGGCAAGGTCGCCTGCGTCGCCGGCTTCGGCGATGTCGGCAAGGGTTCGGCCCAGTCGCTCCGCAATGGCGGCGCGCGCGTACTCGTAACCGAGATCGACCCGATCTGCGCGCTGCAGGCCGCGATGGACGGCTTCGAAGTCGTCACCATGGAAGAGGCCGTGAAGGTCGCGGACATCTTCTGCACCGCCACCGGCAACGAACACGTCATCACCGCCGAACACATGAAGGCGATGAAGGACAAGGCGATCGTCTGCAACATCGGCCACTTCGACAGCGAGATCCAGATCTCGGCACTCGACAATTACGAGTGGACCGAACTCAAGCCCGGCACCGACCTCGTCAAGTTTCCCGACGGCAAGGAAATCATCGTGCTGGGCCAGGGGCGCCTGGTGAACCTCGCCTGCGCGACCGGCCACCCGAGCTTCGTTATGAGCTTCAGCTTCACCAACCAGACGCTGGCGCAGATCGAGCTGTGGACCAAGGGCGACGAGTACAAGAACGACGTCTACGTCCTGCCCAAGCACCTCGATGAAAAGGTCGCGGCGCTGCACCTCGACAAGCTCGGCGTGAAGCTGACCGAGCTCAGCCAGAAGCAGGCCGACTACATCGGCGTTCCGGTCGAAGGGCCGTTCAAGCCCGAACATTATCGCTACTGATCGATGATCCTTTGCGGGGAGTTGCAATGGCTTGCCATTGCATCCCCGCGACAGGCGGCATAGCTGGCAGGTAATGGAAATCTCGCCTGCATTGCTGGCCCTTGTCGGGTTGTTGCTTGCGCTCTGGACCGCCGCGGCGGTCTGGGTGATGCTGCGCGCGAGCGGGCGGGAGCAGAAGTTCGCCTCTACCCGCAAGTCGGCGCTGCGGATGGCGCGGATGCTGGAGGAATCGCCTGCGGTTCCATTGCTCGTGCGGGCCGATGGCCGGATCGAAGCGCCCGACCGTTTCGCGCGTTGGCTAGGCCTTTTGAAAGTGCCGGAGTTTCTCAGCGAACTGACCGGCGCCGATGGAAACGGCCTCAGCGAAGAACAGGTCGAAGAGCTGACGAGCAAGGTTCGTCGCACGCAAAAGACGGCCAAGCCCTTCCGCATGTCGCTCGCTGTCCCGGGGTCGGAGCGTGCGCTGACGCTCAGCGGAACGCTGGCCGATCCGGCAGTTTCGCCGAATGGTGCCGCGCTGGTCTGGGTGTTCGACTATAGCGAAAGCCAGACCGAGCTGAGCCAGCTGCGCGAGGAAGCGGCCCGCGCCAAGGACGATTTCGGCGCGCTCGTGGGCCTAATCGAAGCGGCGCCCATGCCCATGTGGTTTCGCGGCGGCGACATGAAGCTGCGCCTCGTCAACCGCGCCTATGTCGAAGCTGTCGGGGCCCAGAGCGCGGACGAAGTGGTCACCAAGCAGGTCGAGCTGGTCGAGACCGTCGGCGGGCGCAGCGCATCGCAGGTCGCCCAGCAGGCCGCCGACCGCCGCCAGCCGATCGAGCGCATCGTGTCCGCCACTATCAACGAAGCACGCCGCACTATCCGCGTTACCGACCTGCCGTTGGTCGGCGAGGGCATCGCCGGCTACGCGGTCGATATCGAAGAGATGGAAGAGCAGGCCCGCGAATTCCGGGCCTTCCGCGAAGCGCAGCGTTCCATGCTCGACCAGCTCTCCATCGGCGTTGCGCAGTTCGATGCGCAGCACCGCATGACCTTTGCGAACCAGCCGTTCCACCGCGTTTTCGCTTTGCCGCCGGGCGTGGTGAACGATCGCACGACCTTCGAGCACATGCTGCTGATCGCGCGCGAGGCGGGGCGGATTCCCGAAGTCCGGGACTTCCCATCGTGGCGCAACGAGTTGGTGAACTGGTTCCAGCGCGACGAGCCGCACGAAGAGGCATGGCCCCTGTCCGACAGTACGCACCTGCGCGTCGTCGCCCAACCGCTGCCCGATGGCGGCTTGGTGATGATCGCCGAAGACCGGACCGAACAGCTGGCTCTCTCGGCTACGCGCGACACGCTGTTGCGGACGCGTACCGCAACCTTCGACAGCCTGTTCGAGGCGCTTGCCGTCTTTGCACCCGACGGTCACCTCGAACTCTGGAACCGCAGCTTCCCCGGCGCCTGGGGGTTGGAGCCTGAAGTTGTCGATGGACATCCGCAGGCCGAAGACCTGCTGGAAGCCATCGCCGGCAATCTCGCCGATCCCGGGGCTATCGACGTGGTCGGAAATACCATCCGTTCGGCCACGCTGGATCGCAAGAAACGCACGGCGCGGGTGGAACTGGCGGATGGACGCACGCTCGATCTCGAAGGGGTTCCGCTGCCCGACGGCAACGGCCTGCTGACCGTGCTCGACGTAACTGCATCGCAGCAGGCGGAAGAGGCGCTGCGCGAGCGGAACCGGGCGCTCGAGGAAGCGGATGCCGTGATGACGCGCTTCCTCGCCAATATGAGCTATGAATTCCGCACACCGCTGACCTCCATCGGCGGGTTCGCCGAACTGCTTTCGAGCGGCATCGCCGGCGAACTCAGTCCGCAGGCGGTGGAATATGTGCAGGCCATCTCGCTGTCGGTCGGCAAGCTGACCGAGCAGGTCGAGAACGTCCTCGACCTGTCGCAAAGCGAGGCGGGGCTGATGCCTCTGAACACCGCCAAGATCGAGCTGCTGCCCTTCATCACGCAAGTGGTGCGCGCAGAGGAAAAACGGATCGTCGACGGCGGCCTCACGCTCGATCTGAAGGGCGGGGCCGGCAAAGTGGTGACTGCCGATGCGCAACAGCTCCGCCGCGCTATCGCGAACCTGCTCGACAATGCCATTTCGGCGACCCCGCAGGGAGGCCGTATCCAAGTCGAACTCGGCAAATCGCGCGGCGAGACGAAGATCGTGATCTCCGATAATGGCCGCGGCATGAACCAGCATGAACTGGCCCGCGCGCTCGAAGGCATTCGCATGGCGGCCGATGGCAAGGGGATCGAGCGCCGCCATGGCCTCGGCATACCGCTCGCCCGGCAGCTGATCGAGGCGCATGACGGCAAACTGGAAATCGTCAGCCGCCCAAGTTCCGGCACGACCGCGACCATTACGCTGCCGTGACGATTGCCTTACCCAATCTCGTTGCGATGGAAGCACTGGGTGCGCGCATCGCCGTCCTGCTCCAGCCGGGCGATGTGGTTGCGCTTGCCGGCGATTTGGGCACTGGAAAGACGACGCTGGCGCGCGCTATTTTGCACGCTCTTGGCCATCGGGGCGAAGTGCCGTCACCGACCTTCACGATCATCGAAACCTATGACGCCTTGCACCCGCCGATAGTGCACGCCGATTTCTACCGCCTCCGCCATCCCGACGAAGTGTACGAGCTGGGCCTCGACGACTACCGCGACGGTGCCGCACTCATCGCGGAATGGCCCGATCACGCAGGAGGGTTCGCCCACGAGCCGGGCTGCCTTTCGATAAGGCTCGAAAAAGTGGGCGAAGGGCGCGAAGCCGTTGTAACCGCAGGCGAGACTTGGCAAAGCCGCTGGCCATGAGCGCAACGCTACCCCACGGACTCCACGCATTTCTCGGCGACACCGAATGGGAGGGGGCGGAAATCGCTCCGCTCGTCGGCGATGCCAGCTTTCGCCGCTATTTCCGCCTCCGCATGGGCGATCGCAGCGCGATGCTGATGCATGCGCCGCCGCCGGAGGAAGATCCGAAACCGTTCTTGCATGTCGCCGATTGGCTGACCGCAAACGGGATGCGGGGGCCGGAAATCTATCTTCAGGATGCGGACGCCGGATGGGTGCTGACCGAGGACTTCGGCGATCACCGCGTGCGCGAATGGATCGACGATCATCCCGACGACGAGCACGATATCTATGCCGGTGCGATCGAGGCGCTGGTCAAGCTGCATACGCTGCCGCCGGGGCCGTTTCCTCCATACGACATGGCGACTTACTTGCGCGAAGTGGACCTCTTCACTGAATGGTACTGCCCCGCCGCAGGTCTGAATGTCGATCAGAAGGGTTGGACCGCAGCCTGGCGCGAGGTGCTGGAGCCATTGCTGTCGCGACAGGATCCGGGCGTCACCGTGCTGCGCGACTATCATGCGGAGAACATTATGCTGCTGGAGCCGGGGAAACTCGGCGGCGAGCAGGGGCTGATCGATTTCCAGGACGCGCTGGTCGGCCACCCGGCCTACGATCTCGTCAGCCTGCTGCAGGATGCGCGGCGCGACGTCTCCGAACAGTTGGAGCATGACATGCTGTGCCGCTACCGCGCCGCAGCCGATCCGGGCGAGCATTTCGAGGCCGACTACGCGCGGCTCGGCGCGCAACGGAATGCGAAGATCGTCGGCATCTTCACTCGCCTCTACAAGCGCGACGGCAAGTCCCGCTATCTCGCGATGATCCCGCGCGTATGGCGCGCCATGGAACGCGATCTCGCGCATCCGGTCGCGGCGCCTCTCGCGGCGTGGTTCGCGGCGAATATTCCGGCGGACCTTCGCGAGAATGGAGGCGGCGAAATCACGTGAGCGCTCTCGTTTCCGACACCGCGATGCTGATGGCCGCCGGGCTCGGCAAGCGGATGCGCCCGCTGACGGCCACGACGCCAAAACCCTTGGTGCGGGTGGCGGGAAAGCCGTTGATCGACCGCGCGCTCGACCGGATCGAGGATGCGGGGATCGAGAAGGCGCTGGTCAATGTCCACTATCTCGCCGATGCGATCGAGGCGCATGTCGGACCGCGCAAGGCTCCGGCGATCAGCTTCTCCGACGAGCGCGACCAGTTGCTTGAGACCGGCGGCGGCATGGTCAAGGCACAGGCTGCCGGTCAGCTGCCCGACCCGTTTTTCGCCTGCAATGCCGACAGCATCTGGCTCGACGGTCCGCGCAATGCTTTCGCCGAGCTTTCCGCGCGCTGGGACCCGGAGCGGATGGACGCGTTACTGCTGGTCGTCAGCCACGTCCGGGCCTTCAATTTCGACGGCACGGGCGATTTTTACATGGATGCCGCCGGGCGCTTGACCCGTAAGCAGCCGGAACGGATCGCGCCGTTCATCTACACCGGCATCCAGGTCGTGTCGCATCGGCTGCTCCGCGATGCGCCCGAGGGCAAGTTCTCGACCAATATCCTGTGGGACCGCGCGATCGGGGAAGGGCGCCTCTTCGGCCTCGCCTTCACCGGCGAATGGTACGAAGTCGGCACGCCGCAACACATCGCGCCGACCGAGGAAGCGTTGCGGGGTGGCTGAGCGCCCCGAGCCCAGCATCTATTCCATCGCCGCCCACCGCGGGTTTGCCGACGCCCTCGTGGCCGGCCTCGTGCCGCGCTATCGCGAGCCGGACTTCGGCCTTGCGCGTCTGACGCTGTTGCTCCCGAGCAGCCGCGCGCGCCGCACGATCTCTGAGGCCTTCATCCGCCACGCGGGTGCGGCTGGCGAGAGCGGACTGCTGATGCCGCGCATGGCGATTATCGGCGATCTCGACCTCGACGAGACGCTCGGACCGTTGCTCGATCCTCTCGGCGCGAGCGACATTCCCCCTGCGATCGATCCGCAGCGGCGGCTGTTCCGGTTGGCGCAGCTGATCGGCGAGGAGCTCGGCGAGAAGGCACCGGGCGGCGCGGGTCTGTTGCGTCTTGCGCGTGAGGCTGCATCGACCATGGACCGTCTGCTGGTCGAAGGCGTCGGGCCGGAGGAACTGGTCGGCGACCAAGTGCTTGACCTGTTCGGCTCGCTCGCCTCGCATTGGCAGGACAGTCTTCGTCTTTTCGCGACCGTACAAGCCAAGTGGCTCGCCGAACTGGACGCGCTGAGCATGCTCGACCAGGCCGCGCGGAGGAACCGGCTGTTCGATCATGCAGCTGCGTTATGGCGCAGGGAGCCGCCCGCCACGCCGGTGATTGCCGCAGGTGTGACCAGCGCAGCCCCGTCGCTCGCGAACCTTCTGCGCGTCATCGCCCATATGCCGCAGGGGGCAGTCATCCTTCCCGATTTCGATCTGACGATGGCTCAGGCGACCTGGGACGAATTGGGCAGGGCTGGCGCCGCGCCCGAGCCGGGCGACACGCCGTTCGCGAAGGATGACGCGGTCACTCACCCGCAATATCACCTCAAGCTCCTGCTCAATCGCATGGCGATCCGGCGCGAGGAGGTACAGCCTTGGTACCGCAAGGGCATGACCGCCGCTCCGCCGGAGCGCAGCCATGCGATCGGCTCGCTGTTCCTGCCCCCGGAGGCCAGCAAGAGCTGGATCGACCTTCCGGCGGAAAAGCGGCGCCTTTCGGGTGTGCGTCTGATGACGACAGCCAATCCGGAAGAAGAAGCGCAGGCGATCGCGCTGCTGGTTCGCGAGGCAGTCGAGCAGCCTGAGCAGCGCGTAGCGGTCGTGACGATGGATCGCGGGTTGGCACGCCGGGTGGTCCATCATCTGGAACGATGGAATATAGTCGCCGACGATTCCGCGGGACGTCCGCTGTCGGCGACTGCGGCCGGCAGACTGCTGCTGGTGCTCGCTGAAGTGATGGCGGAGGATGCCGCGCCGGTTCCGCTGATGGCGCTGCTCGGCCATCCGCTGGTTCGCGGCGATATGGAGCGTGGAACATGGCTGCGACAGCTGCGCCGGGTCGAGCGCGAACTGCGCGGACCGCGCATGATCGGCGGTCTCGAGCCGGTGCGCAGGATTGTCGCGAAGCTTGCAGACAGCCACCCCCAGGCTGCCGAATGGTTTGTGCAGGTCGAGGCGATTCTCGTCCCCTTGCTGGACCTGCCGGATGAGGCGCCGCTCGCCGATCTGCTCGACGCGTTGGTGCTCGCCGGAGAAGCGCTTTGCGGCGAGGCTCTATGGGCGCGCGAAGACGGCCGTTCGCTCGCACAATTCGTCGAGGATCTGCGGGCCAATGCGCGCGAAGTGAAGTTCACGCTGGCGCGCAAGGAAGCGTCCGTCGCCCTTCGCGATGCGATGGAGCAGGTCGCGGTGCGCCCACCCTATGGCGGCCATGCCCGCGTGCAGGTATTCGGCCTGCTCGAAAGTCGCATGAACCGCGCGGATCTCGTCATCTGCGGAGGCCTAAACGAAGGTAGCTGGCCGCCTCGGGGTAGCGTGGACTCGCTGCTGGCACCGCCCTTGCTCCGCAGACTCGGCGTTCCCGGAGGCGACTTCCGGCTCGGCCTGTCCGCACACGATCTCGCCGGGGCTCTCGGCGCACCGCAAGTTGTGCTGAGTCGGGCCGAGCGTGACGAAAGCGGCCCGACCATCCCTTCGCGCTTCCTCCTACGGGTCGAAGCGTTGCTCGGCAGCCTCGCGGAGAATCATCGGGAACGTCGGATGGTGGAACTAGCGCGGGCGATGGGTCGGGCAAGGCCGATGGAGCCACACTCGCGGCCCGCGCCGACACCGACTGCGGAGCAGCGCGATGTCGACATCTCGGCCACCGCGCTCGACCGGCTGCTCGGCGATCCGTACCAGTTCTATGCGCAGAAAATACTGCAATTGAGCGACCTCGACGCGCTCGATGCAGAACCCGGGCCGCTGTGGCAGGGCAACGCCGCGCACTTGATCCTCCAGCGCTGGCACGAAGCCCGCGAGAGCGACCCGTGTGCTCTTCTGGCCCCGATCATGGACAGTGTGCTGGATGAGGAAGGGGCCGACCCGGTGACGCGCGGGCTGTGGCAACCGCGGCTCGAAGCGGCTCTGCGCTGGATCGAGGAGCAGGTCGATGGTGTGCCCGAGCGCAAGGTGTTGGCCGTCGAGAAGAAGGGCGCGATGATCTACGACAATGTCCGCGTCCATGGCCGGGCGGACCGGATCGACAGGCTGCCCGATGGCGGCCTCGCCATCGTCGATTACAAGACCGGCTCACCGCCCAGCGCTGCCATGGTCGAGCAGGGCTTCGCGCTACAACTCGGTATCCTCGGCCTGATTGCGGAACGCGGCGGATTCGACGGCCTTGCGGGCGATCCGGAGAGTTACGAATACTGGTCGCTGGGCAGGGCTAAGGGCGAGAACGCGCATGGGTTCGGCTATGTCGAAGTGCCGCTGAAGGTGGGCAACAAGCGCAGCGGTGTGACGCCAGAGGAGTTCCTGCCGCTGACCGCTGCCAAGCTGTCCGAAGCGATTGCGCGCTTCGTCAAGGGCTCCGATCCCTTCACGGCGCGCGAGAACCCCAACTATCCAGCCTACGATACTTACGACCAGCTGATGCGCCTCGACGAGTGGATCGCGACGCAGGACGGGGAGGGCGCGGCGTGAGCGGCATTGTCTATCCCCTCCAGGGTAAGCAACGCCCGGCGGTCGAGCCGCAAGACAGCGTCTGGCTCTCGGCCAGCGCGGGCACCGGCAAAACGCAGGTCCTCTCCGCGCGCGTGCTTCGCCTGCTGCTGGAGCCGGGAGCGGACCCCTCCCAAATATTATGTCTGACCTTCACCAAGGCTGGCGCGGCGGAGATGGCGGTGCGCGTCAATTCGGTGCTGGCGCGCTGGGTGCGGATGGACGCGGTCAGGCTTGCCGAGGAGCTGGGCTATCTGGGCGCTCCGATCGATCCCGAGACCCAGTCACGCGCCCGTGCGCTGTTTGCGCGCGTGCTCGATTGTCCCGGCGGCGGGCTGCGGATCGATACGATCCATGCCTTTGCGCAATATCTGCTGGCGGCCTTTCCCGGCGAGGCGGGACTCTTGCCGGGATCGCGCCCGATGGAAGACCGCGAGCGCGACTTGCTGAGCCGCGAGGTTCTGCACGACCTGCTGCAGGAGGGCGATGCCCGCATTCTCGAGGCGGTAGGCGAGATGAGCCGACGCAAGGGGCCCGATGCCGTGCGCGGATGGTTGATGCGCTGCGCACGTCACATGGACTTGTGGGAAGGACAGGCAAGCTGGCAGCCCCCGATGCAGCCCCGCATCCGCCAGCTGCTCGGCATACCGAGCGATGCCGACGAAAAATGGGTCGCGGACGCCTGCTCGGACGATGCTTTTCCTGTTGAAGACTTGCTCGCCTGCAGCAGAGCCAATGCGGAATGGGGAACGGCGACGGGGCTTAAAAACGCGGACTTCGCCGCATCATGGTTGGCGGCCGGTCCGGAACAACGACTCGCGACCATCGATGGCTTTTTCGGCACCCTCCTGACGAAGAAGGGTGAGCCGAGCAGGCTGTCTAACCTCGAGAAGATCGATTCGGCCTACCCGGGGCTGATCGCCAGCGTTGTCGATGGCGTCCGGCTGGTTAGCGAACGCAAGGCGCTGCTCGATCTTGCAGGGTTTCTCGCGCCGCAGCTCGAAGCGGGCCGGGCCTTTGCGCTCAGATGGCAGGAGGCCAAGCAGCGCGAGGGGCTGGTCGATTTCGACGATCTGATTGCGCGCGCTGCCGAGCTTCTCTCGCGTAGCGATATGGCGGACTGGATCCGCTACAAGCTCGACCGCAGTTTCGACCATATTCTCGTCGACGAAGCGCAGGACACCAACAGCGCGCAATGGGCGATAATCAAGGCGCTGACCGACGACTATTTCTCCGGCGAAGGCGCGCGCGGCAACGCGGTGCGGACGATCTTCACCGTGGGCGACTACAAGCAGGCGATCTTCGGTTTCCAGGGCACCAGCCCGGAGAATTTCCGCAGCGCACGCGACTGGTTTCGCGACCGCATGGATGCGACGGCCGATGCCGCCGAGGCCCTGCGTGACGCGCCGCGCCCGCGGCGGCTCGAGGAATACGGGCTGGAACGCAGTTATCGCACCAATGCCGTGGTGCTCGATTTCGTCGACCGCGCGATCGATGCGATCGGCTATGACGGCCTCGGTCTCGATCGAAGGGACGAGCCACATGTCGGCAGCGACAAGCCCGGGCTGGTGACGCTGTGGAAAGACGTGCGTGTCGCCGAAGATGCCATGGAGGATGCTGACGGCGGCAATGGCTGGCTCGCCCGCCACGACCGCATGATGGCGGACAAGATCGCGCGACAGGTCAGGCAATGGCTGGACGAGGAAGGACCGGGCTTCACCCTATCCAAGGGCGAGCCGCGCCGCGCCACGGCAGGCGACATCATGATCCTCGTCCAGAAACGTCGTGAGCTTGCCGCGTTGATCGTGGCGCGCCTTTATCGCCATGGAGTGCCGGTGGCGGGCGTCGACCGTCTGCGCCTGGGCAACCCGCTCGCGGTCAAGGATCTGATGGCCGCGATCCGGTTCGCCGCGCAGCCGCTCGACGATCTGACGTTTGCCTCGCTGCTGGTGTCGCCGCTGATCGGCTGGTCGCAGGAGGACCTGCTGGAGCACGGCTTTCGGCCACCTCAGATGCGCCTGTGGGAGCATCTGCGCGAGAGCGAGGCGCCGCTGGTGCGAATAACTGTCGCGTCCCTGCGCGAAATCCTGCGCCGCGCCGACTACGACAGCCCGCAGCAATTGCTCCACTGGATTCTCGTCGGACCGATGGATGGCCGCCGCAAGCTGGTCGCGAGGCTTGGCCGCGAGGCGAACGATCCGATCGACGAATTGCTCAACGCAGCGAATGCCTACGCCAGCGCGCATGTTGCGAGCCTGCAGGGCTTCATCCGCTGGTTCGATGCGGGAGACGGCGAGTTGAAGCGCGAAGCGAGCGAGGGCGGAGACCAGGTGCGGGTGATGACCGTGCACGGCTCGAAGGGGCTACAGGCACCGATCGTGATACTCGCAGATGCGGCCATTCGCCCCGATGGCGCAGGAGAGCTGGCGCTGGAGGACCGTCCGCTTGGTGCAGACGATGCTCGCGCCGTTCCGCTGCCCGGGCTTACCAAAGACGAAAAGGTCGGGCCGGTCGCCGATATCGATGCGGCGGAAACGGCCAAGGCGATGCAGGAGCATTGGCGGCTGCTCTATGTCGCGATGACCCGCGCGGAGGAGGCGCTGTTCATCGGCGGATCGCTCGGCCCGCGCGATGCGAAGAACGGGCCGCATGAGGATAGCTGGTATGCGCGGCTGCGCGACCTGTTCGATGCGGACGAGGGGCTGGAAGACGAGATCTGGGGCGCACGGTGGGAGATCGGGGCGCTGGGGCCATCGGTGCCGGTGAGTGCCGAAGTCGCGACAAACGCCATCCCGCAGCTACCGGCGTGGGCGACAACTCCGGTCGGCCCGGAACCGCGGCCGCCACGGCCCCTCTCGCCATCGGGCCTCGGCGAAGTGGAGGGCAGCGATCCGCCGCTGCCGCCCGATCATGCGGCACAAGCGGCGCGCCGAGGCACGCTGATCCACGCGTTGTTGGAGCGGATGCCGCAGGTCGCGCCCGACCAGCGCGCCGATCGTGCACGCGAATGGCTCGCACGGCAGGGCGGCGACTTTGACGCAGAAGCGCGCGAAGAAATGCTGGGTCGGGCGATGGCGGTGCTCGATCACCCCGACTTCGGCGCGATCTTCGGGCCCGAAGCGCTGGCCGAAATACCGTTGGCCGCGACGGTAGAAGGGCAGGTCGTCATGGGCGTGGCCGACCGGCTGCTGGTGACGGCCGACACCGTGACGGTCGTCGATTTCAAGACCGCGCGGCGGCCGCCTTCTGACCTCCATGACGTGCCCGACAGCACGATGCGCCAGATGGCGGCATACATCGCGGCGTTGGAGGTGATCTACCCGGGCCGCACAGTCGAAGCCGCCATACTCTATACCCAGACGCCGCAGCTGATCGCCTTGCCGCCCGCGCGCCTCGATGCCTACAAGGGCGCGTTTGCAGCGCGGCAGGAAAGCTTTGCCCTGCCATCCGTTGAGTAATCGATGCCCGCCCCCAAATGGGCTCGCGACAAAGAATTTCAGGAGATACCCCCATGGCCACCACCGCCGTAACCGACGCCAGCTTCAAGTCCGACGTGCTGGAAAGCGACAAGCCTGTGCTGGTCGATTTCTGGGCCGACTGGTGTGGCCCGTGCAAGATGATCGCACCCGCGCTCGAAGAACTGAGCGAGGAACTGGGCGACAAGGTCACCATCGCCAAGATGGACATCATGGAAAACCCGGAAGTGCCGGGCGGCATGGGCGTCCAGTCGATCCCCTATCTCGTGCTGTTCAAGAACGGCGAGCCGGCGGCGCACATGCGCGGTGCAGCGCCCAAGGGCCAGCTCAAGCAGTGGCTCGAAGGCGAGCTCTAATCCAGTTTCGCATAGCGTTCGGCCAGCTCATCCCACAGGGCGGGGCTGGCCGCACCCACCAGGCCCGTGCGGCCCACCTCGTCCACGCGATAGGGTGAGCCGTTGGGCCGCGCTGCTTTTCCGCCCGCCTCGTTGAGCCACAGCGCTCCGGCTGCGTGGTCCCAGGCCAGCGTCCGCTCGAAGATCGACACGTCGTTCACACCTAGTGCCAGCCGCGGATATTGCTCGGCGGCACAATAGGGGATGTCGACCAGGTCGTAATGCGGCGCGATATGCGCCTTTGTGGCTTCGCGTCGCGCTTCTTCCATGAAGACGAGCGAGATGGCCGCCACCGGTCGAGTACCGTCAGTCGATCGCGCCGACACCTTCTGACCATCGATGAAAGCGCCTTTCCCGCGATGGGCGGTGCAGAGGCGGCCTGACAGGCAATCGTATATCCACCCGGTATGTGCTTCGCCGCCAGAGGCCATCGCGATCAGGATGCCGAAGGGTGGTCTTCCGGCTGCGAAGTTGCGGGTGCCGTCGATCGGGTCGACGATCCAGCAGTCGCCGGACAAACGGTCGAGGACAGTAGGATCGGCATGGGCCGCTTCCTCGCCGACCATGGCCAAGCCGGGAATGATCCGCGACAGGCCCTCGCTCAGCATAGCCTCGCTTTCGCGGTCGGCAATGGTGACCGGATCGTTGCCGCCCTTGTCCTCGATGTCGCCGTCCGCGAGATTGCGGTAATGCGGGAGGATAGCCTTCACTGTCGTTTCCCGCAGCAGTCGTTCGACTGCCGAATGCAGAGCGTCGATGTCGCTCACGAGCGATAGTCGGCGTTGATCGAGATGTATCCATGCGTCAGGTCGCAGGTCCACACCGCCGCGCAGCCTTCGCCGATGCCGAGGTCGACGTCCATGCGGATTTCCTGTCCGGCGAGATGCTGTGCCACCGGTCCCTCCTCGTAATCGGGCAGGGGCTGCCCGTCCTTCGCCGCCCATGTGCCGCCGAAGCCGATGGAAAGCCGGTCGCGATCTGCCGGTTCGCCGGCCTTGCCCACTGCCATCACGACGCGCCCCCAATTTGCATCGCCGCCCGCAATGGCAGTCTTCACCAGCGGCGAGTTCGCAATCGCGAGACCCACGCGACGCGCACTTTCATCGCTTTCCGCGCCCGAAACCGCGATCTCGATAAATTTCTGTGCGCCTTCGCCATCCCGCACGACCAGTTGGGCCAGCGTCCGGCAGACCTCGAGCAGGGCGGCGTAGAAGGCGTCTGCCCCGGCATCGTCCCACCCTGCCAGCGGTGCGTTCCCGGCTTTCCCGGTCGCGAAGGCCAGCACCGTGTCGCTGGTCGATGTGTCGCCGTCGACGGTGATGCAGGAAAAGGTCGCGGCGTTCGCCTTATCCAGCATTTCCTGCAGGAAGACGGGCTCCACCGCCGCATCTGTGAAGACGTAGCCGAGCATCGTCGCCATATCGGGCGCGATCATGCCGCTACCCTTGATGATCCCCGCCAGTTCGACCCGCGTTTCGCCCAGGATCGCCGTGGCAGAGGCGCCCTTTGCAAAGGTGTCGGTCGTGCCGATGGCATCGGTCGCGTTTCGCCAGCCGCAGGGTTGCGCCTCGAGGGCCGCATCGATCCCCGCTCGCGCCTTGTCCTTCGGCAGCGGCACTCCGATCACTCCGGTCGACGAAACGAATACGTCACTCGGCTCGCAATCGAGCGCGCCGGCGACCTGTGCCATGATCTGCTCGACCGCTTCGCGCCCGCGAAAGCCGGTGAAGGCATTGGAATTGCCTGCATTTACGACAAGCGCGCGGGCCTGACCAAGCTTTACTTGCTCCCGGCCCAGTTCGACCTCGCTGGAAGCACACGCGCTCTTGGTAAATAAGCCCGCGACGCTCGTGTCCGGAGCCAGCTCCACCAGCGTCAGATCGCAGCGGTCCCAATTCTTGTACCGTGCCCTTGCGACACGCAAAGTCACACCCTCGATGGCGGGCAGCTCGGGAAAGGGAACGGCGAGGGGGGAGCGGGCGAGGTCCATGCCTCGCGCGCTACCCCCCGATAATCGCTTTGCCAAGCGTCAGGCGGTGCGTGCGGCCCCGCGCGGCACCAGCCAGAAGGCGAGGCCGTAAAGCAGCAGCGTAGCGATCAGCAGGTTGTTGTACCCGCTGAACAGCGCGAGATACTCGAGGCAGCCGCCCACGATGGTCCCGATCAGGTTCAGCGCGAAGGCGCTCTGCGAATTGGACGATTCCCGGAAGCGCTTCGCGAAGGCGATATTCGCGAGATAGATCGGCAGGAAGGCCAGAACCGTCCCCGCGATCAGGCGCGGCCAGAAAGACAATGCAAGCAGCCATTCCGGCTTGATCACCCATGCCGCGGCCAGCGATACTGCGATGGCGGCAAACACGACCTTCAATGGCGGCGTCTTGAACTTGCGCTCGGTCTCGACCGCGGCCAGCACCACCACGAGTACGCCTGCGAAGACGAGCGCGTTCACGAACCAGGTGGTGCCGAACAGCAGCGCGAAGGTCGCGATGTTCTTCGTCTCGAGCAGCAGGAAGGCTGCGCCCATGAAGAACAGGTCGGCATAGGGGCGCATTTCCTTCAGCGGCCCACCCAGCACGCGCACGGTCAGTACGGTGACGGCGAGGATGCCGAACAGGGTGATTGCGTAGAGCGGCGGGAAACCGTTGCCGCGGAAGTAGAGGAACGGCGCATCGTCGCTGACCGTGCCGACTTCGGCGGCGGATGCACCGGGCGTCCATGCCCCATCGCAGGTTTGCGACGACTCTTGCTTGGCGACCGAGATGACGGCCTGCTGCCCGGCGAAAGTATCGACGCAGGGCGCGTGGCCGAACGCCTTGGCGGCAGTACCGGCCAAGCGGTCGATCAGCCAGTCCTCGCGGTAGTAATTGTACATGGCGAAGGCACCGTCCTCGGTCAGCACGCGGTTGACCGATTGCAGGGCTTCGTCGGTGAAGAGGAAGCTTTCGAGGCGGATCTGCGACGCACCGCTCACCAGCGTGAGTGAGTCGGGCAGGGCGAAGAGCACCAGATCGTATTTCTTGTCGGTGTTCTGCAGGAATGCGCGGCCATCATCGACATGGCGGGTGACGCGCGGATCGTCATAGGGGCGGTCGATATTGTGCGCCGCGCCCAGTTCCATGATGACGGGATCGATATCGACTGCATCGACCGATTGCGCACCCTTCGACAAGGCAATGGCGACGTCCGAACCGGAGCCTGCGCCGATGATAAGGACATTGCCGAGATCGCCGACCGGCAGGCGGTTGTATGGCATCTCGTAGATGTGTTCGCCTTGCTCGATCTTCCACTGGGCGGGGGCCATCAGCTGGTGCGGCACGCGATTGGCGCGGATTTCCATGAAGCCCGGCATGCCTTCCTTGGCCGTGGTTTCGACTTTGTAATAGGGCGACCAGTAGATGTCGTCGCGCAGGCTCTCCTGGCCCAGCGGCACCAGCAGGGCCACGCACCAGGCAAGGCTTACCAGGCGGCGCTTGGGATCGGTTAGAACTAGATAGGGTACGATGGCCATCAATCCCCAGACGATCGACGGCGCGCGCAGGAAGCTGAGCGCTGTAAAAGTCAGGATGCCGGCGAGCGAACCGATGAGGTCCCAGCGATAGGCGGTGAGCGGGGTCAGTTTGGCAAAGCAACGTCCGACCAGCTCGGCCGGACCGGCGAGGATGGCAGCGACGGTCACAAAGACCAAGGGCAGCGCGAGCCATGCGGGCGGGCCGTAAACCTTGAGCGAGGAGAAATAGATGATGTCCGAGCCGCTCTGCTCGATCGTGACCGGGAATTTGACCACGGCGATGACCAGCACCGCGAGCAGGGGCAGGGAAAGCGGCCAGATCGACCAGCTTTTCCGGCTGATCAGGAAACCGGCGCCGATGCCGAGGAACGAGCCGAGCAGGACGAAATTCGAGAAATAGGACAGGTGCACGACATTGGCGCCCAGCCAGCGGATCAGCGCCAGCTCCACGAACAGCATCGTGAATGCGGCAAGGATCAGCCGGCGGACCACCGCCGGATTCTCGTCGATCGCTTTCTCCGCAGTCGTTTGAGTTCCATTGCCGCCAGCGAATGCGGCGTTGTCGGCAGTGATGTCGGTCAATTCGTTTCCCCCCGGTGTCGGGCGTGCATCGCCCACCGTTTGCCGGGTGCTATCGGAAGTATGGTTACCAGCGGGTAAAGATGTCGCGCCGGATGCGGCGAGCCTGTGGGCCGAACGGGCGGACGGTAGACAATTCGGCCATTCGCGCTATCTTGTGCTGCGTATGCTGAAGCGCCTGCTCACATTTCTGGCGATCATCACGGGCCTGACCGCGGTCGGTGCGCCGGTGCATGTATCTGCGGCAGGAACGCTCGGCGTCGCGCTGGAGCAGAGCCAGCGGGCCGACCAGCCGGTCAAGGGTGACATCGCCACCTGCGAAGAGCGGGAGCGGCAGCGCAAGGCGCGCGGTGAGAAAGCGCGTCCATGTCGACCGGCCAGCACCGTCACCGTCGTCATCCCGACCGTGATGTTCGGGCCCGACCGCGCCTTCGAATAAGGTCTCTACCGCGCCAGTATTCCAAGACCCGGCACCGCAGGCGTGCGCGGGCATTCCATCTATAGACACAGCCTTCCAGATTCAGGGGCACCCAGTTCCATGTTCAATTCCGTGATGAAAGCCGTCTTCGGCTCGTCCAACGATCGTTACGTCAAATCGCTCGGCAAGATCGTCGACCAGATAAACGCGCTCGAACCGCAGCTGCAGGCGCTTTCCGACGAAGAGCTGGCAGCCCAGACCGAGAAGTTCCGCGCGCAGCTCGCCGATGGCAAGACGCTGGACGACATTCTGCCAGAAGCCTTTGCCACCGTCCGCGAAGCATCTGTCCGTGTGCTCGGCATGCGCCACTTCGACGTACAGATGGTCGGCGGCATCGTGCTCCATCGCGGCGAGATCGCGGAGATGAAGACAGGCGAGGGCAAGACGCTTGTCTCGACGCTCGCCACCTATCTCAACGCCATCGAGGGCAAGGGCGTCCATGTCGTCACCGTCAACGATTACCTCGCGCGCCGCGACGCCGAGTGGATGGGGCGCTTGCACCAGTTTCTCGGCCTGACGGTCGGGGTGATCGTTCCGAACCTCAACGAGTTCGAGCGGCGCGAAGCGTACAACTCCGACGTTACCTATTCGACCAATAACGAGCTCGGCTTCGATTACCTGCGCGACAATATGAAGCACGAGCGCAGCCAGATGGTGCAGCGCCCCTTCAATTTCGCGGTGATCGACGAAGTCGATTCGATCCTGATCGACGAAGCGCGAACGCCCCTGATCATTTCCGGGCCGACCGAGGACAAGTCCGATCTCTACATCTCGATCGACGAGGTGGTGAAGACCTTCCCCGAGGACTGGTACGAGAAGGACGAGAAGCAGCGCAGCATCCAGTTGACCGAAGAAGGCACCGAGGAGGTCGAGAAGCTCCTCATCGAGCGCGGCTTGCTCGAAACCGAGAACCTCTACGACGTGGAGAACACCCAGGTCGTGCACCATCTCGACCAGGCGCTGCGTGCCGTGCACATGTTCAAGAAAGACACCGACTACATCGTCAAGGACGACAAGGTGGTCATCATCGACGAGTTTACCGGCCGCATGATGGACGGCCGCCGCTGGTCGAACGGCCTGCACCAGGCAGTCGAAGCCAAGGAAGGCGTGAAGATCGAGCCGGAGAACCAGACGCTCGCCTCGATCACCTTCCAGAACTATTTCCGCATGTATCCCAAGCTGTCCGGCATGACCGGGACGGCAGCCACCGAAGCGGCGGAATTCTGGGACATCTACAAGATGAACGTGGTCGAAATCCCGACCAACGTTCCCGTCCAGCGCATCGACGAGGACGACGAGTTCTACAAGAACACGCAGGACAAGTTCCGCGCCATCGCCAAGGCGATCCGCGAGAAGAACGAGATCGGCCAGCCGGTTCTCGTCGGCACGGTGTCGATCGAAAAGTCCGAGCTGCTGAGCGAATTCCTCAACCAGGAAGGCGTGGAGCACGAGATCCTGAATGCCCGCCAGCACGAGCGTGAAGCGCATATCGTTGCCCAGGCGGGCCGCATCGGCGCCGTCACCATTGCGACCAACATGGCCGGTCGCGGCACCGACATCCAGCTGGGTGGCAATGTCGATTTCAGGATCGGCGACGAGCTGGCCGATATGCCGGACGGCCCTGAAAAAGACGCGGCGATCGCGAAGATCAAGGACGAGGTCGCGGAGGAAAAGCAGCGCGTGCTCGATGCCGGCGGGCTCTTCGTGCTCGGCACCGAGCGGCATGAGAGCCGCCGCATCGATAACCAGCTGCGCGGACGCTCGGGCCGCCAGGGCGACCCTGGCCTGAGCCGGTTCTACCTCTGTCTCGAAGACGACCTGCTCCGTATCTTCGGCCCGGATACGCTGTTCTCGAAGATGATGAACTCCAACCTCGAGGATGGCGAGGCCATCGGGTCCAAGTGGCTCTCCAAGGCTATCGAGACCGCTCAGAAGAAGGTCGAGGCGCGCAATTACGAGGTTCGCAAGCAAGTCGTCCAGTACGACGATGTGATGAACGACCAGCGCAAGGTCATCTATGAACAACGCGCCGAGATCATGGATAGCGAGGCGGTCGACGATGTGGTCGTCGATATGCGCCACGATGCGATCAATTCGCTGGTGTCCAATGCCTGCCCCCCGGGCTCCTATCCCGAACAGTGGGATATCGAGGGCCTCAAGGAGCAGACCGAAGAGGTTCTCGGGATGAACTTCCCTCTGGACGAGTGGCTCCAGGAGGAACAGGTCGAGCCGGAGATCATCGAGGAGCGCATCCGCGAGGCCGCCGACCAGGCGATGGACAGCAAGCTCGCTTCGGGAGATGCGGCCATGTGGCGGCGGATCGAGAAGAGCATCCTGCTGCAGGAACTCGACAGCGAGTGGAAGGATCACCTCGCGACACTCGACGCGCTGCGGCAGGTCGTGGGCCTGCGTGCCCATGCGCAAAAGCAGCCTCTCAACGAGTACAAGCAGGAAGCCTTTACCCTGTTCGAAAGCATGCTCGACAAGCTGCGCGAGACGGTGACCAACAAGCTGCTGCGCATCGAACTGCGCGAGCCGGAACCGCTGCCGCCCATCGACCTGCCCGAACTGCCGGACTTCCTGACCGGCCATATCGACCCCCTCACCGGGCTCGACAATTCGGAGGACGGCGACGGATCGGAAAGTCGCAAGGCGCTCTTCGGCGCGCTGGCAGGTAGCTCGCAGGCAGCTGTCGGCCCCGGCGGTTCGGCGACGGAAAACCCCTATGCCGACATGCACATCAGCCGCAACGCGCCGTGCCCGTGTGGCTCTGGCAACAAGTACAAGCATTGCCACGGTGCGATCGGAGCCGCTCCGCAGGCTTGAGAATAAGCAGCCCCGCTTCTAAATGGTGCGGGGCTGCCTGACCATCGGAACGAGGGGCGGGGCACCCTCTTCCGGAATGATCGGCCCGCCCATCTCCTCGAACCCGCAGCTGGCGTAGAATCCGCGGTTGGCCGGGTTCGAATTTTCGAGATAGGCGATGGTCCCGGTGTGGTCGCAGGCATCAAGCACGGGCTGGATCAGCTTGCGTCCCAAGCCTTTGCCCTGCGCCGATTGCCGCACGGCGATGCTGAAGAGGTAGGCGTGTTCGAAATTTGGATGACGCGTCTCCATCGCTTCGCCCGTCCGGATACCGCGCCTAACTGCGCCGGCTCCGCATTTGAATAGCGTGGGGATCGCGAACGCGGCGTAATCCATGGTGCTGAAGCTCGCATCGCCGCCCGGCATCATCCACATGCAGGCGCCGTCGGTGCCGCTGGTGTAGCAATATCCGCGTTGCGAGTAGATCCGGCGTGCCTGCAGGCGGAACAGATGCTCGATCCCTGCGAAATTGCCGAACAGCCAAGCATTGAACGGATCGTGACGAAAAGCGTCGGCGGTGATGTCGCCCAGCAATCTCGCATCATCCGGTCCCGCTCGGCTGAGGCTGTCGCTCAGGACAATATCGTCTGCTGTCATTGCGTTCTTAACCCCCATCGCAAGCTAGCGAGACGGGGCGGGGCGGTCTAGTCGCACCAAATGCCGCTTTTGATCCTCGCCTTCTTCGTCACCGCGCTGCTTTACGCCAGCGTCGGGTTCGGCGGCGGCTCCACCTATACCGCGCTCCTGGCGCTGTCAGGACTGGACTATCGCATCCTTCCGTTGCTTGCGCTCTCCTGCAACATCGTCGTGGTTGCTGGGAGCACCACGCGGTTCGCGCGAGCCGGGGTTACGCCTTGGCGAAGTGCGGGGCTTCTCACAGCGCTTGCTGCACCCGCCGCTTTGGTGGGAGGACTGACTCCTATTTCGGAGACACTCTTCCTTACGATCCTGGGTATAAGCCTGCTGTTTGCCGGCGCAGCCCTGCTCCTGAAACCGAGTGTCTCGTCGACAGCGCCAGCCAAGGCAGCGCGCTTCATGCCTTTGTTCGCGATACCGCTCGGCTATCTGGCGGGACTGGTCGGGATCGGCGGCGGCATCTTCCTTGCACCGATTCTTCATCTGGTACGCTGGAACTCGGCCAAGGCGGTGGCTGCCACCGCCAGCCTGTTCATCCTGGTGAACTCGATGTTCGGGCTGGTTGGGCAGACCATCAAGGGGGGCACCGGGCGGATCGCCGTGGCTATCGATTTGGGCCTGCCGCTGCTCTTAGCCGTCGCTATCGGAGGTCAGATCGGCAGTTTTCTGGCGCTCAAATACCTGCCGCAAAGCTGGATACGGCTTGGCACTGCGGCGCTGACCATCTGGGTCGGCGCACGGCTTCTGCTGATGATGTGAGAAAATGGCTCCCCGAGTTGGATTCGAACCAACGACCAAGTGATTAACAGTCACCTACTCTACCGCTGAGCTATCGGGGAGCAGCCCGTTAGGCAGGCCGCGCGTATATGGGGGCGATTCCGGTTTTGCAAGCGGGCAATTGGCAAAAATTCGCAGCTCTGCCGAGCCGTGGCGCTCAGACCACGAATTGCTCTGCAACGATACGTTCGTCGAGCGCGTGGCCGGGGTCGAATAGCAGCGTCAACTCACTATCCTGTGCGATCTCGAGGCTGACTTCAGCGACATCGCGCAGTTCCTTTTGGTCCGCCACTGCACTAACCGGGCGCTTGTTGGGCTCGTTCACACGAAAGGTCACCCGGCTGCGGTCTGGGAGAATTGCGCCCTTCCAGCGCCGCGGCCGGAAGGCCGAAATCGGGGTGAGGGCGAGCAGATGCGAATCCAGCGGCAGGATCGGGCCGTCGGCCGACAGGTTGTACGCGGTCGAGCCTGCGGGAGTCGCCAGAAGCACGCCGTCGCAGACCAGTTCCTTGATCCGGGCCTTGCCGTCGACGCTGACCTCGATCTTCGCGGTCTGGCGCGTTTCGCGCAGCAGCGAGACCTCGTTGATGGCGCAGAAGCGATGCTGCGTGCCATCCTGTGTCGTGGCCTGCATCGACAGGGGAGAGATCGTGACCGGCTTGGCCCGTCCGATCCGGGTCAGCAGCGTATCGGGGTTGCGATTGCGGTTCATGAGGAAGCCGACGGTGCCGACGTTGAGGCCATAGACCGGGATCACGCGGTCGCTGTCCAGCATAGCATGCAAGGTTTGCAGCATGAAGCCGTCGCCCCCTAGCACCACGGCGGCCTCCGCCTCCTCCATCGGGACCCAATCGGCGATGTCGCGAAAATCGGCGGCAGCCTCCTGCGCGCGCTCCGTATCCGATACCAGCAAAGCCAGGCGGCGATATTCGGTCATGGTGCGGCGCGTGCTCCGTTCCGCAGGCAGGTCGCCCGGTTCGGCGCGCTACCTATGGCCGCACGTCCCATTTGGCAACAGAGCCAAATGACTGGATTAAATTGTCGGTAAAGCGGATAGGAACGTTCCCATGGCAACGCTGCCCCAAGACAATACAAGAGAGTCGCGCGATAGCCTGACCGGCCTGGCCGATCTGGAAGAAGCACGCGCGACCATTGCGCGGTGGCAGCGCGATTGGCCGCAGGACACGATCCCGTGCCCGATCCATGCGATGATGATTACGCTCGGCCGGATCGACACCGTCAACGTGGCCTTCGGCGAAAGCGCGGGCGACGGCGCGCTGGTCGAAGTGGCGCAGCGCATCAAGCATTTCGCCGCCGACGAGCTCGACAGCATGGCGTGGCTGGCGGCGCGGATCAGCGGCGGGAGTTTCCTCCTGCTGTCGCGTCAGCAATGCAGCCGCGAACGCTGGGAATGGCTCGCCGAAGCACTTGCCGATGCGATCGCCATGCCGATCGCCAGCCCGGGAGACGATGTCGGAAGCCTGCGCCTGTGGCCGCGCGTGGTCTTGTTACGTGCGACAGAAGACGATTCTCCGGAGCGGATTTTCGATCGATTGTCCGAAATGGCGAACAGTATGCGGCAGGGGCAGGGGCGCAGGATTGACTGGTCGAGCGGCGAAATCGAACTCTCTGGCCGGTCGTTCCGCGATCTGGAGGCCGATTTGCTCGCCGCGATCGACAAGGACGAGATCGAGATCCTGTTCCAGCCGCAGTATGCGCTGGCCGACGACAAGATGATCGGGGCCGAGGCGCTGGCGAGGTGGCACCATCCCACCATCGGGCGCGTCGGGGCGGGATCGCTGTTCCAGATTGCCGAGCGCGCGGATCACGTCGCGCATCTTTCGCGCCATATCGCACAGCGGGCGCTGGAGCAGGCGGTGCATTGGCCCGAGCATCTGCGGCTTTCGCTAAACATCACTCCTGCTGATCTCGCCGCCGACAGCTTTGCGATGGAATTTGCCCGACTGGCCGAGCGGATCGGCTTTTCCATGTCGCGCATCACGCTGGAAATCATCGAGCAGGTCCTGCTCGCCGATCTCGACAGGGTCGGACATGTGCTCGACCAACTCAAGATTTTCGACATCCGCCTGGCGCTCGACGATTTCGGCGCGGGCTTCTGCAATTTCCGCTACCTCAAGGTGCTGCCGATCGACTGCATCAAGCTCGACCGCTCGATGATCGACGGCGTTCTGGAGGACGATCGCGACCTCGCGGTCTTTCGCGCCATCATCGCGATGGCCAGCGCGCTCGATCTCGCGGTCGTGGTGGAAGGCGTGGAGAAGGAAGAGCAGCGCGCGCTGATTGCCGCAGAGGGCTGCGAATATTATCAGGGTTTCCTGCGCGCCGAACCCATGACAGCGCAGGAATTTCTAGAGCTGGCAGAGGCTTAGGCCGCCTTCTTCTCGCGCTTTTGTGCTTTCCGCACGATCCCCGATAGCCCCTTCGTCAATTGGAACAGGCCGTTCAGCCTGCTCTCCGGCGAATTCCATGCGCGGCTGATGACCAGCTTCATGTCGGGCCGCAGCTTGGCCGTTCCCTGCAGGCGATCGACATAAGAGATCAGGCCGGGGCCGTCGGGAAAATCGTCATTATGGAAGGTCACCAGCGTGCCCTGCGCGCCGACGTCGATCTTGGCGACGTTCGCCTCGATGGCCTGATGCTTGATCTCGATCAGGCGGACGAGGTTCGCGGTCGCGGGCGGCAGATCGCCGAAGCGGTCGATCATTTCGGCGGCGAGCGCCTCGATTTCAGCCTTGTCCTCGGCATCGTTAAGACGGCGGTAGAGAGCCATGCGGACGGCGAGGTCCGGCACGTAATCCTCCGGAATCATGATCGGGGCATCGACCGTAATTTGCGGACTGACGCGCTCCGGCTTGGCCTCGAGGCCCAGTTCACCGGCCTTGGCTGCAAGGATCGCGTCCTCGAGCATCGATTGGTAGAGTTCGAAGCCGACCTCGCGGATATGGCCCGACTGTTCGTCGCCCAGAAGGTTGCCTGCCCCGCGAATGTCGAGATCGTGGCTCGCCAGCTGGAACCCGGCGCCGAGGCTGTCGAGATCGCCCAGGACTTTCAGCCGCTTCTCGGCGACCTCGCTCAACTGTGTGTCGGCGGCGTAAGTGAGATAGGCATAGGCGCGCAGTTTCGAGCGGCCCACGCGACCGCGCAACTGATAGAGCTGGGCAAGGCCGAAGATGTCCGCGCGGTGTATAATGATCGTATTCGCGCTCGGCAAATCGAGGCCGCTTTCGACAATCGTGGTCGCCAGCAGCACATCGTATTTACCCTCGTAGAAGGCGCTCATTCGCTCCTCGATCTCGCCCGCGTTCATCTGGCCGTGAGCGGCGACGAACTTGACCTCGGGCACATTCTCATGGAGCCAGTCGGACACCTGTTCCATGTCGGAAATCCGTGGCACCACGATGAAGCTCTGCCCGCCGCGATGGTGCTCGCGTAACAGCGCTTCGCGCATCACCATGTCATCCCATTCCATTACGTAGGTCCGCACAGCTAGACGATCGACTGGCGGAGTCTGGATGGTGGAAAGTTCGCGCAGGCCCGTCATCGCCATCTGCAATGTGCGCGGGATCGGCGTGGCGGTCAGGGTCAGCATGTGCACATCGGCGCGCAGCTGTTTGAGCTTCTCCTTATGCGTCACCCCAAAGCGCTGTTCTTCGTCCACGATGACGAGGCCGAGGTTCTTGAACTTGGTCTGCTTGGACAGGATCGCGTGCGTGCCGACGACGATGTCGACGTCGCCGTTTTCGAGACCGTCGCGCGTCTCTTTCGTTTCTTTAGAGCCCACCAGTCGAGACAGCCGCCCGACCTTGAGGGGAAAGCCGCCAAAGCGCTGGCTGAAATTCTCGAAATGCTGGCGGGCGAGCAGGGTGGTGGGGGCAACCACGGCGACCTGTTGGCCGTTCATCGCGGCGACGAAGGCAGCGCGCAGGGCGACCTCGGTCTTGCCGAAGCCGACATCGCCGCACACCAGCCGATCCATCGGCCTGCCGCTTTCGAGATCACGCAGCACGTCTTCGATCGCGCGCTCCTGATCGTCGGTTTCCTCATACTGGAAGCGGTCGAGGAACTGGTTGTACGGCCCGTCTTCCACTTCGAGCACCGGCGCCTTCTTGAGCGCACGCTGAGCGGCGACCTGCATCAACTCGCCCGCGATCTCACGGATGCGCTCTTTCAGTCGGGCACGGCGTTTCTGCCATGCTTCTCCGCCCAGCCTGTCGAGCTGCACCGCTTCCTCGGAAGAACCGTAGCGGCTGAGCACGTCAATGTTCTCGACCGGAATGAACAGTTTGTCGCCGCCGCGATACTCGAGCTGGACGCAGTCGTGCTTCGACTTGCCGACCGGGATGGGTTCGAGGCCTAGATACTTGCCGATGCCGTGTTCGGTATGAACGATCAGGTCGCCGACGCTGAGCGCCTGCAGTTCGGCGAGGAAGGCGTCGGCATCCTTGCGCTTGCGCTTGCGGCGCACCAGCCGGTCACCGAGGATGTCCTGCTCGGTCAGCAGCTCCAGTTCGTCATTCGCGAAGCTGGCCTCGACGGGCAAGATCATCGCCGAAGGCTTGCCATTTGCTGACTGCCCAAGCGCTTCCTGCCAGCTATCGGCCAGTTGCACCGTAACACCGGCCTCGTTGAGGATAGAGACGATGCGTGAACGGCTGCCCTTGGAATAGGTCGCCAGCAGCGGGCGCTTGTTGGCTTTGCCGATGGCTTTCAGATGGTCGGCCAGCACCGGATAGACATTGTCGCCGCGCGCCCGCTCGGGCGCGAAATCGCGGCCGGAGCGGAAACCGAAGTCGATAACCTTGTCGCTTTCCGGTTCGTCGAAACTGGTCGCGCGATGGGCGGGCGCATCGGCGAGGGCGGACTTGAACTCGTCTTCGGTGAGGTAGAGCGCGTCGGGCTTCAGCGGGCGGTAATTGCCCTTCGCCTGTCCGCTGATCGCGGTTCGCTGGTCATGATAATCGCCGATATCCTTCAGCCGCTCTTCCGCCGCAGCAAGCGAGGCGTTGTCGATGACCACGACATCGTCTTTGCCGAGGTGGTCGAACATCGTGACCAGCTTATCCTCGAACAGCGGCAGCCAATGCTCCATACCGGCGAGCCTGCGCCCCTCGCTGACCGCTTCGTAGAGCGGGTCCTGCGTAGCATTGGCTCCGAACATTTCGCGATAGCGGCTGCGGAAACGCTTGATGCTGTCCTCGTCCAGCAGCGCTTCGCTGGCGGGTAGGAGTAAATGGTTGGCGAGCCGTCCGGTGCTCATCTGCGTGGTGGGATCGAAGCTGCGCAGGCTTTCCAGTTCGTCGCCGAAGAAATCGAGCCGCAGCGCTTCGTCCAGCCCGCTGGGAAAGACGTCCACGATCGACCCGCGGATGGCATACTCGCCCTTGTCGATGACCGTATCGGTGCGGCTGTAGCCCTGTTTCTGCAGCAGCAGCGACAGGCTCTCGCGGCCGATCTCCGTGCCCGGTTTGAACTCGCGCACACTCTCGCGAATACGGAAAGGGGTGAGCACGCGTTGGAGCACGGCGTTGGCCGTCGTTACGACCAGTTGGGCCTTCGCCTTGCCTGTCTGCAGCCGGTGGAGCGCAGCAAGTCGCCGCGCGCTGATCGACAAGGCGGGGCTGGCACGGTCGTAGGGAAGCGAGTCCCATGCCGGGAACTCGATCACTTCCAACTCGGGCGCGAAGAAGGCTGCTGCATCGACGATTCCGCGCATCGCAGCATCGTCGGGCGCGATGAACACGGCACGGCCAGTGCTGGCACGCGCGAGGTCGGCCATCACGAGCGGTTGCGCGCCGCGCGCGACTTGCGCCAGCGTGAGCGGGGTATCGGCTTTCAGGATACGGGAAAGGTCGGGCATCGGGATCCTGTCGTCGGGGCGCAGCCTGTCGCACACGCACGAGTGCCCCCCGGCCCGGTCGGGAAGGGGGTGCTTCAGTAATTCGTCACTGGGGAGATAGTGCCCGCAGGCTGCCCGTCAACGCGGAATGTCGACGTAATCGAGTTCCTGCATCGCTTCCATCAACTCGCCCTGGAAGCGCGGCGGGGTGGGCTGGGTCTTTAGCGCCCAAGCCATGACGTCCACATCGTCTTCCTCGAGCAGCATTTCGAACCATGCGAGCTCTTCTTCGGACCAGTCCGCGCTGTAGCGATCGAAAAAGCCGCCGATCATGTAATCGGCCTCGCGCGTGCCGCGGTGCCAGGCGCGAAACTTCGCGCGCTGCTTGCGGCCATCGAAGGTGAGCATCTCGGGCATGGGGAGCGATTAGGGCACGCCTCTCGGCGTTTCAACAGTCATTGCGAGCGAAGCGAAGCAATCCATCGTGCGACGCCTGAGCTGTGGACAGCCTTGGAGATGGATTGCTGCGTCGCCTCCGGCTCCTCGCAATGACGGGCGGAAGTTGGTAGCGACCGGCCATGCGCCCCGATGTCCTCAATCCGCTGTTTGCCGAAACGGAAACGCTCGACGGCGTCGGGCCGAAGCTGAAGAAACCGCTTGGGCGCCTCGGCCTCACGCGAATACGCGATCTCGATTATCACCTACCCGAACGCTTCGTGACCCGCCGCGCAGTCGGCAACATCGACGAGGCCGGCGAGGGCGAGCAGATCGTCGTCAAGCTGACTGTCACTGAACATCGCGCCAGCCGCAGTCCGCGCGCGCCCTACCGGGTGCTGGCACAGGATGCGATCGGTAATATCCTCGCGCTGACGTATTTCGGGCGCGCGTCCTACACTGCGAAAAAGCAGCTACCGGTTAGCGAGACGCGCTGGGTGGCAGGCAGGCTGGAACGCTTCGGCGACATGCTGCAGATCGTCCATCCGGACCATGTTTTGGAAGAAGGCGGCGAGAGCCTCCAGCGCCTGTGCGAGCCGGTCTATCGCCTCTCCGAAGGCCTCACTCAGCCGAAGGTCGCGGGGCTGGTCGAGCAAGCGCTGGAGCGTACGCCTGAACTGCCCGAATGGATCGACGCTTCGCAGCTCGACAAGGAAGAGTGGCCCGCGTGGCGCGATGCGCTGGTACTGGCCCACAAGGGCGAGAACAAAGCCGCGCGCGACAGGCTCGCCTATGATGAGCTGCTCGCCAACAGCTTGGCTCTAATGCTGGTGCGCGCAGACAATCGCAAGCGGCGCGGCCAGGCGCTGCAAGGCGACGGCAGCTATCGTGGACGGCTCGAACTTTCGTTCCCTTTGACTGGCGCGCAAAAGCGTTCGATTGCCGAGATCGAGGGCGACATGGCGCAGGAGGCGCCCATGCTGCGGCTGCTGCAAGGCGATGTCGGTGCGGGCAAAACGGTGGTCGCGCTGGAAGCCATGCTGATTGCGGTGGAGGCGGGCGCGCAAGCCGCGCTGCTGGCCCCGACCGAAATCCTCGCAAGACAGCACTACGAGAGCCTGCGCCGGATGGCCGAACCTACCGGCGCGCATGTCGCGCTGCTGACCGGGCGCGACAAGGGCAGGGCGCGCGAGGCGACGCTGATGGGTTTGCTCGACGGTAGTGTTGACATCGTGGTCGGCACCCATGCGATCTTTCAGGACAAGGTCGCCTATCGCAATCTCGCCATGGTCGTGATCGACGAGCAGCATCGGTTCGGGGTCGGCCAGCGGCTCATGCTTGCCAGCAAGGGCAAGCGCGCTCCGCATGTGTTGGCAATGACCGCCACGCCGATCCCGCGCACGCTGACGCTGGCGCAATATGGCGAGCTCGATGTCAGCAAGCTCGACGAACTGCCGCCGGGCCGACAGGCGATCGATACCGTCGTGATGGGGCAGGACAAGATCGGCCCGCTGGTCGATCGTCTCACCGCCCAGATTGCGGAAGGGCGGCAGGCCTACTGGGTGTGCCCCATGGTCCGCGAACTGGACCGGCCCGAGGAAATCGCGGCCGCCGAAGCGCGCTATTCTGCGCTTAAGGAGCGGTTCGGCAAGGATGTCGTCTTGGTGCACGGCCAACTCGCGCCCGAGATTAAAGATGCGGCAATGGAGCGGTTCGCCAGCGGCGATGCGAAGCTGTTGGTGGCGACGACCGTTATCGAAGTCGGCGTGGACGTGCCCAATGCGACGCTGATGGTGATCGAACAGGCCGAGCGCTTCGGTCTCGCGCAGCTTCACCAGTTGCGTGGACGCGTGGGGCGGGGCAGCGAGAAGAGCTTCTGCGTCTTGCTGCATGGCGAGAACCTGTCCGAGACCGCTCAGGAACGGCTGAAACTGATGCGCCAGACGCAGGACGGTTTCCTGCTTGCGGAAGAAGATCTGCGCCTGCGCGGCGGCGGGGAATTGCTCGGCACGCGGCAATCGGGCGACACACCTTTCACCGTCGCCAGCCTCGACCAGATCACCCAGCTACTGCCGAAGGCCTATGACGATGCGCGGCTTCTCATGGAGCGGGACGGCGGTCTCGAAGGCAAGCGAGGCGAAGCGGCAAGAGTGCTGCTCTATCTCTTCGAACGGGACTACGGCGTGAGGACGCTTCGGGGCGGCTAGAAGCCGAGCAAATCCAGTTCGCGCGTGACGGCGCTGCGATAGCTTGCACCGAATAGCCGAACGTGGACCAGCCACATCCACAGGCGATAGATCGGCTGGCGCCCCTGCCAACCGTGATCTAGCTGCAGAGCATCGAAGAACGCGGACGGCGGATTGTCGAACATGGTGAGCGAGGCCGCATCGACTTCGCGGTGGCCGATATAGGCGCAAGGGTCGATCAGGACGGCGCGGCCATCGTTTGCGTGGACGATGTTGCCGCCCCACAAATCGCCGTGGACAAGTGCGGGAGCGGGTGCAGACGGAAGAAGGTCGTGCAATCGCTCAGCGAGCGCCACTACGCGTTTGGCCACCTCCGCATCGAGATGCGGCAGGTGGCAGAGCAACCGATTGTCGCGCCAGAAATCCGCCCAGTTGCCGGAACGAGAGTTCGGCACCTCGACATGTTTGAGCGCGTAATCCTCGTCCCAACCGAATGCTTCATCGTAGCTACCAGTCAGGCAAAGCAGGGTCTCGGCAAGTGCTTGCCAGCGATCGTGAGCATCGATTGCGCCGCTCTCAATGTTTTCCATGACCAGGCAATGCGATCGCCATCCGTGTACCGCCGGGACCGGCGCGCCGGTTTCTGCCATGGCGCGGAGCATGCGCCCTTCGGCCTCGACCATCGGACCGCGTTTGATCACGACCCTGCGGCCATCGGTGAGAGTCGCGAGGCTCGCGCCGGAGATGTCGCCGCCGGGCAGGGGCGTCTGTTCGGCGATTGCACTGCTGGTAATCTGCTCGACTGGCTCTCGATCGGTCGTCAAGCAGTCCTCGCAAACGTCGCTTCGACGATACCGCGCACATCGACCCGCGCTTTAAGCCTTGCGCCAAGCAGAGCCGTGCCGCTGACCTTGCGCTGGACGAAGAGCGTCTCCGCCGGCGGCAGGTGCCAACTCTCGCGATCCTGCGCGATCGGCATAACGGTATCGCGAATTTCGGGAACAAAGGCGCGGTCGCCGAAGTCGAGTTTTTCCTGTCGGGCCATCTCGGTCACGATAATGTCGATAGCCTTGTCGACCCGGTCCGGGTGACGTTCCACCGCGCGAGGATTGATGAAGCCGGCTGTGATGGCTTCTTCGCGTACCTGCTCGCGATCCTCGGCGAGCCCAGCCATCAGCAGGCGCCGGTAGGACAGGGCGATAGCCGGATCGATTTGCCGCGCCGCACCGAAATCCAGCAGGACGATCTGTTCCGTGTCCGAGCGATAGCGGTAATTGGCGAAATTCGGATCGGTCTGCATCAGCCCGAATTCGAACAATTCGCTGGCAACCAGCTCGATTAGGTTTGTGAAGATGCGATCGATAGTTCCTTGGGTCTCATCGGCCAGAGTTTCTATCGGACGCCCTTCCTCGAAACTCATCACCAAGACCCGGTCGCGGTTCAGCTCCGTGTCCAGCTCCGGTACTATGAAGCGGTCGTCATCGCGCAAGCGCTCGGCGAAAGCCTGCATCATCTCGCCTTCGCGCCGATAATCGGCCTCTTCGTGCAATTGCTGTTTGGCAGCCGCGAGAAGCGGGCCGATGTCCAGTTCCTTCGGAAGCAGCCCGGCGATCTTGAGCAGCGAGGCGACATTGTCGACGTCGGAATCGATACTCTGGGCGATCCCGGGATATTGCACTTTGACCGCCAATGACCGCCCGTCTGGTGTCAAAGCGCGGTGGACCTGGCCGATGGATGCAGCAGCGATCGGGCGCGGCTCGAACCGGCGGAACTGCCGTCGCCAGTCCTTCCCCCATTCCGCACTCAAGACCTTGTCGAGCTGGCGGGGCGGCATAAAGTCGGCTCGTTCGCGGAGGCGCGCAAGTATCTCCGCCAGCTCCGGCGGCAGGAAATCTCCTGCGTCCATAGAGATCATCTGACCCAGCTTCATGGCCGCACCGCGCAAATGCGACAGGCGATCGGCAAGCCGCATTGCATTGCCCGGTGTCAGGATCAGCTGGTCGATCCGGGGGCGCTCGCCCGCCGCGAGCCGCCGCGCTCCCTCGCTCAGCATGCCCCCGGCCACCCCTCCGGCAAGGCGCGTGAAGCCAGCCAGTCGGCCCGCGCGGGATGAGGGCACCGAGCGATGGCGGTCGCGCGGATCTTCTGTGTCGTCAGCCATTCCGATCGATCAGCACAGCGACCAATGCGTTTGCTCCAGCTTGCACCTCGGCCCAAGTCTGCCGGAACCCGTCGGCCCCGCCGTAATAGGGATCGCCGACCTCCCTGCCGTTCTGGCCGGGCACGAGATCGAGCAGCATCGCCACCTTCGCCTTGCCATCGCCGGGATCGCGCTGCGCGATGTTCTGCATGTTCGACTTGTCCATGCCGAGGATGAAATCGAACTCGTGGAAGTCTTCCGCTGCCAGCTGGCGTCCGCGAAAGGCGCGAATGTCGATTCCTTGGCGCTGCGCCTCCTCAATGCTCCGCGGATCGGGCGGCTCGCCGACATGGTAATCGGCAGTCCCGGCGCTATCGACCTCGACTTCGAGACCCGCTTCCTCTGCGGCCTTGCGAAAAGCCGCTTCGGCGAGGGGGGATCGGCAGATATTTCCGAGACAGACGAAAAGGACTTTGGTGTTGGCCATGGCGCAAACTTGGGCACCATCAGCTCTCGACGCAAGTGCTCAGGCTGCGACGCGGACCTGATTGCGACCGCCGGTCTTGGCTTCGTAGAGCGCTTCGTCGGCGCGGGCCATGATATGGTCGATGTCGTCGTCGGACTGGAATTCGGCTACGCCCACGCTGATCGTGAACGGGATAATCGCGTCGCCATGGCGCACCGGTTTGCCGTCGATGGCGAGGCGCAAGCGCTCGCAGACAGTCTTCGCCCCCTCGATATCTGCCTTGGGCAAGATGATTGCGAATTCCTCTCCGCCGATCCGGCCCACGAAATCGCGCGTTCGTAGGGAGTCGTCGGCGCGGACCCCGACTTCGCGAATAACCTCGTCTCCGGCCGGATGACCGAAACGATCGTTGATCCGCTTGAAGTGATCGATATCGAAAATCGCGACACATAACTTTCGGGAAGGATCGTTTGCTGCACGCTCGAGCGCTCGACCTAGCGCTTCCATAAAACTACGCCGGTTTGGCAGTCCGGTCAGCGCATCGGTCGCGGCGAACCGTTGAAGTTCACGGCGCGCTTGCGCTTCGGCGTCGACGGCCCGGCGGATGTAGAACGTGGCAACCGTTGCCAGGATCAGCAAAAGGGCGCCGATCCCGGTCAGCCCGTATTGATAGAGTTCATTCTCGCGTGCTCGGCGCTGGGCGAGGGAGGTCTGTTCACGCAGCAACTCGCGCTCGGCACGTTCGATCTCCGAGAGGCCAGCAAGTATCGCCTCGATCGCCCGTCGATCGGCACCTTGGCGGATATAAAAGATCGCTTCGGCGTTCCGGCCGGTCTCTTGCTGTTCGATCATGGCAGAAAATACGGCGTTTAGGCGTTCGAACTGCTCTTCCATGGCTGCAAGGCGCCTGGTCTGCGCAGGGTTGTTTGCGATGAGTTGCGCCAATCGCGTCCGCGCATCCTGCGCATCTCTCACGCCAGTACGATATGGCTGCAGGAACAGCGGATCGTCGGTCAGCAAATAGCCGCGCTCGCCGCGTATCTGCTGCAAGGCGGCGGTGCGGAGCCGGTCGGTTTCGAGCAGCACTTCCAGGGTTTGCGTCTGGCGGGCTTCGTTGGCCGAACGCTCACTGGCCGAACGCTGGGCGCTCCAGCTTGCTCCTGCCAATAGCAGGGCGAGGATGGCAACGCATCCGATGAGGAAATAAGCGCGCCAGTCCGATCCGCGCGATCGCCGCGCGAAATGCCTGATCAGCCACATGATCGGTGAGCCCCACTCATCCGCGGAGCCCTAGCGACTAGAGGGTTAACGAGGCGATAAGCACGGCATGCGAAATCGCCCGTTTGCCAGCCCTTCAGGTGACGCGGTCTCCGGCGTCTGCAACCGATTGGATGTCCTGGCCAAGCCCGCGCACCGTATTGCAGGCCGATAAAGACATCGCACCTGCGGCGACCAGGGCGACTACGGCGAATTTGCGAAGCATCTCGAAGACATCCTTTGCTCTGACGCCCTCGGGCGCGGTCCACCGCGTCGTTACGCAGAATGGGTTGATCGGCGATGAACGAAATTGGTCGGGGAGAGAGGATTCGAACCTCCGGCCCCTGCCTCCCGAAGACAGTGCTCTACCAGGCTGAGCTACTCCCCGACCGGATGCGTGGCGGGGCGGACCCCGCGAGGCAGAGGCGGCCCTATAGGTGTGGATTGCCGCACGTGCAAGCGGGCATTTGGCCGATTTTCGGGATAGAGCCGGTGGTGTGGAAAACGCACATTACGAACAGCAATATCTCGACCTGATGCAGCGCATCTGGCGCGAAGGCGACGAGCGGCGCGATCGCACGGGTATCGGCACGCGATCGGTCTTTGGCGCGAGTCTGCGATTCGACATGGCGGATGGAGCGATGCCGCTGCTGACCACCAAGCGGGTCTACTGGAAAACGGCCACCCGCGAGATGCTGTGGTTCCTCACCGGCGACACCAATATCCGCCCGCTCGTGCTGCAAGGCGTCAAGATCTGGAACGAGTGGCCCCATGCGCGCTACGTCAAGGAGGCCGGCGAGGACATCGCGCTCGACGAGTTCGTGCAGCGGATTGCCGAGGACGAGACTTTTGCGCAGCGCTGGGGCGATCTTGGTCCGGTCTATGGCAAGCAATGGGTCGACTGGCCGACCTATCGCTATCGCAAGGACGGGCTGTTCGAGCCGGGTGAGGGCATCAACCAGGTTGCCGAAGTGGTCGAATCGCTCCGCAGCAACCCCGGCAGCAGGCGCCACATCATCGAGGGCTGGAACGTCGCGGAGCTCGACCGGATGGCTTTGCCGCCGTGCCACAAGACCTACCAGTTCCATGTCGCGGGCGACCGGCTGAATTGCCTGCTCTACCAGCGCAGCTGCGATGTCGCGCTCGGCTTGCCGTTCAACCTGTGGTCGGCAGCGCTGCTGGCGCGCATGATCGCCCAGCAGGTCGATCTCGAACCGGGTGAGCTGGTATGGATGGGCGGCGATACGCACCTCTATCTCAATCACCAGCACCTGATCGAGGAGCAGCTCTCGCGGGAACCTCGCGGGCATCCGACGCTTGCCATAAAGCGGCGTCCGCCGACGATCTTCGACTATCGCATTGAGGATTTCGAGGTTCGCGACTACACGCCGCAAGGGCCCATCAAGGCGCCCGTCGCCGTGTGATCCGGACCGAGCGGTCTGCATCCCTTGACCGTTTCGCGCGCGTGAAATAATATAACGCCTGCGCGTAAGATTGCGTCTGGGAGAGTTTTCTATGGCCGACAGGCCCACCGGAGCCGGACAGGGCGATAATCGTCCCAAGCTGTCGCTCCACGTACCCGAACCCAAGTTCCGGCCCGGCGACGCGGTCGATTTCTCGCATTTGCAGGTGCCCGAGGCCGGCACGGCGATACGTCCCGACGAAACCTGCGACCCGAAGGACATGCACGAGCTCGCCTACGGTCTCGTCCGTGTGCTGGGCGAGGATAACAAGGCGCACGGTGCCTGGGATCCGAAACTCGATCCCGAAACCCTGCGCAAGATGCTGGGCCATATGGCCATGACCCGGGCCTTCGACGAGCGCATGTTTCGCGGGCAGCGGCAGGGCAAGACCAGCTTCTACATGAAATGCACCGGCGAAGAGGCCACCAGCGTGTCTGCCTCCATGGCACTGGCGGCGGACGACATGGTCTTCCCGAGCTATCGCCAGCAGGGCATCCTGATCCAGCGCGGCTATCCGATGATCGAGATGATCAACCAGATCTACTCGAACAAGGGCGACAAGCTGAAGGGCCGCCAGCTGCCGATCATGTATTCGAGCCGCGAGCACAGCTTCTTCACCATAAGCGGCAATCTCGCCACGCAGACTCCGCAGGCCGTGGGGTGGGCGATGGCAAGCGCGATCAAGGGCGACAGCCGGATTGCCGCAACCTGGGTGGGCGAGGGCAGCACGGCGGAGGGCGATTTCCACTCGGCCTGCACCTTCGCGACCGTCTACAATGCGCCGGTCATTCTCAACGTCATCAACAATCAGTGGGCGATTAGCAGCTTCAGCGGCTTTGCCGGAGCCGAGCGCACCACATTCGCAGCACGCGCGCTAGGGTATGGCCTTGCCGGTCTGCGCGTCGATGGCAACGATGCGCTGGCCTGCTATGCCGCCGAGCAGTGGGCGGCCAACCGTGCCCGCGCCAATGCTGGCCCCACCCTGATCGAATTCTTCACGTATCGCGCGGAAGGCCATTCTACCTCCGACGATCCGACCGGCTATCGCAGCGCGCAGGAACGCACCGAATGGCCCCTCGGCGATCCGGTTACGCGTCTCAAGGATCACCTCGTCGCGCTCGGAGAGTGGGACGAGGAGCGGCAGGAGAAGATGGACCTCGAAGCGGCCGAGCACGTCAAGAAAACGACGAAGGAAGCCGAAGCCAACGGCATCCTCGGCCATGGCCTCCATCACCCGTTCCGGACCATGTTCGAGGATGTGTTCGAAGAGCTGCCCTGGCATCTCAAGGAGCAGGCCGAACAGGCGATCCACGAGCGCGAGACCAAATTCCCCGAAGGGCTCCCGAACGGAGGGAAGGGCGCATGAGCGAGACGCAGACCAAGGACGCGCCCGAAAAGGAGCAGGACGTGGAGCGCCGCCTGAACATGATCGAGGCGATCAACGACGCCCTCGATGTGTCGATGGCAAAGGATCCCGACGTCGTCGTGATGGGGGAAGACGTCGGCTATTTCGGCGGGGTCTTCCGCTGCACCGCGGGCCTGCAGGACAAATATGGCAAGACCCGCGTCTTCGACACGCCGATCTCCGAATGCGGCATCATTGCAGTGGCGGTGGGCATGGGTGCCTATGGCTTGCGACCGGTGCCGGAAATCCAGTTTGCCGACTATATCTATCCCGGCCTCGACCAACTGATCTCCGAGGCGGCGCGGCTGCGCTATCGCTCGGCGGGCGAATATATTGCGCCGATGACCGTTCGCTCGCCGTTCGGCGGAGGTATTTTCGGTGGGCAGACGCATAGCCAGAGCCCAGAGGCGATCTTCACCCATGTTTCGGGCCTCAAGACGGTGATCCCGTCAACGCCCTATGACGCCAAAGGCCTGCTGATTAGCGCGATCGAAGACAACGACCCAGTCATCTTCTTCGAGCCAAAGCGCATCTATAACGGGCCGTTCTCCGGCTATTACGACAAGCCCGCGCAGCCGTGGAAGCGGTTCGACGAAAGCGTCGTGCCGGAAGGGCACTACAGCATCCCGCTCGGCAAAGCGCGGCGCGTGACAGAAGGCGATCGCGTCACGATCCTCGCCTATGGCACCATGGTCCATGTGGTCGAAGAGGTGTGCAAGCAAAAAGGCGTCGAAGCCGACATTCTCGACCTGCGCACGCTTGTCCCGCTGGACATCGAGGCGATCGAGGCATCGGTCGAGCGCACCGGGCGCTGCTTGATCGTTCACGAGGCAACGCGCACCAGCGGGTTCGGCGCGGAACTTTCCGCGTTGGTTACCGAACGGTGTTTCTATCACCTCGAAGCGCCGGTCGAGCGTGTGACCGGCTTCGACACACCTTATCCCCACAGCCTCGAATGGGCGTATTTCCCGGGTCCGATCCGTATCGGCGAGGCCCTCGACAAGATTCTGGCGGAGTAACCGCAATGGCGAAGTTCACATTCAATATGCCCGACATCGGCGAAGGCATCGCCGAAGCGGAAATCGTGCAATGGCACAAGCAGGTCGGCGACACGGTCCAGGAAGACGAGGAATTCGTCGACATGATGACCGACAAGGCGACCGTGCCGATGGAAAGCCCGGTCAACGGCAAGATCCTCGAAATCGCCGGCGGCGAGGGCGACATGGTCTCGATCGGCTCGATGTTGGTTGTGATCGACGTCGAGGGCGAAGTGCCCGACGAGGTCGCCGAGGAAAACGACGCGGCCGCTGAGGCCACGCCCGCACCTGCGCCGAAGGACGAAGAGGTCGAAGAGCGGATCGAGGTCGAGAATCCGGACCCCTCCGATGCCGACGATGCTATGGCGGCCGATCCGAGCCCGCCGCCTGCTCCGTCGCCGACACCCGCTCCGAAACCGGAGGCTAAAGCGGATACGAAGGTCCTCGCCACCCCCGCCGTGCGCAAGCGCGCCAAGGATCTCGGCGTCGATCTGGCGCAGGTGAAGCCTGCCGAGGACGGCCGGGTCCGCCACGGTGATCTCGACCAGTTCTTGTCCTACAACTCGGGCTATGGCTCGGCTGCGCCCACGCGCGAGGACGAGGAAAAGAAGGTCATCGGCATGCGCCGTCGCATTGCCGAGAATATGGCCGCATCGAAGCGCAACATCCCGCACTTCTCTTACGTTGAAGAGGTCGACGTTACGGACCTCGAGGAATTGCGCGCCCAGCTCAACGCCAATCGCGGCGACAAGCCGAAGCTGACCATCCTGCCGATGCTGATTACCGCGATCTGCAAGACGCTGCCCGACTTCCCGATGATCAATGCGCGCTATGACGACGAGGCCGGCGTGGTCACGCGTTACGGCGCCGTACACATGGGCATGGCGGCCCAGACCGATGCGGGTCTGATGGTGCCGGTCATCAAGAATGCGCAGGCGCAGAACCTGTGGCAGCTCGCAAACGAGATTTCCCGCCTCGCCGATGCAGCACGGAACGGAACTGCCAAGTCGGAAGAGATGCAGGGCGGCACGCTGACCGTAACCTCGCTTGGCCCGCTGGGCGGTGTCGCGACGACGCCGGTCATCAACCGCCCGGAAGTGGCGATCATTGGTCCGAACCGGATCATCGAGCGGCCGATGTACGTCATCGGCAGCGATGGCGCGGAGCGGATCGAGAAGCGCAAGCTGATGAACATTTCGATCAGCTGCGACCATCGCGTCGTCGATGGCTGGGATGCAGCGAGTTTCGTGCAGGCGCTGAAGAAATTGCTGGAAGCGCCGGCCCTGATCCTCGTCAGCTAAACGCGCTGCGCCTCACGGCGTCGTAACGGGTGGGTACGCCTGCGTCTGGATATCCAGCGCCGATTGCGCTGCCAGCGCCCCGCCTGCGAGCATGGTGAGCGACACGACCAGAAAAGCTGTTCTCAGCATTGCGAGCCCCCGTTCCCCACGCGGATTGCGATGGGTTCGATGGTCGCTGCGTTGGGTTAATATCGGGTAAAAACCGGTCGCTTCCGGGATTGGCGAAAAAAGCTCAAAAAAGCGTGGCGATCTGCATTGACAGGAATCGGAGCCTGCCCTAACTGCGCGGCTCCCAAGTGGCTACGCGGGTGTAGCTCAGTTGGTTAGAGTGTCGGCCTGTCACGCCGAAGGTCGCGGGTTCGAGTCCCGTCACTCGCGCCACTTGGGGATTTCCTTACGATTGATGGCTCTTGCAGTAATAGGCGGTTCGCCCGCCTACCTTGGCCGTCGCGATCTCACCTCCGCAGCGTCGACATTCTGCGCCCTTGTCGCGGTGGCGGATCAGCCATTTGCGCGGCAGCTGCGAATAATGTGCTTCGGTATCGACGACACCTTGCAGGATACGGCGCATCGCGGTGTGCATCGCGCCTAGCGTTGCATCATCGAGCGTATTGGCGCTGGTCTCCGGGTTGATCTCGGTCTGGAATAGGATCTCGTCGGACCAGAGGTTTCCGATCCCGGCCATCCGCTCCTGTTTCATCAGCGCCGATTTGATCGCGCTGCGCGTGCTGCCGAGTGCTTCGACGAAATCGGCCTTGTCGATGTCGAGCGCATCGGGGCCGAGCTTTTGGCTCTCGATGTAACTGTCTACGTCGTCGATAATGCGGACATGGCCAAGCTTGCGCGGGCAGCGAAAGGCGAGCCGGCGGTCGCCTTCGAAGATTATCAGCAGCTTGGTGTATTCGGGCACCTCCTCCGACGCATCGAATGCCACGAGTTTGCCGGTCATGCCCAGATGCACGGCAATCCAGGGACCGGTCTTCGATCCGGCAAAGATGTTCTTTCCGTGCCGCCTGGTCTGCGTGAGCTGGTGGCCGACCAGCCGCTGGCGCGCATTGTCGCCGGGCAGCTCTATGTAATCGGTGTCGCTTCCAAGCTCGACCGCCTCGATGGTGCGGTTGAGACACTCGCGCTCGAGGGTCAGGCGTTGCGCTTCGTTTTCGGGTAGCTCCGGCATGGCAAACGAACGAAGGCCGGGGGTCGCTGTTCCTCAGCCCCGCTCGGCCAGCTGACGCAGGTTGGCCTCGTGCTCGGCGCGGTCGATCTTGTACCGCGAGATACAATACAGCCCTGCCAACCACAGGACGAGCAGCGACGGCGCATAGCCTGCGCCTAGCGCCCATAGAGTGTCCTCGGACACACTGCTCGGCTCGGCGCCTTCCGGGAAGGCGATTGCGGACAGAATGACACCGGCAGCCAGCACGCCGAGGCCCTGTGTTGTCTTTCGGGTAAAGGTGATCGCCGCGTAATAGACGCCTTCGCTCCGTCGGCCGGTCTTCAACTGGTTCGCTTCCACCAGATCGGCGATCATCGAATAGGCAACCGCCGAAACCGCGATGATCAAAGCGAGGTCGATCACGTTGATTGCCAGCACCAACGGGAAAAGCAGCGGATCGCCGTTCTCGGGCATCGCGCCGATAAGACGAAGCAGCACGGGTGCTGGCTGGATCGTGAAGGCCAGCAGGCCCAGCATGATCGTGGCCTTCTTCTTACCCAATTTCCGGGTTGACCACGGGGCGAGAAGAAAGCCGAACAGCGCGGAGAAAAATACCGAGCAGGTCCAGATGAAGATCTGAAACTCGCTGAAGCCCCAGAAATAATTGAGGATCAGGAACGACAGCGAGGCCGCCAGGCCAGTCGCTACCGAGAAGAAAACCATGGCCAGGAAGAGCGCGATGAAGCTGCGTTCGCTGAGCGTTTCGATCATTTCGCGGAAGATGCGGCGGACGCTGTAGCGCTCGCCGGTGGCCACCGGGCGGTGCAGGTGGGGAATGCGATGGTGGGTTCCGAGAGCGGAGACCATGATGGCGAGGAAGATCGTGACGCTGCCGATGATGCCATAGGTTGCAAAGGCTTCCGGATCGCGCATCCCAAGCGGACCGGCGAGCAGGACGCCGAACATGATCACGCTCATGATATTGCCGCCCGCCCAGCCGAAGAACAGCCGGTAGGACTGGAGGCTGGTGCGCTCGTCGTAATCGGCTGCGAGCTCGGGGATTAGCGAGGTGCTGGGCGTCTCGTAGAATGTGATGAAGGTGCGGATCAGGATCGCGATGACCGTGAGGTAGAGGAATAATCCGGTCTTTCCCCAGTCGGGTGGATTCCAGAGCAGGAAGTAACTGAGCGCTACTGGAACGGCAGCAGCGTACATGAAGGGGTGGCGGCGGCCCCAGCGGCTGCGGAAATTGTCCGACCAATAGCCGACCAGAGGATCGGACAGGGCATCGAAGACCAGTGCGATGAGGATGGCAAGGCCGACCAGTCCCGGCTCCAACCCGATTACCGTGCCGTAGAACAGCAACAGGAAATAATCGAAACCGTTGTTCTTAATGCCGAAAGCCGCCGCCCCGAACCCATGCGCGAGCTTCAGCCCGACCGACGGTTTATCGCTGACGGGCAGGCCTGCGCCGCCACTGTGTGTTGCCATGTTTCTCTCCCACAAGGGAGGCTAGGGCAGGCATCCCTGCTTGGCAATCAGCCCCAGCGCCCGGTTTCCATCCAGATCAGGAAGCGCCGCAACGGCAGCAGCCAGACGAGGCCGAGGACGAGGTATACCACGGTTTGGGCCAGCGCGTGCCAACCGCCGATCAGCTCGGGCACGTAGCGCGCAATGACAATGCCGTAGACCAGCAGCGCGGCTAGCAGGCCCAGCAGGCCGACGGGTATCCGCCAGGTCGGTTCGTCTCTCATCGATGAGCCCTCATGCGAATGGTCCGTAAAAGCGAGTGGGAGTGACCACGGCTTGCAGACGCCTGTCATGTGCTTCTACCGGCAGCCAGTCGCACTTCTGGCAATCCCATGCCATGCCGATCGCGACCGTTTCCGGATGGGCTTCCAGCCAGCGATCGTAATGCCCGCCACCTTGTCCGAGCCGCCCGCCGTTGTCGGTGAAACCGACGAGCGGAACTAGCAACACATCAGGGTGCATCAAAGGTGCTTCCGGAGATGGCTGCATCAGCCCGAACGGCCCTTCTTCCAAATCCTCCCCCTCGAAAGGATCGACGAGGCGCGCGAACTCCATCGGTGCGCCGCCACCCGCAAAGCGGGGCAGGGCGAGCTCGTGGCCGTGCTCCAGAAAGAATTTCGCGTAGGACGTAGCAGGCGCCTCATATGCATTCTCCCGGTACAGGCCGATCACGGCGCCGTCTGCAACCAGGTCAAGCAGCGGAGCAGGGGGGCGGTGGAAGACGAGTGCGCGCATGCTGTCCGGCAGAGCCTCGACATGCGCTTTGCGCGCGGCGCGAAGCTCTTGGCGCAGGTCGTCCTTGCTCGGAAGTGTCACGCTTGGAGGCATCCTGTCTGCGATGGTGTGGCGGGACCACCATGGGTCGTTACCTTGAAATCCTCTGACGCCTAAAACGTCAGGTGGGCGCCGTATACCCCGGTTCCTGGGTTCCGTTCCGAAAAACGCAGTGGCCCGTGTTCCAGGGCAGGGACAGCTCCCTAGGATTGCTTATAGCCTCAGGGATATTCATGCGGCTCGTGCCGGGCAGCCCCGCCACCACGCTATTTAGGATGCGCGCGGTCAGCTCTCAAGGGTGGTGGCCGCATTCTCCAGCGCACCGGCGATGCGTTCGAGCTGGGTAGCGAGCCGGGCGCTGTCGAAATCCGGAGCTGTTGGCGGGGGAGGCGGCGGTGGGGCGCTTTGAGCCTCGTCCAGCTCGTCGGCCAAAAGAAGGGCCGCAAACAGGAGGTTTTTCGCTTCCTGATTGGAAAGATTGGCACCCATCGTGCTCAGCTTGTTGTCGATCACCCCGGCAAGACGCTCGATATGCGCTTCCTGACCATCTTGGCAGGCGACGGTGTAATTACGCCCGCCGACTTTCAGCCTTACATCGCTCATTTCTCGAGGCTTTCGATCAACGTATCGAGTTCGGCAAGGCTGCTTTGGACCTGTTTGCGCAGGGCCTCGTGCCGCTGCGCGAGATCGCAATTGCCAGCATCGTCGTTCTCGGGCGCGGCGTTGCTGGAATGGCGCGCGAGCGCCGCCTGTGTTTCGATCCGGCTCAGCGCACGGTCGATCCGGTCCATTGCCTGGGTGATGCGTTCTGCCGACATGATGTCCCGAATTACCAAGATTGCCGATTATAGGCAAAGCCTTGCAACGTCCTGTTGATAAGTTGGGTCAGCCCGGGGCCGCCTGTGCATGGCCCGGTAGCCGCCTTGACCTGCCGCCTCCCCTCCGCGATGGCTTCCGCGCGTCGAATCGGCCCTTTTCCGGAGAGCATTAGCATGAGCCTTGAAACGTCCCGCATGGTCAAGATGGCCAACGCCATCCGGGCACTTTCGATGGATGCGGTGCAGGCGGCGAATTCGGGACATCCCGGCATGCCGATGGGTATGGCCGACGTCGCCACGGTTTTGTGGGGCGAATATCTGAAGCACGATCCCAAGACGCCCGACTGGGCCGATCGCGACCGCTTCGTGCTGTCTGCCGGTCATGGGTCCATGCTGATCTACGCGCTGCTCCACCTCTCGGGCTACGATGCGCCGACAACCGAAGACATCCGCAATTTCCGCCAGCTCGGCAGCCCTTGCGCGGGGCACCCGGAAAACTTCCTTCTCGCCGGAGTGGAATGCACCACCGGTCCGCTGGGGCAGGGCCTCGCGATGGCAGTCGGCATGGCAATCGCAGAGCGCAAGCTGAACGCCGATTTCGGTGACAATCTGGTCGATCACCGGACTTGGGTGATCGCGGGCGATGGCTGCCTGATGGAAGGCATCAACCACGAAGCGATTGGGTTGGCGGGGCATCTCAAGCTCGGCCGGATGAACGTGCTGTGGGACGACAACAATATCACCATCGATGGGTCGACCGACCTTTCGACCAGCGAGAACATCAAGGCGCGCTACGAAGCGACCGGCTGGCATGTAGTCAGCTGCAACGGCCATGATTTCGATGACATCCGCCGCGCGCTGGACGAGGCGGTGGCGGACGAACGCCCCTCGCTCATCGCTTGCAGCACTGTCATCGGCAAAGGCTCGCCGAACAAGCAGGGCACCAGCGCAACCCACGGTGCACCGCTGGGCGATGACGAGATCGCCGCCGCTCGCGACTTGCTCGGCTGGGACGCGAAGCCCTTCGAAATCCCCGAACAGGTGCTGGCCGACTGGCGCGGCACTGCCGAAAACGGGCAGAACGCTTATCGTACTTGGCTTGACCGCCTATCAAACGACGGTCGCCGCGCCGACTTCGAGCGGCGCATGGCGGGCGAGCTGCCCGAAAGCTTCAGTCTCGACGACTATATCGGCAAGCTCATCGCCGAACCGCAGAAGGTCGCAACGCGCAAGGCCAGCGAGATGGCACTGGCGCAGATCAACGGCCAGCTGACCGAGACCATGGGCGGCAGTGCCGACCTGACCGGCTCGAACAACACCAAGGCCGGGGGCATCGGCCCTTTCACCGCGGACGATTATTCGGGTCGCTATATCTATTACGGCATCCGCGAATTCGGCATGGCCGCCGCGATGAACGGCATGGCGCTGCATGGCGGGGTAATTCCCTATGGCGGCACATTCCTGGTGTTCACCGACTATTGCCGCGGAGCGATCCGGCTTTCGGCGTTGCAGGAAGCGCGCGTGATCTACGTGATGACGCACGACAGCATCGGCCTTGGAGAGGATGGTCCAACCCATCAGCCGATCGAGCATGTCCAGTCGCTGCGGATGATCCCGAACCTCCTTGTCATGCGGCCTGCCGATGCGGTGGAGACAGCCGAGTGCTGGGACATCGCTTTGCGCGAAAAGGACCGCCCGACCGTCCTCGCGCTCAGCCGCCAGAACCTGCCGCAGGTTCGCAACACGCCGGACGAGACCGGCATGTGCGCGAAGGGCGCCTACCGCCTCAAACAGGCTAGCGCAGAGCGGCGCGTCATCCTGATCGCGACCGGTTCCGAAGTGCACGTCGCGCTGGAATGCGCCGAGCAGCTGGAACAGCAGGGCATTGGCGCGGATGTCGTTTCGATGGTCTGCACCGAACTTTTCGACGAGCAGGACGAAAGCTACAAGGCTGACCTTCTGCCGAATGTCGATCCCGGCAAGATACTGCGGGTCAGCATCGAAGCAGGCACGACCTTCGGGTGGGAGCGCTATACCATGGCCAATGGCCTCAACATCGGTATCGACCGCTTCGGCGCCAGTGCGCCGGCGCCCGACCTGTTCGAGAAATTCGGCATCACCGCGGACGCGATCGTCCCGCAAATTATGAACAAATTGAACGGCTAAGCAGGAGTTTCTTCCATGGCGACGAAGGTTGCAATCAACGGTTTCGGACGTATCGGCCGCCTCGTGGCGCGCGCCATTCTGGAGCGTGACGATCACGATCTCGACCTGGTCAGTATCAACGACCTGGCCGACACCAAGGCGAATGCGCTGCTGTTCCAGTATGACAGCACGCACGGCCGCTTCCCCGGCACGGTCGAGACCGGCGACAACGCCATCATCGTCAACGGCAAGAGCATCGCGGTCACCAGCGAGCGTGAGCCCGGCAAGCTTCCGCATGGCGAGCAGGGTATCGACATCGTGCTCGAGTGCACGGGCTTCTTCCAGTCCGACGAAGCCTGCCGTCCGCATCTCGATGCGGGTGCCAAGCGCGTGCTGATCTCGGCGCCGGCCAAGAACGTTTCCGCGACCATCGTCTACGGCGTGAACCACGAAGTGCTGAACGCCGAAGATGTGATCGTCTCGAACGCCAGCTGCACCACCAACTGCCTCTCGCCGATGGCCAAGGTGCTGCACGACACGGTCGGGATCGAGCGCGGCTTCATGACCACGATCCACAGCTACACCAACGACCAGCGCATGCTCGACCAGATGCATGGCGACATGCGCCGTGCCCGCGGCGGTGCGCAGAACATGATCCCGACCACCACCGGCGCTGCCCGCGCGGTCGGCCTCGTCCTTCCCGAACTGGCCGGCAAGCTCGACGGCAGCTCGGTCCGCGTGCCGACGCCGAATGTCAGCCTCGTCGATCTCGTCTTCACCCCCGGCCGCGACACCAGCGCCGAGGAGCTGAATGCGGCGCTGAAGGAAGCGGCAGAAGGCAAGATGAAGGGCGTGCTCGACTATACCGACCAGCCGCTCGTCAGCTCGGACTTCAACCACTATCCCGCCAGCTCGACCATCGACAGCCTCGAGACCAGCGTGATGGAAGGCAAGCTCGCCCGTGTCGTCAGCTGGTACGACAATGAATGGGGCTTCTCGAACCGCATGCTCGACACCGCCGGCGTGATGGCGAAGTTCCTGTAAGGACTATTCGATGAGCAATTTCAGGACCCTGGACGACCTTGACGATATCACCGGCAAGGTCGCGCTGGTACGCGTCGATCTCAATCTTCCGATGAAGGACGGGTCGGCCACCGATGTCACGCGGGTAGAGGCGGTGAAACCCACGATCCTCGAACTCGCCGACAAGGGCGCCAAGGTCCTGTTGCTCGCGCATTACGGCCGTCCCAAGGGACAGCGCCACTCGACCATGTCGACCAGCTTCGTGCAGGGCGATGTCGAAAAGGTGCTCGGCAAGGAGATCATGTTCATTCCCGAGGTCATGGGCCCGGTGGTCGAACAGTCGATCGGCATTCTCGGCAATGGCGATATCGGCCTGCTCGACAACGTCCGCTTCTGGCCCGGCGAGGAAGCCAACGATCCGGACTTCGCCAAGGGCATCGCCGCTCATGGCGATTTCTACGTCAACGATGCCTTCTCCGCCGCGCACCGCGCGCACGCCTCGACCGAGGGGCTGGCGCACCATCTGCCATCTTACGCTGGTCGTGCAATGGAGGCGGAATTGAAGGCGCTCGATGCCGCGCTCGGCAACCCGGAACAGCCGGTGGCGGCAGTGGTCGGCGGGGCGAAGGTCTCGACCAAGCTGGACGTGCTCGAAAACCTCGTCGGCAAGGTCCAGCACCTGATCATCGGCGGCGGGATGGCAAATACCTTTCTCGCCGCGAAGGGTGTCGATGTCGGCAAATCGCTGTGCGAGCACGACCTCACCGATACGGCCAGCCGCATCATGGACGAGGCGGACCACGCCGGTTGCACGGTGCATCTGCCGTATGACGTCGTAGTCGCGAAGGAATTCGCCGCCAATCCCGCGTCGCTACGCACCTGCAACGTCCACGAGGTAGCCAATGACGAGATGATCCTCGACGTCGGCCCGCTCGCGACCGAGGCGCTGGGCGACGTGCTCAAGACCTGCCGCACGCTTGTGTGGAACGGTCCCATGGGGGCCTTCGAGACCGAACCTTTCGACGCCGCCACGGTCGCCTTGGCTAAGACGGCCGCCGCTTTGACGCAGGACGGCTCGCTGATCTCCGTGGCTGGCGGGGGCGATACCGTCGCCGCGCTAGCTCACGCAGGTGTGAAGAATGACTTCACTTTCGTTTCGACCGCCGGGGGCGCCTTCCTCGAATGGATGGAAGGCAAGGACCTGCCGGGCGTTGCCGCGTTGACAGCATGAGCGAGAACGAAGCTGTCGGATCGGGCGGCGGGTTGATCCCGGTCACCGAAGGCGAATTCGCAGGCTGGTCCACCTGGAACAGCGATGCTTTCGAGCAGCGCGCCGGTCCGTTCTACGAGCGCCGCGATGAGGATGGCGATTACGTATCCGCTTTCCGCGCGGAAGAACGGCACATGAATGGTGCCGGCTTCATGCACGGCGGCTGCCTGATGACTTTTGCCGATAGCGCACTGTTCACCATCGCCACCGATGCTCTGGCGGAGTCGCATGGCGTGACGATGCATCTTGCGGGCGACTTTCTCGATCCTGCACGAGTCGGCCAGCTGATCGAAGCACGCGGCGAAGTCGTGCGGGCTGGCGGCAAGACGATCTACGTCGTCGGCAAGATCACCGCCGATGGCACTCCGGTGCTCAGCTTCAACGGGATCATCCGCAAAATCACCCGCAGGGACTGATCAACGATACTCCGGATTGGGCGCGTCGAAGCGGTAGCCTTCCTTCCACAGATCAACCGTATTACCCCATGCCGGTATGCCGCCAGCATCTTTCAGCATGCGCGCGAAATGCATCAGGTTCCACGTCATGAAAGTCGTGTTCCGGCGGGTAAAGTCGTTGTCGAAGCCGACATAGCCGCTGCCATCTTCCTTTGCGTCGCCATAGCTGGGGCCGGGCCCCGCTTCGCCGATCCATCCCGCGTCGGCTTGCGGTGGTATGGTGTAGCCGACGTGCTGGAGCGAGTAGAGCACGCCCATGCCGACATGCTTGATGCCGTCCTCGTTGCCGGTGACGATGCAGCCGCCGACTTTGCCGTAAAAGGTATATTGCCCTTTGTCGTTGGTCTGGCCGGAATGCGCATAGAGCCGCTCGATCAGCCGCTGGCAAACGGAAGATTTCTCGCCCAGCCAGATCGGGGTTCCGACGATGAGGATGTCGGCGCCTTGGACCTTCTTCCAGATGCTCGGCCAGTCATCCTGTTCTGCGCCTTGCTCGCTCATATCGGGATACACCCCCGGCGCGATGGCATGATCGACCAGCCGGACCGTCTCCAGGGCGACGCTGTTCTTCACGAGGATAGCTTCGGCAAGGCCCAGCAGCTTGTCGGTGTGCGATCCCTGCGGCGAGGGCTTCAGCGTGCAATTGATCGTCAGTGCCTTCAAATCGGAAAAGTCGGTCGTATTGTCCTTGCAGAGTTGCTCTTGCGTATCGTCGAGCATCCAATTCTCCTCTTCTCTCCAACCAATACGTCCCGGCACGGCATAAGTTACCCGTGCGCTGTTGCAGGTGCGAAACCGCTTGGCTAAGGCGCGCGCATACGAATGCACAGGCACGAGGATTTCCCGATGACTTTCGATGAGATGAAGGCGCGCGTCGCCACCGGCCAGGGCTTTATCGCAGCGCTTGACCAGTCGGGCGGCTCCACGCCCAAGGCGCTGAAGGGCTATGGCGTCGAGGACAGCGCCTGGACCACCGAAGACGAAATGTTCGGCCTCATCCACGAAATGCGTCAGCGCATCATCGAGGCGCCGTGCTTCGGCAATGGCAAGGTCATCGGTGCCATCCTGTTCGAAAAGACGATGGACGGCGAAAGTGGCGGCAAAAGCGTGCCTGCGCGCTTGAAGGAACGCGGCATCGTCCCCTTCCTCAAGGTCGACAAGGGCCTGGAAGACGAGCGTGACGGGGCCCAGCTGATGAAGCCTAATCCGGGTCTCGAAGACATGTGCCGCCGCGCCAAGGACCTCGGTGTTTTCGGCACCAAGATGCGCTCGGTGGTGAAGTCTGCCAATCCGGTCGGCATCAAGGAAGCGGTGCGCCAGCAATTTGCCGAAGGTGCGCGCATCCTGTCGACCGGTCTCGTGCCCATGCTGGAGCCGGAATACGACATCACTGCCACGGACCGCGCGGAAGGCGAAGCGATCCTGCTGGAAGCGATCGAGGAAGGCCTCGATGCGCTGCCCGACGGTCAGCAGGTCATGCTCAAGCTCTCGATCCCGAAGACGGCAGGCCTCTATTCCGGTCTGACCAATCACCCCAAGGTGCTGCGCGTCGTCGCGCTGTCGGGTGGTTATTCGACGGACGAGGCTTGCGCCGAACTAGCAAAGAATCCCGGCATGATCGCGAGCTTCAGCCGCGGCCTGCTGCAGGATCTACGGCACAACCAGAGCGACGAGGATTTCGACGGCACGCTGTCGACCGCGATCGACCAGATTCACGCTGCGAGTGTTACTTGACGCTCAGCGCCGTTCGAAGGTGAAGCGATACTCGGTGGCCGGGATTTCTCCGGCCGCAGTCTTCTCCGGCGTTGCCGATGTGAGGACATAGGTCCGCCCAAGAACCTCGTAGGGCTCGCCGAGCGTCAAGGGAGCAGTCTGCGCCCAGCTTGTCGCGGTGATCCGCGTGGAGACCGTCAGTCTGCCCGCCCAGGCGCATTGAACGTCGACGGGGCAGCGGCTGTCTTCGGTCACCGCCAGCGGTTTGAGAATGGTGTCGCCCGTCCAGACCGCTTCGCCGAGCGCAACCGGCGTGCCTTGCGTCGCGGCATCGCCGTTCACACGTGGCGTGTCGGGGATGATCGCACAGGCGGACAGCGGCAGGGCGAGGGCGGCGGCAAAGAGAGTCTTCATTTAGGCATTTGCGGCCAACGACGCTGTCGCGCATCTGAACGGGTGACGAATTGCGGCAAGCGCATTAGAGAACGCGGCCGATGACCGATTGCCAGCTGTATCTGATCTCGCCGCTCGACGTGTCGGGCACCTTTCCGGAGCGTCTCGAACGCGCACTCGATGCGGGGAAGGGCGTTGTCACCGCGTTCCAGTTTCGGGTGAAAGGCCTCGACCAGCACGAAGCAGCGCGGCTTGCCGAGCCGCTGCAGGCGATCTGCGCCGCGCGCGATGTGGCCTTTATCGTCAATGACGACGTCGCCCTCGCCAAGCGTATCGGGGCCGCTGGCGTGCACCTAGGCCAGGGCGACGGCGATCCGCGGGAGGCTCGCGAAGACCTGGGCCGGGAAGCGCAGATTGGCGTGACCTGTCACGATTCGCGCCACCTCGCGCTGGAAGCGGGCGAGGCCGGGGCAGATTATGTCGCGTTCGGCGCATTCTTTCCGAGCAAAACAAAGGAAACCTCGCATCGCGCGGAAATCGAACTGCTCCAGTGGTGGAGCGAAATGGTCGAGCTGCCCTCGGTCGCCATCGGCGGCATCACTCCGGCAAATTGCGCACCTCTCATCAAGGCCGGTGCCGACTTTCTCGCCGTGTCGGGTGCAATATGGTCGGGCGACGAAGTGGCTGCCGTAAAAGCCTTTGTGGAGCAAATCGGCGAGGCGTGAGTTTGACATCCTAAAGGGACCGAATGCGTCCCGATTTCAGGAGGTCCCACCATGTCGTTCAAGCCCCATACCCTCGCACTCGCCGCATCGCTCCTGGCGCTCTCCGCCTGCGGATCGGGCGGTGCCGACCAAGCCGATCAGCCGCAGACCGACGCGACCAGGACCGCGCAAAACGATTACGGTTACCAGACCTATGGCGACGACAATCTCGCCGATACCATGGCCTCGAACGACGAACGCTACATGAATGCATCCGAGACGGGCTCTGCCGACAGCACCCAATCCGCGGACATTCCAGATCCCGAAGACCGCCCAATCATGCAGGCGCAGGTCGTGTTGGATCGCATCGGCTTCGGGCCGGGCGTGATCGACGGGAAGATGGGCATGAGCACCGAGAACGCGCTCAATGGCTTTCAGGAAGCCAACGACCTCGACGTGACGGGCGAACTCGATGACGCGACCAAAGAAGCGCTGTCGGAATGGGAGCGGATCCCGGCGACGCGCGTCGTAACGATCCCTGCCAGCTGGAGCGATGCCGAATACACGGACATTCCCGAGGAAACGGAGGCTCAGGCCGAGCTTGAACGAATGGGCTACAAATCTCTCGACGAGCGGCTTGCAGAGCGTTTTCATACGACTGTCGATGTTCTCAAGCAGCTCAATCCGAACGGTCGGCCAGCTGGCGCGAGCGGCTCGGCCAGCGGAACGCCTATCGGATCGCCCTCTGCGACTGGAACTTCGACGCCGACACCGACCCCGAGCGCAAGTTCGACGCGCACGGCTTCGAACGACACATCTTCCGGCGAGAGTTACTTCACGCCCGGCCAGCAGATTCGCGTGCCGAATATCGGGAACGACCGTATTGCACCCGGTTCAATCGACGACACGAGCTGGCAGCAGACGCTCGCCTCGCTCGGGGTCGGCAGCGACCAGCCCGAGGTCGATCGCATCGTCGTCAGCAAGGCTGGCAAGACGCTGAAGGCGTACCAGGGTGAAAAGCTCGTCGCGCTATTCACGGTCAGCTCCGGTTCCAGCGAATTCCCGCTGCCGATTGGCGAATGGGACATCGTGGGCGAAGCATACAACCCGCCGTTCGATTACGATCCGAAGGTCCTGCAGGGCGATGAAGACGCTGAGGGCGAGGAGTTCACCCTTCCGCCGGGGCCGAACGGCCCAGTCGGCGTGGTCTGGATCGATTTGTCGAAGGAGCATTACGGCATTCACGGCACACCCGATCCCGAGACCATCGGCAGAGCGCAAAGCCACGGCTGTGTGCGCCTGACCAACTGGGATGCCGCGCGGCTCGCCGGCATGGTGTCGCAATCGACAGAGGTGATTTTCGAGGCTTGAGGCGCTAGAGAGCACTCATGAAGCTCGTCGACCGCATCCTCACCATCGTCATCACGGCCACGCTGACCAGCGCGGTATGGATCATCGTGGGCGGCAGCCTGATCGAAAACGCGACGAGTGAGGGCCAGCGCGACAGCACGCGGCCGGCAGAGGCCGCGCCGAGCCCGGACAGTACCGAGACGGCGACGGGGGTCGCGATGCCCGCGCTCGAATCTCCGGGTCCGGGTGCAGAGCCACTCGATCCTAATGGGGTGAGGGCCCCCGCATCATCGGCGTCGGGAACCCTGCAGATCCCGGTGCTGAACATTCGACCCGGTGATCTGACCGATACTTTCAGCGATTCGAGAAGTGGTGGCGATCGTCTTCATGAAGCGATCGACATCATGGCACCGACAGGCACCAGCGTGGTCGCCGCCGCGCCGGGCCAGATCGAACGCCTGTTCAAGTCCGAAGCGGGCGGCAATACGGTCTACGTCCGCTCGACAGACGGCGAGACGATCTACTACTACGCCCATCTCGACGAATACGCGGAAGGATTGAAAGAAGGCCAGCGCGTCCGCCGCGGTCAGCGTCTCGGCACGGTGGGCAGCAGCGGCAATGCGAGCGAAGATGCGCCGCATCTCCATTTCGCGATCATGCAGACGACGAAGGATGCGGAATGGTGGGAGCCGGCCAATGCCCTCAATCCATATACCCTGTTAACGCAGCGCTAAACGCTAGTCCCGGGCTCCGGTCCGGTGGCAGCGCAGGCGACCGAGCTTTCCGTCGCGCCCGATCTCCTGGAGCAGGCCCGAGCTCAACAACATCAACTTCATGCCGCGCATCGGGCCGCGGGTGAAGATAACCTGCCGGCCCTCCATTAGGTAGGTGCCGCCGCCACGCGGCGTGTCGTAGCTCGATCCGCCTTCGATCGTAAACTCGCGACCCGCCTGTTCGACCCAGGCGCTGCCGGTCGCGTCGCCGGGGAGGGCGCAGACGTAGGTCCCGCGGTCGAGCAGCGTCAGCCGACCCTGCGCGTCGACGGGTGAAGAGAGAAGGCCCGCAATGCATGCGAGCGCGATGCTGAGTGCGTTGAGTCTCATAATATCCGTCCACACTCTACATAGCAGATGTCGCTCGAAGTTCCACTCGCCTTGCCCGCGTGCCTCCACTCGGCTAAGGCGCGCGGCGCACGAGGTCATCGCAGCAATGGTGGCCAGCTCTTTTACAAGTCGAAGGTAGCTTCCCCATGAAGATCAGCGGCGTGGACATCCGTCCGGGCAACATCATCGAATACGAAGGCGGCATCTGGAAGGTCGCCAAGATCCAGCACACCCAGCCCGGCAAGGGCGGCGCCTACATGCAGGTCGAAATGAAGAACCTGCAGGACGGTCGCAAGACCAACGTCCGCTTCCGCAGCGCCGACACGGTCGAAAAGGTGCGCCTCGATACCCAGGACTATCAGTTCCTTTACGAAGACGGCGACATGCTCGTGTTCATGGACCAGAACACCTACGAGCAGATCAACCTGCCGAGCGACCTGCTGGGCGATGCCCGCCCGTTCCTGCAGGACGGTATGCAGGTGAAGCTGGAACTGTGGGAAGAAAAGCCGATCTCGGTTGAGCTGCCGCAGCAGGTCGAAGCCGAGATCGTCGAAGCCGACGCCGTGGTGAAAGGGCAGACCGCTTCCTCCAGCTACAAGCCCGCGGTGCTCGACAACGGCGTTCGCATCATGGTGCCGCCGCATATCGAAAGTGGCACGCGCATTATCGTCGACGTCTACGAACAGAGCTACGTCGGCAAAGCCAGCTAAGGGACGCGCATCATGGGCAAATCCATCGCCAGCCGGTTCGAGAATATCGACATCGAGAAGAGCGTCCTTTTGGGCGTGATCATCAATGACGACGAACTGGTGCTGGAGATGGATTTCTGCCTCGATCCCGCCCATGCCGACTACGAACAGCCGGGCGAGGGCGAAGACTGCTGTTTCCATCCCGGAATGCTGAAATTCGCGGGGATTTCCAAGCTGACGCTCGATCGTCCCGAAGGCGGAGTCGACGGCAAGAAACGCTTCGATATCACCGAGTTCAGCATCGAAGGCTCGCGCTTCGACATGCGCTCCGAATGGGGCGACATCCATCTTCAGGCGCGCTCGATCCGCGTCCTTACCGAATAAGAGAGTTACCATGGCCGCATTGTCGGGACTGATCCGCGTGATGGAAAAGGCCGCGCGCAAGGCGGGTGGCCGCCTGCGCCGCGACTTCGGCGAGATCGAACATCTGCAGGTGAGCCGCAAGGGTCCTGCCGATTTCGTGTCCAAAGCCGATATTCGCGCCGAACGCACGCTGTACGACGAGCTCAAACAGGCGCGGCCCGACTGGGGTTTCGTGCTGGAGGAAGCCGGCACGATCGAGGGCGCGCCCGACCAGCCGCGCTGGATCATCGACCCGCTCGACGGCACCAGCAACTTCCTCCACGGCATCCCGCATTTCGCGATCTCGATCGCGGCGCAGGAGCCCAAGCTCGGCGGTGGAGGCTGGGGCGATGTCACTGCAGCCGTCGTCTACCAGCCGATCACGGACGAGACCTTTTGGGCGGAGAAATCGCGCGGTGCGTGGCTGCACGATGGCCGGTTGCGGGTATCCTCCCGGCGGAACCTGTCCGACGCGCTGATCGCGACGGGTATGCCGTTCCAGGGCGTCGGCAATTTCGACGAGTGGTCGCGCATCTATGGCGCGATCGGGCCGAATGTAGCCGGCATCCGGCGCTTCGGCGCCGCGTCGTTGGACCTCGCCTGGGTCGCTGCCGGCCGTTTCGACGGCTTTTGGGAAAGCAGCCTGAGCCCGTGGGACACCGCTGCCGGCGGCTTGCTGGTGCGTGAGGCTGGTGGGTTCATGACCGACTATCGCGGTCGCTCCAAACCGGTACATGACGAGCAGATCCTCGCAGCGAACGATGCGCTGCATTCGAAGCTGCACAAACTGCTTGTCTCGGCGCTCAAGTAGCTTCCAGCCAGCGCCGGTTCTGGGCAAGCGAGGGCTTTGCATCACTTTCAGATCGGGAACTAACCAAACCTGCCGAGCGTCCTTTCTGCATAAGGAAAGGTTGGTCGCAGGTGAAACTCGCTATGGGGATTGCAATTTCGTGCGCGACATTTGCAATTCCGGCCGCCGCCGATCCAGGTGAGTCCGCGCAGCTCAAGGCCGAAAATCTTCCGCTGGATTCGATGTTCGATCTCGCCGCACCTGATCGCGTGGACACCAGGCGTGTTATGCAGGACGAACCGCTTCTCCCTCGAGGTACCGACACCCGCGTCATCGCCTGGGATCCGCCGGTTGTAACCTTGCCGCTCGCCAAAGACGGCCCGGTCCTGACTGCAGGCGCTCTCGGAAAATCCCGCAAGGGATTGCCGGGACTAGCCCATGTTGCGATCGGATGGGATTTCTGAAGCAAGCGATTTCGACGCTTGTATCGCCCGCGCCCCCAAGCTATCCGCCGCGCTCTTACCCGCACAGTGCCCCTGTGGCGGAATTGGTAGACGCGCTCGACTCAAAATCGAGTTTCTTTGAAGTGCCGGTTCGAGTCCGGCCAGGGGTACCAGCCTTTCTGCTTGTCGCAGTGTAACTTTTCTCGTCCCTTCGGCGAACAGCGGACAAAGCGGCATTGTGCTGCGAAATCCGAAGGGGCTCATCTCATGGCCGATACCGATCGAGCACCAACCCGTCTGCTGGCAATCGCCTTGCTTGTTACCGTCGCCAGCCAGCTTTTCTATATCACCGTTGTGTCCAGCGCCGGACCCGAGACGGTACTCAGGCCGATCACGTGGCTAACCGAGCTGTTTGCCTTTCTCTCAACCGCCCTCGCAGCGTTCACGCTGGCCGTCCGCAGGCCCGATCAGGCCGCGCTCTGGGTAGCCCTCGCGGTTGCTGGAATATTCAATGTCATGCAGGTCGCTATCGGGCTCTCCATGTTCGGTCCTGCGAGCGACGGCGAGCCGCAGCTGATGGCGACGGTGCTGGCCGGCGCATTTTTCCTGTATTTTCTGGCTAAGGTTTTGATGGCAGGCGCTGGCATTGTGTTGGGACTGATCGCTGCTCGCGGCACCACGACCGTGACCAAGGTGCTGGGCGGACTGACCGTGCTCGCTGGGCTCGCTGGGGCTGTGCTGAACTTTTTCGCCATGATCGATCCGAAAGCCTGGATGTTCGGGGCAGGCGCTTCGGGAACGGCGGTGACGGCATTTCTGGCCGTCGTCCTCCTGCTCGACAATTCAGCGTCTCGAGGCGTCCCGACAAGCGCCTGACCTCGCGAAAATCCTTGTCATCCGGGCTTAGGGATGGGATTGCCTCGCCCGGATGATCGGGATGCCTTCATACCATGCGATCGCGGCCATGGTCGTCACGCTCTGGATGTTCGTCGCTTTCGCCCGCGGGCGGATGTCGGTCGAGATCATCTCGCTCTTGACCATAGCTGTCATTGCGGTCGGCCTGTACTTCTTCCCGCTCCCCGAGACCCAGCCGACCGACGGTCTGGCGCTCGCATTTTCGGGCTTCGGCCATTACGCACTGATAACGATCTGCGCCCTCATGATAATGGGCCGAGGGCTGGTGGTAACCGGCGCTCTGGAGCCGGCGGCCCGCTTCCTGGAGCGATTGTTCAAGGTCAATCTCCAGCTTGGCCTGCTGTTTTCTCTGGTCGTGACATTCCTGCTGTCGATGGGGGTCAACAACACGCCGGTCCTCGTGCTGTTGATGCCGATCTTCGTGCAGCTCGCCATGCGCGGCGCGATGGCGGCATCGAAGACCCTGATCCCGCTTAATGCCGCTTCGCTTATGGGTGGTATGGCGACCACGATCGGGACCTCGACCAATATCCTGGTGGTGTCGATCGCAGTCGATCTCGGCATGCCGGAGATGGGCGTCTTCCACTTCACGCCGATCGTGCTGATTGCCTCACTGGTCGCGCTGCCCTTCGTGTGGATCGTCATGCCCCGCCTGCTGGGCGATAACCGGGTCGAAGCGGTCCATGCCATGCGCCTGTTCGAGACTCGGCTGCGGGTGACCGAGGATTCCGTGCTGAATGGTCGCGAACTGTCCGAAGTGTCCTCCCGCCTTCCAGCGGGCATCGAGTTCCACGACGTTCCGGTCGGCCTACTACGCCCGCAGCACCGCTTGCGGATGACCGGTACGCATGAGGCGATCGAGGAAGCGATGGCAACCTTGCGCGGCGATGCCGCCCCCAGCTGGGTGATCGACCGCATCCGGCGCCGTTCGAACGAAACCGGGATCGACATCGCCGTCGTCGAAATGATCGTCACGGCGGATTCGCGCCTGATCGGACGAACCTTGCCGAGCTCCGGCATTGCCGATCTTTACGGGGTCGCAGTTATCGGCACCCACCGGCCGGACCGCATCGTCGGCGAGAAGGAGCAATTTTCCGAGGGCGGGGATCATCGTTTCGCCGAGGGCGACGTGCTGCTGGTCATGGGCCTGCCCGACGACATGGAGCACTTCGCTCGGTCGGACAGCCTGCTGCAGCTCGAGGGCATGCGCGAATTGCCGCGGCGTTCGAAGGCGACCCTCGCCGCGGCGATCATGGGCGGCTCGCTGGCTCTGGCGTCGGTCGGCCTCATTCCCATCGCCATCGCTGCACTGGCTGGGGCGATCCTGATGTTCGTCACCGGCTGCGTGAAGTTCGACCGTGTCGGGCGGGGCCTGTCGGGAAGCGTTATCGTGCTGATTGCCGCGAGTATCGCCTTGGGCCGGATCATCCTCGACAGCGGGGCGGCCGACTGGATCGGCACGGTCATGGCCGTGGGACTCGACTATCTCTCGCCCGCTGCGGCGCTGGCGGCAATCATGCTGGCGATGACCTTCCTCACGAACTTCGCGTCCAACGCTACGGCGGCCACGGTCGGCACGCCCATCGCCTTTGCCATCGCGACCAAGCTTGGCTTGCCGGCAGAGCCGCTGGTCCTCGCCGTGCTGTTCGGCTGCAACCTGTGTTACGCAACGCCGATCGCCTATCAGACCAACATGCTCATCATGGCCGAGGGATCATACGAGTTTAAGGACTACGTCCGCACAGGCGTTCCGTTGGTCCTGATCATGGTCGCCGCCTTGTCGATATTATTGGTCATGACATACGGTCTGTAGGCTGACTGCTGGTGCTCAGGCCGGCTGTCGCCGTTTGAATTGAGGGAGAAAAACGTGCGCAAATTCACTCCAGTATCGATGGCGGCGTTGGCTATCGCTGTCGCAAGTCCGGCGCAGGCCGACGATCTTCGTACCGATTTGCAGGCCGATATGCCGGAGTTGATGGAGCTTTACCGCGACTTGCACGCCAATCCCGAACTTAGCTTCGAGGAGCACGACACGGCGGCGAAACTGGCACAGCGCATGAAGGCGCTCGGTTTCGAGGTCACCGAAGGCGTGGGCCGGACCGGCGTGGTTTCGGTCATGCGGAACGGCGAGGGTCCGACCGTGATGCTGCGCGCCGATATGGACGGGCTTCCTGTCGTCGAACAGACCGGCCTGCCTTACGCCAGCACGGTCACCGCCACACCTGCAAGCGGCGTCACCACCGGCGTGATGCACGCCTGCGGCCACGACACGCATATGGCCGGCTTCATCGGCGCGGCGCAGCTGCTGGCAGAGCGCAAGGACGAGTGGCAGGGCACACTTGTCATGATCCTGCAACCGGCCGAAGAACTGGGACTGGGCGCGCTGGCGATGATCGAGGACGGGCTCTACACCCGTTTTCCCAAGCCGGACTATGCGCTTGCATTCCACGATGCCGCCGCGCCCGCGCCTGCCGGCACGATCGGCTACACGCCCGGCTTCGCTCTCGCCAATGTCGACAGCGTCGATATCACGGTCAAGGGCATCGGCGGCCACGGCGCCTATCCGCACACGACGGTCGACCCGGTCGTGCTGGCCAGCGCGATCGTGATGAAGCTGCAGACGGTGGTGAGCCGCAATTCTTCGCCGCTCGATCCTGCCGTCATCACGGTGGGCAGCTTCCATGCAGGCGCCAAACACAACATTATTTCCGACGAAGCCAAGCTGCAGCTCACTGTTCGCAGCTATTCGGACGAGAGCCGCAAGCTGCTGCTCGACGGTATTCGCCGAGTGGCTCGCGGGGAGGCAATCACCGCCGGACTGCCCGAAAACCTGATGCCGGAAATCGCAGTCGAGGAAACCTATACGCCCTCGACCTTCAACGACGTCGATTTCAGCAACGATATGGCGGCTGCCTTCAAGGCGCGTTTCGGCGAGGAGCGGGTGATGGAATGGCCGCCGGTGATGGGCGGCGAAGATTTCAGCCAATTCCGCCGCGCCGATCCGGAGAATGTCGACAGCATGATCTTCTGGATCAGCGGCACCCCGCAAACGATGCTCGATGCGCTGGAAGAGGAGGGCACGCCGCTGCCCTCGCTGCATTCGCCCTTCTGGGCGCCCGATGCCGAGAAGGTGATCGCCACCGGCGCCGAAGCGTTGGCGAGTGCGGCGCTGGACCTGATGCCGCGTAACGGCGGCTGAACCAACAGCTTCGCAAAAAGTGTGGCCGCCGGAGCGTTTGGGGTCGCTCCGACGGCCGTATTCTCCTCCCCAGGAGAATCGATTGTCAGGTTAGTGGCTGTCAGCCGTCCGACGGCACATAGGTGCCGAGCCGGTGGTGCAGCGCGTTGATCTTTGCCAGTTCCTCGCGATCTTCGATCTGCCGGGCATAGGCCGTCAGCGCGGTGCGCAGGAGGCGGAAGTCGGCAGTCGAGAACAGGGCGCGGGCGCGGCCGGGTTCGGTTTTGGGGGTGTCTTCGGTCATGGTCGTCATCCTCTCACTCCTCAGGCAGCGGCAAACTGGTTCATCGTGTTGTCCTTGCCGCCGGCCTTCAGGGCTGCCTCGCCGGCAAAGTATTCCTTGTGGTCGTCCCCGATGTCGGATCCGGCCATGTTCTGGTGCTTCACGCAGGCAATGCCTTTGCGGATTTCCTCGCGCTGCACGTTCTTGACGTATCCGAGCATCGCCTGTTCCCCGAAGTATTCCTTCGCGAGGTTGTCGGTGCTCAGGGCCGCCGTGTGGTAGGTCGGCAGGGTGATGAGGTGGTGGAAAATGCCCGCGCGCTTCGCAGCATCGGCCTGGAAGGTGCGGATCTTCTCGTCGGCTTCGGCGGCCAGTTCGGTGCCGTCGTAATCGACGCTCATCAGCTTGTCGCGGTCGAACGCGCTCACGTCCTTGCCGGCTTCTACCCATGCATCATATACTTGCTGGCGGAAGTTCAGCGTCCAGTTGAAGCTGGGCGAGTTGTTATAGACCAGCTTCGCGTTCGGGATCACCTCACGCACCCGGTCGACCATGCCGGCGATCTGCTCGACATGCGGCTTTTCGGTTTCGATCCACAGCAGGTCGGCGCCATGCTGAAGCGCGGTGATGCAGTCGAGAACGCAGCGATCCTCGCCGGTGCCCGGGCGGAACTGGTAGAGGTTGCTCGGCAAGCGCTTCGGAGCAAGCAGCTTGCCGTCACGGCTGATGAAGACCTGACCGTTGGTGATGTCGGTCGGGTCGACTTCGTCGCAATCGAGGAAGCTGTTATACTGGTCGCCCAGATCGCCTGGCTCGGTCGAATAGGCGATCTGCTTCGTCAGGCCGGCGCCGAGCGAGTCGGTACGGGCAACGATGATGCCGTCTTCGACACCGAGTTCGAGGAAAGCGTAGCGGATCGCGCGGATTTTCTGGAGGAAGTCCTCGTGCGGCACGGTAACCTTGCCGTCTTGGTGGCCGCACTGCTTTTCGTCCGACACCTGGTTTTCGATCTGGAGCGCGCAAGCACCGGCTTCGATCATCTTCTTGGCGAGCAGATAGGTCGCTTCGGCATTGCCGAAACCGGCGTCGATGTCGGCAATGATCGGCACGACATGGGTTTCGTGGTCGTCGATCGCCTTCTGCAGGCGCTGGGCTTCTACCTCGTCGCCGGTTTCGCGAGCCGTGTCGAGATCGCGGAACATGCCACCGAGTTCACGGGCATCGGCCTGCTTGAGGAAGGTGTAGAGTTCTTCGATCAGCGCGGGCACGCTGGTCTTCTCGTGCATCGACTGGTCGGGCAAGGGGCCGAAATCGCTGCGCAGCGCGGCGACCATCCAGCCCGAGAGATATAGATAGCGGCGCTTGGTGCTGCCGAAATGCTTCTTGATCGAGATCATCTTCTGCTGGGCGATGAAACCGTGCCAGGTGCCGAGCGACTGCGTGTAATTCGCCGGATCGCGGTCATAGGCTTCCATGTCTTCGCGCATGATCTTCGCGGTGTATTTCGCGATGTCGAGACCGGTACGGAAGCGGTTCTGCACGACCATGCGCGCAGCGCTCTCGGCGTCGATCGCGCCCCAGGGTGCACCGTTGGCAGCGATGGTTTCGTTCAGTTCCTTGATCCGGGCCTGGTAGGTCACGGGAGTCCTCCTAAGAATGCGTCTGGCGGGATCGCCTTGAGCACAAAGTGGGGGAGAGACGCTGCCGGCGATAGGAAAATTTACAAACTTTCTTGTCTATTCCACTGGCTTCGGGCATTTAATCTTGTAAAGCTGTAAAGAAAGTGACACACCATGGGTGACGAGGCATTGTTCGCAGGGCCTGCCATACGTCGGCTCCGCAAGCAGGAAGGGCTCACGCAAGCCGCCACCGCGGCCCGACTCGATATCTCGCCGAGCTATCTAAACCTCATCGAGCGCAACCAGCGACCGGTCAGCGCGCGCGTTGTAATGCAGCTGGTGGATCAGTTCGATTTCGATCCGCGTAATTTGCGCGAGGACGAGACGATCGGCGGTCTCGATGGCCTGTCGCGCCGCTTTGCCGACGAGCGGTTTGCCGATCTCGGGATCGACCGTGACGAGTTGCAGGAATTTCTCTCTGCTGCTCCGCAAGCGGCGGCGGCCTTCGCGCGACTCTATGATAATGCCGGATCGGCAATCGCCAGCGACGATGGCCCTCTCGCGGCTTCGCGTCGTGAAATCGAGAAATGGCGCAATCACTTCGCCGATCTCGACCTCGCTGCGGAAGAGCTTGCGGACGAGATGCGCCTGTCGCGCGGCGATATCGGCCTCGCCCTGACTGAGCGGCTACGCGAGCGGCATCAGCTGTCGGTGCGCATCCTGCCGCGCGATGTAATGCCCGACAGCCTTCGCAGGCTCGATCTCCATGCACGGCAGGTTCAGTTGTCCGAGATGCTGAGCCATGCATCGCGCAACTTCCAGCTCGCGCTGCAGCTAGCCCGGCTTGAATATTCGGACCCTATCGATTCCATCGCCAAGGGTGCCAAATTCGATGACGACGCGGCGCGTGCTTTCTTCTCGCGGCACCTGACCGGTTATTTTGCGGCAGCGCTCCTGATGCCTTACAGCCGCTTCCTGCGTGCCTGCGAAGCAACCGGCTACGATCTGCCTGTCCTCGAACGGCGTTTTGGTGTCAGCTTCGAGCAACTTGCGCACCGCCTGACGACGCTGCAGCGCGTCGGCCAGCGCGGCTTGCCCTTCTTCATGGTGCGGCTCGATCGCGCGGGGCAGTTCTCGAAAACCTTTACCGGAGCGAGCACGGCGCGGTTCATCAACTCCGACACCAGCTGTCCGCTGTGGCATGCCCACCGGGCCTTCGAACGCGCGGGCGAATTGCAGGTCCAGTTCGTGGCGCTCGACGTGGCGGGCGAGCGGGAAGGGGGCTGGCTCACACTGGCGCGCACCGTGGAGGGCAGCGGCGCGCCGGGCGAAGCGCAATTCGTCGTCGCGCTGGGTGTCGAGGCCGTCCTTGCAGAGGAACTCGCTCAGGCGCGCGGCATATCCCTGCGCTCGCAGGATGCCCAGCGGATCGGGCCGGGATGCGCCGACTGTCACCGGCGGCAATGTACGCAGCGCTCCCTGCCTCCGCGGGGGCGAGCGTTATCTTTCGATACGGTCCGGCGCAGCGTCACCCCCTTCGAGTTCGCAAGCGATTAACCAACAAACTGTGCCCTGCGCGGAACCGGATTTCGCAATGGAGCGTTCGCACGCCGATAATAATTTATCAGGGAGCACAAGCTCATGACCGAAGAACGTATCACCGAGACGACCACCCCCTCGGGCAATACCCATACGACCCACACGGTCGTCACCGACAACGAGCCTCGCAAAAGCGGCGGCGCGAGCTGGGGTCTGCTGATCCTGTTGGCTGTCGTGGCCATCGTAGGCGTGATCATCTTCACCCAGATGAGCGGTGCGGAAGTGGCGAAGGACAATGCGGTTGCGGACGCAGCCGGCGAGGTCGGTGAGGCAGCGGGCCAGGTTGGCGACGCTGCCCAGAATGCGGGCGACGCCGTTTCGGACGCCGTCCAGCAATAATCGCTTCACTCGTTCGATGGCGGCGCGGCTTGCTCGCGCCGCCTTTTTCGTGCGGTGTCGCTATTGTGTAAAGTTTACCGACGGTTCATTCCTCGCTGCTAGTCAAATATTCCGACACCAGCAATTTCGCGAGCGCGACCGGATGATCCGCGTCTTCAAGCATTACTTTCCCTATAACGTGGTGCTGCTGTGCTTCGTGGATCTGCTGCTGCTCGCGGCGGCGGGGGAAGCTGCGTGGCGCCTGCGCGTGAGCCAGATCGGATCGAGCAACGGTCCGCTATGGGACAGGCTGCCGGAACTCGGAGGGTTCGCCCTCGTCGTCTGGCTCGCGATTATCGCCGTGGGCGGCTACAGCCCCGAAGCGCTGCGTTCCATCCGGTTCGGCACCGCCCGACTGCTGGTGGCCGTAAGCCTCGGCGTGCTGGGTATCTCACTCATTAATTTCTTCGTTCCGGGTGCCGCTTTCTGGCGCTCGGTCCTGCTTTACGCGATGGCCATTGCGATGGTCGCGCTGGTCGGCAACCGGTTGCTCGCGACGGGCATGCTCGGCTCCGAAACTTTCCGCCGTCGGATATTGGTGCTCGGAGCGGGAGAGCGGGCAGCACGCCTTCAGCGGCTTGCGCAGGCCGAGGGTTCCGGCTTCACGCCGCTCAACTTCGTGGACATGGGTGACTGCTTACCCGTCGTGCACGGAGCGGTCGAGCGCGCGGCTATCGGCGATCTCGGGCATTTCGTTGAACGGATCGGAGCGGGCGAAGTGGTCTTGGCCTTGCAAGAGCGGCGTAACGCACTCCCGCTAAAGGATCTTCTGCGTGTAAAAACCAAGGGCGTGCCGATCAACGACTTCTCCAGCTTCCTGGAGCGCGAGACCGGCCGGGTCGATCTCGACACGCTCAATCCGAGCTGGCTCATCTTCTCCGATGGCTTTTCGGCCGGGCGCCGCATATCGGCGGCAGGCAAACGCGTTTTCGATATTGCGAGCAGCCTGCTCATCCTGATTGTCGGGCTGCCGCTGATCCTCATTTTCGGTCTGGCGGTGAAGCTGGACAGCAAGGGTCCGGTTTTCTTCCGCCAGCGCCGCGTCGGGCTGTACGGGCAGGAATTTCAAATCGTGAAACTGCGCTCGATGCGGACTGACGCCGAAGCGGGCGGTGCGAAATGGGCGGAAGAAGACGACCCCCGGATCACCCGTGTAGGCCGTATTATTCGCAAACTGAGGATCGACGAGCTGCCGCAGCTTTGGTCGGTCCTGAAAGGCCATATGAGCTTCGTCGGCCCGCGCCCCGAAGTTCCCGCATTCGTGGCGGAGCTCGAACGCGAGTTGCCATATTATGCGGAACGGCATGAGGTGAAGCCCGGCATCACGGGCTGGGCGCAGATCAACTTCCCTTATGGTGCAAGCATCGAGGATGCCCGGCAGAAGCTGGAGTACGATCTCTATTACGCCAAGAACTACACGCCCTTCCTCGACCTGTTGATCCTGTTGCAGACGGCGCGGGTGATCCTCTGGCCGCATGGTGCGCGCTGATGGCTTGGGCGAGCACCGCTTCTTACGTCACCTACACGATCGGCGCGATCGTGTGCGCGATCTGCGCCGTCTGGGTGGCCACCAAGGGCGACACGAGCCGCAACGACCGGACGCCGGCCATCGTGGCTTTGGCGCTGACGGCGAACTGGTGTTTCGCGGCAGCAAGCTTCGAGCCCGGGCGCGCGATTGTCGAACTGACCGAAATCGCACGCAATTTCGCGTGGCTGTTCGTCCTGTTCCGCCATTTCGCGAACGATGGCCGCGACGAAACGCTGCGCATCGTTCGGCCGGCTTTCGTCGCACTCTGCTTCGTCGAGGCCTTACATTTCGTCTTGTTACTCGTGGCGCATCGCTACGCCGTGACGCCGCAACTCGTCTCCCTTACCTTCGAAACGGCAGCAATGTTCCGCGTCCTTGTTGCGGTGGGCGCGTTGGTTCTCGTCCACAATCTCTACGTCGGCGCGGCCGCCGCATCTCGCCAATTGCTGCGGTGGAATGCAGCCGCACTGGCCGGCATGTGGGCCTTCGATCTCAACTACTACACCGTTGCCTATATACTCGGGTCCGCGCCGGTCGAGCTTTCCGCCCTACGCGGCCTTGCGGCGGGGATTGTCGCCATACCGTTTGCTCTGGGCTTCGCCCGCGCCGCTTCGGGCTTGGAATTCCGCCCGTCGCGGGCAGTGGCGTTCCGCTTCCTCTCCCTGCTGGTCATCGGCGCATACCTGATGCTTATGCTCGGCCTTGCCCGCTGGCTCGACATGCTGACCGGCGACCTAGCCCGGCTCGTCCAGGTTGGCCTCGTAATTGCGGCAGGAGCGCTGGCGCTGATCTGGCTGCCTTCGGCACAGCTCAGGGGCTGGCTGCGGGTGACGGCAGTCAAGCACCTCTTCAAGCACCGCTACGATTACCGCAACGAGTGGATCCGGTTCACGAACACGATCGGGCGCACAGGGTTCGACGAAACCAGCCTTCCGGAACGCGCGATCAAGGCGCTGGCCGACATTACCGACAGCCCTTCCGGCATGCTGTTCCTGACCGATGACGATGGAGCACTGGAACTGGCGGCGGACTGGCGCTGGCGCGAGGACGAAATGCCGCCGCCGACGCTTCCCTCTGCGCTCGCAGCCTTGCTGGAGCAGAAGGAACTTATCGTCGATTTCGACGAAGGACGGGCCGGAATCGATCATTATGGCGAGCGGGACCTGATCCCCGACTGGCTACGCGACGACCCCACTGCCTGGGCCGCTGTCCCGCTGCTGCACTTCGATCGCCTTGTTGGGCTCGCAATCCTCGCGCGTCCCTTGGTCACCCGCAAGCTCGACTGGGAGGACTTCGATCTCCTGACCGTGGTGAGCAGACAACTCGCGAGCTATCTGGCGGAGCAAGCCGGGCAGGCGGCGCTGATCGAGGCGGGTCGATTCGACGAATTCAACCGCCGCATGGCGTTCGTGATGCACGACATCAAGAATCTGTCGAGTCAGATGTCCCTGCTGCTCCGCAATGCAGAAAAGCACGCGGACAAGCCGGAATTCCGTGCAGACATGCTGGTCACGCTGCGCAACAGCGCGGACAAGCTGAACACGCTGCTCGCGCGGCTCGGGCGTTACGGGACGAAGGACAAAGGCGCCCTTTCGCCGTTCGATCTTGCTTCGACCGCGCGGCGTGTCGTCGATCGCTTTTCGGCCATCCACTCCGTTTCTCTGCTGAGGTCCGAAAGCGCACTTGTGCTGGGCGACGAAGAGGGTCTCGAACAGGCACTCGTCCATCTCGTCCAGAACGCGATCGATGCCAGCAGCGCCGAGAGTTCGGTCGTACTCGAAGTCTATACCGACGGGGTCAGCGGCAAGCTGCACGTGATCGACCACGGCCAGGGCATGTCTGCGACATTCCTTCGCAACGGCCTGTTCAAGCCCTTCGTCTCGTCCAAGGAAGGCGGCTTCGGCATCGGCGCATTCGAGGCGCGCGAGACGATCCGGGGAATGGGCGGGCGGCTAGATGCGGAATCGCGCGAAGGCATCGGCTCCCGCTTCACCGTCACCCTGCCGCTGCAGGCGACCAAGCATCTGATTGGGCAGGCACCCGACAAACCGAATTACGAGGACGCATAATGGCAGGCTCCAAGCCCAAGCTGCTGATTGTCGAGGACGACGAGGGGCTGCAGGCCCAGCTTAAATGGGCCTATGACGATTACGAGGTCGTGATCGCCGGGACGCGCGAAGCCGCGCTGGCCGCCCTGCGCGCGGAAGAGCCGGAGGTGGTTACGCTGGACCTCGGGCTGCCGCCGGACCCGGATGGAACCACCGAGGGCTTCGCCGTGCTCGATGCGATCATGGCGATGAAGCCCGATACCAAAGTGATCGTCGCTTCAGGTCACGGCGCACGGGAAAGCGCGCTTCAGGCAGTCGAGCGCGGAGCCTATGATTTCTACCAGAAGCCGGTCGATATCGACACGCTCGGCCTGATCGTGGATCGGGCGCTGCGCCTGCATCGTATCGAGCATGAGAACCGCCGCCTGTCGGAGAAGGTCGGCGAGGACCGGACCGTGCTAGGCTCGCTGGTGACTGCCGCGCCGGAGATGGCCAAGGTCGCGCGTACAATCGAGCGCGTTGCGCCGACGAATGTTTCGGTAATGCTGCTCGGCGCAAGCGGAACGGGGAAAGAGCTACTGGCTAAGGGTGTGCACGAGACGAGCAATCGCAAGTCACGCGCATTCATTGCCATCAACTGTGCGGCAATCCCCGAAAACCTGCTCGAAAGCGAATTGTTCGGTCATGAAAAAGGGGCCTTCACCGGGGCGGTCAAGACGACCGAGGGCAAGATCGAACTCGCCGACGGCGGCACGCTGTTCCTTGACGAGGTGGGCGATATTCCGCTGCCTCTGCAGGTAAAGTTGCTGCGCTTCCTGCAGGAACGCACGATCGAGCGTATCGGCGGCCGCAAGCCGATCCCGGTCGATACGCGGATCGTTTGTGCGACACACCAGGATCTCGAGGCGATGATCGGGGAGGGGACCTTTCGCGAGGACCTGTTCTATCGCCTTGCCGAAATCGTCGTTAAAGTCCCCACCTTGGCAGAGCGGCCGGGCGATGCGGTGCTGCTGGCGAAGACATTCCTTGCTCGGTTCGCTGCGGAAATGAACCCGCAGGTCAAAGGGTTTGCGCCCGATGCGCTGGCCGCGATCGATGGCTGGAACTGGCCCGGTAACGTCCGCGAACTGGAAAATCGTGTGAAACGCGCCGTCATCATGGCCGATGGCAAGCTGGTGGGCGCGGAAGATCTCGATCTCGGTAATACCGATGAAGCTGAGAGCGATCTCGCGCTGAACCTGAAATCGGCCCGCGAACAGGCCGATCGTCGGATGATCCGCCAGGCTTTAGCGCGCAGCGAGGGCAACATCTCGAATACGGCGAAGTTGCTCGGCATCAGCCGACCGACCCTGTACGACCTCCTGAAGCAGTATGATCTTCAGGCGTGACATCCTTCAGCCTGTTGCTGCCGTGTTGCTCTGCTTTATCGGCTTCGCGGGATGCGAGGGTGGCCCGGACCGTCTCGACCCTGTCGAGCTGGCCAGATACGAGATATCGCGTGGCTTTCCCGAAGATGCGAGGATCATCCTCGAACGCCAGCTGTCGGAGGGAACCGATCGGGCGGACCTCGCCGCATTGCTTGGCGAAGCTGCGCTCCAGTCGGGAGACCTGGAAAGCGCGGCGCGGTGGCTGGAACCCGGCTCTTTCTCCGACGATACGGCAGCGCTTGGGTGGCGAATGCTCGGCAGGCTGGAGATGGCACGCGGGGATTTAGCCGCGGCCGGGAAGGCATTCGACCGATCCCACGCGGTCGCACCGGACAAGCCGGAGCTTTGGGTAGATATCGGTCGCCTGCGCTTTCTGGGCGGTGAGCAAGTCGAAGCTGTGCAAGCTGCCGACAGGGCTTTGACGCTTGCACCCGAAAACAAGGCCGCCCTGCTGTTCCGCGGGCAGCTGATCCGCGAGGCATCGGGGATGGTGCCCGCGATCGAATGGTTCGGGCGTGCTCTTGTATTGCATCCGGACGACCTCGACTTGCGTCTCGAATATTCTGCCACTCTCGGCGATGCGGGCAGGGCGGCCGATGCGCTCGCAGTGCTACGTGAAGGCGGCGAGGGGGCTGTCCTGTCCGACACCGGGCTTTACCTTCAGGCGGTGATTGCGGCGCGTGGCGGCAAATTCCTGCTCGCGCGTGAATTGCTGCAACGCTCCGGCCTGGAAACCGAGGGTGTGCCTGCCGCGCTGATGCTGTCGGCGATCGTCGATTTGCAGAATGCCAATCCGGCAAGCGCAGCGCAGACCCTCGATCGCCTGTTGCTCGATCAGCCGGACAATGTCCGCGCGGTGGAATTGCTGGCCTCCGCGCTATTGCAAAGCAGGAGCGAGCGGGAACTGGTCTATCGGTTTTCGGAACGCGCGCTGGGTCCTGCAGGGTCGCCGCATTTGCGTCTTTTGGTCGGGAGGGCTTACGAGGCTCTCGAGCAGCGAGCAAAGGCGGCGCAGTTCATCGACCTTGCGGCACTCGGTCCGGATGGACTGGCCCCATTGCCGAGCGACACGCCCACCGAGACGCTCACCGCTACCGGTGGCGGTGGCGCGCAGACGCGGGATTTCGTGCGCTCGGTACTGTTCGGGCAGGCGCGAGGATCGGCTGTCGGGAGTGCGGAAGATTTCGTCAGGCGGTTTCCGGGTTCGGCCGATGGCTATGCGATCCTCGGCGATGCCGAGCTTGCCAGCGGGGACCGCCGCGCGGCGCGGGATGCCTATGTCCGCGCCGCCGATATCAGGCAGCCTTGGCCGCTCACGCTGAGACTGGCAGGGAGCCAGGCGACGCCCGAGGCAACTGCGAACCTGCTCAGGACTTACCTGGAAGCCAATCCGATGAACGGCCATGCGGCTGCGCTGCTGGCCGATGCCTATGCTGCGCAAGGCAAGTGGAAGCAGGCGGCGGCGCTTCTAGATCACGCGATCGCGCATGGTCAGTCCCGCGTCCCGTGGGTGCTTGCATCGAGAGGGATCGTCGCCGGTCAGCTGGGCGATGCAGACACGGCGCTGGACTTTGCGTTTCGGGCCCACGAATTGCAGCCGCTCAATCCACGCGCGATTGCCGCCCTGATCGCGACCTTGCCCCCGGAGCAGAGTGCGGCGCGCGCTGATCTCCAGGCAAAGCTGACATCGCTCCTCGCGTCCTGAGACCTCGACAAAACGTACCTCTCGCGGCAGGGACAGCGCATGGCGTTGCGCACGATCCTAGCCGACCCGATGTTGCGGATGCTGGCGCTTGCCACCGCGCTCGCAGCGATCGTTCCCGTGACTGGCAGTGGCAGGGACATGGCGCAAATCGTCGCCAATTGCGCCGTCTTCCTCTTGTTCCTGCTGAACGGCCTGCGCATCGCGCGCAGCGAGATCGTGCGCGGCATCGCTCATTGGCGCTATCAGGCGGTGCTCGTGGTGTGGGTGTTCGGTGCGATGGCACTGGGCGGTCTGGCCCTGTCGCTTGTCGGAGAGGCTTCTCTGCCCGCCTTGATTGCACTCGGCTTCCTCTATCTCGGCGTGCTCCCGTCGACCGTGCAGTCGGCGACGTCCTATACTGCGCTGGCAGGCGGAGCGGTGGCCTTGGCCGTGGTCAGCGCGGCTCTGCTGAACATCCTCGGCGTGTTCGTATCCGTGCCGCTGTTCCTTGCCCTTGGCGGGAGCGGCGAGGGGGCGGTGGGCAGCGAGGTGCTGGTCAAGATCCTCGGCATCCTGGTGCTGCCCTTTGCCCTGGGTCAGATATTCCAGAAGCCCGCAGCGCCGCTCATCGAAAGCATCAGAAGCAAGATCGCCTGGGTCGATCGCTTCGTGATCGCGATTGCCGTCTATGTCGCGTTCTCCGGTGCGGTCGAGCAGGGCATCTGGAGCCGTGTCGATGGCGCGGGCTGGCTCATCCTGCTGGCATTCGTGGCGCTCTTTCTCGTGTTTGCCCATAGCGGAGCATACTTGGTCGCCAAGCTGGCAGGCTTCGCGCGCGAGGATCGCATCGCGTTCCTGTTTTCCGGCGCGCAGAAAAGCGCCGCCGTCGGCGCGCCGCTCGCCACGATCCTGTTCCCGCCAGAAGCGGCGGGGTTCATCGTCCTGCCCCTGCTGCTCTACCACCTGTTCCAGCTGGTGCTGGCAGCGCCGCTCGCTAGTCGGCTGAGTGCATCGCGTCTTCCGGATGGCGACGGTTGTAGCGCACCGACCACCAGAAGCTGACGCCGATCAGCAAAGCGCCGATCAGGCCGGTGATGGTCTCTGGAATGTGATAGCGCGCCGACAGCAGCATGATGATGCCGAGCACGATGATCGCCCAGAACGCCCCGTGCTCGAGATAGCGATATTGCGCCAACGTGCCCTGGCGCACAAGGTGGATGGTCATAGAACGGACGAACATCGCCCCCACGGAAAGGCCCAGCGCGATGATGATCATGTTGTTCGACAGCGCGAAGGCCCCGATCACGCCGTCGAAGCTGAAGCTCGCATCGAGAACTTCGAGATAGAGAAACCCGCCAAGGCCCGAGCGCACGATCTCGCCCGCAGCCTTCTTGCGCGCCTCCCGCTGCTCAATGATCGCCCCGAGCGCGTGGACCGCGATATAGGTGACCAGTCCGAGGATAGCGGCGGTGAGGAAGGTAATCTTTTCGGCAGCGGGCAGGGCGGTCGAAACGAAATAGACGAGTGTCAGGACCAGGCCGATCTCCACCGCCGGAACATTCGAGAACTTGTTGATCGCCCGTTCCAGTACTCCGATCCAGTGCACATCCTTGTCGTGATCGAAGAAGAAGACGAGGCCGACCATGGCGAGGAACGCGCCCCCGAAACCGGCAATGCCGATATGGGCGCCTTCAACAATGCGCTCGTATTCCTCGGGATCGTTCAGCGAGAGGCTGACCGCTTCGACCGGGCCGACATCTGCCGCGATGGCCACGATGGCGATGGGGAAGATGATGCGCATACCGAACACCGCGATGAGAATACCGATGGTCAGGAAGCGTTGTTGCCACACCGGGTCCATCTCGCGCAGGACCGTGGCGTTGACCACGGCATTATCGAAGCTGAGCGAGACTTCGAGGATCGACAGGACGATCACGATCCACAGGACCGACAGCATGCCGGTGATCGTGCCGGTGCTGGCATAGCCGTACCATGCCCCCAGTCCGAGGCAGACAGCCGTAAAGCCGAGCGAGAACGCGTAATAGCGAAACAGGGTTTCCATCGAGGTTTCCGGTAATCAGCTCTTGGGCTGGTAGGTCTGGTCGGGACCGGGGAAACTGCGCTCGCGCACTTCCTCGGCATATTGCGCCACGGTCTTTTCGATCACATCGGCAATGGCTTCGTATTTCTTCACGAAGCGGGGCACGCGCTCAAACATGCCGAGCATGTCTTCGGTCACGAGAACCTGCCCGTCGCACTGGGCCGATGCGCCGATGCCGATGGTGGGGCAGGAGACGGCCTTGGTGGCTTCGATCGCGATGGGTTCCACGACGCCTTCGATGACGATGGCGAAAGCTCCTGCTTCGTCCAGCGCCTTGGCGTCGGCCACGATCTTGTCGGCTTCCGCATCGCTGCGCCCGCGCGCCATATAGCCGCCGAGCACGTTCACCGCCTGCGGGGTGAGACCTACGTGCCCCATCACCGGAATACCGCGCTGGTTGAGGAAGGCGACGGTCTCGGCCATCTGCTCACCGCCCTCGAGCTTCACTGCGGCAGCGCCGGACTGCTTGAGCAGGTAAGCCGCGCTTTCGAATGCCTGCTCCTTCGACGCCTCATACGAACCGAAGGGCATATCGACCACGACCACCGCGTGATAGCTCCCACGCACGACGGCGGCCGCGTGGTTCGCCATCATGTCGAGCGTTACCGGGATCGTGGACGGCAGCCCATAAATGACCTGCGCCAGCGAGTCGCCGACCAGCAGGATATCGCAATGCGCATCGAGCAATTGCGCTTGCCGGGCCGTGTAGGCCGTCAGCATGACCAGCGGCTCCTCCACCTTGCCATCGCGCTTGTGCGCGCGGATCTTCGGCACGGTAAGGCGCTTCATCGGCTGGGGCGTCGGATTGGCGCGGCTGGTCGATGTGTCGAGCTGGAAAGTCGTGGACATGGTGCAGCCCCTAGCAAGCCGTGAAAGGAAGGCAAAGCGGCGCTTGGAATCGGCAGCGATTGCGTGTCTAAGGGCGCCGACGGGAAAGTGCGGCTGAGGGGCCGCTCTTCAGAGAGGAATTCGACGCCAATGGTCGCCACCACTACTTCGACCGGCGAAGGCTGGTCTTCGCGTACAGCCTTCATCCTTGCCGCAGTCGGGGCCGCAGTCGGTCTCGGCAATATCTGGCGCTTCCCGACCCTTGCGGGCGAAAGCGGGGGTGGGGCCTTCGTGTTCTTCTACATTGCCTGCGTCTTCCTGCTCGGCCTGCCGCTGGTGCTGTCCGAAATTTCAATCGGACGGGTCGGGCAGACCGATGCGGTCGGTTCGATCCGCAAGGTGGCCGCGCAATCCCAATCGTCACCGAGCTGGGCGATATTCGGGGCAATCGGCGCAATTGCCGCGTTCCTGATCGTGTCCTTCTATTCGGTCGTCGCCGGCTGGGTGCTGTATTACGCTGGCGTGATGGGCGGCGACCTGATCGATGCCATCATGGCTGGCGAGCCGTTCCGCGGTGCGCTGGCCGGAGAGGATCAGGCACAGATCCAGCAGCGGCTGGGCGACATGTTCGCCAGCCCCGGTCTGCTGCTCGCCATGCACCTCGCCTTCATGGGGCTGACGCTTTTCATCGTTGCGCGCGGGGTCAGCTCGGGCATCGAGAAGGCAGCGACCTATCTAATGCCGATGTTCTTCGTCCTGCTCGTCGGGTTGGTCATTTACGGCGCAATCGAGGGCGATATCGCCGAAACCGCGGCGTTCCTGTTCACGCCCGACTGGTCGAAGCTGACGCCGCAGGTGATGAACTCGGCTCTCGGGCAGGCGCTGTTTTCGCTTTCGCTCGGCGTGGCGGGACTGATTACGTATGGCTCCTACATCAAGGAAGGCAGCGGCCTCGGCTCGACATCGGCCCTGATTGCAGTCGCGGACACGATGGTTGCGCTGCTTGCCGGCTTTATGATCTTCCCGATCGTCTTTGCCGTCGGCCTCGACCCGGCGGCCGGCCCGACGCTGGTCTTCCAGACACTGCCATTTGCTTTCCAGACCATGCCTGCCGGGGCGCTGTTCGGTTTCCTGTTCTTCGTCCTGATCCTTGTCGCCGCGGTCACGAGTTCGATTTCGCTGCTGGAGGTGCCGACTGCCTGGGGCATCGGAGAGCGCGGTTGGAGCCGCCAGAAGTCGGCACTGATCTTCGGCGGCGGCGCGTTCCTGATCGGGATTGCCTGCCTGCTTGGCTACAACGTCTGGTCGGACGTCCGCCCGCTCGGCTTCTGGTCGCTGTTTGCCGAAACCGACATCCTCGACACGGTGGACGGGTTTACCGGCAAGGTGATGCTGCCGGTCGGCGCGCTGCTGACCTCGATTTTCATCGGCTGGAAAGCGGACACGAACCTGCTGCGGACGACGACCGGGCTTTCGCCCCTCGCATTCGGTCTCTGGCGCTTCCTGATTGCTTGGCTCTGCCCGATCGCGGTGGCGATCATTCTGGTGACGGGGCTGTTCCCGAGTATTCTCGGGGCCTGATCACATTGCGCTTTTCGGGCGCGATGTTTGCGAGTAATCGAGGCGTTCCGGCTGGCGGAGCGGGGGTGTCCCGCGGCGGGCCGGTGGAGCCAGCTGGCCACATATGATCCTCGACAGGGTGAAGCCGCTCGACGCGATACTCGCGGCGGCAGAGAAGAAGTCGCTGCATCGATCGCTCGGTGCGTGGCAATTGATGCTGTTCGGTATCGGATGCATCATCGGGACCGGAATATTCGTCCTCACCGCCGCCGGCGCGCAGAAGGCTGGGCCGGGCCTGATGCTGGCGTTCGTAATAGCCGGTGCCGTCTGTATCGTGGCGGCGCTTTGCTATGCGGAGATCGCCGCGATGATCCCGGTAGCAGGATCGGCTTACACTTACAGTTATGCGACGATGGGCGAGCTGCTCGCCTGGACGGTGGGCTGGGCGCTGATCCTGGAATACGCCATCGCCGCATCGGCAGTGTCGGTCGGATGGTCCGGGTATTTCTCCGGCACCATCCTGAACGAGTTCCTCGGCATCGCGCTTCCGCAATGGCTTTCCGCGGGTCCGCTTGCATTGGGCGGGGAACCGGGGGGCTTCATCAACCTGCCTGCTTTGGTAATTGCCCTGCTGGTAACGTGGCTCTTGATGATCGGGACAAGCGAGAGCGCCAAGGTAAATGCGGCATTGGTCGCGATCAAGGTTACCGCACTCACGGCATTCATCGGCCTCACCCTGACGAGCGCCTATTTCGATCCGGACAAGTTCAATCCCTTTCTGCCGGCGGGGGTGTTCGGCGGTTTCGGGACGGGTGTGGGCGCGGTCGGCGCAGCCGCGACGATCTTCTTCGCCTATGTCGGGTTCGACGCCGTTTCGACCGCTGCGGAAGAAACGAAGAACCCGCAGCGCAACGTGCCGATCGGGCTGGTAGGTTCGCTGGCCTTCTGCACCGTCTTCTACATTCTCGTCGCGGCAGGGGCGATCGGGACGATCGGCGGCCAACCGATCATGGGACCCGGCGGCGTGCCGTTTCCCGCAGGCTCGGAAGAGCTGGCCCGACAGTGCGCGCTTCCCGCTTATTCGGGCGCTCTCGTCTGCTCGGACGAGGCGCTGGCGCATGTGCTGCGGCAGATCGGATTTTCGGGTATCGGCAATTTGCTCGGCATTGCAGCCTTTCTCGCTCTTCCTTCAGTGATCCTTGTGCTGCTGTTCGCACAGACGCGCATTTTCTTCGTGATGAGCCGAGACGGGCTGCTTCCGGCAGGCTTGTCGAAAGTTCACCCGCGGTGGAAGACGCCTTATGTCGTCACGCTCCTGACCGGTGCGATTGTGGCCTTGGGTGCCGCTTTCTTTCCGGTCGGGCAGTTGGCCGATATTGCCAATGCCGGAACGTTGTATGCCTTTGCGATGGTCGCGGTGGCAGTGATGGTTCTGCGGCGCACGGCTCCGGATCGGCCGCGCGACTTCCGGACACCCATGCTATGGTTCGTCGGCCCTGCCACTATCTTCGGTTGTGCGTTTCTCTTCCTCAACCTGCCGCTGGAAGCCATGCTTGTATTGCCGTTGTGGTCGGCGATAGGCCTGCTGGTCTATTTCGGATACAGCCGCAGGAAGAGCCATCTGGCCCAGGGGATAGTAGAGGTTGTCGACGATATCGCGGGCGAGGAAACGATGATCCCGATTGACCCTGCCCCACGCAGCGACTGATAAAAGAGAAAGGGCCGCCCGGTAAGGGGCGGCCCTTTGCGACACGTTTTATCGTTATCGGTCGATCTTAGAGGTCGACCTTCTTTGCATGCTGTTCTTCGGCTTCGTCGTGGACGGTCATGCCCAGCGCCATCTTCGCGGTGTTGAGCATACCGAGATCACCGTTCCAGATTTCCGCAGTGCCGAGGTCCATGCGCAAGAACAGGATATCCGGATCGTCCTTGCCGCCATCGTACCAGGCTTCGACGAAGTTGTTCCAGAAATGGTCGAAACGCTCCTTGCTGGTTTCTACCGCAAGTGCACCGCCGAAGCGGGCAAACATTTCGTGGCCTTTGCCGGCGAAGGTCGCGGTGGCGTTGCCGAGCTTGGCGAAATCGCTGTGCTTGTGCGTGAAGAACCACACCGAGCTGTTCGCATCTTTGTCGAGCTGCGCGGTCATGGGCACCGCAGTGTCGGGCTGGCCGTCAAGTTCGAGGAAGACGAAGGGCGAGTCCGCCATTGCCTTCCAGAATTTGGTCTTGAGTTCGTCGGCATTGCCTTCGGCGTATTTCATTTGTGGTCCTTTCGGTCGTTTGCCTGTGCAACGTGCGGCAAAGGAGATGCGTTCCGGGGCATGGCGACAAGGCCGAACTACCCGATTGCGAATCGATCCGTGTTGGAACATATTAGGAACAAATGAGTCGTTCCGTCATGCCTTCCGCCACCACTTCCTTGCCGCTGGCCTCGCTCATCGATGCCGGTACCATCGCGGCGCGGAACAGTTCGCGTTGGCGGCCGGGCCTGGCGGCAGCGGGCACGCCGGCGCTGCATAGCGAGGTGTTCGCCTCGCCGAACGAAGCGGCCGGAGCGGGGGCGGCGCTGGCCCTGGCGCTCGATGATTGGCGGAACCTGCCTCGCAGCGAAGGTCGCGCCGGAGGTCGCGGCGATGCTCACGCCGCGACTCCCACCGAGCCCGACGCCCGGCCTGTCCTGTGGGTGCAGACGCGCGATGCGGCACGGCTTTCCGGGCGTCCTTACCGCGCCGGCCTGCCGAAGGAGATGCGCGACCGGTTGATCCACGTGCTCGCCGATACCGCACAGGATGCACTCTTTGCGCTGGAAGAGGGGGTGCGCTGCCGGGACATCGCCTGGGTGATCGGCGAGATCGCGGGCAATCCGAAGGCGCTCGATTTCACTGCGTCCCGCCGCCTCACGCTGGCGAGCGAGAGATACGGCGTGCCGCTGTTCCTCGTCCGGCTCGATGCGGCGCGCGACCTGTCCTCCGCCCGGATGCGTTGGGATGTGACATCTTCGCCTTCCGACGCGCCCCGGTGGAATGCGCAGGCCCCAGGTGCGCCCGTCTGGCGGGCCGAGCTGTTCCGGGCGCGCGGGCATGCACCGGGTGAGTGGCTGCTACACGAGCAGGGCGGGGCACTGAAAGCCCGGCGCGAACGGCAGGCGGACAACGACACCGGCGCGCTTAACTGGACTGCGGGGCTTCAGCGGCGGCGGCTGTCGCAGCAGGCATGAATGCGCTTGCCGGCGACCTAGGGTCGTCCCGCCGCCGCATCCTCGCGATCTGGCTGCCCGCCTTCGCGATCGACCGCTGGCGGATCGTCACGCGGGAGGCCGGGGGCGAACTCGATAGCGGGCCGCTAGTGCTGATTGCCGACACGGCACACGGCCCGCGGATCGAGGCTGCCAATCGCCTCGCCACGGATGCCGGTGCGCGCCGGGGCATGATGCTGGCCGATGCCCGCACGCTGTGCCCGGAAATCTCGACCGCACCCAGCGATCCGGCGGGAGATCTTGCATTCCTCGAACAGCTTGCCGTCCGGGCGCAGCGCTGGGGCCCGTGGTCGGCGATGGACGAACCCGACGGCCTGCTGGTGGACGTGACTTCCGTCGCGCATCTGTTCGGCGGGGAGGAAGACCTGCTCGAAGATGTGCGCGCGGGTTTCGCCCAGCGCGATCTCGTCATCCGCACAGCCATTGCGCCCACCGCAGGGGCAGCCTGGGCGCTGGCGCATTTCGGCCGGGCCGGGGCGATCGTGGATCGCGAGTTGGAGCCTATGCTGGCCGACCTTCCCGTCGCGGCACTGCGGCTTGGCAGCGATGTGCTCACCGTGCTGCGCCGCCTCGGCCTCAAGCGGATCGGCGACATCACGACCATCGGGCGCGACGCGCTCCAGCGCCGGTTCCGCAAGCGCAAGGTGCCTGAGGCCAATCCGCTGCTGCGCCTCGACCAGCTGCTCGGGCGGATTCCGGAACCGCTCATCCCGGTAATCGAGCAACACGCGCCGCTCACCCAGCGGCGCCTGATGGAGCCGATCCGTCACCGCACTCTGCTCGATCAGGTGGTGAACGATCTTGCCGATGACATGGCGCGGCTTCTCGAGAGCAAGGGGCTGGGCGCGCGGCGGTTGGAACTGGGGCTGTGGCGGGTCGATGGCGAGGTTGCGGTGCGCAGGCTGGAGATGTCCGCCGCCACGCGCGATCCCGCCCATATCTGCCGCCTGTTCGCCGCGCGGCTCGACGATATCGAGGCGGGCTTCGGCATCGAACTGCTGCGCCTGCGAGCCAGCTGGACGGAGCCGCTCGCACTGGCGCAAGGCGATATCGAGGCACAGGCGGAAAGCCCCGGCACCTCGCTTGCCACCTGTATCGACCGGCTGACGGTGCGGCTCGGCCCCAAGGCGGTCAGCCGCCCGGTGCCTTTCGCCAGCCACATCCCGGAGCGCGCGCAGCGCTGGAAGCCGCCGCTGGAGCGGGAGCCACCGACGCAAGGGGTGCTGGAATTCCACGCCCGCCCGCTGAAGATGCTCGACACGCCGGAGCGGATCGCCGTGCTCTATGCTTCGCCCGACGGCTACCCTCAGCGCTTTCGCTGGCGCGGCGGCGTGCACGAAGTCGCGCGGGTCGAAGGGCCGGAGCGGATCGCACCCGAATGGTGGCGCGAGCGCGGTTCGGTCCGCCTACGCGATTACTACCGGATCGAGGACGAGCGAGGGCGGCGCTACTGGATCTATCGCCAGGGCATCGCCGGAGACGGACGGGGCGGAGCGCCGGACTGGTTCCTGCAGGGGCTCTGCGCCTAGCTTTCGGACACCAGGAACGCGCGGCGCGAGCGCTTCTGGCCGAGGGGTATGTTGCTGAAATTCGCCACCGGGCCGGTCTCGACTTCGACCGTCTGGACCGAGGCGTCCACAGCTGCTTGCAGAATGCTGCGTTCGAACACCAGCCCGCAGCTACCGTCGCGGCTCCATACCACCTTGCACCAGTGTTCCTGATCGCCCCAGGCGAGCAGCCCGGAAATGCCGCTGGCCGGCAAGTCTTCTGCCTCGAAACATGCGCCGTCGAGCGACAGATCGCGCAACCGACCGCGTCGTTCGCCGCCAAGCAAGCGAAGCGACGCGGGGCAGTCGACGGAATGCCGCCGACTGGTGCGTCGTTCGGATTGGCTCGCGACCTGTTTTCTCTGGAATAGCGCCACGTGGTGCCCCCTTACCGGACGTCATCGCGGGGTTCTGGTTACTGCGACCTTTTCCGACACGGTAAATAAACTTTAGGGATACCCGCCCGACGCCGGGCCGGGCGCGTCTCACATTCAAGGGCGATCGAAGAAGTCCACTCGCCCGTCGTCGAGATCGTAATAGGCGCCCACGACCTTCAGTTTGCCAGCTCGCTGTGGCTCGAGCAGGATGGGGTCCGTATGCTGTCGAAGCTGCCGTACGACACGGCTGACGTTGGCGCGGACCGAATTATCGAGCAGATCGCCGTCCTTGTCACGGACCGACAGGACCGCCGGGATGATCGGCTCGATCATGGGGCCGATGGAGCCCGGGAATGTCGCATTGTCCGTCACGACTTCGGTCGCCGCTTTTACGGCACCGCAGCTCTCATGTCCCATCACGACCACTAGGGGGACATTCAGCACCGCCACGGCATATTCGATCGACCCGAGGGCGACCGTGTCCACGGTATTCCCGGCATTACGAATGATGAAAAGCTCCCCCAGTCCGCGACCGAACAGGAGTTCGGGCGGCACCCGGCTATCGGAGCATGTTACATAGGCAGCGAAAGGCTGTTGGCCGGCGGCGAGATCAAGCCGTCGTTGGGAACTAGTTAGGACGCTTGTGCGGCCGCCGGTAAGGAACTGTTCGTTGCCTCGTCGTAAGAGCTCGAGAGCCTGGTCGGGGGTGAGGTCGGAAGCCGGCGGCGCAGGTTCGGGCATTGCCGGATTATCCTGCGCCAGGGCAGAATTACCGCCCAACAACGCGGCGGCGCTGGCAGCCCCCGTTGCACCAAGCATGGATCGACGAGATATCATAACCACTCTCCTTTGGCGCCCGAAGACAAGAGTGGGTCGGGCGCTGGTTTGCTCTATCGCCAGGGGCGATCGCTCAACGTCCGACATCACGAGCACATCGCGCTCGCCAGAGGGGCCCGGTCCGTGCAATTTTTACGCTGTTCTGGCGTGGGGGTTCCCGCGGTCGCAGCATTTTGCTGTTGGAAAAACCTGCGAGAGAACATATAAAGAACGTATGGCGTCGCAAACCATCCTCCAGAAGCTCGAGATTCTCGCCGATGCGGCGAAATACGATGCGTCCTGCGCGTCCTCCGGCACGGCAAAGAAGAACAGTCTGGGCGGCAAGGGGATTGGCTCGACGGAGGGGATGGGCATCTGCCATGCCTATGCGCCCGATGGCCGCTGCATCAGCCTGCTCAAGATCCTGCTGACCAATCACTGCGTGTTCGACTGCCATTACTGCGTCAATCGCAAGAGTTCGAACGTGGCGCGGGCGCGCTTCACGCCGCAAGAAGTGGTGGACCTGACGCTGGCCTTCTACCGGCGCAATTACATCGAAGGGCTGTTCCTGTCGTCTGGCATCGTGAAAAGCTCGAACCACACGATGGAGCAGATCGTGGAAGTTGCCCGCATCCTGCGGGAAGAACACGATTTTCGCGGTTACATCCACCTCAAGACCATTCCCGAAGCCGATGCCGAGATCGTGCATCAGGCGGGGCTCTATGCCGACCGGGTGTCGATCAATGTCGAATTGCCGACCGACAGCGGCCTCACCCGCCTCGCGCCCGACAAGGATGCGCGACAGATCGAAGGCGCGATGGGCAAGGTGAAGGCCGACCTCGTCGAAGCGAAGGATGCGCGCAAACGCTTCCGCCACGCGCCGCGCTTTGCGCCTGCGGGCCAGTCGACGCAGATGATCGTTGGCGCCGATACCGCGAGCGACGCCGATATCGTGGGCAAGGCGAGCCGGCTCTACGACAATTTCCGCCTGCGCCGCGTCTATTACAGCGCCTTCTCGCCGATCCCCGATGCCAGCGCGGTGCTGCCGCTGAAGCGCCCGCCGCTGATCCGCGAGCATCGGCTCTACCAGTCCGACTGGCTGATGCGCTTCTATGGCTATAAGCCGACCGAGGTCATGCAGGCGACCGAAGCGGACGGGAATCTGCCGCTGGATATCGATCCCAAGCTGGCCTGGGCACTCAAGTTTCGCGAGCAGTTCCCGCTCGACGTGAACCGCGCCAGCCGCGAGCAATTGCTGCGCGTGCCCGGCCTCGGCGTGAAGGCGGTAAACAAGATCATTGCCAGTCGCCGCCATCGCAATCTGCGGCTCGACGATGTGGCGCTGCTGACGCAATCGATCACCAAGGTGCGGCCGTTCATCTGTACGGTAGACTGGCGCCCGATCACGCTGACCGACCGCGCGGACCTGCGCAGCCTGCTCGCGCCGAAGACCGAGCAGCTGGAGCTATTTGCGGCATGAGGTCCTCGCGCAGCCTCTCGGGCGTGAAGCTCGGCACTTATTACGTCGTGCACATGCCCGAGCCGGACGATTTCGACTTCTGGCGGGAGCGGGCGCGCGGGCTGATCCAATGCGATGTCCCGCCCGACCGGATCGCATGGGTCGAACCGGGTGGCAGCGGCGACCTGTTCGCGCATGGGAAGCGCCGCATGCCGGTGCCGCCGAAAGATGCGCCGCCGGTGCGCGCCAACCGCCGCTTCGTCAGCCTAGCGCGTAATGCCGCGCTCCATTCCGATCCCGAGCGCTTCGCTCTCCTTTATCGCCTGCTCTGGCGATTGCAGGCCAATCCGCGGATCATGGAGGATAAGGCGGACCTTGATGTTCGCAAGCTGGAAGAGCTCGACAAGAACGTCCGCCGCGACAGTCATAAAATGCATGCCTTCGTGCGCTTCCGACTGGTCGAAGATGAGGAGGGTGATGAGCATTATGTCGCCTGGTTCGAGCCCGACCACCACATCCTGCGCGCCAATGCGAGCTTCTTCATGCGGCGATTTTCCAACATGCGCTGGTCGATCCTGACGCCGCGCGGCTCGCTTCACTGGGACGGCGAGACGATGGCAGAAGGTCCGCCCGCCGACCGCAGCGACGCGCCGAGCGGCGATCCGACCGAGGATTTGTGGCGCAGCTACTACGCGTCGATCTTCAATCCCGCGCGTTTGAAGATCGGGGCGATGCTGAAGGAAATGCCCAAGAAATACTGGAAGAACATGCCCGAAGCCGCGCTCATTCCCGAGTTGGTGGCAGGCGCGCAGAAGCGGGAAAGTGCGATGGTCGAGAAGGGAACGCTTGAATTTGAGGAGCGGCCCGAAACGCTCGCGGCGATCGACAAGGCGATCCATGCCTGCCGCAAGTGCCCGATCGGCCAGCTCGACAACCATGCCGTGATGGGCGAGGGGCCGCAGGATGCCGCGCTGATGATCGTCGGCGAACAGCCGGGCGATCAGGAGGACCAGCAGGGAAGGCCCTTCGTGGGGCCGGCGGGCCAGTTGCTCGATGCGCATTTGGAGAAGGTCGGGATCGACCGGCGTGCGGCCTACGTCACCAATACGGTCAAGCATTTCAAATATGTCCAGCGCGGCAAGCGGCGGATCCACCAGTCGCCCGGCGCAAAGGAAATCGACACCTGCCGCTGGTGGATCGAGAGCGAGCGGGCGATCGTGCAGCCAAAGCTGATCCTCGCCATGGGAGCGAGCGCGGCGCGCGGCATGCTGGGCAAGACGGTCAGCATCACCAAGGTGCGCGGGGAACCGATCGCGCTGGAAGACGGCAGCGAGCTGTGGGTGACGGCGCACCCTTCCTATCTCCTGCGGCTCGACGGCCCCGCGCGCGAAGAGCAGGCGCGGCTCTTCGATGCCGATCTCGCCGCAGTGAAGGAACGGCTCGAGGAACTGGCCGGGTGACGGTGTGCCGGAGAACGACCACCAGATCCCCAAGCGCAGGATCGATGTCGATCCCGATCTCGTAAGGACGCCGCAGCGCGCGCCTTTTGTCGAGCTTGGCCTCGTTTCCTGCTTCAGCTTCCTGCGCGGCGCGTCCGATGCGGTCGATCTGGTCGAGCGGGCCTATGGGCTCGGTTACGATGCGATCGGAATTGCCGATGCCAATACCATGGCCGGTGTGGTGCGCATCCATAGCGAGGCGAAAACGCTTAAGTTGAAGCCGCTTATCGGCTGCAGGATAGAAACGGTCGCGGGTTTCGCCTTCCTCGCCTATCCCAAGGATCGCGCTGCTTACGGGCGTCTGTGCCAGCTGATTTCGCAGGGACGTATGGCCACGCTGGACGGCGAATGGCAGGCCAAGGGCGAGTGCCACATCTCGCTGGCCATGCTCGCTGCGCATAGCGAGGATGTGCAGTTGATCCTCGTGCCGCCGCGCGATCTGGAGCAGCGTTTCACGATTGCGATCCCGAGCAATGTCGTGCCGTTTCGCCAGGCGGATACAGGGGAGGAAGTCAAAACCCAGTGGACGCAGGTCGAGGGTGACCTGGCCGACCTTCTTCCGCACGTAACCCGCCAGCTGCCAACATTGCGCTATATCGCCGCGAGCTACCTTTACACGGCCAGCGATATCGAACGGATCGAGCGGCTCGATCATTTCGCACAGGCCAACGATCTGTGCATCCTCGCCACCAACGACGTGCATTACGCCACGCCCGACAAGCGGCCCCTGCAGGACGTGATGACCGCCATCCGCCACAGGACCACGGTGGCCGAGGCCGGGCACTTGCTGTTCGGCAATGCCGAGCGGTACCTCAAGTCGCCTGCCGCCATGGTCCGCATGTTCGCCCGCTGGCCACATGCCATCGCCGCCACGCGCGAAGTGGCCGATGCCTGCGATTTCAGCCTCGACACGCTGAAATACGAATATCCCGAAGAGCTTTATCCCGGCGGCGTCGACCCGCAGGGCTATCTCGAAAGCGAAACCTGGAAAGGGGCCGTCTGGCGCTATCCTGAAGGCATTCCCGACAGCTTGCGCGAGACTTTGCACAAGGAACTTGCGCTGATCGGGAAGATGCAGCTTGCGCGCTATTTCCTGACCATCAAGGATATCGTCGATTTCGCGCGCAACAAGGTCGATCCGCCGATCTTGTGTCAGGGACGTGGCAGCGCAGCCAATTCGGCCGTCTGCTACTGCCTCGGCATCACCAGCGTCGATCCGGAAAAGCACCAGCTCCTGTTCGACCGCTTCATCTCCGAAGACCGCAAGGAGCCGCCCGATATCGATGTCGATTTCGAGCATGAGCGCCGCGAGGAGGTGATCCAGTATCTCTATCGCAAATACGGCCGCCATCGGGCCGGGCTATGCGCTACGGTGATCCATTATCGCCCGCGCATGGCAATCCGCGAGGTGGGCAAGGCGATGGGCCTGTCCGAGGATGTTACCGCCGTGCTGGCGCGCACCGTCTGGGGCGGATGGGGCCGCACGATCGACGAGGGGCATGTCGAGAACGAAACCGGCCTCGACCTCACCGATCCGCATCTGCGCCGCGTGCTCAAGCTGACCGAGCAGATGATCGGCATGCCGCGCCATCTCAGCCAGCATGTCGGCGGCTTCATCCTCACCGACGGCCCGCTGACCGAGATGGTGCCGATCGGCAACGGCGCCATGCCCGACCGCAGCTTCATCGAGTGGGACAAGGACGACATCGACGATCTCGGCATTCTGAAGGTCGACGTGCTTGCACTCGGCATGTTAACTTGCATCCGCAAGGGGCTGAAACTGCTAGAAGATCATCATGGCGAGAGCTACCAGCTCGCTACCATTCCGCGCGAGGATCCGGCGGTCTACGACATGCTGTGCACGGGCGATTCGCTCGGCGTGTTCCAGGTCGAGAGCCGGGCGCAGATGAACATGCTGCCGCGCCTGCGTCCGCGCGAATTCTACGATCTCGTCGTGCAGGTCGCCATCGTGCGGCCCGGGCCGATCCAGGGCGACATGGTTCACCCCTATCTCAAGCAGCGCCGCCGGGCGCGCGAGGGCAAGACCGACTTCTACCTGCCGTCGCCCGCGCCGGAGCACGGTCCGCCCGACGAGCTCTCGTCGATCCTGGAGCGGACCTATGGCGTCCCGATCTTCCAGGAACAGGCGATGAAGATCGCCATCGACGCGGCGAAGTTCAGCTCGAAAGAGGCGAACCGGCTGCGCAAGGCCATGGCGACCTTCCGCAGCCGCGGCATGGTGAACGAGCATCAGGACATGATGGTCGGCCGCATGATCGAACGCGGTTACGATCCCGAATTCTCCGCGCGGTGCTTCGAGCAGATCAAGGGCTTCGGTGAATACGGCTTCCCGGAAAGCCACGCCGCCAGCTTCGCCCACCTCGTCTATGTGTCGAGCTGGATGAAGTGCCATTATCCGGCGGCCTTCGCCTGCGCGCTGCTCAATTCGCAGCCGATGGGCTTCTACGCACCCGCGCAGATCGTGCGCGATGCGCGCGAACATGGCGTCACGGTGCTGCCCGCCGACGTCAATCTGTCCGACTGGGACTGCTCGCTGGAAGACTGCGAGGGCGAGATCGCCTTGCGCCTCGGCCTCAGGCAGGTCGACGGCTTGCGGGAGGCCGTGGCGGCACGGCTGATCGGGGAGCGCGAGGAACGGGGGCCCTATGCCGACGTCACGGCGCTGCGGGACCGTGCCCGCATCGGCCCGTCGCATGTAGAGCGGCTTGCCAGCGCGGACTGCTTCGGTTCGATCGCGCTGTCGCGGCGTCAGGCGCTGTGGGATGCGCGCAGCCTGATCGCGGAGCCGGACCTGCCTCTGTTCGCCGCCGCGGCCGAGCGCGAGGAGGGCGCCGAGACGTCGGCCACGCAGCTGCCTCACATGCCGCTGAGCGAGGAAGTCGTGGCGGATTACCTGACCACGCGGCTCAGCCTGAAAGCGCATCCGATGTCGTTCCTGCGCGAGGACTTAGACGCACGCGGCTTTGTGCGCGCTTGCGACCTGCGCGAGCGCAAGTTCCGCTCCACCGTGAATGTGGCGGGCGTGGTGCTGATCCGCCAGCAGCCGGGCAGCGCCAAGGGGGTGTGCTTCATCACGCTGGAGGATGAGACGGGCGTGGTGAACCTCGTTATCTGGCCCGATCTCAAGGCCCGCCAGCGCAAGGTGGTGATGGGCGCGCGGCTGATGGAAGTGCGCGGGCGCGTGGAATATGACGACGAGGTCGTCCACGTTATCGCCCAGCACATGACCGACGCGACGCAGGATCTCCACCGCCTGTCCGACGACCTGCTGGTCGCGCCGATCGCGCGGGCGGACCATGTGAACAGCCCGCTGCCGTCGCATTGCAAGGCAGGATGGGAGAATCCGGCGGGGAGTGCCGATGCTCCGGCTTCCGAGCCCACCGCGAAACCGCCGCCGAAGGACGATTGGCAGGACCCGCCGCCGGGCAACCGCGAATGCGGTTGGGGAGGGCGGCATCCGCGCGATGTGCGCGTGATCCCGAAATCGCGCGACTTCCACTGATGCGGGAGCGAACTCCCCTGCCAGCGGTTTGGTGCGGTATGCAGGTCGGCAGCACTTATCGATGAAAATTGACATTTCCCGCCGCATCGGCCGATTTCGTGCCGACCGTCGCGTGGTAATCCTGTTGGTGCTGATCGGCCTGGCGCTTGCCGGCCGCGTGTGGCTGGCCGAGCATCCCGAGCATAGCCCCTGGGCACCGCTCGACCTGCGCGATCCCGTGGGGTGGGCAACGGAAACAAAGATGCTCGCACTGCGAGACGATCCCGCGCAATGCCGCGCGACGCTGGAGCGGAGCGAGATTGCTTTCACCGCGCTCGACCCCGCAGGCGAGGGTGCTTGCAGGCGCGAGGATCGGACGCGGCTAGATGGGTACCCCCTGTCCCCCTCGACACCCGCCATGACCTGTCCGACGACGGTGGCGCTCTACCTATGGGAGCGCGACGTGCTCGAACCTTTGGCGCGAGAGCTATTCGATAGCGAAATCGAACAAATCGAACATCTTGGAGCATACTCCTGTCGCCGCCTCTACGGTCGCGAAGAGGGTCCCTGGAGCGAACATGCCACGGCCAACGCCATCGATATTGCCGGCATCCGGTTATCCGACGGGACGCAAATCAGTGTGCTCCGAGATTGGGCTGTGGACGGCCCGAAGGCGGAGTTCCTTCGCCGCGCCCGCGACGAAGCATGCGACAGTTTCGCAACCGTCTTGAGCCCCGACTACAACGCCGCCCATGCCGACCATTTCCATCTCGACATGAGCGCCCGCTGGCGGGGCGTATGCCGCTGATCAGTGCGGCGAGGCGCAGTCGACAATACGTGTTTCCGAATAACCGTCGCTTTGTTCGAGGCTCTCGCAAGCAGCCTTGCTCAGCAAAACACCGTAGCGGTCTGTCGACATCAGGATCGTGTCGTCATCGACCTTCTCCAGCCGCGGATCGGAATGGAGAACTTTCATCACATCCCAGCGCAGTGGCATGTCGGGGTTGAAAGGCTTCTCGGTCAGCGGTTCGCAATCGATTGCGCTCGACGGCAAATTGGGACCTCCGATTTTCTCGACGACTCCTGCCTCCGTGTACCGATAGGCCATCTTGTATTGCGGGCAGCGTGAATATTCCGCCTCGATCCCGTCGAATACGATCCGTCCGGGTACCTCGGTCAAGCCGATCCCTGCATGGCCACCTTGCTCGAGATAATGCGTGATCCCGACCGTACGCCATTCGCCAAGCAAATCCTGGGGCGGGAGCAAATTGGCAAGTCTGCGCTGAACAGGCCGCTCGAGCAGCAACTGCGTATCTCCGGCCGTGAGCAGCAATCGGCCGTCCGGTAATCGTTCTACGGTCGGATTGCGGTCGAAGAAGCTGAAAAGCTGTCGCTCCCGCTCCTCCATCTCGGGTCCGCAGCTGATTTCCGTCTGAAAGCGTTGGCCGGGCGACGACACGAAGCGCCCGTCGCGCACAGTTCCCGATGCACCCGAGTAATTGCATTCGATTTGCAGGCTCACGCCCTTTTCACCGAAGTCGGCGAAAGCGGCGCGCGTCGAACCCGATAGGCGGCGCGGTTCATGACCGTCGAAATTGACAATGTCCCACTCGCCGAGAATGTCCTGGCTACTGGCAACCGGTTCGACTTGGACAGTGGCGCGGTTTGGGTCGACCGGCGTAGCCGTCACCGGCGCAGGCTCTCCCATCTGCTGCACAGCAGGCACGCACGCGAAAAGTATCGCGGTGGCGCAGGTGGCACCAAGCGCGCAGATCAAGCGCTCGATCGGCGAGGATTGCTGCATCCTCTGGAGTTTGCACGCTTAGCCTTGTCGCAGGCTGAACGGTCAGGCTTCGAGGGAATATCCCGCGCTGCGGACCGTGCGTACCGGATCCTTGGCGCCGTCAATCTCGATGGCCTTGCGTAGCCGGCGGATGTGGACATCGACAGTTCGTAACTCGATTTCGCTTTCGGTACCCCAGACGCCGTCGAGCAACTGGCCGCGACTGAACACGCGGCCCGGGCTTTCCATGAAGAACTTGAGCAGCCGGTACTCGGTCGGGCCGAGTTGCACATCCTGGCCGCGGCGCGTGACCTTGTGCGCGACCGGGTCGAGCACGATGTCGCCCACCGCGATGGTCTCGCCGGCCAACACGGGCCGGATGCGCCGCATGACGGCCGCGACACGCGCCAACAATTCGCGTGGGCTGAAGGGCTTGGTGAGGTAATCATCGGCGCCCGTATCGAGGCCGCGGACACGGTCGTCCTCGGTCTCGCGCGCGGTGAGCATGATGATCGGCACATGCGCCGTTTCCTTGTCGCGGCGCAGCCGCCGGCAGACTTCGATCCCGCTGGTGCCTTCGATCATCCAGTCGAGAATGACGAGATCGGGGGTTTCCTCCGAAGCCATCAGCAACGCCTCATCGCCATCGGCGGTGGTGCGCACGTCGTAGCCTTCATTGGCGAAACGATATTCGAGCAGTTCGGAGAGGGCCGGGTCGTCCTCTACCAGCAATAGCTTGGCCGCGTTCAAATCCTTGCCTTCCCGCGATGATTCCTTTTCGGGCATGGCAGTATGACCTTCTCGCTACAGAATTGTGTCAGTCGTCTCCGTCGGGCGGATATGTTCCGACGGCGGCGAAGTGGACCATCTCGGCCACATTCGTGGCATGGTCGCCGATACGTTCGAGATTGCGCGCCACGAACAGCAATTGCGCCGCGCTCGAAATGGTTGAAGGGTTCTCGACCATGTGGCTAACGAGATTGCGGAAAATCGAATTGTAGAAGGCGTCGACTTTCTCGTCCGCGGCAATAACCTCGCGCGCCAGTTCGGCATCGCGAGCGGCATAGGCGGTGAGCACGTCGTGCACCATCTCGCTGGCCACTTCGGCCATGGCGGGCAAAAGAGTGAGCGGCTCGAACTGCTTGCGATTGGACCCGATTTCCTTGCTCGCCTTGGCGATATTCTTGGAATAATCGCCGATCCGCTCGACAACGCCGGCGATCTTCAGCGCGGCAATGACTTCGCGCAGATCGTCAGCCATAGGCGCACGCAGAGCGATGATGCGCACGGCCAGCTTGTCGACCTCGCTCTCGAGCACGTCGATCTTCTTGTCTGCCTTGACGATCCGGTCGGAAAGCTCGTCGTCCCCTTTCACCAACGCATCGATCGCCTGCTGGATGGCCGCCTCCGCAAGGCCGCCCATCTCGGCGATCAGGCCGCGCAGGCGCGTGATGTCTTCGTCGAAGGCCTTGACGGTATGTTCTTGAATGGAATCCATGCTCTTATCCGTACCGTCCGGTGATGTAGTCCTGGGTCCGCTGCTCCAGCGGATTGGTGAATATGTCAGAAGTACGACCGTACTCCACCATCTTTCCCAAGTGGAAGAAAGCCGTACGCTGGCTGACGCGAGCGGCCTGCTGCATCGAGTGGGTTACGATCACGATGGCATAACGGCCATTGAGTTCCGCGATCAGCTCTTCGATCTTCGCCGTCGCAATGGGGTCGAGCGCCGAACACGGCTCGTCCATCAGGATGACTTCCGGATCGACCGCGATGGCGCGCGCAATGCACAGGCGCTGCTGCTGGCCGCCGGAAAGCGCTGTGCCGCTGTCTTGCAGACGGTCTTTTACCTCTTCCCACAGACCCGCACGCTTCAGCGAGCGTTCGACGATGGCATCGAGTTCGTCCTTGCCCTCGGCAAGACCGTGAATCTTGGGGCCGTAAGCGATGTTCTCGTAGATCGACTTGGGGAAGGGATTGGGCTTCTGGAACACCATCCCGACCCGGGCGCGAAGTTGCACCACGTCCATCTTGGAACGGTAGATGTCTTCGCCGTCCAGAGTGATCTCGCCCTCGACCCGTGCCGAAGGAATGGTGTCGTTCATCCGGTTCAGCGTGCGGAGGAAGGTCGACTTGCCGCAGCCCGACGGGCCGATAAAGGCCGTCACATACTTGGTCGGAATTTCGATCGACACCTCGTCGATCGCCTTCTTGTCGCCGTAGAACACGGAGACGTCGCGCGCGCTCATCTTGGCGTCGGTCGCTTCAAGGTTTTCGTGTACTACGGTCACCAGCTCTTCTCGAATTTGTTGCGCAGGTAGATTGCGAGTCCGTTCATCAGGAGCAGGAACAGCAATAGCACGATAATCGCCGCGCTGGTGCGTTCCACAAAGCCGCGGTCGATTTCATCGGACCACAGGAAAATCTGCATCGGCAAAACAGTCGCAGGCGAAGTGAACCCATCGGGCGGGGTTGCTACGAAGGCGCGCATACCGATCATCAGCAGCGGTGCGGTCTCGCCCAGGGCGCGAGCCATGCCTATAATCGTGCCGGTAAGGATGCCAGGCAGGGCGAGCGGCAGGACGTGATGGAACACGACTTGTACCGGCGAGGCGCCGACGGCCAGCGCGCCGTCGCGGATGCTCGGCGGGACGGCCTTGATCGCATTCCGGCCCGCGATGACGATCACCGGCATGGTCATCAGGGCCAGCGTCATGCCGCCGATCACCGGCGCGGAGCGCAGGTTCGGGAAGATCGTCAGGAAAACAGCGAGGCCGAGCAGGCCGAAGATGATCGACGGGACCGCCGCGAGATTGTTGATCGACAGCTCGATGATGTCGGTCCATTTGTTCTTCGGCGCGTATTCCTCAAGATAGAGCGCCGCCAGCACGCCGATCGGGAAAGCTAACAACAGCGTGACCACCATCGTCAGCATCGAGCCCTTGAGCGCCCCCCATATGCCGACCTGCTGCGGGTTAGTGGCATCGGCGCGGGAGAGAAACCCCGGGTCGAAATTCTTGCCGATCCGGCCCTGCTCGTAGAGCGAGTTCGCAAGCGCCTGCATCTCCGGCGAGCCTTCGCCCTCATATCCGGAAGCCAGGTCGGCCGAGGCTGGCAGCGAGAAGGTCACTTGTTCGCGCAGGATCCCGGGATCGGCCGCAATCGCGGCTGCAACATCGCGCCACGCCTGCCCGCCGAGCTGCTCGGCCGCTTCGTCTCCGAGCGCTTCGGTGGCGAAATATTGCACGACATCAGGCAGCCCCTGCGCTTCGAGAGACTGAATTGCCCCCGATTGCGCCATGGTCGAAGCATCGGCGGATATGCCGGCCTGCGTGAAATCGATGGGCACTTCCACTTCGACGCGCTGGAAGCCGCCGATGCCATTGATCGTCATCGTGCCGAGCAGGAAAACCAGCACGGCGACCGAGAACAGTATCGCGCCGAGGCCCATAGCCTTGAATCGGCGTTCGGCGGCGTAACGCTTCTTCAGCCGCGCTTCGAAGGCGGAGGTGCGCGTCGGGGCGCGCATGGTGGCGGCCTCTTCACTCATAAGCTTCGCGATACCGTTTGACGACGCGCAGGGCGACGAAGTTGAGGCCGAGGGTGACCATGAAGAGCACGAAACCGAGCGCGAAGGCGCTCAGCGTAGCCGGATGATCGAAACTGCCTTCGCCCGTAAGCATGGCGACGATCTGCACGGTCACCGTGGTCATCGATTCGAGCGGATTACCGCTGAGGTTTGCGGCGGTCGAGGCTGCCATCACCACGATCATCGTCTCGCCGATCGCGCGGCTGATGGCCAGCATGACGCCTGCCACGATGCCGGGCAGTGCTGCCGGCACTAATACACGGCGGATGGTTTCATTGGTGGTCGCGCCCATCGCCAGGCTGCCGTCGCGCATGGATTGCGGGACCGCCGCGATGCTGTCGTCGGCCATCGAGCTGACGAAGGGAATGATCATCACGCCCATGACCAGGCCTGCCGCCAGCGCGCTTTCGCTGGATGGGTTTGAGGCGCCGAGGTCGATGGCGAGGTCGCGAATTGCGGGCGCGATGGTGAGTGCAGCGAAATAGCCATAGACCACCGTCGGCACGCCAGCGAGGATCTCGAGAGCCGGCTTGACCCACGAGCGGACCTTCGGGTTGGCATATTGCGTGAGGTAGATCGCGCTCATCAAGCCTAGCGGGATTGCCACGATCATGGCGATAATCGCACCGATGAACAGCGTGCCCCAGAACAGCGGGATGGCGCCATATCGCGAGGCGTCCGGATTGTCGGGATTGGCCATCGGGTCCGGTCCCCAATGGGTGCCGAACAGGAAATCGATCGGGGAAACCATGCCGAAGAAGCGCACGGTTTCGAAGATGAGGCTAGCGAGGATGCCAATGGTCGTCAGGATGGCGACCAACGATGCGGCCAGCAGGATCGCCATCACGATTCGCTCCACCCGCGTGCGGGCGGCGAAGTCCGGCTTGAGGCGCAGGAATGCCCACGTGCCCGCAAGGAACGCGATCAGTAAGGTAACCACTATGCCGATCGTGTTGTAATAGGACAGCGCGTCCCGGAAGGGCTCGACCAGATCGCGCGCCTGCGGATTGAACACGGCAGGCGCCGCACCGGTCGCGACCGCGCGGGCTTCGTTCAGGATCGTCTGGCGCTGAAATCCGAAGGCCGGAAGATCGGCCGCCGCAGGGCTGGACAGCACCGCCTGGCTAATGAGACCGGGCGCAATCGCACTCCACAACGCGACGAAGGCAAGGACGGGCAGCACGATCCATAGCGCGACATACCACGCATGGTAAGTCGGTAGGCTCGACAGCCGCCCGTCAGCGCTTTCGCGGCGGAGCGTCCAGGCGCGCGCGCGGGCCGCCAACCATCCGGCGAGCCCGAGGCCGAGGGCCAGGAGAAGCAGGATGGTCGGTGACATACGCTAGTGTGCTTGCCTTACTTCAGCTGCGCGCCGTCGAGCGTTGTGTACTCGGTCGCCGCCTTGGTGTTGGCCGCCATAACGTCGTCAGGCGATGCGACAAGCCCGATCTTCGAGAGTTCCCCGCCTTTGCCCCACATGGTGGTCCACTGGGCAAGGTATTCGCGCAGGCCCGGAATGGCATCGAGGTGGGCCTTCTTCACATAGACGTAGAGCGGACGGGCACCGGGATAGTCGAAGTTGGCGATGTTCTCATAGGTCGGCTCGACGCCATTCATCGGCAGGCCCTGGACCTTGTCCGCATTCTCTTCGAGATAGCTGTAGCCGAAGACGCCGACGGCCTTGGGATTGCCTTCGATTTTCTGGACGATGAGGTTGTCCTGCTCGCCCTGGTCGACATAGGCCCCGTCCGAACGCACTTCGGTGCACAGCTGTGCGTGACGATCTTCGTCGCTGTCCTTGAGCGCCTTCATTTCGGCATTGGTGTCGCAGCCTACTTCGAGGACCAGTTCCTTCAGTGCATCGCGCGTGCCCGACGTGCTGGGTGGGCCGTAAACGAGGATCGGCTCGTTGGGGAGCGACGGATCGACGTCGGACCAGGTTTCGTTGGTCTGCTCTTCGCCATAGGGATTTGCAGCAAGCGCTTCGTACACATGCTGCGGGGTCAAATTCATCATGATGCCGCCCTGCGCCGATGCGAAGGCGATACCGTCGAGGCCGACCTGGATTTCCGTGATTTCGTTGACGCCATTGGCCTGGCAGTCGGCAAATTCGCTGGCCTTCATGCGGCGCGAGGCGTGGGTCATGTCCGGCGTATCTGCGCCGACGCCCGAGCAGAACAGATTCATGCCCCCGCCGGTGCCGGTCGATTCGATGATCGGGCTCTTGTAGTCGGGATTCGAGCGCGCGAAGGCTTCGGAGACGGCCTTGGCGAAGGGGAACACCGTCGAGGAACCGACCGCACGGATCGAATCGCGCGAACCGGAATCGCCCGCACCGCCGCCGCAAGCGGCGAGAGCGGCAGCCGAGACTGCAGCGAAAATGAAGGATTTGGTCTTGGTCATGATAGATCCCTTACGTGTTAACTAGCGGCGCATAAGCGCTTCGATGTTACAGGGTTGCGACAGAAGTCTGACGGCGGATCAGAAGTCCACTTGGGCGCGCACGCCGAAGGCGTCCACGGAATAGGACGTATCACCGTCGGCGGTCGGGATGACGGCGTTGTCATATTCGAGCAGGCCGTAATTCACGCCGAACAGCACATAAGCGGTCGGCTTCCAAATCAGTGAGGCGAGGTAGCCGTTCTGCGTTCCACCAAGGATACCTGCGTCATTGAGGTCGAGATAGTCGTAGCGCAGGTTGAATTGCACGGATCCGATGCCGCCCTTGCCGACAGGGCTAGACGGCTTGGTCCGATCGAACTTGCCGGCCTTGTAGCCCCGCGTATCGCCTGCCGTCAGGTAGTAGCCAAGTTCGGCATAGCCCCCGAAGAAGGTCGGATCCCCCATCGCGCCGGGCATGTTGACGGTCTGCCAAAAACCTTCGGCGGCGGCATGAAACGGTCCGGCGATTGCGGCAGCTTCTAGGCCCAGTCCGAACTCGCTTTCGGCACCGAGATTGCCGGTGTTGACGAAACGCTCCGAGGTAAAATGCACCAGCGGGCGCTGGCGATAGCGCACGGTCCCGCCGACCTCGTCGATGTCGTTGTAATGGACCGAGCCGCCGAAGTGCAGCTGGGCATCGTCCATCTTGGGCATGATCACGAGACGACCGTCCACGCCGCGGTTCTTGGTGTCCGTGTCGTCGAAATTGTCCGTGAAGACACCGGCCTGGGCGAGCACGATACCGGCTTCGTAGGCGACCGATGCACCGATGCGACGCTCGAAGCCGAAGGCGTCGGTAAAGGCGGCGCGTTCGATGAAGGTCGTGTGCAGGCTGCTGGTCAGCTCTTCGAGCGACTGAAAATTATTATGGTGGCCGATTGCGATTTCGAGGGGTCCGTCCCCGTAAGTGAGGATCGCATCCGCAACGTCGATTTCGTTGCCCGCGAAGTCTACCTCGAACTTGTAGCCGAAGCCGCCCGGAATATCGCCTGAGACACCCAAGCGCGCGCGGCGGACTTCATTGCCGAAGCCGTCGGCGGCGCCAGTCGACTCCGGGGCGTTGGTGAAGCCAGCGTCATACATCAGGCGACCGCGCGGCTTGAAGCTCCACCCATCGCTCTTGGCGAGTTCCTCGACGACCGGATCGGCCGCCGATTCGGCAGCTGCAGAATTGGCAGCGATGACCTCGTCCTGAGCCGTGTTGACCTGCTTAGCGGTCGCGAGCTCCCTTTCGAGCTGGTCGATGCGGGCGTTCATCGCCTGGAGCTGCGCGCGCATGGCTGCCAGCTCGTCGGAAGACACCGTGACATCCTGCGCGAGTACGGGGGTGGCCATCGTGCAGCTGAGCGCTGCCGCTGCCACGGAGAGGCGAATCATGCGGTTCATTGGAGTTCCTTGGACGGGAATGTTTCGATCCGGCGACGCCCCTATGACCGACAAATTACACTATTGTGACAGGCTATGGTCGCGGTCGTGCTCGACAGTGGACAAGCTGTAGGCCAGCAGTGAACTCTCGCTCGTTGAGAAGCGTCAGTTGCCTAACTCTTCGCTGTCCAACGGCAGCGTAACCGTGACGCGAGTGCCTTCGCCAACAGTGCTTTCCACATCGAGCCGTCCGCGGTGGCGTTCGACGATATGCTTGACGATTGCGAGGCCGAGGCCGGTTCCGCCCGAAGCGCGGCTACGACCGGGATCGGTGCGATAGAAGCGCCGCGTGAGGTGCGGGATGTGCTCGGCAGCGATGCCATCACCCCTGTCCGTGACCGTCAGTCGCACCCGATTGTCGCCGCGCGGATGCAAGCGGATCGTCACAGGCTGGTCGGCGTGGCCATATTTGAGCGCGTTGTCGACGAGGTTGCGGACGAGCTGCTCGAGCTGCTGGGCATCGCCCCGGATGAAGAACTGGCCACTTGTCGCGACGTCGAGGCGATCGAGCCGTTCGTTACCGGCACCGTCCCGCGCGGCTGATTCTACCAGACCCGAAAGCTCGATGCGCGCGCTTGGCAAATCGTGCTTTTCCGCTTCAATGCGCGAGAGGGACATGAGGTCGCTGACTAGATTTTGCAGACGCTTCGCTTCGCGCTGGATCGTATCGAGAAATCGCTCGGCGGTCTTCGTCTCCAGATTGCCCGCATCCTCGCTCAGGGTTTCGACGTAACCGATGATGGCCGCGAGGGGCGTGCGAAGTTCATGGCTGGCATTCGCGACGAAGTCCGTGTGCGCGCGTGCGATGTCGGCCTCGGCGGTCTTGTTGACAAATTCCACGACTGCCAGCTGATCGTCGAGCTTCTTGCGATTGATCCGCCAGATATCGTTGCGGCGGGACAGGCCGCGCACAATCGCACTGCCGTCTGCATCGCGGTCGAGCAGGCGCACCGCCTCCGGCTGGCGCAGCGCCATTCGGGCATCCTGGCCAAGAATGTGCGAACCGAGCAGGCCTCGCGCGGCGAGATTGGCGATGGTCACCCGGTCGCGTTCGGTAATGACGATGGGCGTTTCGGAATGTTCGAACAGCTCTCCCATCGACTCCCGAGAAAAGCCTCTGCCATTCGTTTCGTGCTGAGGGGCAGGGGGCTCGGAATGCACCAGCCAGAGCGACCCGGCCCACACGAGAAGGATCGTGACCACGTACAGCAGGTCCACACCGGCGAAGGCGAGTATGATGCACGTCGCGAGTGCGAGCAAAAGTCCCGGAAGCGGAAGGCGGGGCGCAACCATCGACAGGCCGCTTAGCGGCGCAAGCACGCGCGTGCCAACCACATTCGCAAAGTTGTCACATGTAAGGAAGTGGTGGTGACCCCTACGGGACTCGAACCCGTGTTTCAGCCGTGAAAGGGCCGCGTCCTAGACCGCTAGACGAAGGGGCCACATGCCGGAGCGACACCAATCGGATCGCCGGAATGCAAAACGCCACCGTGGTGACCCCTACGGGACTCGAACCCGTGTTTCAGCCGTGAAAGGGCCGCGTCCTAGACCGCTAGACGAAGGGGCCACATCGGTGGCGTGGCGGCGCACTTAGGCGGGGTGGAGCGGGGCGTCAACCCTCCAATGCGGTGCTTCCGGTCGATGCGCGTGTCAATCTGCCCAGGCGGCATCCTCGAGGTGTAATTCCGCTTGCGGTCGGCTACCCCAGTCATCGATCTTGGCGCGGCCGGCGAGCCAGAGCTTGCGCCCTTTCGAGCCGTGCAGCAGCGCCTGGCCCATCTCGCTGTCGGCGGCGCGAAAGGCGATCCCCTTGAAGCTGCGACCATCGTCTCCGGATGCGATGATCCGCACGTGGTCTGCACCGACGATATCGCACTTGACCAGCCGCACCGGCCCCACGGCGACGCGCGGCCCGGGCCAGCCCACGCCGTAGGGTCCGCCTTCATCGAGCGAAGCTATGAGATCGGGCACCAGTCCGCCGGGAGCGACGGCGATGTCGAGCAGCATTTCCCGACTGGCCGACGCCCGCGAAACCTGTGCCTCCAGCGTCGCGTCGAGCCAGTCCGAGAGATCCTCGATCCGGGCTGCATCCACGGTCAGGCCGGCTGCCATGGCATGGCCACCGCCCGCGACCAGCAGACCTTCGTCCTTGGCCCTGATGATGGCGGCACCGAGATCGACGCCAGCGATCGAGCGGCCAGATCCCTTGCCTTGGCCCGTTTCCGCGTCGAGCGCGATGACGAGCGAGGGTTTCCCAGTTTTCTCCTTTATTCGCCCGGCGACGATGCCGATAACGCCCGGGTGCCACCCTTCGCCGGCGAGCAGGTGAACGGCGCGATTGTGCTGGCCGGCAAGCTGTTGCTCGGCCTCTTCCTGCACGGCCGCCTCGATAGCCCGACGTTCGTCATTGAGCGCCGAAAGCTGGGCCGCGATGTCTCGCGCCTCGTCAGGATCTCGCGTCGTGAGCAAACGCACGCCAAGGGTCGACTCACCGACCCGTCCGCCGGCATTGATACGCGGGCCAAGTGCAAATCCGAGGTCGGAGCAGGCGGGGGCACGCTTCAGCCGGCTCGCGTCGATAAGCGCCGCCATGCCGATATTCTCGCGCTTCGCCATGACTTTGAGGCCCTGCGATACGAAAGCGCGATTGAGGCCATGGAGCGCGGCGACATCGGCCACCGTGCCCAGCGCCACGAGGTCCAGCAAGCCCAGCACATTGGGCTCGGGCCGATCGGCGAAGTAGTCCCGCTCGCGCAAAGTGCGGACGAGCGCGACGCCCAGCAGGAACGCGACGCCAACTGCTGCCAAGTGCCCGTGGCTCGCAGCATCGTCGGCTTCGTCCAGCCGGTTGGGGTTCACAAGCGCGATTGTCTTCGGCAGCTCGGCCGCGCATTTGTGGTGATCGACGACGATCACATCCACGCCCGCGTCATGCGCCATGGCGAGCGCGTCATGCGCCATCGCGCCGCAATCGACCGTGACCACGAGGCTGCTGCCGTTCTCGCCCAGTTTCACCAGCGCCTCGCCCGACGGACCGTACCCTTCCAACAGCCTGTCGGGAATGTAATAATCGGCCTCGACGCCAAGCTCGCGCAGGAGGAGGATTAGCAAAGCCGAACTGGTTGCGCCATCGACATCGTAATCGCCGTAGATCGTGATTTGTTCATGCGCGAGGACGGCTTGAGCAAGGCGGTCCGCCGCCGTCTCCATGTCCTGGAAGATCGAGGGGTCCGGCAGGAAGTTGCGCAGCGTCGGCTGGCGATGCCGATCGATATCCTCCGGCGCCACGCCGCGCGCGATCATCAGCTGGTCGACGATATCGCGTCCGGACCCGGCGCCTGCGCCTAGCTCCATATTGCCGCCTCGCCAGCGCCACGCGCGCCCTGTGAGGGATTGCGAGACGCCGAATACGTGTGAGAGAGCCTGCGATGCCATGCGATGGTTTTAGAACAGCAGGCCCGGTCAGGGAACGGTGGATTGTTGACAATCGACAGCCGCCAGCGAAGGAGCGTGATATGCCGTCACCCCAGCTCCTTATCATATGGCATAGCCGAACGGGCACGGCCGAGGCGCTTGCTGCCGCTGCTGCGGAGGGAGCAGGTGATGCCGGTTTGCTGAAGCCCGCCCGCGATGTCGAACCACAGGATTTGCTCGATGCATCGGGCTATCTTTTTGCCTGCCCGGAAAATCTCGCGACGATGAGCGGGCAGATGAAAGAAATGTTCGACCGCTGTTACTATCCGGTTCTCGGTAAGATCGAAGGGCGGCCCTATGGCAGCATCATCGCTGCCGGCAGCGATGGCGAAGGCGCACAGCGGCAGCTCGACCGGATTGCAACGGGATGGCGGCTGAAGCGAGTTGCCGATCCCTTTATCGTCGTCACCGAAGCCCAGTCGCAGGCGGAGATCGAGGCCCAAAAGGAAGTCGAAAAGAGTGACCTTATAGATGCAAAGGTGCTCGGCGAGGCTCTCGCCCAAGGTCTCGAGCTTGGGATTTTTTAAGTTGAAGCAACCGGATCGGACTTAATCGCGTCTATTTAATTCGACAACGCTCGGCTACATGCCAGATTGAGGGTACGGGACTGGAGGGCGCGGTCATAGCTGGCAGGAATGGATCGATTGCGCATGCTGAAGCGCAAGGGCGGGCTGCCGGCGTTTTGCTGTTGGTTGACGCTGGATATCGACCGAGCGGGGCGGATGTTCGTGATTTGCTCGCCAAGCTCGATCGAACCTCCATCAGTTTCGATCCCGCGCCCGAAGCCGACGCATCCAACGGGCCGGATGAGGAGCGGTGGCTGGAGGTTCTTAAAGATGGCCTCACTTTCGATCTCCTAGGGTTGGCGCCGGGACCGGGTGTAAAGGCGCTCGAGCCCCGGCATCGATTTGGATTTTCAGCCGCTTCCGAGAACATCGCGCTCGAAGCTATCGGCCTTTTCCCTGGGCCGCATCTGGCAGAGGGTGCCCATACCCTGCCGGTCGTCCGCACCATGCTCGCCCTCGGTGCACAACTCGCGAGTGCCATCGAAGGCGCGCGACGCATCGTCTGGACGCCCTCAGGTTGCGCGCTGGAGGCGAGCCTGTTCGAACGCCTGATCTTGGCTTGGCTCGACGGCGGTGCTTTTCCCGCTCCCGGCTTGGTTGGCTTCGAACCATCGGACGACGGAGGAATCAGATCGGACGGGCTTGCGTTCTTCACGGATCGCGAACTGGTGGTGAGTCCACAATTGCGCGTGGACCATGTTGCAGCGTCGCGTCTGGCCTCACGCATCATCCACGAAGTCGTCGGGTTCGCGACGCAGGATATGCCCGAAATGCTCCAGATCCCCGGGTGGCCTACCGTGGCTTTAAGGGACGAACCAGACAGAGGTGTGATGGTAGCCGGTCCGGTCTAGCCAAGGATGGAGAGGTCGCACTCAAGACAGTTAAGGGGGAGGCGTCTCCACCTACCATTCCGGGCGGTCAACCGAATTGGCATGTCGACTTACGACCCCGCATTGCAACGGCATCATCTGCTACCAAGTCAGTTGCTAAGCTTTCCATGCTTTAGCCAGTTGTTCGAAAAGCTCGGCCCCAGGCGGATCGGCTTCGATGATTTCCGTCGCAATGGGCTTTTGTTGCCATCTAGAAGAGGCAGCGATGCGTCTGGCCATGCCGCTCCATCGGGGTCCGCATCGCGACTACAACGAGATGGTCATCGAGAAGGTCGGCAGGATCGAGCAGTCATGGTCCCGGCTTCGTGGCCGGAGCAATGATGCGCGCCACATCGACGCGCTCGACCGTCTCGCGCGCCTGCAGGACAGGCTCCGGCTCAACTTGCTCAACCCGCGCCGCGCGCCGCGCCTCAGCAGCAAGGATTCCCGCTGCTCGGCTCCCGATTTCGCCGATCTTGATGCCCTGGCTGAGGATCTCTGGCGCGAAGCCTAGGCCGTCGCTTCGGCAAGCGCGCTCTTAGCAGCATCGTACTCGCGCTCCAGACGCGCGACCGTCGCTTCAACCGGGGCGCTTTCCTTGACCGTACCGATGCCCTGGCCCGACCCCCAGATGTCCTTCCACGCCTTGGCCTTGGTATTGCCCCCGCTGCCGAAGTTCATCTTGCTGGGGTCGCTTTCCGGCAAATCGTCCGGATCGAGTCCTGAGGCTTCGATGCTCGAGCGCAGGTAGTTGCCGTGCACACCGGTGAAGAGGTTGGTATAGACGATCCCGCTCGCATCGCCTTCGACGATGCCCTTCTTGTAGTTTTCATCCGCATTGGCTTCGGTGGCGGCGATCCAGGGCGAGCCGATATAAGCGAAGTCTGCGCCCAGTGCCTGTGCGGCCAGGATCGAGCGGCCATGCGCGATCGAGCCCGACAGGGCGACCAGCCCGTCGAACCAGCTGCGGATTTCCTGCATCAGCGCGAAGGGGCTGAGCGTACCGGCATGGCCACCCGCACCGGCAGCGACCGGGATAAGGCCGCTTGCGCCCTTTTCGATCGCCTTCCTCGCGAAGCGGTCGTTGATGACGTCGTGCATCGTGATGCCGCCCCACTTGTCGACCGCCTGGAACACCTCCTCGCGCGCGCCGAGCGAGGTGATGACCATGGGCACCTGCCACTTGGCGCAGGTCTGCATGTCGGCATCGAGCCGGTCGTTCGACTTGTGGACGATCTGATTGACCGCATAGGGCGCGGCCGGGCGGTCCGGATTGTCGCGATTGTGCGCGGCCAGTTCCTCGGTGATCTGGTGCAGCCACTCGTCGACCTGGCTTTGCGGTCGCGCGTTCAGCGCCGGGAATGCGCCGACGATACCCGCCTTGCACTGCGCGATGACCAGTTCCGGCCCCGAAACAATGAACAGCGGCGAGCCGATGACGGGGATGCGGAGCTTGTCGAACGGGGCGGGCAGGGGCATGCGGCAGGTCCTCTCAGGTCGGTTGCAGGTTGCGACCTATGGCGCGCAAGGGAGCTTGTCGAGATTGACGTTACGTAAGGATCAGGCGGCGGGCAGTACGTCCTCGATGCCGTAGATCCGCGCGGCGGTGCCTGCGAACAGCGCATGCTTCTCATCCGCGCTGTAGCCCTGTGCGAGCCGTTTGAAGACGTTCCACAGGACCGGATAGCTCGCGCCCCAGCGGTCGACGGGATAGTTGCTCTCGAACATGCTGCGATCCGGCCCGAACGCCTCGATGCAAGTCTCGATATAGGGTCGCCAGAGGGCGGCCAAATGCTCCGACCCGTAGCCCTTGGCCGGGCCGTCTTCGGGCAGACCGCAGAACGCCATCGCCAGCCCTCCCAGTTTGACCGCGACATTCGGGCACTCGGCCAGCGCGTGGATGGACTTGCGCCAGATGTCGAAACGCTCGTGCAGCTTGCCACGATAGCACGCGATGTTGAGCGGCGTGCCGCAATGGTCGAGCACGATCTGCTGGTCGGGAAACGCCTTCGCCAGTTCCAGCACATCGCCCAGTTGCGGCTCCAGCAGCCAGGCATCGAAGGTCAGGCCGTAGTCGGCATAGGCTGCGAAGCCGGCGCGGAAGGCGTCCGAACCGTAGAGCCCTTCCGGCGCATGGAAGGGCGGGCCGAGCACATCGGGATCGGCATCCCAGGCAGCCGCATGGCGGATCCCCCGAAACCGCCCGTTGCCCGCTGCGATCAGTGCCTCGATTACCGGCTTTACCGCATCGCCCCGGGTCAGATCCGCATGGCCGACGATTGCCGTACAGGGGCGGTATTCGCCATAGAGCCCGCTCGCCCCCTGGGCTGCAACGCCGTTGACGAACTCGACCTCGCCGACCGGCTTCATGGCCTCATCCCGGCTCGCATCATAGAAGGCGCCGCATTCCATAAACACCGTGCCGACGACGTTGTGGCCCGAGTGCGTGTCCGCGAATAGCTCGTCGAAAGTGTAATAGTCCGCGCCCGCAATTGCTTCGATAAAGTCGTGCCGCGGTTCGGGAAATGACGGCACCAACGGTCGCAAATCCCAGAGGTGATGGTGCGGGTCGATGATCGGCAGATCGGGCTCGATGATCTCTTCGGTCGCGGTCATAACAGGCTCTCTCCTCTACGCGCCGGCGCTGTAGGACCCATGTTGGAAGGCCCCCGTGCCAGTCCCGTCACATGGACCACATGGACCACTGTCCTGGCAAGAAAAAGCAGGGGCGCATGCGCGGAGGGCTGGAAAAGGCGTAGATGGAGCGAATGCTAGCGATCTGCATGGCGCCGCTCTAGGTCATGCTGGTCGAGTAGGAAACTTGCACGTCAAAGTAGCGGTCATCACCCCCCTTGCGGACACGCCGATCTATCGAAGGCTTACCTCGTTGCGGATATGCTCGAGTATGGAGGGATAAAGCGGGCTTTCGAATTTCAGGCCGACCATGTCGTCGGTTCGCCATCTGATGACCGCTCCGAGCGGGCCGATCGAGCCGATCTTGATAGTGACGCGCGAACCGGGCCTCGCAAGACTTCGATCCTCAACCCGGCACCCGTGGGCGGACAGATCGAAGATCGTCGCCTCGCGGCTGCCGCCCTGGCCATAGACCCGGCCCACGATCGTCACCCCGTGTCTGGCCTCGACGCGCTCCGCCTGCTTGCGGGTTTCCGCTGGCGGAAGGGAAGAGCGATCATCGATTTGCGGAGCAGTTGCCATCGCTGCCTCGGGTCGTTCCGGGGTTTCGGGATGCAGCTCGTCGTAAAGGTTTGCCGCCGCCGCCCAGAAGGCTTCCTCGTTGCCGAGATTGATTGCACCTCTCCCATCGGGCCAAAGGGCCCAGATGTCGCCATCCTTCGCGGACAGCGTAGGAGTGTTGGTGCCGGTCATCGATATGCGTACCCGAGCGGGCTCTTTGGCCCGTCGAGAATGTTAATAGCCGGAAAACCTTACTCTTTCATTTCGATTTTGCTGGGAAATCGCCTTAATCGATAGCCGAATTCGCTGCGCTCAATACGGCCCTGACGCTCGCGGTCGCGACATCTTCGTCGATACCGCAACCCCAGATGGTGCGGCCGTCCGCGTCGCGGCATTCGAGATAGGCGGCGGCGCGGCTGTCGCGACCGGTCGTGAGGGCGTGTTCGGTGTAGTCGACCACTTCCAGGGACAGGCCGAAGGCGTCTTCGATGGTCGAGAGCACGCTGGAGATCAGGCCGTTGCCGCGGCCCGAGACCGACTGCTCCGTGCCTTCGACGGCGATGGTGCCGCTGAACAGGCGCGTTCCGTCGGTTGCGCGGCGTTCCTCGTAGTCGACCAGCTGGAAGTGCTTGTCCTCGGTCTGCACGTGATAGGCCTGCTGGAAAGCGCGCCAGATGTCTGCGGCGTTGAGCTCGCGGCCCAGTTCGTCGGCCATGCGCTGGACACGCGGGCTGAAGTCGGCCTGCATTTTCTTGGGCAGCTTGAGACCCTTGTCCTGCTCAAGCACCCAGGCGAAGCCGCCCTTTCCAGACTGCGAATTGACGCGGATCACCGCTTCGTAGCTCCGGCCGAGATCGGCCGGATCGATGGGCAGGTAAGGCACCCGCCATTGCGGCGAGTTCTGGCTTTCGTGCGCAGCGAAACCCTTCTTAATGGCATCCTGATGGCTGCCGGAAAAGGCGGTGTAGACCAGCTCGCCGCCATAGGGATGGCGCTGGTGGACGGGCAGTTCGTTGCAATATTCGACTGTTTCGATCACTCGGTCGATGTCGGAGAAATCGATCTTCGGATCGATGCCTTGCGTGTACATGTTGAGCGCCATGGTCACGAGGCAGCAATTGCCGGTGCGCTCGCCATTGCCGAACAGGCAGCCTTCCACCCGGTCCGCGCCCGCCATCAGCGCCAGCTCCGCCGCCGCGACCCCGGTGCCGCGATCGTTATGCGTGTGGAGGCTGATCACCGCGCTTTCGCGGTTCGGCAGATTGCGGATGAAATATTCGACCTGGTCGGCGTAGATGTTCGGCGTCGCCGCCTCGACCGTGGCGGGCAGGTTGAGGATGATCGGATGCTCGGGCGTGGGTGCCAGGACTTTCATCACGGCCTCGCAAACCTCCAGGCTGAAATCGAGCTCGGCGGTGGAGAAGGTTTCGGGCGAGTACTGGAAATGCCAGTCCGTATCGGGCTGCTTGCCCGCCTCGTCGCGCATGACCTTCGCGCCCTTCACGGCGATGTCGCGCACCTGATCCTTGCTCATCCCGAAGACGACCTCGCGCCAGGCGGGGCTGACGGCGTTGTAGAGATGGACGATGGCCTGCTTCGCCCCGGTGAGGCTGGCGAAGCTGGTGCGTATCAAATCCTCGCGGCTTTGTGTCAGGACCTGCACGATCACGTCGTCGGGCACGCGGTCCGATTGCACGAGGCCGGAGATGAAGTCGAACTCGGTCGCGCCTGCGCTCGGGAAGCCGACCTCGATTTCCTTCACACCGATCTCGACCAGCAGGTCGAAGAAGCGGTTCTTCTTGTGCGCGTCCATCGGATCGACGATCGCCTGATTGCCATCGCGCAAATCGGTGCTGAGCCAGCGGGGCGGGGCGGTGATCCTGCGGCTCGGCCACTGGCGATCGATCAGCGGAACCTGCGGGAAAGCGGCATATTTGGCGCTCGGGTCTGAGAGCATGGGCATCGGGAAAGTCTCGGGTTGTGCGAAGCGGGAAGTGGTCGGTCGGTCCCTTGGGCGCTCAGCGCACCCGGTCCGGCACGCCAGCTATCACGCCCAAGGGCGCGTAAGTCGCAGAAGCAGGCCGAGTGCAGTTTGCATGCGCGAAGCTATGCTGGGGTGGAACGGGGTTGTAAAGCAAAACAGTCTTAGGCATCCCATGAAATTATATTTCACGGTTGGGAGAGCTGGGGCATGGCCGAAGGGCATTCGCTATACGAGACGATGGGATTGGTGCGGATCGTCTCGACCGATCCGGAGGGCCGCGCGAGCCTCGAATATATGGCGAAAGCGGAGCAATGCCATTCGGGCGGCGTGGTGCAGGGCGGCTTCATCAGCGGATGGATCGACGCCGCCATGGCGCATGCGGCGATGGCGAAGAACGGCAGCGGGATCGTGCCGATGACGCTGGAGCTGAAGGTCAGCTATTTCGCCCCGACCCGCCCCGGCCTGGTGGTCGCAGAAGCCTGGGTCGAGCGGCATGGGCGGCAGACCAGTTTTTACGAAGGGCACCTGTTAGACAGCAAAGGTACCGTGCTGGCCAAGGCGACGAGCACCATCCTGCTCGCCGATGTCGAACGCGTGATGGCGGCATCGAAAAAAGCCCGGGAGAGCGAGGGATGAGCAAGATCGAACCCTTCGCTCTCGATATTTCCGAGGACTCCCTGGTGGATCTGGCGGATCGGCTCGACCGCACACGCTGGCCGGAGGAGGAAACGGTCGAGGACTGGTCGCAAGGCACGAAGCTGGCGGCACTCAAGGAACTCGTTGCGTACTGGCGGATCGAATATGATTGGCGGCGCTGCGAGGCGCGGCTTAATTCCATCGGGCAGTTCGCGACCGAGATCGACGGTCTGTCGATCCACTTCCTCCATCGCCGCAGTTCGCGCGAGGACGCGATCCCGCTGGTCATCACGCATGGCTGGCCGGGATCGTTGGTGGAATTCCTCGGTGTGATCGACGAGCTGGCCGAGCCTGCGGACCCTGACCAACCGGCGTTCCATGTCGTCGCGCCGTCGCTGCCCGGCTATGGCTTTTCCGGCAAGCCGACGGGTACGGGGTGGGGCGTGGAAAGAATTGCTCGCGCCTGGGCCGAGCTGATGCAGCGGCTCGGCTATTCTGGATGGGTCGCGCAAGGCGGGGACTGGGGCGCAGCGGTGACGACCGCGATCGGCCAGCTGGCGCCGGAAGGGTGCCGGGCCATCCATCTCAACATGCCGATCGGGCGGCCTGGTCCGGAGGACATGCAGAGCACCGACCCCAAGGTGCAGCGCGCGCTGCTCAAGCTGGGTTTCTACCGCGATTGGGACTCGGGCTATTCCAAGCAGCAGAGCACGCGCCCGCAGACGATCGGCTACTCGCTGGTCGATTCGCCCGTCGGGCTGGCGGCCTGGATCCTCGAGAAGGTGTTCTACTGGACCGACAATGGCGGCTCGCCGTGGGATGCGCTGTCGATGGATCAAGTGCTCGACGACATCATGCTCTACTGGTTGCCCGCAACCGGCGCATCGGCGGCGCGGTTATATTGGGAGAGCTTCGGGTCGTTCGGCGAGGGGACGGTCGCGATCCCTGCGGGTGCGAGCGCCTTCCCGGAGGAAATCCTGCCGGCCCCGCGCGAATGGGTGGAGCGCAGCCTGACCAACCTCGTCTATTGGAACGAACTCGAAAAGGGCGGCCACTTTGCGGCGTGGGAGCAACCGGAGCTGTTCGTCGGCGAATTGCGGAACTGTTTCGGCCAGATGCTCTAGCGCCAGCGCAACCGGTCCGGGGTCAGCTGGTCGACAGATGTCACGCCCATCAACCGCATGCCGCGCTCGATCTCTTCCTTGAGTATCAGCAGCGCGCGTTCGACGCCCTCCTGCCCGGCAGCTGCCAGTGCGTAGAGATAGAGCCGCCCACCGCTCGCCGCCGTGGCTCCGGCGGCCACACTCTTCAGCGCATGCGTCCCGCGCCGGACGCCGCCGTCTAGGATGATCTCGATCTCGCCGCCGACCGCATCGACGATCTCTCGCAGCTGGTCGAAGGGCGCGCGGCTGCCGTCGAGCTGGCGCCCACCGTGGTTCGATATCCAGATCGCATCGGCGCCGATCTCCACCGCGCGGCGGGCATCGGCGGCGCTCATCACGCCCTTGAGCGCGAAGGTCCCGCCCCAGTCCTGCCGGATCCGTGCGGCAGTGTCCCAGTCCATGCCGGTGTCGAGCATGGTGTTGAAATAGTCCTGGATGCTCACGGCCTTGCCGCTGCCTTCCTGCACGTGCCCATCGAGATTGGGCAGGCGGAACTTCGGTCCGAAAACGTAGTCCAGCGTCCAGCGCGGCCGGGTTGCATAGCTCCATAATGCAGAGGGGGTGAAGCGCGGCGGCGTCGTGAAGCCCGAGCGAAGGCATCGCTCGCGTTTGCCGGAGACGATCGTGTCGACCGTCAGCGCCAGCGCATCAAAGCCTGCCTGCTGGCAGCGTTCGATCATGCTGGCGTTCAGGCCCTTGTCTTTGTGGACGTAGAGCTGGAACAGCTTCGGGCCTTCAGTGAGCCCGGCGATCTCCTCGATCGAATGTGTGGCCAGGCTGGAAATGCCGAACCACACGCCGAACTTGTCCGCCGCCTTTGCCACCGCCCGCTCGCCATCGCGGTGGAAGGCGCGCTGCAGCGCTGTCGGGCTGAGCATAAGCGGCAGGGCGCTTTTGCGGCCCATGATGGTGCAACTGGTGTCGATCGCGCCCACGCCCGCCAACACGTCGGGCACCAAATCGACATCGTCGAAGGCGCTGGTGTTGCGCGCCTTGGTCAACTCGTCGTCGGCAGCCCCGTCGATGTAATCGAAAACCGGCCAGGGCAGCCGCGCCTTGGCCAGTTTCCGGAAATCGTCGATGTTGTGGCAGTCGGACAAGCGCATCAAATGGCTCGTGGCGGCTCGCGATGCGCTTGTCGAGAGGGCTTACTGCAGTTCGAAGGCTGCCGAAATGTCGAGATCGACTTCACTGCCGATCATCGGCGCACCATAGCTCACGCCCCACTGGGTGCGGTCGATTGTGGCGCGGCCGTGGAAGCCGACCGTTTGTGCTTCGCTCATCGGGTTCTGGCCTGCGCCGGTGAACTGCACCGCCATGGTGACGGGGCCGGTATTGCCGTTCATCGTAAGCTGGCCGGTCACGACGGCAGTGGTGTCGCTGGTCTGGCGCACCGACGTCGAAGCGAAGCGCGCTGCCTCAGGCTCGGCACCGAAGAAGTCTGGCTCTGCACCATCTTCACCGGGGCGCAGGAGATGATCGCGCAGCCCTTCGCTGGGCACGGCGACGCTGGTGATGGGAATGGTGATGTCGAACTCGGTGGCGGCGATATCCGCCGGATCGAGCGTCATCGTGCCTTCGATATCGCCGAACAGCCCAAAATAGTCGTTGAAGCCGAAATGGCTGACGCTCCACTCGACCAGCGTATGCGCAGGGTCGAGCGCGTAGCTGCCCGCGGCAACACGGCTGACGTCCATCGTGCCCGGGATCTGCGTCTGCTCCTGTGCCGAGATGGAGGTCACGGCGAGCGTGCCGCTGGCGGCGAGAGCGAGGGCGAGGATCGGCTTTTTCATGGTCGGTCTCCTGAAAGGTTCGCTCACAGAAAACCTGGAACGCTGCGCCGTTCCGTCTATCGCCGATACAAAAAGGCGATCACACTATCCGAGCGCCTCGCGTTCCCCGGGGGTAAGCCGGCGAGGTGTCGCAATCGGCTCGAGCGTTTTCGGATCGAACAGCGGATTGCGCCGCCTGTCGCCGGAGACGATGTCCTTGACCAGACGCTTGAAGAAGCTGCGCAGCAGGGCTGCCATCGACATCGGTTTCAGATCGCCGGTTTCGCCCGGCGCGTCGGCAAGATGCAAGTGTCCGCTTGGCTCACCAAGCGCCGCTCGCCCGGCCTCGTCGCAATTGGCTAGCAAGATTGTGGTGTAAGGCAGCTTGCCGTTGGCGTAGGTATTGAACAAAGGCGTATCGCAGCAGCCGGCATACCAGCGCAGCGTCGGTTTGTCCGTCATATGAACCCCCGCCAGCCTGTCCTCGCCGGATGCGAAGCGCAATCGCGCGCAGCGTGTCTGGTAGAGCGCAGTGCCACCGGCACGCTCGAGAATGCGCTCCTCCGCGCCGAGTAGCTTCGGGACCGCCTGACAGTCGGTGCAGTGGCAATAGACGTAATCGCCCTGTTTCGGACCGACGTCGGTGATAGACCCGGTCACGGTGCCGCAAGCGCAAGAAAAGGACATGTCGGTCATCCCGCCATGCTTCCCGTGCGCTCTGCCAAAGTCACCGGGATTTCGACTAGTTGCGTTCCTTGTCGACCAGCTTGTTCGCGCCGATCCACGGCATCATGGCGCGAAGCTGCGCTCCGGTCTTCTCGATCGGATGCGCGGCTGCGGCCTTGCGGCTTGCCTTGAGTTCGGGCTGACCGGCCTGGTTGTCGAGCACGAAATCCTTGACGAAGCGGCCCGACTGGATGTCCTTGAGCACGCGGCCCATTTCGGCCTTGGTTTCGTCGGTAATGATGCGCGGGCCGGTCTTGATGTCGCCGAATTCGGCGGTGTTCGAGATCGAGTAACGCATATTGGCGATACCGCCTTCATAGAGCAGGTCGACGATCAGCTTGGTTTCGTGAAGGCACTCGAAATAGGCCATTTCGGGCGCATATCCGGCCTCGACCAGCGTTTCGAAACCGGCCTGGATGAGGTGGGTGATCCCGCCGCACAGCACGGCCTGTTCGCCGAAAAGGTCGGTCTCGCACTCTTCCTTGAAATCGGTCTCGATGATGCCGCTGCGCCCGCCGCCGACGGCGCTGGCGTAGGAGAGCGCGAGCTGTTTGGCAAAGCCGTTGCCGCCGGACTGGCTGCTCTCCTGATGGACCGCAATGAGACAGGGAACGCCACCGCCCTTAATATATTCGCCGCGCACGGTGTGGCCGGGGCCCTTGGGGGCGATCATGATGACATCGACATCGCCTGGCGGGTCGATCAGGCCGAAATGGATATTGAGGCCGTGTGCGAAAGCGAGGGCGGTGCCGGGGCGCATCTTGCCTGCGATTTCGTTCGCGTAGATCGCGGCCTGGTGCTCGTCGGGCGCGAGGATCATAAGCACGTCGGCCCATTCGGCAGCTTCCGAAACGGTCTTGACGATGAAGCCCGCGCCTTCCGCCTTCTTCGCCGTGGCCGATCCCTCGCGCAGCGCGATGACGACTTCGCCGACCCCGCTATCGCGCAGGTTCTGGGCGTGGGCATGGCCCTGGCTGCCATAGCCGACGATGGCGACCTTCTTGTCCTTGATCAGCTGCTGGTCGCAATCGGCATCGTAATAGACTTGCACGTGTCTTGGTCCTTTTGTTCTCTCGTCACCCCCGCGCAGGCGGGGGGTCCCGCTTCCTGTCATGTCGCTCGGTCCCGCAAGTGAGCGGGATCCCCGCCCTCGCCGGGATGACGAGCGGTGGTGTCCTTCAGTGTCTCTCCGCTCCGCGCATCATACCCACGATCCCCGAGCGGCCGACCTCGACCAGGCCGAGTTCGCGCATCAGGGCGATGAAGCTGTCGATCTTGTCCGGCGCGCCGGTCAGCTCGAAAACGAAACTGCTGGTAGTGGTGTCGACGACATTGGCGCGAAACAGTTCTGCGATGCGCAGCGCCTCGACCCGGTTGTCGCCCTTGCCGGCGACCTTGACCAGCGCCAGCTCGCGCTCGACATGCGCGCCGCTTTCGGTGAGGTCGATGACCTTGTGCACCGGTACGAGCCGTTCCAGCTGCGCGCGGATCTGATCGATCACCGGTTCCGGGCCGCGCGTCACGACGGTGATGCGGCTGATCGCGTGGTCTTCCGAAATGTCGGCCACGGTCAGGCTGTCGATATTATAGCCACGCGCCGTGAACATGCCGGTGATCTTCGCGAGAATACCGGGCTCGTTGTCGACGATCACGTTGAGGACGTGCCGCTCGGACGCTTGCTCTGCGATTTTCACGTCGAACGTCCCTCCCAAACCGGTTCGAACATCCGCCCGGCGCCATCGTATTCCCGTAGGAAATCCCGACCGCGCCGAATGGCTTCGAAATTATCGGTCTGGCGGCTGAGGTCCAAGGTCTCCAGCAAGAGTACCCAATTGCCGTCGTCCTGCTTCTGGGCAACATCCATACCGAGAAAACGCTGCCCGCTATCCTCAATCCAGTCGAGCATTTGCTCGGCGTGCTGACGATCGAACCAGACGCGGCGTTCGGCCTGTTGTGCGAACTCGGACGGTATTTTTGCGTCCATACCCATCAGACTAGGGCCTTCGCTTCGTCGTCCATTGTGCCGCCGACCTGGTCGCCATAGAGCAACATGTCGGTATGCGCCGCGCCGCTGGGGATCATCGGGAAGCAGTTGGCTTCCTTGGCCACCCTGCAATCGACGATGACCGGCCCCTCATGCGCGAGCATCGCTTCGATCCCGGCGTCGAGCTGGCTTTCGTCCTCGATGCGGACGCCTTTCCAGCTATAGGCCTCGGCCAGCTTCACGAAGTCCGGCAGGCTGTCGGAATAGCTGTTCGAATAGCGGCTTTCGTAGGTCAGTTCCTGCCACTGGCGGACCATGCCCATGTATTCGTTATTGAGGATGAAAACCTTGACCGGCAGGCGATACTGGCTCGCCGTGCCGAGTTCCTGAATGTTCATCTGAATGCTGGCCTCGCCCGCGATATCGATGACCAGTCTGTCCGGATTGCCGAGCTGCGCGCCGATCGCCGCGGGCAGGCCGTAACCCATGGTGCCTAGGCCGCCGCTGGTGAGCCATTTGTTCGGACCCATGAACCCGAAATATTGTGCCGCCCACATCTGGTGCTGGCCGACTTCAGTGGTGATGATCGGATCGCGATCCCGCGTCAGGGCGAAGAGGCGCTCCACGCTCTTTTGCGGCATGATGAGGTCGCCACCCTTGTCGGGATAGGCGAGGCAGTCGCGCGCCTTCCAGCCGAGGATGCGGGCCTTCCATTCGCTCAGGTCGCGCATCTTGCGGCTTTTGAGACCTTCGAGCAGTTGCTCGAGTACATGTGCGCAATCGCCGACGATGCCGAGGTCGACGGGCACGATCTTGTTGATCTGCGCGCGGTCGATGTCGATGTGGATCTTCTTCGCCTGGGGGGCGAATGCGTCTAGCCGCCCGGTCACGCGATCATCGAAGCGTGCGCCGACTGCGATGATCAGGTCCGCCTTGTTCATCGCCATATTGGCTTCGTAAGTGCCGTGCATACCCAGCATGCCGAGCCAGTCGGGATGATCGGCGGGAAAGGCACCGAGCCCCATCAGAGTGCTGGTTACAGGGGCATTCGTCGCTGACTGCAGCTGGCGAAGCGTCTCGGACGCCTGCGGGCCCGCATTAATCACGCCGCCGCCGGTGTAGAACACAGGGCGCTCTGCCTTCGCGATCATTTCGACCGCCTCGGCGATCTCGTCCGCCGCGCCGACCATGCGGGGCTGGTAGCGGTGCGAAGGCAGGGGCGTCTCGTCCTGAGCGCTCGCATCGGCCAGCGCGATCTGCACGTCCTTGGGAATGTCGACCACGACCGGGCCCGGGCGACCCGTAGTCGCGATGCGGAACGCCTCGTCGATCGTGGCGCGCAGTCGCTCTGGGTCTTTCACGAGATAGTTGTGCTTGGTGCAGTGACGCGTAAGCCCGACCGTGTCGGCTTCCTGGAAGGCATCGGTGCCGATCAGCGCAGTGGGCACCTGGCCCGTGATCACCACCATCGGGATCGAGTCCATATAGGCATCGGCAATGCCGGTCACCGCATTGGTCGCGCCAGGTCCGCTGGTGACGAGGACCACGCCGGGCTTGCCGGTGGAGCGGGCATAGCCTTCGGCCGCATGCGCCGCACCGGCTTCGTGCCGCACGAGGATGTGGCGGATGTCTTCGTCTGCGAAGAGCTCGTCATAGATCGGCAGCACCGCGCCGCCAGGATAGCCGAACACGAATTCGACACCCTGCCGCTTGAGGCAATCGATCAATATGGCAGCACCGCTGCGCTCGTCCGTCACGTCATCCTCCGGGCCATATGGCTAGGTCCTAGGCACAAATCGGCCCGGTGCTGGGGTCTGAAGCACCGGGCCGACAGCAATCCTGATACGCCTCTTGGCATTACGCGGTCAACCGCCTTCGTGAAATAAAGAAACAAAAAAATCGTATTCCGCGATAGTTTTGTTATCCGCTCGCGGCCAGCCGGGCGGTGGCTGATTGCGAAACCAGGTGTATTGGCGCTTGGCATACTGGCGTGTGGCGGTCTGCCCAGCGGCGATAGCTTGGTCGCGCGATAGTTCGCCTTCGAGCAGGGCCGCGATCTCCGGCACACCGATGGCGCGCATGACCGGGAGCGCCGGATCGAGTTTGCGGGCGAGAAGCGCTTCCACCTCTGCCAGCGCGCCGCCATCGAGCATGCGTTCGAACCGTACATCGCAGCGCGCGTAAAGCCACTCGCGATCGGGCAGCAGCACCAGCGGATGCAGCGCGATCTCTGTGCCGATCCCGCCGGTCGGGCGATCCTGCCAATAGACGATCGGATGTCCGGTCGAGCGGACGACCTCCAGCGCGCGCGCCATGCGCTGCACGTCTCGCGGGCCGAGCCGACCGGCCGCTTCGGGGTCCTCTCCCACCAAGGCTCCTCGCAATTCTTCCACCGAGAGCGCCCTCACAGTCTCGCGAATGCTCGGGTCGATAGCGGGAATTGGGGAGATGCCGTCAAGCAGCGTGCGCATGTAGAGACCCGTCCCGCCACACAGGATCGGGACTCCGCCATTGGCGTGGACCTGCGCAATTTCGTTTTTTGCGGCAATGGCCCAGTCGGCTGCCGAACAGGCCTCCGCGCCATCCCATGTGCCGAACAGGCGGTGCGCGATGCCGCCCATCTCTTCCGCGCTCGGGCGGGCGGAGAGGATATGCAGGTCGCGGTAGACCTGCTGGCTATCCGCATTGATCACCGCGCTGCGCCGCCCGCTTGCCTCCAGCCGCTGCGCCAGCCGCACCGCGAGATCGCTCTTGCCGCTCGCAGTCGGCCCTGCAATGAGCGCGACCGACGGTTTTTCAGGAGATTGCGCAGTGCTCATCGCCCGGCTGATAGCAGACCAGCAAGGCATCGAAACCCGTGTCGATACGGCAACGCGAGCGCTCGCCGATGCGGGCATGCCCGTCGCGATGGCGGGCATGCTCGATTTCTGTGGCGATGTGTTGCAATTCGCGCTTCCTCACGGAGATGCCGCGCAGCTGACCGCACTGCTGGTCGAGCATTTCGGCGATGTCGATCTGCTCGTCGCGGATCACGAAATCGAGGTGCCGCGCCTGTTCGTCTCGGACATGGATTCGACCATGATCGGGCAGGAATGCATCGACGAACTGGCAGAGTTCGCCGGTTTGAAAGAGCGGGTCGCGGCCATCACGGAACGGGCCATGCGCGGCGAGCTCGATTTCGCCGACGCGCTGACCGAGCGAGTGAGCCTGCTTGAGGGGTTGGAGGAAACAGCCATCGACCGATGCTTGGCCGAACGGATCGTGCCTGTCCCTGGCGCGAGGACGCTGGTGGCGACGCTCACCGAGAAAGGGTGCCGCACCGTCCTGGTGACCGGAGGCTTCCATCATTTCGCTGACCCGGTCGCGGAGCGATTGGGATTTGAACGGGTCGTCGGCAATCGCCTCGGTGTGCACGACGGGAAGCTCACCGGTGAACTGGCCGGCCCCATAAGCGATGCCTCGACCAAGCTCGCAACGCTCGAGGAAGAGCGCGGCCAGTTGGGCGAAGGGGCAAGGGTGCTGGCCACCGGCGACGGGGCGAACGACATTCCGATGATCGAGGCGGCGGATTACGGCATTGCCTATCGCGCCAAGCTCAAAGCGCGCGATGCGGCCAATGGCCGGATTGCGAACGAGAACCTGACGTCTATCCTGAAATTGCTCGGCATCCCGCAATCCGACTGGGTCGAAGGTTAATATCCCGATGGCGCGCATTTCCAATCATGCGCTGTGGGTATCGAATATGTAAGCCGTAAAGAGGTTTGCATAATGAATGAACATATCAGCTTTACTGCAGCAACGGACGCAGCCCTGGATGGCACGCCGCTGCGGCACCCGGATCGTCCCCAACCGAAATACCGGCCGCTTGCCGCCATCAGGGGCTTTCGCGAGCTGTTGAAGGACAAGGAAAACACGGCGATCGTCTTCCAAATCTACGACGCGCTACCGTCGAAAAGCTTTGTGCCGCGGGTGCGCGATCTTACACTTAGCCCGCGCGGCGAGGAATTGCGCGAGCGTGAGCCGTTTCTTCCCACACTGCTCGACGATCACGACATGCTGCGGAGATACCCGCAAGGCAGCGTCGCGCAAGCCTATTGTGACTTCATGGAGAGCGAGGGGCTGACGGCTGCGGGCCTGGTGGAAGAATTCGAAAAGGCCGGCCGTCCGACATATCCCGATCTGGTCCAATGGTTCGGCTTCCGCCAACGCGACACGCACGATTTGATGCATGTCCTGACCGGATATGGTCGCGATGCGCTTGGAGAACAGTGCGTACTACTGTTCACGCACGGCCAGTCGCCTAGCCAGGGTCACCTGCTGCTCGGCTATGCGGGATCGCTGCACATCAAGAAGCTGCGCCGCGATAGCCGCGCGCCTGTGCTCAAGGCAACGCGCGAGGCGCATCGTACGGGCAAGGCATGTCCGCCTCTGGTCGGCCTATCGATCAGGGATCTACTTGCCAGGGACGTCGGCGAAGCGCGAGCCAAGCTCAATATTCCCGAGCCACGCTGGTATCGCGAATGCCATCGTATCTGGCGTGAGGAAGGGATCGATCCTTACGATTTGCTCGCCGGACCAACGAGCGAAAGCGCCGCCGCCTGAGAGTCAGAGCCAGCTGGCGATTTGCGATAGCGGCTTCTTCTCGGTCGCTTTCTTCGGGACGGTAGCATCGTCCGACGGCAAGCCCGCAACCACGATCATCAGCGGCTTCTCATGGTCGGGTCGCCCGCAAATCTCGCGTAAAAAGCCCATCGGCGAAGGCGTGTGGGTCAGGGTCGATAGCCCGGCCTCGTGCAAGGTTGCGATCAGCATGCCGCAAGCGATGCCGACGCTTTCGTTGACGTAGTAATTCTGTGTCTGCCCGTCCTCCCCGATCCCGCCCTTGCGCTGCGCGAAGACCACGATCAGCCACGGAGCGGTTTCCAGAAAAGGCTTGTCCGCATCGGTGCCGAGGGGGCCGAGCGCTTCCAGCCATTCGTCGCTCGCCTTGCCGCTGTAGAAGGCGCGCTCTTCCGCCTCGGCAGCCTCGCGAATGGCGCGCTTGGTTTCGGATGATGAGACGACGGCGAAATGCCAGGGCTGGTGGTTCGCGCCATTGGGCGCGCTGCCCGCTGCCTCGATCGCCGCCTCGATCACCTCGCGCGGGACCGGCGCGTCGGAGAAGTAGCGGCAGCTGCGCCGTTCCTTCAGTCGATCGCGCATGTTGCTGGCGCGCGCGATCCGCTCGACATCGGTGAGGGGAGGCATGGCATAAGGCAGACTATCGTGATCGCGCATGTCGAAGCTCTCGGATAGGCGAGTCAGCGCAGGTCCTTGCGGATGACCAGTTTGAGACCCGACCAGATTTCGTCCACCGCGCACTTCTTCGTATCAACGAAGCCGATAGCAAAGCCTGCCTCGCGGACATCGTGCTCGTCGATCTCGGTGTCGACGCCGGCATCTTTCTTTGGCCAGCTGACCCAGACCTGCCCGTCTGGCGCGATGCTGTGTCGCAGTTCGGCCAGTTTCCGTTCGAGCAGGGATTTCTCGGTCACGAAAATATGGGCTGCATCGGGCCGCTCGTCGGGGCTGGTCACGAAGATCAGATCGAGCGCGTATTCGCCGATCTCGTCCTGCACGCTTTCCGGCATTTCGTAGAACCAGACCCGCTGGCCATCACGCAGCGAGAGCTTCTTGGCGAGCGGGGTGTCGGAATAGCCTGCGGTCATGTCAACTTCGTTCCATCGCCAGTCCGAACTCCGGTAGACGCTACGCTTAGCCTTCCATCCACTCGCTGAAGAAGCTGCGATGGGCGGCGCGCATCTCATCGATCGATTTGCCGAAAAGCGTGCTGCCACTGGTCTTGCCGAGGCGGCGGAAACCGATTGCGGCGGTCTCGTCGTTCTCGGTGCCCTTGGCGAGCGCTTCGTTCAACGCTTGCGTGTCTGGAACGGTCACGACGTAGCGGCCCTGGTCTTCGCCGAACCACCACGCGGCCTTGCTATATTCCTCGTTCCACTCGACCTCGGCGCCGATGCCGCCGGCCATCGCCATTTCGGCGAGCGCGATGGCGAGGCCGCCGTCCGAGACATCGTGCACGGCGCTGACCAGCCCGTCGACAATCAGCTGGAGCACGATCTTGCCCGCGTTCTTTTCGACCGTAAGGTCGGTCGGCGGGGTGCGCCCCTCGTCACGGCCGTGGATTTCCGAGAGCCAGAGCGACTTGCCGAGATGCGAACGCTCAGGGTCGGCGGTGGCCCATTCCTCGGCGTGGATGAGGTAGATTGCCTCGCCTTCGGCTTTGAACGGCATCGTCATCATGCGATCATAGTCGTCGATCAGGCCGACACCGCCGATCGCGGGCGTGGGCAGGATGGCGCTGCCGCCGCCCGTCGCCTTGCTCTCGTTGTAGAGGCTGACATTGCCGCTCACGATCGGGAAGTCGAGCACGCGACAGGCGCGGCCCATGCCTTCAAGCGCATGGACGAATTGTGCCATAATTTCCGGGCGCTGCGGGTTGGCGAAGTTGAGGCAGTTGGTCACTGCCAGCGGACGCGCGCCCACTGCGCACAGGTTCCGGTAGGCCTCGGCAATCGCCTGCTTGCCGCCTTCATAGGGATCGGCATGGACATAGCGCGGGGTGCAGTCGGTGCTGATCGCCAGCGCCTTTTTCGTACCGTGCACGCGGACCACGCCCGCATCGCCGCCGGTCTGTAGCGTATCCGCACCGACCTGGCTGTCATATTGCTCGCTAATCCACTTGCGCGACGACAAATTGGGCGAGGCGAGCAGCTTCATCAGATCGCCGCCGACGTCGTCCGTGTCGGGGCGCTCGGTCATCGGCTTGATGCCGGCCCAGGCGGTGTAGTCTTCCTTTGAGAGATACGGGCGGTCGTATTCGGGGGCATCAGCCGCGAGCGGGCCGAGCGGGATGTCGCACACTACTTCGCCGCCGAATTCCAGCACCATGTGCTGGGTATCGGTGACTTCGCCGATGACCGCGAAATCGAGCTCCCACTTCTCGAAAATGGCCGCCGCCATTTCTTCCTTGCCGGGCTTCAGCACCATGAGCATGCGCTCCTGGCTCTCGCTGAGCATCATTTCGTAGGGCGTCATGCCCTCTTCGCGGCAGGGCACCTTGTTCATGTCGAGGCGGATGCCGGCTTTGCCGTTGGTCGCCATCTCGACGCTCGAGGAGGTAAGGCCCGCTGCGCCCATGTCCTGGATGGCGACTATAGCATCGGTCGCCATCAGTTCGAGGCAGGCTTCGATGAGCAGCTTCTCGGTGAACGGGTCGCCCACCTGAACCGTGGGACGCTTGGCTTCGGCGTCTTCTTCGAAGTCGGCGCTGGCCATGGTCGCGCCGTGGATACCGTCGCGGCCGGTCTTGGAGCCGACATAGACGATCGGATTGCCCACGCCGGTCGCGGCCGAATAGAAGATCTTGTCCGCATCGGCGACGCCGACGGTCATCGCATTGACGAGGATGTTTCCGTCGTATGCCGGGTGGAAATTCGTCTCACCGCAGACGGTCGGCACGCCCACGCAATTGCCGTATCCGCCGATCCCCGCGACCACGCCCTGGACGAGGTGCTTCATCTTCGGGTGGTCGGGCCGCCCGAAACGCAGCGCATTGGCGTTGGCCACCGGTCGCGCGCCCATTGTGAAGACGTCGCGCAGGATGCCGCCGACGCCGGTCGCCGCGCCCTGGTATGGCTCGATGTAGCTCGGGTGATTGTGGCTCTCCATCTTGAAGATGGCCGCCTGACCGTCGCCGATATCGATCACGCCCGCGTTCTCGCCCGGGCCGCAAATGACCCAAGGTGCTTCGGTCGGCAACTTCTTGAGGTGCAGGCGGCTGCTCTTGTAGGAGCAATGCTCGCTCCACATCACCGAGAAGATGCCGAGTTCCACGAGGTTCGGCTCGCGGCCCAGCGCATGGAGGACGCGGTCGTATTCTTCCTCGCTCAGCCCGTGCTGGGCGACGACGTCGGGGGTGATGGCGGACTCGGGTATGCTCATGGCCCGCGCCCTTAGCGGGGCGGGGTCGCGACCGCTAGTCCCACCTCGCTCTTATGCCACCGTGTGAGGCTGACCCAATAGGCCAGTGCGGTGAGCAGACCGAAGGCGAACAGGCCCGTCGCGAGGAAGGCGAAATCGGCGGCCTGTGGTTCCGGCCCGAACCAGTTGATCGCTTGCAATGCGAGCAAAGCGAAGAGCAATACCAGCGGCGGCACGATCGGGCCCTTCGTGCGCCGCAAATACCACCAGAAGGCGAGGGCGATCAGCCCGAGTTCCAGAGGCATTTCGATGAGGGGCATGTCCCACAGTCCGAAGCCGTATTTCCTTTCTCCGCCGGCGATGGTGAGGTCCGGGCGGTGCACCAGCAAGTCGAGCAACCAGTGTGACAGGACGACTATGCCAGCCCAAGTGGCTGCAATCGCATTGCGCGACAGTAGGAACACCAACGCGGCAAAGGCGATAGCGAACCCTCCGGTGCCCACCAGACTGTGCGTGATCGGCATGTGATAGAAATCCATCGGGTTCATCTCGGTGATGCCCGGCACCACGCGCATCTTCTCTATACCGACCATCGCAAACAGGAAGAACGCCCAGTCGACCAGCTGCGCGGCAATAAACAGCGTGCCCAGGCGCGGAGCGTCCTTCGTGATCGCTTTCGCGGCTAGGGCAGGTGCGAAGTGGCCGATGAACACGTTTCGCTCAGACCAGCTTCGTCGCCGCGAATGTCGCGACACTCGCCGCGACCGCCGTGGCGAAGGCACCCCAACAGATGTCCGCGAGCGTCACCGTCGTGGACCACTGGCGCAGCGTTGCCTGGTTGGTGAGATCGTAGGTCGCGTAACACAGCGCCCCCAGCAGCGCGCCGTTCAGCGCCGCCATCCCGACGCCGCCAGCCAGACCGGGACGCACCGCGAACCAGACGATCCCGGCGATGTAGGCGACATAGAACACCAGCGCCGGAGCCATGCGGAAACTGTCCGCCAGCATGTCGCCCAAGCGAGGGCGGTAGAAATTGTCGCCGGCCCAGCCAAGCCAGAGGGCGTCGAGCACGCCAAAAGCGATGGCGGCGGCGACAAAGGCGACAATCCACGTCATATCGGCTCCCCGTTGTTTCGGTTTACTTGACCGCCCACGCCCGCGCGGTCAATGCTCCGCCGCGATGACAGAGCAAGACACTCCGATTGCAGACATGAATTTCGAAGAAGCCCTGCGTGCGCTGGAGAGCGTGGTTCGCAGGCTCGAAAGCGGCGATGTGCCCCTCGACGAGAGCATCGACCTCTACGAACGCGGCGAGGCCCTGCGCAAGGCGTGCCAGGCGCGGCTCGATGCAGCGCAGGCGCGGATCGAGAAGATCGTGCAGGGCGTCGACGGCAAACCGGCCGGAACCGAGCCGTTTGACGCGGGCAGCCCCGCGTGAACGCGATGACGGCAATGCCCGACACCCTCGCCGCAGCTTTCGAGCGAATTCAGGCAGAGATCGACAGCGCCTTCGACGCTTTTCTGCCCGTCCCCGACGACAGCCGCGCTCCGTTGGTCGAGGCGATGCGCTATGCCGCGATCGGCGGCGGCAAGCGCGTGCGCCCGCTGCTGCTGGCGGCGACGGCCGACCTCTACGGCGTCAATCGCAGTGCGGCAGTGAATGCAGGCTGCGCGGTCGAGGCGATCCACGCCTACTCGCTGATCCATGACGATTTGCCCTGCATGGACGATGACGATCTGCGCCACGGCAAGCCGACGTTGCACAAGGCCTTCGACGAGGCGACGGCGGTGCTTGCGGGCGATTGCCTCCATGCGCTTGCCTTCGACATCCTGACCCAGCCAGACACCAGCACCGATCCTTTCGTGCGCGCCGAACTGGTCGCGACGCTTTCGCGCGCCAGCGGACACGACGGCATGGCCGGGGGGCAGATGATGGATATCGCCTCCGAAGAGCAGCAATACGACTTGCGCCAGATCACCCGGCTGCAACAGCTCAAGACCGGCGCGCTGCTGGCCGCCAGCGTCGAAATGGGTGCCGTGCTTGGTCGGGTTCCGCCGGAGGGCCGCACGCATCTTCGCGCCTATGCCCGCGACATCGGCCTCGCCTTCCAGATCGCCGACGATTTGCTCGACGTCGAAGGCGACGAGGACAAGGCTGGCAAGGCCCTGCGAAAGGACGAAGGACAGGGCAAGCAGACCTTCGTCACGCTAATGGGCGTGGATCAGGCCCGCGCGCAGGCCGAAATGCTGGTCGAACAGGCAGGCAAGCATCTTGCCAGCCATGGTGAGGACGCGCGGCTGCTGGTCGAGCTGGCGCGCTTTATCGTGAAGAGGGATCATTGATGGCAGAGCGTATCGGCATCTACCCCGGCACCTTCGACCCGATCACGCTGGGTCATGCCGACATTCTCCGACGCGGCTCGAAGCTGGTCGACAAGCTCATCATCGGCGTGACGACCAATCCGTCCAAGAACCCGATGTTCTCGACCGAGGAACGCTTCGCCATGGTCGAGCGCGAGATTGCCGACATGGGGCTGACCAATGTCGAGGTGGTCGGCTTCAATGCCCTGCTGGTGAAATTCGCGCAGAAGATGGGCGCCAACGTTATCATTCGCGGGCTGCGCGCCGTGGCGGACTTCGAATACGAGTACCAGATGGCCGGCATGAATCAGCAGCTCGACGACGACGTCGAGACCGTGTTCCTCATGGCCGATGTCTCGCTCCAGCCGATCGCCTCGCGGCTCGTCAAGGAGATCGCGATGTTTGGCGGCGACATCAGCCCCTTCGTCAGCAAAGCCGTATGCGACGAAGTGGTCGCGCGGGTAAAGGAAACCGGTCTCCGCGGCGATTATTGAGACACTCCAATGCTATTCATTGAATGGACAGACCGCGCTCGTTAGACGGGCGGTAATCCAGACACATCGACGGGATACCCATGTTCAAGACTTCGCTTGCCCTTGCCGCCGCTGCACTTGCCGCGACCATGCCCATCGGAGCCATTGCGCAGGATGCCGAAACGCCGGCTGCGGCGCAGGACACGCGCACCTATAATCCCGTCAGCTTCGACATGGCGGTGGAGCCCGAGAATATCCTCCTGCTCGACCTGTCGAACGGAGAGCGTGTCGCGATCCGCCTGATGCCGGGCTGGGCGCCGAACCATGTGGAGCGGATCAAAACGCTCACCCGCCAGGGTTTCTACGACGGTGTGATCTTCCACCGCGTGATCGACGGCTTCATGGCACAGACCGGCGATCCGACCGGTACGGGGACTGGCGCTTCCCAGCTCCCAGACGTTAACGAGGAATTCAATCCGATGCCGCATGTGCGCGGCACCGTAGCCATGGCCCGCGCGGCGGACGAGAACAGCGCGAACAGCCAGTTCTTCATCGTGTTCTACCCGCGCTTCAGCCTCGACCAGAAATACACCAATTTCGGCCGCGTGATTTCGAACATGGCTGCAGTCGACGCGATCCAGCGCGGCGAGCCTCCGCAGAACCCGACGCGGATCCTGCAGGCTTCGATCGCCACCGACGGCAAGCCCGTGCCGGTCAACACCGCGCCGCGCGCTGCCGACGAAATCAGCGTCGACGACCTCAACGCGCCGATCCAGGAATAGCGTTTGCGCCTTCGACGACGCGCGCCTAATCGGCGCTCGTCATGAAGGCCCTTCCAGAAGCTCCGGATAGTCGGGATCGACGCCATGCGCGTTGACCTGTTCGATTTCGACCTCCCGCAGGAACTGATCGCGCTGCGCCCGGCGCGGCCGCGGGATGCAGCGCGCATGCTCGTCGTGCGCGGCGAAGGGCTTTTCGAAGATGCGGGCGTGAGCGATTTGCCGCGTCTGTTGAGGCGCGGCGACGTGCTGGTGTTCAACGACACCCGCGTGATCCCGGCGCAGCTCGAAGGTCGGCGCGGCGAAGCGAAGATCGGTGCGACGCTGCACAAGAGGATCGACCTCAGGCGCTGGCAAGCCTTCATCCGCAATGCCAAGCGATTGCGTCCGGGCGAGACAGTCGAGTTCGGCGGAGGCGTTTCGGCGACAGCGGAAGAGCGCCTTGCCGATGGCAGCTTCGTCCTCGCCTTTCACGGAGAAGAACCGGTCGAAGTCCTGCTCGAGCGGGCAGGGCGCATGCCGCTGCCGCCCTATATCGCGGGCAAACGCGCGACGGATGCGCAGGACCTCGAGGACTACCAGACCATGTTCGCGCGGGAGGACGGAGCCGTCGCCGCGCCGACTGCTGCGTTGCATTTCACGCCGCGCTTGATGGACGCATTGGATGCTGCGGGCGTCGCACGCGAAACGCTGACGCTGCATGTCGGCGCCGGAACCTTCTTGCCGGTCAAGGGCGACGACACCGACCACCATGCGATGCACTCCGAATGGGGCCGTATCGAATCCGAGACGGCCCGGCGCTTGAATGCCGCGCGAGAAGCGGGCGGGCGGATCATCGCGGTCGGCACAACCAGCCTGCGCCTGCTCGAAAGCGCGACAGGGGAGGATGGGCTGATCCAACCCATTGCGGGCGACACAGACATCTTCATCACCCCCGGTTATCGCTTTCGCGCGGTAGATGGGCTGATGACCAATTTCCACCTTCCGAAATCGACACTGATGATGCTGGTCAGCGCCCTGATGGGGCGGGAGCGGATGATGGCGGCCTACGATTATGCGATCGCCAACGACTACCGTTTCTACAGCTACGGGGATTCCTCGCTGCTACTGCCCTGAACCGGGAACAGGCTGCCGGTGTCGAGTAGGCGATCGATTAGCGCGTCGTCCGCCGGTATCCGGCCATCGAGCATGAGCATGGCGATACCATGCGCGATCGACCAGGCCTGCATTGCGAGGCGTTCCGCCTCTTCGCGCGTGGCGGACAATTTGCACGTGATGTCGGTCAGCAATTCGCGCGCCGGATCCGGACCTTCGTCGCCAGACTCGACCGGCTCCCCTTGCGTAAACATGAGACGAAACAGCACGGGATGGGCGAGGGCGAAGCGGACGTAGGCCCGTCCCGTCAAAGCGAATTTGGTCGGGAGATCAGATGCCCTGTCTGCGGCCTTCTTCTGCGCATCCCCGAGTAGTTTAGAACCTTCCCGTGCGAGAGCTCGGTTCAGGGCCTGCTTGTCCGGAAAATGGCGATAGACGGCAGTGGCGGACACTCCCACGCGCCGCGCCAGTTCGCGCAATGACGGCTCCTTGGCTTCTGCACCTTCAAGCGCAGTCAAACCTTCCTTGACGAGCGCGTCCCGAAGATTGCCGTGATGATAGGCTTCGGCCGATGTTGACACTGTTATCATTGCCTCTATGTTGACGGTGTTCACTTTAGACAAGGCGATTCGCACATGGCAAGCGTCATCGAGAAAACCATCCGCAGGGCCGTCACACCGGCGATCCAGGCCGTGGCCAGCGTCAATCGCACGCGTTTGGCCGAACCGTCGGAAAACCCGTTCCTCAAAGGCGTCCACACGCCGATGACTGAAGAGAAGACGATCGAGAATCTTTCGGTGACTGGAGCAATTCCCCCCGAACTCGATGGCCGCTACGTCCGGATCGGGCCCAATCCATTCGGCGATGCAGGCAAGGGGCACCACTGGTTTATCGGCGATGGCATGGTCCACGGCGTGCGGCTTAGGGACGGCAAGGCCGAGTGGTATCGCAATCGCTTCATCCGCTCGAATTCGCTGGCAGAGAAGGGCGGACCTGCTGCTGTGGGCGGCCCGCGGCGCGGTTTCGGCGATACGGTCAACACCAATGTCCTCGACGTCGGGGGCCGCATCATGGCGCTGGTCGAGGCGGGCTCCTATCCGGTCGAACTGGACGATAATCTGAACAGCGTCGCATACGATAATTTTGGAGGCGGTCTGGCAGGCTCCTTCACTGCGCACCCGCATCAGTGCCCAACCACGGGCGAGTTCCACGCGATCTGCTACGAAGCCGAACGACCCGACCGCATCCGCCACGTGGCGCTCGATAGCGAAGGCAAAGTGCTACGCGAGCTGCCTATCCCGGTGGCCAACGGCCCGTCGATCCACGATTGTTCGATCACTGAGAACTACGTCATCATCCTCGACCTCCCGGTGACCTTCTCGATGAAGGCCATGCTAGCTGGCCAGCGCTTCCCCTATCGTTGGAACCGCGAGCATCGCGCCCGCGTAGGCCTGCTGCCTCGGACAGGCGGCGCGGACGACATCGTGTGGTGTGATGTCGACCCCTGCTACGTCTTCCATGTCGGCAACAGCTTCGAGGCCGAGGGCAAGGTCGTAATCGATCTGTGCGCATACGAAACGATTTTCGACGGTGAGATGCCGGGCCCTTATGGCAAGCCGCTAGGTCTTGAGCGCTGGACGGTCGATCCCGCGACACACTCGGTCGAGCGGGCGACGCTGGATGCCGCCGGTCAGGAATTTCCACGACCTGACGAACGCTACTTCACCAAGCCCTATCGCTATCTGTGGTCGGACGGGCTGGAAGGCGATCTCGATTTCGTCTCCGCCTTACCGATCTATCGCCACGACCTGCAGACCGGCGAAAAGATCGAGCACGATTTCGGCAAAGGCCGCATCCCCGGCGAGTTCGTATTCGTGCCGCGCAGCGAGGATGCGGCGGAAGGCGATGGCTGGATCATGGGCTATGTCATCGATCGTAACGCAAACACCAGCACACTCGAAATCCTCGAGGCTATCACGCTGAAGCCGGTCGCTTCCGTGCATATTCCGCATCTTATCCCGCCGGGCTTCCACGGGAACTGGATTGCCGCTAGCCACGGCTGAGTGGAGCCGATTCTCGAACTCAGCGGCCTGACCAAGGTCTATCCCGGCGGGCTCAAAGCGCTCGACGATGTCGATCTCACCATCCGCAAGGGCGAAATATTCGCGCTGCTCGGGCCGAACGGGGCGGGCAAGACCACGCTGATCGGTGCGGTCTGCGGGCTGGTGCGTCCGAGCGGCGGGACGATCCGCGCTTTCGGACACGATCTCGCCACCGACTGGCGCAAGGCGCGCGCCCGCATCGGCCTCGTGCCGCAGGAACTCAGCACCGACATGTTCGAGCCGGTGAAGCGGGCGGTCAGCTATTCGCGCGGACTGTTCGGCCTGCCGCCCGATCCCACGCGGATCGAGGAAATCCTGCGCAGCCTGAGCCTGTGGGAGAAGCGCGACGAGCGGATCATGGCGCTGTCGGGCGGGATGAAGCGCCGCGTCCTTATCGCCAAGGCACTGGCGCACGAGCCCGACCTGCTCTTCCTCGACGAGCCGACCGCAGGCGTCGATGTCGAGCTGCGCAAGGGCATGTGGGCGATCATCGACCAGATGCGCGCGCGCGGCGTCACCATAATTCTCACGACCCATTATATTGAGGAAGCCGAGGAAATGGCGGACCGCATCGGCGTGATCCGCAACGGCCAGATCATCGCGGTGGACGAGAAGGACGCGCTGATGGCAAAGCTGGGTCGCACCGAGGCGCATATCGCTCTGGCCGAGCCGATGCAGACACTGCTGCCAGCGATCGCGCAGTTCCCGGTCGAGATCGAGCAGCGTGGCATGTCGCTTTGCTACCGCGGCGGGGACGGCACCGGCCGCGGCAAGGCCGAAGTCGCGGACCTCACCAAGGCGCTCACCCACGCCGGCATCGATTATGTCGGCATAGAAACGCGCGAGAGTAGTCTCGAGGACATCTTCGTATCGCTGCTCGGGGAGAACGCCCAATGATCGCGTGGCGCTCCACCTGGTCGATCTACAAGCGCGAATTGCTGCGTTTCCTGCGGACCGCCTCCCAGTCCGTCCTCGCCCCCGTGCTGACGACCACGCTTTATTTCATCGTCTTCGGCGCGGCCATCGGCGGGCGCATGCCCGACCTTGGCGGCGTGGATTACGGGGCCTTCATCATCCCCGGCTTGCTGATGCTCACACTGTTGGGTGAAACAACCAGCAATTCGAGCTTCGGTATCTACATGCCGCGCTTTACCGGAACGATCTACGAATTGCTGAGCGCGCCCGTCGGTGTGGCCGAAACGCTGATCGGCTTCGTCGGGGCGGCGATGACCAAGAGCCTGATCCTTGCCGCCATCATCCTGGCGACGGCGCGTTTCTTCGTCGATTACAACATCGCCCATCCGCTGCTTGCCGTGCTCTACATCATGCTGGTCGCAGCGGCGTTCAGCCTGTTCGGCTTCATCCTCGGCATCTGGGCGGACAATTTCGAGAAGCTCGGCATCATCCCGATGCTGTTCCTCACCCCGCTCACCTTCCTCGGCGGGACATTCTACTCAATCGACATGCTCCCTGCGCCGTGGGACACGATCGCACTGGCCAATCCCATCGTCTATCTCGTCAGCGGGTTGCGCTGGACCTTTTACGGCAGCAGCGACGTGAACATCTGGGTCAGCTTCGGCATCACCCTTGCGTTTCTCGCCGCCTGTACGGCAGTGATCGCCTATATCTTTAGAACAGGTTGGCGCCTGCGGGCGTGATCGCCAAACCTTTCTGACAGGCCCTTTCCGCGTTCAGAATCCGGACAGCCGGTCGGGCGCAATTGCGCCGGTGCGCCACGGGAAACGGCGCTACAGATTCAAGGATAGAACATGAAGAAAATCGCATTCATCACCGCCGCCGCCGCAGCAGCAATCGCGCTGCCGAGCGCCGCGCAGGCGCAGGACGTGGTGCCGGGTAACGGCTTCATCGGTGTCCAGGCAGGTGTGCACGACCTGGGCCTTGACGATGAACTGGGAGACATCGGGCCGGGCCTCGAGCTCGACGATTCGAGCCCGATCTTCGGCATATTCGCCGGCTACGACGTCCCCGTCGGCCCCGCGCTCTTCATCGGCGCGGAAGCCAACTACAACTTCGGCACCGATGCGCTGGACGGTGACTACGGCGCGAATGCCCGTCTCGGCTTCAGCGTCCCGGGTGGCGCGAAGATCTATGGCCGTGCCGGCATCCAGGCGATCAAGGTCGATTATAGCGAAATCATCGACGACGATTCGATCGATTTCGACGGCATCGACGACACCGAGAGCGACTACCTCGTCGGCATCGGCGCAGATGTTCCGGTCGGTCGGGCTTTTGTGCGCGGCAATCTCGACACGATCAGCTTCGACACGTTGCGTGCAACGGTCGGCGTCGGCCTGCGCTTCTAATAGCATTTCTATCAAATTTTTCGATGAGGCCGGTTTCCCCGAGGGAGCCGGCCTTGTTCGTATACGGGGTGGCGAGGTCGCGCCGAGCACGCTAGGCGCTCGCCCATGCCACGAATTTGCCTTCGCAACCTTGCCATCCTAATGGCGCTTGCCGCCGCGACACCAGTGAGCGCACAGCTGCCGGACGGCGCGCGCCAGATGATCGATGCTGCACTAGAGAGTGGCGACGACGCCAAGATCGCCACGGTTCTCGAACTGGCGCGGTCCACATGGCCGGACGAAGCTGACGAGATCGTGGAAATCGAGAGCGAATGGAAGGCGGCCAAAACTGAACGTGCCGCTGCCGCCGCCAAGGCGGAAGAGGAAGCCATTCGCTCCGCAGGGCTGTTCGATCGCTGGAGCGGGGAGGGCGAACTCGGCGGCTTCCAGTCGAGCGGCAACAGCGACACCGTCGGCCTGTCCGCCGGACTGAAGCTCAAGCGCGAAGGGATCGACTGGTCCCATCGCCTGCGGGCCCGTTTCGATTATCAGCGCCAGAATGGCGTCACCAGTCGGGAGCAATTGCTGGCGGTATACGAACCGCGCTGGCAGTTCGGCGAGAACGTCTTCGCTTATGGCCTCGCCCAGTACGAACGCGACCAGATCCAGGGCATCGACGGACGCTATGCCATCTCAGGTGGCCTCGGCTACAAGGTGGTCGACCGCGAGGGGCTCAGCCTGGCGGTCAAGGCCGGCCCAGCCTATCGCGTGACGGAATATACCGACGGGCGCAGCGAAAGCCGTTTGGCGGGCCTCGCAGGGTTCGATTTCGACTGGCAAATTTTCGAAAGGTTGACGCTGACGCAGGATGCGAATGCCGTGGCCGAGACCGGCGGCGAGGCGCTGGTCATCGTCGATGGGTCGAACACCACGCTCAACCTGATCACCGGGCTTGATTTCAAAGTGAGCGACAGCCTGCGCGCGCGCATGTCCTACCAGCTCGATTACGACAGCAATCCACCCGCCGGGAAAGTGTCGACCGACACGCTGACCCGCGCCACGCTGATCTACGGTTTCTGATGATGTCCGAGCGGTTTGCCTTCACCGTCCACGCGACCGACGGAGCGGCACGCACGGGTGTTATCGCGATGCGGCGCGGCGAAATCCGCACGCCGGCCTTCATGCCTGTCGGCACCGCCGCGACAGTGAAGGCAATGAAGCCCGAGACGGTCCGCAAGACCGGCGCCGACATCATTCTGGGTAACACCTACCATTTGATGCTCCGGCCGGGTGCGGAGCGGGTCGCCCGGCTCGGCGGGCTTCACAAGTTCATGAACTGGGATCGCCCGATCCTGACCGACAGCGGCGGTTATCAGGTGATGAGCCTTTCGGACTTGCGCAAGCTGACCGAAGAGGGCGTCGAGTTTCGCAGCCATCTCGACGGGTCCAAGCATATGCTCACGCCCGAGCGCTCGATGGAAATCCAGCGACTGCTCGGCAGCGATATCGTGATGGCCTTCGACGAATGCCCGCGCGCCGATCGCCCGCGCGACGATATCGCGGCGAGCATGGAGATGTCCATGCGTTGGGCCAAGCGCAGCCGTGATGGCTTCGATGCTGGCGGCGATCATGCCGCGCGCTCGGCCCTCTTTGGCATCCAGCAAGGTGCGCTGGACGAGGCACTCCGCAAGGTCAGCGCCGAGAAGCTCACCGACATCGGCTTCGACGGATATGCCATCGGCGGGCTTGCGGTGGGCGAGGGGCAGGAGGCGATGTTTGCGACGCTCGATTTCGCGCCGGGCCAATTGCCGCAGGACCGCCCGCGCTACCTCATGGGAGTGGGCAAGCCCGACGACCTCGTCGGTGCGGTAGAGCGCGGAGTCGATATGTTCGATTGCGTGCTGCCGAGCCGGTCGGGCCGCAACGGGCAGGCCTTCACTTGGAACGGCCCGATCAACCTGCGCAATGCGCGTTTCGCAGAAGACCAGGAACCACTCGACGGTCGTTGCAGCTGCGAAACATGCGGTACCTACTCGCGGGCCTATATCCATCACCTTGTCCGCTCGCAGGAAATTCTCGGCGCGATGCTGATGACCGAGCACAATATCGCCTTCTACCAGCAGCTGATGCAGGCGATGCGCGATGCGATCGGGGAAGGGCGCTTCGCTGCCTTCGCCAGCGACTTCCGGCGTGACTATCTGGCCGGCAGTTCCTAGCTAGTCGGGATGGCCCCATTCTCCCGGCGAAACCGACAATCGGCTCCTCCAGCTGCGACGTGGTCGCTACCGCATGCTAAAGTCGCTCCCCGGCAGGAGAGCTATTTGCTGGTGATCGCCATGATCACGGTGGTGCTGTGGCAGGTTCCATTGGGTCAATTGGTGCTGTACCCGTTCTCGCTGCTCGCCACGTGGTTTCATGAGATGGGCCATGGCCTGACCTCGATGGCGCTGGGCGCACGCTTCGACGAGCTGGTGATCTTCCCGAACGGTTCGGGCTACGCGCTGTCGTCCTGGCCGGGAGAGCCTTCCCGGCTGTCACGCGCACTGACTGCGGCAGTCGGCTTGCTTGGGCCCTCGGTTGCAGGATCGCTGCTCATCCTCGGTTCGCGCAGTCCCGCCGCTACTCGCCTGTTGCTCGCGGCGCTTGGACTTGTCCTCGGCCTATCGACGATTATCTGGGTGCGATCACTCGCCGGGTGGATCGTTCTGCCTACCTTTGCAGCAATCTGTGTTGCTGTCGCTTTCTGGGGCAGTCGCAAGGCGCAGCGCTTTGCGATCGAACTGCTGGGCGTGCAAGCGGCGATCAGCCTCTGGCGCGATCTGGGCTATCTCTTCAGCGACGGTGGATATGTCGGTGGCGAGTTTATCACCTCCGACACCGGCGCGATCGAAGAGGCCTTGCTTCTGCCTTTTTGGCTGTGGGGCGCTCTGATAACCGCCACCGCCGTCGCAATCATCTTCGGTGCACTCAGGGTCGCGTCTCGCCGATAATCCTTCAAGCCGCAGACTTTTCGCGCATCTCGAGGATCGTGCCACGATAGGGCACGAAGCGGCCCGCTGCGTCGAGAAAACCGGCGCCGATCGCATTGGCGAAAGACTGGGCGTCGCGGAGGTTATCGTACCATTTCCCGCGCCGGTTCGGCGTCACGAAGCGATATTGTGTCATAGTATCATCGAAATTCGCACAAAGCAGACCGGTTCCGGCCAACCCCCTGAAAACGCGACGAATTGAAACGAAAAAGGGCGGCCCCGCAGGACCGCCCCTTTCGTGACGATATCGTCGCCTCTTAGCGCGAGTAGAACTCGACCACGAGGTTCGGTTCCATGGTGACCGGATAGGGGACTTCGTCGAGCTTCGGCACGCGGGTGAAGGTCACCTTGTCGGTGCCGTCGGGAGCGACATAGTCGGGAATCTCACGCTCAGGCAGGCTCTGCGCTTCGATCACCAGCGCCATGTCCTGAGCTTTCTTGCCGAGGCTGACCACATCGCCGACCTTGACGCGGGCCGAGGCGACATTGGTCTTCACGCCGTTCAGGTAGATGTGGCCGTGGCTCACGATCTGGCGGGCGGCGAAGATGGTCGGCGCGAACTTGGCGCGATAGACAACCATGTCGAGGCGCTGTTCGAGTAGGCCGATCAGGTTCTGGCCGGTGTCGCCCTTCATCTTGGACGCTTCGGTGTAGGTGCGCTTGAACTGCTTCTCGGTCACGTCGCCGTAATAGCCCTTCAGCTTCTGCTTGGCGCGCAGCTGCAGGCCGAAGTCGGACATCTTGCCCTTGCGGCGCTGGCCGTGCTGACCGGGGCCATAGGAACGCTTGTTGACCGGGGAATTCGGGCGACCCCAGATGTTTTCACCCATCCGGCGGTCGAGTTTGTACTTGGCGCTCTTGCGCTTCGACATAAGTCTTTCCTTCGATTTGCTGAGCGGACCTTATGCCCGCCATTCAACCCGGCATCGCACCGTCGGACCACATGGGTCTGGCGCGGCCACCGCTTCACCGGGGTGCGGGGCCAATTAGCGAGGCGCGCGAATAGCAGTTTTGCGCCAATCGTCAAGCGCCGAGATAGGCGCTCGACAAAGCGGTGCGGGGAGGGCAGTGCGCACCGCCATGGACGACACATTCAAGCTCCCCGAAGACTGCACCGACATGCGCGAAGTCCGGGTCGGGGTGGATACGACCGACCGGCAGCTGATAGAGCTGCTCGACCGCCGCTTCGGCTACATGCGAGCGGCAGCCCGCATCAAGACCGACCGCAATGTGGTCCGCGATGAAATCCGAAAGGCTCAAGTCATCGCAAATGCGGTGACGGACGCCGACGCGCGTGAGCTTCCATCCGAGAAAATAGCCGAAATCTGGGAGATTCTGGTGGAAACCTCGATCGCTTATGAACTCGAGGAATGGGACCGGATCAGGGCTTAGGCTCACGCTGGAGCGATGACAGTACACCGCGGAGGGTGCGAACCTCGAGGTGGTTCCAGCCCGGCTTCGTGAGTACGCCGCGCAAGGTCCGCCGCGTGGCTTCCGCCCGGCTTTCGGGCAGGAAATAGCCCTTCGGTTCCAGCAGGCGGTCCAGATGATCGATCAGACCTTCGAGCTCGTCCTGCGGCGCGGGCGGCAGCAGATCTTCTTGCGTGGGCTGCACCAGCGTTTCGTGCTTCGACCATTCGTAAGCGCACAGTATCACTGCTTGCGCCAGGTTCAGTGAGCCGAAATCGGGATTTATCGGCACGGTAAGGATCGCGCGGGCGAGGGCGACGTCGTCGGTTTCGAGGCCCGAACGTTCGGGGCCGAACAGGAAGGCGCTGCGGCCGACATTCCCGGCCATTTCGCGCGCCGCTTCCTCGGGCGTCACGACTGGCTTGGTGACGCCGCGCTTACGGACTGTTGTGGCGTAGACATGGGCGCAATCGGCCACGGCTTCTGCGGTTGAGGCGTAAACTCGAGCTCGTTCGAGCACAATATCGGCACCCGCAGCGGCCGGACCTGCTGATGGATTGGGCCAGCCATCGCGAGGCTCGACCAGGCGCAGCTCCGTCAGCCCGAAATTGAGCATGGCCCGTGCCGCCTTGCCGATATTCTCGCCAAGCTGTGGCCGGACGAGTACGACCACCGGCTTGCGCATGTCAGCTTCGCTCATTCGCCGCGTCCTGTACCGTACTGGCGAACTCTTCGAAATCGCGGGCTTCGCTGAAGTCGCGATAGACGCTGGCGAAGCGGATATAGGCGACACTGTCGATCTGGCGCAGGCCGTCCATTACCATCTCGCCGATCCGCTGCGAGGCGATCTCGGCTTCGCCTGCGGTTTCGACCTGCCGCTGGATCCCGCTCGCCAACTGGTCGATCCGCTCCTGCGGAACGTCGCGCTTGCGGCAGGCCAGGGTGATCGACTGCTCCAGCTTGGCGCGATCGAAGGGCTGGCGGCGATCGCCTGATTTGACGACGGTCACCTCGCGCAATTGCACCCGCTCGAACGTGGTGAAGCGCGCGCCGCAGCTCGAACACTGGCGGCGGCGGCGGATCGACGTGGAATCCTCGGTCGGACGACTGTCCTTTACCTGGCTGTCGTCATGGGCACAGAAAGGGCATCGCATTCAGGTGGTTACTTCTTGATCCTGTTGTAGAATGCGTATCCCGCTCCGGCTGCCAGGCCGATCGGCCAGGTGACCACCGGCAGCAGCGCCGCAGCGACGACGCCGACTGCCGCCCCGGTCAGCACCGGCTTGGTTGAAGGGTGGCTCATGCCTTCCTTGGCCATGGCCTTTGCCTCGGTCCGGGCGCGCTCGCCCAGATCGTAACCCTTGTCGTAATCGTCCTGGCTCATCGGTTTACCTTCCGGGGTAGACGGGGAATTTTGCGCACAGCTCGCTCACGCGATTGCGGACGCTTTCTTCCACCTGCGCGTCGCCTTCGGGACCGTTTTTCGACAAGCCGTCGACGACTTCCGTTATAAGCTTGCCGATCTGCTCGAATTCCGTAGGCCCGAAACCGCGGGTCGTGCCCGCCGGCGTGCCAAGACGGACGCCGCTGGTGACGAAGGGGCTGCGGGTGTCGTACGGAATGCCGTTCTTGTTGCAGGTGAGCCATGCCCGGTCGAGACCTGCTTCGGCAGCCTTGCCCGTCACGTCCTTGGCGGTGAGGTCGACCAGCATGGAGTGGTTGTCCGTGCCGCCGGAAACGACCCGCAGGCCGTTCGCCTCGATGCTCTTGGCCAGCGCGCGGGCGTTGTCGACCACGCGCCGTGCGTAATCCTTGAAGTCCGGCCGCAGCGCCTCGCCGAAGGCGACCGCCTTCGCGGCAATAACATGCATCAGCGGGCCGCCCTGCATGCCGGGGAACACCGCCATGTTGATCGGCTTGGTATATTTCTCGTCATTCCATAGGATCACACCCGAACGCGGACCGCGCAGGCTCTTGTGGGTCGTCGTGGTCACGATGTCGGCATGCGGGAAGGGCGAGGGATGCGCGCCGCCCGCCACGAGGCCGGAGATATGGCTCATGTCCACCATCAGGTAGGCGCCGACTTCGTCCGCAACCTTGCGGAAGGCCTCCCAGTCCCACACGCGCGAATAGGCGGTGCCGCCTGCGATGATGAGCTTGGGCTTGTGCTCCTTCGCGGTCGCCATCACGGCATCCATGTCGATCAGCTCGTCGTCCTGCCGGACGCCATAGCTGACCGGATTGAACCACTTGCCGCTCATGTTGACCGGCGAGCCATGCGTCAGGTGACCGCCCGAATTGAGGTCGAGGCCCATGAAGGTATCGCCCGGCTGCAGCAGGGCGAGAAACACGGCCTGATTCATCTGGCTGCCCGAATTTGGCTGCACATTGGCGAAGTTGCAGTCGAACAGCTCCTTCGCGCGCTCGATCGCCAGCGTCTCGACCACGTCCGCATAGTCGCAGCCGCCGTAGTAGCGCTTGCCCGGATAACCCTCGGCGTATTTGTTGGTGAACACACTGCCGGTCGCTTCGAGCACTGCGGTCGAAGCGATGTTCTCGCTCGCGATCAGCTCGATTTTATCCTGCTGGCGCGCGAGTTCCTTGCGGATCGCACCATAAATCTCGGGATCGGCCTCGGCGAGACTATCGTGCCAGAAGCGGTCCCCAGGGGATCGAGACTGTTCGCGGGAGGTGTCCTTCGGGAGAGTGGCCATGTTAGAATTCCGGGTTTGAGAGCTTGTCGACGCGGCGCTGATGGCGACCGCCGCCGAATTCCGTTTCGAGGAACGCGGTGAGACACGCCTTGGCCATGTCGCTGCCGGTGAGGCGCGCGCCCATCGCGATGCAATTCGCGTCGTTATGCTCGCGGGCGAGGCTGGCGGAAAGTGGCTCCGAAACGAGAGCGCAGCGCACAGCAGGGTTGCGGTTGGCGCTCATCGAAATGCCGATGCCCGATCCGCAAAGCGCCACGCCGCGCTCGGCTGTGCCATCTGCGATTACGCTGGCGAGCTTGTAGCCGAAATCCGGATAATCGACGCTGTCGGTGGTCTCCGGCCCGAGGTCTGCGACCTCATGACCCTGCTCGATCAACCAGTCCCGCAGCTCGGCTTTAAGCTCGATGGCGGCATGGTCGGAGGCGATGGCGATACGCATGGTGGGGGCCATAATGCTTTAGCCCCTGCTGTGCCACCGTAATGTGCCGTTGTCCTCAACGGCGCAATTTAAATCCGAGGAGATGAAGCGGCAGCCTGAATCTGCTCTACGCTATACGGTTTGGTAACGGTCGGGACCTGGCGAAAACGCTCGGGATGCTCGGCATCGCCATAACCGGTGGCAAAAATAAACTCGACGCCCGCTTCAATCAACCGGTCGGCCACCGGATAGCTTTTTTCGCCGTGAAGATTGACGTCCAGCACCGCAAAATCGAAATCGTTGTCGGCAAGCATTGCAAACGCTTCTGTAATTGAGGTCGCGACCGCAACGCTAGCGCCGATCTCCAGAAGCATGTCCTCAAGACCGAAGGCGATAATTGCTTCATCTTCCAGCACCATAATGTGGCGATCAGCAAGGATCACAGGATCGTATCCAACTGATAGCGCAGACCTTCTGGGCGGAAATTGAGACTAGCATTTCCGCCGGGCGTTCCCAAACCCCGGCCAATCAACCGCATGCCGAATCCGGAACGGTTTGGCGGCGTTGCTGCAGGACCTCCCCGCTCGGTCCATTCGAAGATCAGGCGGGTATCACTTTCTTGAGAATCTGTATTCCAGGAGATTTCGACCGAGCCATCGGGTGATGAGAGTGCACCGTACTTTATTGCATTCGTACAAAGCTCGTGAATCACCATCGCAAGGGACACGGCCATCTGTGGCGGCAAAAGCACCGATGGACCTTCGATAGTAATTCGACAGGGATCATCTGGTGCTATGGCTTCCAGCCCTTGGCGGACAACGGACTCCATATCCGCCGTCTCCCAATTGCGAGCAGTCAGGTGATTGTGGGCGGTCGCGAGGGCATTGAGCCGGTCCGTGAAGGCTTTACGCTCTTGGACTTGCGACATGTCGCGAAAAGTCTGCTGTGCAATGCCCTGAACCACCGCAAGTGTGTTTTTCACTCGGTGATTGAGTTCATTGATGAGGATGATTTGCTGCTCCTCTGCCGCAACTTCCTCAGTAACATCGTGCCCTTGTACGAGAATGCCTCGAAACCCGTCTTCTCCATGTATGGGCTGAAAGATGAATTCGAGAAAGCGAGGTTCGAGCCGATTGCTGTTTTTTTGCTGGAGGAGCACGCGTTCCTTCTGGCCGAAATAGGGCTGGCCAGTTTCCCGTACGCGGTCGAGAATATCAATGAAGCCTTGGGCCTCCACCTCCGGCAAAGCTTCGGCAACCGGCCTCCCGTCAAGTTTTCTCTCGCCGATTAATTGGCGATAGGCCGCATTGGCCATGACGAACCTGTGGTTCCTACCTGCGAGAACGGCGACGAAACCCGGGGCCTGTTCGAGCATCGCCCTAAAACGGTCCAGTTGGCGAGCGGCTCCTTGGTAGCGTTGTTCGACTGCTTCGGCCCGACGAGCTACCCCTGCGACATTTCTTGGTCCCTCTACCTCGTCGAGATCGGTAATTCGGACGGTGTGCTGAAGGATATGCGTAACGCGCTCCTCCTCGTCGAGGATGGGTGTGTGCGTCGCGCTCCAGGTATGAACATCGAAATCACCGCTACTGTTTGGGATATCATAGCGAATATGTGCGATCTCGTCGGCTTCGCCAGTTTCGAGGACTCTCTCCAGCGACTTCGTCAGTTGACGGCGCGGTTCGCCTTCACTCGGAAAAGCGTCGAACATATTGCGTCCGACGATGTCCTCCAACTCGCGCATGGTCGCCGCCAGATAGGCGTCGTTCGCCCATTCAATGCAAAAACTTCGGTCGAGCAGAACATAGGGATTTGGGGATTTCGCCAGAACTAACTGGAAATCGATTGTCATTCCGGACCCACCAGACGCGACGTACAATAGATGTCGGACAGCTGCGCCTGCCCAGTGGATGCTCAATGGACGGCCGAGCCAGCGGTTCCTGTATCTTTGCTAGCAGGAAAGAGGTGTGTTTAATCGGCCACAATTCCGAGCGCCGCAAACCTACTGATCGAGGAACGAGCGCATCTTGCGGCTGCGGCTCGGGTGCTTGAGCTTGCGGAGGGCCTTGGCCTCGATCTGGCGGATACGTTCGCGGGTCACGGAGAACTGCTGGCCGACTTCCTCCAGCGTGTGATCGGTGTTCATGCCGATGCCGAAACGCATGCGCAGCACGCGTTCTTCGCGCGGAGTAAGACTGGCGAGGACGCGGGTAACCGTTTCCTTGAGGTTCGCCTGGATCGCCGCATCGACCGGGATGATCGCATTCTTGTCTTCGATGAAATCGCCGAGGTGCGAATCCTCCTCATCGCCGATTGGCGTTTCGAGGCTGATGGGCTCCTTGGCGATCTTCATCACCTTGCGCACCTTTTCGAGCGGCATCGAGAGCTTCTCCGCCATCTCTTCGGGTGTCGGTTCGCGGCCCTGGTCGTGCAGGAACTGACGCGAACAGCGAACCAGCTTGTTGATCGTCTCGATCATGTGGACGGGGATGCGGATCGTGCGCGCCTGGTCGGCGATCGAGCGGGTGATGGCCTGGCGGATCCACCAGGTCGCATAGGTGCTGAACTTGTAGCCGCGACGGTATTCGAACTTGTCGACCGCCTTCATCAGGCCGATGTTGCCCTCCTGAATCAGGTCCAGGAACTGCAGCCCGCGGTTGGTGTATTTCTTCGCGATGGAGATCACCAGGCGCAGGTTCGCCTCGACCATTTCCTTCTTGGCGATACGCGCCTCGCGCTCGCCTTTCTGGACCATGTTCACGATGCGGCGGAATTCCTCCAGCGCCATGCCGGTCTGGCTGGCGATGTCGGCGATTTCCGTGCGGATACGATCGATCGCGTCGGCTTCCTTCTCGGCGAAGGCAGCCCATTTCTTGTCCTTCTTGACCCGGTCGTCCATCCAGGTGTCGTCGAGTTCGTTGCCGATATAGGCATCGAGGAAATCGACGCGCTTGACCTTGTGACGCTCTGCCAAGCGCAGCATCTGGCCGCCAAGGGCGGTCAGGCGGCGATTGAAGGCATAAAGGTTGTCGACCAGGAACTCGATCTTGGTCGCGTGGAACTGCACGCTCTCGACTTCGGCAGTGAGCTGTTCACTCAGCGCCTCGTATTTCTTTTCCTTGGCTGCGGTGAAGTTCTCACCTTTCGCCATCAGGTCGACGCGTTCCTTCTGCAGCTTCTCGAACTTGCCGAACAGGTCGGTAATGCGGGCGAAGCGCTCGATCGCATCGGGCTTCAGCGCCGCTTCCATCTGGGCGAGGGACATGGTGTTGTCCTCGTCCTCGTCGTCGTCCTTCTTGGACGAACCTTCCTCGCCGTCCTCGTCTTCGGAGGTCTCGTCGCTATCCTCGTCCTCGTCGTCGTCGCGGATGGTCGGGCCGGCGGTTTCCTCGGAGATCTCGCCGTCGTCGTCATCGTCCTCGGCGTCTTCGGCCATCTTGTCGGCCGGCGGTTCCTTGGAGAGCATGGCGTCGAGATCGAGAATCTCGCGCAGCTGCATTTCCTCGGCATTGAGCGCCTCGGACCATTGGATGATGGCATGGAAGGTAATCGGGCTCTGGCACAGGCCGATGATCATCATGTCGCGGCCGGCTTCGATCCGCTTGGCGATGGCGATCTCGCCCTCCCGGCTGAGCAGCTCCACGGCGCCCATTTCGCGCAAGTACATGCGCACCGGATCGTCCGTGCGTTCGCCGGCGGCCAGCTTCTTCGGGGCCGCGGCGGGAGCCTTCTTGGCGTCCTTCTTGTCGGCCTTGCCCTCGATCGAGATTTCCTCGACCTCGTTGGCCTCGTCCTCGGCCGCCTCGGCGTCCTCGTCGCTTTCGACGATCTGCACGCCCATGTCCGACAGGGCTGACTGGATATCCTCGATCTGGTCGGAGCTCATCTCGCCTTGCGGCAAAGCATCGTTGAGCTCGTCATAGGTGACGTAGCCCTTCTTCTTCGCCTTGGTGATGAGCTTCTTGATCGATGCCTCGTTGAGATCGATCAGAGGTGCGTCGTCCTTGTCGGTGGACTTCGACTTGGTGGCCATAAAATACGTCAACCCAATCTATCGTTACGCGCGGTGTGCACTTCCGCGGCACTCATTAATCCGAATCGTCCGGTCCCGCCGCCTTCCTGCGCCCGAACTGCTTCAATCGCTCGTTAAGGACCAGCAAGCGCTCACGCAATCGGGCCTGTTCGGCGATGGAGCCTTCCGGGTCGCGATCGAAACGCGCTGTAGCCTCCGCCAAGGCGGATTCCAGCGCCGGTCTCTCGACCAGTAGCGACACGGCCTCGGCCAGATCCTCGCGCGCTTCATCCGGATCGGTGCCTTCATCGAGGAAGGCGAAATTGGGTTTAGCCGGCAGGGCGGGAAGGCCTCGTTCGAGCGATATGGGCGATCCGCTGTTTAAATCAAGCGTTTCGGCGGCTTCGAGCAGCAAATCGATCGCGGGGCCGACATTTTGGTCACGCCTGGCGAAAGTGGCCAGGGTTTCCTCGTGGCGGACGATCTGGTCCGGGAAGCGCACAAGCCCGGCGATGACAGCGCGCGAGAAGAGGTCGCGGGAGCCGCCGGCGATGGCGCGTTTCAGCTTGTCGGCGGTTTGCGGCGAGAGGGTGGGAACGCGCGCTTTCCAGTCGCCCTTCTTCCAGTCGCTGCGCGGCGTGAACTGGCGCTGCGGGCGCGGAGGGAAAGCGAAGGCGGAGAAGCGCTCCAGCAGCTCACGCTTGTAGAGGGCACGGATGTCGGGATGCTGGATCGCATCGACATGGTTGAGCAACCGTGCCTTTAGCCCAGCCTTGTCTTCGGGCGAGGTGAGCGGCGCCGCTGCCTTTTCGAAATCCCATAGCGTGTCGAGCAAGCTGGCGGGCTGTTCGAGCATGGTTTCGATTGCGCCGACGCCTCTTTCGCGAATGAGATCGTCAGGGTCCATGCCTGCGGGCAAGCGCACGATGGACAGCGAGTGGCCGGGGCGCAGCATGGGCAATGCGCGGGAAATGGCGCGCATGGCAGCCCGCTGGCCGGCATTGTCACCATCGAAACACAGGATTGGCCGCTCGACCTGCCGCCAGAGCAGTTCGATCTGGTTTTCGGTGAGCGCCGTGCCGAGCGGAGCTACCGCCTCGCGGATACCCGCATTGGCGAGCGCGATGGCGTCCATGTAGCCTTCGACCACGATCATCCGTCCGCTCTGCCGCGCGGCGGGGGCAGCGCGGTGGTGGTTGTAGAGCGTGCGGCCCTTGTCGAAGAGCGGGGTGTCCGGGCTGTTGAGGTATTTGGGCGCCTTGGGGTTGGCCTCGGCGTCGAGAATGCGTCCGCCGAAGGCGATCACCCGGCCGCGGGTGTCATGGATCGGCAGCATCAAGCGGCCGCGGAACCGGTCGTAGGGCTCCTTGTCCTCCACCGTGATGCGCATGCCCGCATCGATCAGCATGTCCTCGTCGAACTTGCCGAGCGCGCGCTTGAGCGCTTGCCGGTCCTCCGGCGCATAGCCGAAGCCGAACTCGCGCATGGTGGCTTCGGAGAATCCCCGTCTGCTGAGATAGTTGCGCGCTGACGCACCTTCGCTACCGCGCAGATTGCTTTCGAACCACTCCTGCGCCGCCGCCGTTACATCGTGCAGGCTGGCGCGCTTCTCGGCACGTTTGGCTGCCTGCGGATCGGGAGCGGGGACCTCCATCCCGGCCTCGGCCGCCAGCTCCTTCACCGCATCCATGAACGGCATGCCGCGCTGGTCGGTCAGCCAGCGGATCGCGTCGCCATGCGCCTCGCAGCCGAAGCAGTGGTAGAAGCCCTTCTCGTCATTCACGTAGAAGCTCGGCGTCTTTTCGTTATGGAACGGGCAGCACGCCTTGAATTCGCGCCCGGCCTTGGTCAGCCGCGTGGTACGGCCGATCACGGCGGACAGCGTGGTCCGCGCGCGCAGTTCGTCGAGCCATTGGGGTGACAGGGCCATAGGGCGAAAATCCCTACAGCCGCGCCGGCCGAATCGCTAGTTGCCAGCGGCCCCGTCTGCCGGATTTTCCGGCTCGGAGGGGAAGGGGCCCGTCGCGCTCGCCTGGTTGCCATCGACTTCGAGCAGGTAAGCATCTGCCGGGCCTGCCGGGGGCAGGGTGGACTGCCACCAGAAGGTCAGCGTGGTGCCGGGCTGCCAGCCGGACCCGGCGACCACGCGCCAGATCAGGCTGCCGTTGTCGATGCTGATCGCGATCGCATCGGGATCGCCGAGGGCTTCCTCGACCTGCGCGCGGGCATAGCCGACCGATTGGTTGAAGCCGTGCGCGCGCTGGGTCGTGCGGAACAGGGTTGGCGGCGTCTCGCGCACTTCCGGTCCTTCGGTGGGCTGGGCGTCGGCTGCATCCTCATCCGCATCGGCCAGCGTGACCTGATGGACATAGGTGTAGACCGTGTCCTCCGGCATCTGGCCCGGCACGCATTCCCCGATTCCCTCGGGGCAAGCCACGTAGCTCACCATCGTGCCAAGCTGGCGACCGCCGGCGCTGAGCGTGGTTTTGACTTCCGGCCCCTGCGGACCGACGATCTTCGCGCCCAGCGCCGACAGGTCGAGATCGGCGCCGACCAGCGTGCGCGGTGCCGCGACGGTGGGCGTGGGGGTGGGCTCCGGCTCGGGAGCAGGCTCGCTGCAGGCGACAAGTGCCAGCGGCAGCGCGATGAGTGCAAGCGCCCTCACGAGAGCGACTCCTTCACGAGGGCGCTCGCGCGGCTCATGTCGAGCGATGCGCCGTGGCGCGCCTTCAGCTCGCCCATCACGCGGCCCATGTCCTTCATACCATCGGCACCCAGGTCAGCCTTGATCTGCGCGATGGCGGCGCGGGTCTCGTCCTCGCTCATCTGCTGGGGCAGGAATTCCTCGATCACGGCGAGTTCGGCCTTTTCCTTATCGGCCAGTTCCTGCCGACCGCCGTCTTCATACATCGTAATCGATTCGCGGCGCTGCTTGGCCATCTTCATCAGCACGTCGGTGACCAGTTCGTCGTCCTCGGGCTTTTTGTCGGCGGTCCGCAGCTCGATGTCGCGATCCTTGATCTTGGCGCCGATCAGGCGCAGCGCGGCGGTGCGCTCCTTGTCCTTGGCCTTCATGGCGGTGACGGTTTCGGTCTGGATCGTGTCGCGGAGCATTGATGGTCCCGTTCGGTATCTGTGGATGATTGGCGCTTCATTTAGAACAAGCTGGCGCAAAGCCAAGTGTTCCGCTTGACGGGGCTCGCAAGCGGCCTTAGCGGGTGGGGCTTAGCGACATCGCCGGAAAACCCCTGACTCGGAGAGCCCATGGCCCTGCCCGTATTTTCGCACGCGCAACCCAAAGATGCGACGGGCGTGCTCGTTCTCGCGGACGGCACCTGTATCTGGGGGAAGGGCTTCGGCGCGACCGGCTCGTCGGTCGGGGAGGTGTGCTTCAACACCGCCATGACCGGTTACCAGGAGGTGATGACCGATCCCTCTTACGACAGCCAGATCGTCACCTTCACCTTCCCGCATATCGGCAATGTCGGTGCGAACGAGGAAGACGTGGAGAGCCGCGGCCTCGGCGCGGTCGGGCTGGTGGTGCGGCAGGCGGTGACCCCGCACTCCAATTTCCGCGCGCAGAACGAATTCGTCGAATGGTGCGTCAGCCATGGCAAGATCGGCCTGTCGGGCGTGGACACCCGCGCGCTGACCCGCCGCATTCGCCTGTCGGGCGCACCCAATGCAGTGATCGCGCATAGCCCGCGCGGGCAGTTCGATGTGAAGGCGCTGAAGCACCAGGCCGCGGAGTGGAGCGGGCTGGAAGGGCTCGACCTCGTCCCCGGCGTGACGCGCGGCGTGCTGGAGGATTGGCGGGGCGGATACTGGCAGCTCGGCACCGGCTACGGCGCGGCGGACAATGCGAAGCCGCACGTGGTCGCGATCGATTACGGCGCGAAGGACAATATCTTCCGCAACCTCGTGAAGGCGGGGGCGAAGGTGACGGTGGTGCCCGCACGCACTTCGCTCGACGAGATCATGCGGCTGAAACCCGACGGAGTGTTCCTTTCCAACGGGCCGGGCGATCCGGCGGCGACGGGCGAATATGCCGTGCCGGTGATCAAGGGGCTGCTGGACGCGGACGTGCCGCTGTTCGGCATCTGCCTCGGCCATCAGATGCTGGGGCTGGCGGCGGGGGCGAAGACCGCCAAGATGTTCCAGGGCCACCGCGGCGCCAACCACCCCGTCCAGCGAGTGGGCGAGGGCTGGGGTGAGAGCGAGGGCCTCGTCGAGATCACCAGCATGAACCACGGCTTCGCGGTCGATGTCGACACGCTACCGCCTGAGGTAGAGCAGACCCACGTCTCGCTGTTCGACGGTACCAACTGCGGCATTTCGATCAAGGGCAAGAAGGCGTTCGGCGTGCAATACCACCCCGAGGCGAGCCCCGGCCCGCAGGACAGTTTCTACCTGTTCGAGAAATTCGTGGGGATGTTGGGGTGAAGGGCGTCCTTGCGATTCTTGCGGCACTCGGTCTTTTTACGACTGCATCAGTAGCATCAGCCCAATCCGATGAGTGGTTCGTAGGAACACATCCGGAGTATCACGCTGCCTTAGTGCGAGATGTCGACGATGTGTTCGTTGCGATATTCGTTCCTAAAGAGCCTTCGATTTATGCGAGCCCGCTTCTCATGGAGACGATGGCACCGGCATGCGATACCAAACAGCCGGTAGGGCTTCATGCTACGATGGCCATCATGGCCTTCGGAGATTCCGCGGAGGAACGGCTCGCGGAAGTGCGCAGAACAGTCCAAGATTTCTATGATCGCAGCGTGAGGTCGTGTCCGCCTTCGGATGACTTCGAAGTCCGGTTCTTTCATCGTTTCGATGATGCCTACCTCGCCACTGACAAACTACTCGTTGAAGCCGGGATTTTCCCGCTTGATCCGATCGAGGGACTTGGTCGTGACGAGCAAGAGGACGTTTCTAACTAATGCCCAAACGCACTGACATCTCCTCGATCCTCGTCATCGGCGCTGGCCCGATCATCATCGGCCAGGCTTGCGAGTTCGACTATTCCGGCACGCAGGCGATCAAGGCGCTGAAAGAGGAGGGCTACCGGGTCATCCTGGTCAACTCCAATCCCGCCACGATCATGACCGATCCGGAAATGGTCGCGGGCGAAGACGGAGGCCCGGACGGCGCGACCTATATCGAGCCGATCACGCCCGAGGTCGTCGCCAAGATCATCGAGAAGGAGCGGCCCGACGCGGTGCTGCCCACGATGGGCGGGCAGACGGCATTGAACTGTGCGCTCAAGCTCGACGAGATGGGCGTGCTGGAGAAATACGGCGTCGAGATGATCGGAGCCAAGGCGGACGCCATCGACAAGGCCGAGAACCGCCAGCGCTTCCGCGAGGCGATGGACAAGATCGGCCTCGAAAGCGCGCGCAGCGGCGTGGCGCATACGGTGGACGAAGCCTATGCCGTGCTCGAGCGCACCGGCCTGCCCGCCATCATCCGCCCCAGCTTCACGCTGGGCGGCACCGGCGGCGGCATCGCCTATAACAAGGCCGAGTTCGAGAAGATCGTGCGCGATGGCCTCGATGCCTCGCCCACCACCGAAGTCCTGATCGAGGAATCGCTCCTCGGATGGAAGGAATTCGAGATGGAGGTGGTGCGCGATGCCAAGGACAATTGCATCATCATCTGCGCGATCGAAAATGTCGATCCGATGGGCGTGCATACAGGCGATTCCATCACCGTCGCCCCGGCGCTGACGCTGACCGACAAGGAATACCAGATCATGCGCACCGCCAGCATCAACGTGCTGCGCGAAATCGGTGTGGAAACAGGCGGTTCGAACGTACAGTTCGCAGTCAATCCGAAGGATGGCCGCCTGATCGTGATCGAGATGAACCCGCGCGTCTCGCGGTCCTCGGCGCTCGCCTCGAAGGCCACGGGCTTCCCCATCGCGCGCGTCGCGGCGAAGCTAGCGGTCGGCTATACGCTGGACGAGATCCAGAACGAGATCACCGGCGCGACCCCGGCATCGTTCGAACCGACCATCGACTATGTCGTGACCAAGATCCCGCGCTTCGCTTTCGAGAAGTTCAAGGGATCGAAGCCGGACCTCTCGACCGCAATGAAGTCCGTGGGCGAGGTCATGGCGATCGGTCGTTGCTTTGCGGAATCGATGCAGAAGGCGCTGCGTGGCCTAGAAACCGGGCTGGACGGCTTCAACCGCATGCCCGAGCTGGAAGGGGTTTCGAAAGAGAAGATCACCGCCGCACTCAGCCAGCGCCGCCCCGATCGCATCCTCAAGATCGCGCAGGCCTTCCGCGAGGAGTTCACGGTCGAGGAAATTGCGCAGATCACCGGCTTCGACCCGTGGTTCCTGCGGCAGATCGAGGCGCTCATCTACGAAGAGAAGATGATCGGCCACAACGGCCTGCCGAACGATGCGGACGAATTGCGGCGCCTGAAAGCGATGGGCTTTTCGGACAAGCGCCTCGCCACGCTGGCCGTGCGCTCGGTCGGCGTTGCCGGCGGACTCGGTGAAACGCGGGCGAAGAGTTCGGGCCTGCTTCACGATGCCTTGCGCGCCATGGCGGGTGCCACGAGCGAGCAGGAGGTGCGCAAGCTGCGCGACAAGCTCGGCGTGCATCCCGTCTTCAAGCGCATCGACAGCTGCGCCGCGGAGTTCGAGGCGGTCACGCCCTATATGTACTCGACCTACGAAGCGCCCACATTTGGCGAGCCGGAGGACGAGGCGGAGCCGAGCGACCGCAAGAAGATCGTAATCCTCGGCGGCGGCCCGAACCGGATCGGGCAGGGCATCGAATTCGACTATTGCTGCGTACACGCCTGCTTCGCGCTCGCCGAAGCCGGGTTCGAGACGATCATGGTCAACTGCAACCCGGAGACCGTCTCCACCGATTACGACACCTCCGACCGCCTTTATTTCGAGCCACTGACCGAGGAGGACGTGCTCGAAATCCTTCGCGTCGAGATGTCGCGCGGCGAAGTCGTCGGCGTGATCGTGCAGTTCGGCGGGCAGACCCCGCTCAAGCTCGCCAATGCGCTGGAGCGGGAGGGCATCCCGATCCTCGGCACCAGCCCCGACGCGATCGACCTCGCCGAGGACCGCGAGCGGTTCGCCAAGCTGGTCAACAAGCTCAAGCTGATGCAGCCCGACAATGGCATCGCCCGCAGCCGTGACGAGGCCGCTGCCGTCGCCGCACGCATCGGCTACCCGGTGCTGCTGCGCCCCAGCTATGTGCTCGGCGGCCGCGCGATGGAGATCGTGGACAGCGAAGCCCAGCTGGACGACTACATCGCCACCGCGGTGAACGTCTCCGGCGAAAGCCCGGTACTGGTCGACCAATATCTGCGCGATGCGATCGAATGCGATGTCGATGTGGTTGCCGATGGCTTCGAAGTCCGCATCGCGGGCGTGATGCAGCATATCGAGGAAGCCGGTGTGCATTCGGGCGACAGCGCCTGCACCATCCCGCCCTACAGCCTGCCCGACGAGATCGTCGCCGAGATGGAGCGGCAGGCCGAAGCGCTGGCCAAGGCGCTGCAGGTGCGCGGGCTGATGAACGTCCAGTTCGCGGTGAAGGACGGCGAGGTCTACCTCATCGAGGTGAACCCGCGCGCCAGCCGCACGGTGCCCTTCGTCGCCAAGGCCATCGGCCGCCCGATCGCCAAGATCGCCGCGCGCATCATGGCGGGCGAGGGGCTGCATGAGTTCGAACCTTTCGACATCCGTCCGAAGCACATGGCGGTAAAGGAAGCCGTGTTCCCCTTTGCACGTTTCCCGGGCGCCGACCCGGTGCTCAGTCCGGAAATGAAGTCCACCGGCGAAGTGATGGGCATCGACACCGATTTCCCCGCAGCCTTTCTCAAGTCCCAGCTGGGCGCAGGCATGATCCCGCCGCGGGAGGGCACGCTATTCGTCTCCGTCAAGGATAGCGACAAGGAAGTGATCCTGCCTGCGGTCAAGACGCTGCTCGACCAGGGCTTCCGCGTTATCGCCACCGGCGGTACGCATCGCTTCCTCGCGGACCAAGGGCTGGACGTCGAGCAGGTGAACAAGGTGGCCGAAGGGCGTCCGCATATCGTCGATGCGATCATCGACGGCGAGGTGGCGCTGATCTTCAACACCACCGAAGGCTGGCAATCGCTGTTAGACAGCCAGTCGATCCGCGAAGCCGCGCTCGAAAAGAAGCTGCCGTACTACACCACCGCTGCCGCAAGCCTCGCTGCAGCGCGCGCGATTGCGGAGGTTTCACCGGAGCAGCTTGAAGTGCGTTCGCTGCAAGACTATTATAGCTGACAGATTAACGCGATTTCCTCCCGACATTCGAACCCGATCGGCCCCGCAGAACGGCGGGCCGGGGTCGAATTGTCCGAACAGGGGAGGGGAGAACAGGAAGGACGCGCGCCATGGAAAAGGTGCCGATGCTGGCCGAAGGCTACGAAAAGATCACTGCCGATCTCAAGACGCTGCGCGCGGAACGCCCGCTGATCGTCGACGCGATCGAGGAAGCGCGCGCGCATGGCGACCTCTCGGAGAACGCGGAGTACCATGCGGCCAAGGAACGCCAGGGCCAGGTCGAGGCGCAGATCGCCGAGCTTGAAGACAAGGCCAGCCGCGCGCAGATCATCGATCCCTCGACCCTGTCGGGCGACAAGGTGATCTTTGGTGCCACCGTGACGCTGCTCGATGAGGACGACAAGCCGATCAAGTACCAGATCGTGGGCCAGACGGAGGCCGATGCGTCCAAAGGTCGGATCAGCTACAATTCGCCGATCGCCCGCGCGCTGATCGGCAAGCAGGTCGACGACGAGGTCGAGGTGACCGTGCCGTCGGGCGACAAGTTCTACCTGATCGAGAAGATCGAGTTCATCTGAACGACGTGCAGAGGCGCTGTCAGGACAGCGGCTTTTCCATCGCCCAATTGTGGATCGGCACGCCGTCGATTGCGAACTCTCGCTTGTGCATGACCTCGTAGCCGACCCGTTCGAAGACGGGTCGGGCAAGGTCGCTTGCTTCGGTATATAGCCGCTCTGCGCCCCAGTCGCGTGCCATGACTTCGGCTTCGGCGAGGAGCAAGTCCGCTAGGCCGCGCCGTGTGTGGTCGGGATGGCAATAAAGGTGGTCGAGATGGCCGTTTCGCTCCAGCAAAGCATAGGCGACAGGCCGGTCCTGCTCATCGGTTGCGACCAAGATTTGCGCACCGTTCGCGACCACATCACGATAGCGCTGCGGCCCGGGATGGCGCGCGCGCCATGCAGCCACCTGCTCCGCCGAATAGGCGCGCGGGCCGATCGCCTCTATCGCTGCGGCGCAGACTGCGGCAACCGTCCCGGCGTCTTCGTCGCGGTAGGAACGGATCGCATAAGCCATCCGCCGATGTTCAAGCGCCGGGGTCGAGCAGCTTGTGCAGGTGGACGACTACGTATTTCATCTCGGCATCGTCGACCGTGCGCTGCGCATTGGCGCGCCAAGCATCGACTGCCGCGTCGTAATTGCTAAACACGCCGGCGACATGGATGCTTTCCGGATCGGCAAAGGTTGCAGAGCGCGGGTCGGTGACGCGACCACCCATGACGAGGTAGAGCGTTTGCTTGGCTTCAGTTTCTTCCATGGGATGGCTTTCTCGTTTGGGGAGGGAGAGTGCCCCGGCCCAATAACGAAAGCGGCGCGACAGGCAAGCCCGTCGCGCCGCTTCTGCTAGCTATCGGTATTATCAGTAGCCGAAACGAGTCTTCAGCGAGCGTGCTCCACGCGATCCAGCGCGCTTCGCCTTGCGCGAATTTGCGCGCAGCGCATCGCTGGCCACGTCCATCCGGTAGGCCGCATCGCGACGCAGGCCGCGTGCTGTGGTGGCTGCACTGTCACCGAAATCTTCGAAGCGGTCGCCGGCGTATTCCGCGGCATTCGCTGCACCGTCGATGGCGCGCGCCCCGTAAGCCAGCACACTATCAAGTGCAAGGGTGGCAAGGGCACCTCCGCGACGGCCAAGCCTGCGGCCCGGGCGGGTCATTGCGCCGATTGCGAGACCGATAGCAATTGCGCCTCCGACCACGGCAAACGGATGCTTCTTGGTGAATTCGACGGCGCTGTCCGCTACGTCTTTCGCCTGATCTGCAAAGCTGCGCTCGGCATTGCGCTTTTCACCGGCTTCAATCTTCGCCCGGAGCTGCTCGCGCTTCTGCTCGTCGGTCAGCTTGCTGTCCGCACTGATTGGGGTGACGTTGTTGGTTTCTGCTGTCTCAGCCATGAAAATCTCCGAATTGGTGTTCGTTTATCCAACGGCTGCGCAGGGTTCATTGTTCCGCCCGTTCAACGTCATCCTCGCTCGAATCGTCGCCTTCGCCGAGGCCGAACAGGTTGAGCAACGGATTGCGAGCAAACCAGACGACGACCGCAGCGACCAGCGCGGCAAGCGCACCCTTGTTGTCTTCGGCAGCGTCCACCGCTTCTTCGTAAAGATCGATAGCACCGTGCTTGACGGTATCCAGGGTCCGGGCCGCCAGTCCCTTGCGCGCGAGGTCGGCTTTCACATGCTCGACATCGGCCTCAACCAAGGCTCTGGCGGAATCGCGGAGATAGCGATCTTCGAGCATTCGTTCACGGCGAGTCATTCTTCTGAGCCCTCCGAGAAAGCATCCCGAATATCGTCGATACGACCCTTCAGCATGCGTAGGAGTACGATACCCACCACGATTAGGGCGAGCGTCACAACAGCTGTCGCGCCCCACGGGCCGATCAGCGGGACGAGTGCAATGACGAGACCGACAGCCCCCGCGATCAGGGCGAGGTGGAACACGCCGAACGCAGCAAGGCCAAAGGCGATTGCGCCCTTGGCCCTGTTTGCAGTGTAGCCTGCGCGGCTTTTCTGGAATGCCAGTTCGGCTTCGGCGTAGGTCTTGCCATCGGATAACAATGCCGTGACATCGTCAATCAAAGACGCTTCGCCGGATCCCCGCTCTTCATCGGCAGGTTCGTGATCATCCGGCACGTCGAGCGGACCGAGATAGCTCTCGGTCCCGCGCTCAACTTCGTTATCCCTCATCGCAGACCCCCTGATACGTCGATCAACGGCGACCGCCGAACAGGCGCGAGACGAAGAACCCAGCGACTGCGGCGATGCCGAGTGCCTTGCCGGGGCTCCGGCGAACGAATTCGCGGCCGTCGTCGACGAGGTCGTCGACGCTCTTCTGGTCGAGCTTGGCAGCATAATCATCGAGCGACTTGGACGCGGTGCGGGCATAGTCGCCATATTTCGCGCCGAGCTTCTCGTCGACCTGATAGGCGTTGTCGTTCACCATCCGGCTGAGCGAGCGCATGCCTTCGCTGGCCTTGACCTTGCCTTCGGTGGCGAGTTCACGGCCCTTGACCTTGGCATCGTCACCATAGGCCTTGGCTTCGGCCACCCAGTCGTCGCCCTTGCCCTTGGCCTGGGTGCGGTAGGCGGTTGCACGATCCTTACCTTCCGCCTTCAGCGCGGCTGCGCCGGCCTTGGCCTCCTCGAGGGCGGCATTGAAGCGCGACTTGGCTTCGGCGCGGTTGTTGTTGGTCGTTTCGGCAGTGTCGATTGCGGTGTTGGTCACGGGGGTGGTCTCCTTGGCTGCGGGCGTCTTCGCCACGGTCTTGCGCGGCTTGGCGGCAGTGGATTTCTTTTTGGCTGGTGTCTTGCGCTTTTTCGGTGCGCCGGTTCCGTCTGTATCGGCCATTGCTGTCGTCCTTGCCCTCAATTGTTTCCTCCCCCCAACGCTTTTGATGCGAGGGGGTTCAATTGTGCAACGCAACTTGCGCGCCGATGTTCCGGCGAATAGAGCGCGTGCCTGTCCCCATCTGGGGGTGTATTAGTCAATTGCAACACCTCAGCTCCGGAGTGCCTTGTCCCATGACCGCCATCATCGACCTCCACGCCCGCGAAATTCTCGACTCGCGGGGCAATCCCACGGTCGAGGTCGATATTCTTCTCGAAGACGGCAGCTTCGGGCGGGCAGCCGTGCCCAGCGGTGCCTCGACAGGTGCGCACGAAGCTGTGGAGTTGCGCGACGGCGACAAGGACCGGTACCTTGGCAAGGGTGTGATGAAGGCGGTCGACGCTGCCAATACCGAGATCGCCGAGGCCATCCTCGGCCTCGATGCGGAAGACCAGCGCGACATCGACGGCGCGATGATCGCGCTCGATGGGACGGACAACAAGGGCCGCATCGGAGCGAACGCGATTCTCGGGACCAGCATGGCGGTCGCCAAGGCAGCGGCCAATGCGCGCGGCCTGCCGCTCTACAGCTATATCGGCGGTGTGGCGGCGCATGTCCTGCCGGTGCCGATGATGAACATCATCAATGGCGGCGAACATGCCGACAATCCGATCGACATCCAGGAATTCATGATCATGCCGGTCGGCGCCGACAGCCTGGCCGAGGCGGTGCGCTGGGGCGCGGAAGTGTTTCACACGCTCAAGAAGAAGCTGCACGAGAAAGGCCTGGCAACCTCGGTCGGTGACGAGGGCGGGTTCGCGCCCGATCTTGCCAGCACACGCGATGCGCTGGATTTCATCATGGCGTCGATCGAACAGGCTGGCTTCACCCCGGGCGAGGAGATGGCGCTTGCGCTCGATTGCGCATCGACCGAATTCTATCGCGAGGGGAAATACGAGATTTCGGGCGAGAACGTCTCTCTTTCGGGCGATGAGATGGCCAAATATCTCGCCAAGCTGTGTGCCGATTATCCCATCCGCTCGATCGAGGATGGCATGGCCGAGGATGATTTCGAGGGCTGGAAGGCATTGACCGATCATATCGGAAATACCGTCCAGCTGGTCGGGGACGACCTTTTCGTAACCAACCCGGCGCGCCTCTCGGACGGGATCGAGCGTGGTTTGGCCAATTCGCTGCTGGTCAAGGTCAACCAGATCGGCACGCTGTCGGAAACGCTTGATGCGGTCAGCATCGCCAATCGCGCCGGGTACACCGCCGTCATGTCGCACCGCTCGGGCGAAACCGAGGATGCGACGATCGCCGACCTCGCGGTTGCGACCAATTGCGGGCAGATCAAGACGGGCTCGCTGGCCCGTTCGGACCGGCTTGCCAAATACAACCAGCTCATTCGGATCGAGGAAGAGCTTGGGGACAGCGCGGTTTATGCCGGTGCAGGCTGTTTCGGCCGGATCGGCGCCTAGCGCTTCGGATCCTTGCGGTTCTTAGGGTGTAGCCAATACTGATAAACACCCCAGGCGTTGATCAACAGCAACAGGAAGTTCATCGCCGCGAGTGGCATCGCGTCCTCGGTGAGGCCGATATAGATCCATAGCGCCGACACGATGCAGAATAATACAAAACCCCAACCCGTCGTGCGTCGACCCATGTCGAACGCGATGAGGGAGGCTGCGAGCACCGTCCCGATGGAGGCGATCCATTCGAGCGGGCCGTTCATTTCTCGATGTCCTGCATGATTGTCAGGACGTGTTTGGAAAGCTAGCGTTCCAAAATTGCTCTTTGTGGGAGAGGAGCTTGGAACAATTTCCGGCACATCCGGACGAGGTATCAGCCAGCTGGCTTGGCGACGTGCTCGGGACGCGGGTCGACAATGTGCGCTGGGAAGCCATAGGCACCGGCCAGGTCGGCGACAGTGTGCGGTTCCATTGCGACGGACAAAGCGGCGCCTTCACGCTGGCCGGAAAGTTCAGCGCTGAGGACGAGGCCAGCAAGGCAACGGCCATATCCTTCGGCCTGTATTGCAAGGAGGTCGAATTCTATCGCAGCACCGCACCGCAGCTCGCCGTGCGCGTGCCGCAGGTGCACTTTGCCGAGGTCAATGAGGAAGGGAGTGAGTTTTTCCTCCTGTTCGAGGATCTCGGCCCGGCGGAGCAGGGCAACCAGATTGCCAGCTGCGGAATAGAAAGGGCACGCGACGCGATCGTTCAGGCCGCCGCGATTCATGCGCCGAGCTGGAACAATGCCGAGCTTCTCGAGGCGGAATGGATTCAGCCTCCTCCCGAGCTCGGGGCGACCGTCGCCGCGATGTATCCGCAGGCTCAGGCCGTGTTTCGCGAACGATATGCCGACCAGCTCGAGCCGGACTTCATGGCATTGTGCGAGGAATTGGCGGAACTGGCACCGGTCTATTTCCACAGCGACCCCGACCGGAAATGCATCGTCCACGGCGATTTCCGCCTCGACAACATGCTGTTCGACATAAGGGGCGGGGCGGAGCCGATTGCCGTGCTGGACTGGCAGACCGTAACCGTCGGCAAGGCCATGACCGACGTCGGTTATTTCTTGGGCTGCGGCATCGGCGAGGCCCTGTGGCGCGAGCACGAGGACGGTTTGCTTGACCTGTGGCTGTCCGAAATGGCCAAGCGAGGGGTGACGCTGAAGCACGACGATATCGAAGACGATTACCGGCGCGGTATCCTCCACGGTGTCTCTACTGCCGTCTTCAGCGCCGCTTTCGTCAAGCGTACCGAGCGTGGCGACGCGAATTTCCTGTCCATGGCGCGCGGCGCCTGCTCGCTGGCGCTGGCCCGCGACAGTCTGGCTGCATTGAAAGAGGTGAATTGATGGTCCTGTCCCGCGGCGACGAATATCCGATCCACCAGACGCCGGAGCCGGTGGCCTATTGCGGCACCGACCGCAATTTCTACGACCGGTATTTTTTCAACGGCTATGCCCCCGATGGCAGCGGTTTCTTCGCCCTAGCTCTGGGCGTCTATCCGCATCTCGACGTGATGGATGCGCATTTCAACGTGGTGCGCGACGGGGTGCAGCATTGCATCCATGCGAGCCGCGAGCTGAACATGGAGCGGATGGATTTGATCGTCGGGCCCATCCGCATCGAGGTGATCGAGCCGCTGCACAAGCTGCGCCTGATCGTGGATGAATGCGAAGGCATTTCCGCCGATCTCGTTTTCACCAGCCGCGCCTTCGCGATCGAGGAGCCGCGCTTCACGCATCGCATCGGCCCGCGCGCATTCATGGACTACACGCGCATGACGCAGAACGGCCATTACGAGGGCTGGATCTCTACGGATGGCGACCGGCGCGAGCTGGCCGAGGGCACAGGCGGCACGCGCGATCGCAGCTGGGGCGTGCGGCCCATCGGTGCTCGCGATTCGCAGCCCATGCCAAGCGCCCCGATGCCCGGCTTCTTCTGGCAATGGACACCGATCAATTTCGCGGACGGCAGCCTGTTCTTCCATGTCAACAATGACGAGCACGGCCGCGCCTGGAACACGCGCGCGGCCTGGGCTCCGGACGGTGCGACGGCCAGCGACATCCGCGAAGGGCACGGCAGCATGCGGACACGGCTCGCGCCCGGCACTCGCTGGCCGAGCGGCGGAACGCTCTCGCTGGCCGTGCCCGGCGCGCCGGAGCAGGTTACGCTTGAGCCGCTTTCGCGCTTCCAGATGCGGGGGCTGGGGTACACCGATCCCGATTGGGGGCACGGTCTCCATCACGGGCCGCTCAAGGTCGAGCGCGAAGACATCGAGCTGGATCAGCTCGATCCGCTAGAACCCCAGAACCTTCATGTGCAAATGCCGATGCGGGTGACCGGCGGCGCAGGCGAGGAGGGTATCGGTGTATTCGAGCAGCTCATCATCGGGCCGTTCTCGCCGCTCGGCCTCGGTGAATTTCTCGATGGCGCGAGCTAGCGAGAGAGCAACAGCACCACAACGCCGCCGAAGATCACGATGCCGCCAGCGATCTTGAGCCGATCCGGCCGCTCACCGAGAAAAAGCGTCGCAATCAGCAGCGCGAACAGGATCGAACTCTCCCGCAAAGGCGCGAGACGCGGCAATTCGCCGACCGAATAAGCGAGCATTGCAAGGCCATAGCTGACGACGCCCGCCGCTCCGGCTGCGACGCAGCTCTTCCAGTTGCGGCGCGTGTATTCGATGAAGGTGCGGCCACGCCAAGCTCCAAAGGCCCCGCCGATCACGGCTCCCAGCACGAAGAAAGCCCAGGCGATGTAGGAATAGGGCGTCGGCGCATTCCGGACGCCGCCCGCATCGAGTACGGTGTAGGTCGCGACGGCAAGGCCGGTGAGCAGCGAATAGCCCAGTGCCTCCCGCGTCAAGTTGCGCCCTATGGCGCTGAGAAGGATCCCGCTCGTCACCAGTCCCATACCGATTGAGACCGGGAGAGTAATCGCGTCGCCCAGGAACACTACTGCACCGAAGGCCGCGAAAACCGGCGCGGTGCCCCGCATGACGGGATAGGTCGCGCTCATGTCCGCCACTTCGAACGCCCGCACCAGCGCGAGAAAATAGACGGCATGGACGACCAGCGATCCGACCAGCCAGCCCCAAGCGCCATGCGGTGGCGGGAAGAAAAGGATCGTCGGCAGAACCAGCAAGCCGCCGCTCAGGTCGATCAGCGCCCGGCTTGCGAGTTTGTCGTCGCCCGATTTGAGGACGGCATTCACCACCGCATGGATCGCGCCGGACGCGATCATCATCAGGGCGGCGATTTCGAGCATTTGCTCAGCGGGCGAAGCGCCCCTGCAAGTCCAGCAGTGCCAGCGCAGCCTGCGCCGCTTCGCCGCCCTTGTTCTTCTGCTTCGGATCGGCGCGCACCAGCGCTTGCTCATCGTTCTCGACCGTCAGGATGCCGTTGCCGATCGCAATGCCGTCCATGGTCAGCGCCATGATCCCGCGCGCGCTTTCGCCCGCCACGATCTCGAAGTGGAAAGTCTCGCCGCGGATTACGACGCCGATGGCGATGAAGCCGTCGTACTGCCCGCTGTCTACGGCCATCGCAATCGCGCCGGGCACTTCCAGCGCGCCGGGCACTGTGAGCACCTCGGCCTCGTGGCCCTCCGCTGCCAGCGCCTCGCGCGCGCCGTCGATAAGCATGTCGTTGAGATGGTCGTAGAAACGCGCTTCGACGATCAGGAACTTGGCCATGGAATCACTCCGGAATGGGACGGTGGTCGACGATGTTGAGGCCATAGCCTTCGATCGCCACGACGTTGGGTTGCGAATTGCTGAGCAGGATCATGTCCTCGATGCCGAGGTCGGCGAGGATCTGGGAGCCGATGCCGACATTGCGCTCGGCCTCGCTCTCGCCATAGCCGCTGGCCGGACGGCCGGTGATGATTACGATCACGCCCGAACCATGCTCGCCGACTGCCTGCATCGCCCGCTGCAAGGTGCGCTTGCGGGCCCCTGGCTTGCCGAGCACATCATCGAAGATCGAGATCGGATGGACGCGGGCGAGGGTGGGCTCGCCGGGCTTCACCTCACCCTTCTGCAGGACATAGCTTTCGCTGCCATCGATCGTGTTGCGATAGGTCATCATGCGCCATGCGCCGCCATAGTCGGATTCGAAATTGTCTTCGGCAACGCGTTCGACGAGGTGGTCGTTGCGCATGCGATATTCGATGAGGTCGCGGATCGTGCCGATCTTCATCTCGTGCTTGCGCGCGAACGTAACGAGGTCGTCGAGGCGGGCCATGGTGCCGTCTTCGTTCATGATCTCGCAGATGACACCCGCCGGATTGAGACCCGCGAGGCGCGAAATGTCGACTGCCGCTTCGGTATGGCCGGCGCGCACGAGGACCCCGCCGTCGCGTGCGGCGAGGGGGAAGACGTGGCCCGGAGTAACGATGTCGTCCGGTCCCTTGCTCGCATCGATCGCGACCGACACGGTGCGTGCGCGGTCTGCGGCGCTGATGCCGGTGGTCACCCCGGTCTTGGCCTCGATCGAAGTGGTGAAAGCGGTCTGCATGCTTTCGCGATTGTCGCGGCTCATGGGTTCCAGGCCGAGCGCCTCGACGCGCTTGCGGTCGAGCGAGAGGCAGATCAGCCCACGGCCGTGGGTAGCCATGAAATTGATCGCATCGGGCGTCGCCATCTGCGCGGGGATGATGAGATCGCCCTCGTTCTCGCGATCCTCGTCATCGACGAGGATATACATCCGACCATTACGGGCTTCGTTGATAATCTCCTCGGCCCCGACGATGACCGGCGTTTCGTCGTTCGCTTCCAGGAAAGCTTCGAGTTTAGCGAGCGTATCGGCAGTCGGGTTCCAGCCATCCTCGGCGCAATCGCGCAGGGTATTGGCATGCAACCCGGCTGCGCGGGCGAGGCCAGCGCGGGTCATCAGACCCTGTGAGACGAGCGAGCGAACTTTGTCGATAGTGTTCATGGCCCGACCGACTATCACATCATAATGTGATGTCAAACAACGTAATCACATTGCATACCGAGCGTGGCACATTCCGCCTGTGCCAGCGAAAGTCGCGCAATGAAATTAAAGAGAAATGGTGGACGCACTAGGGCTCGAACCTAGGACCCGCTGATTAAGAGTCAGCTGCTCTACCAACTGAGCTATGCGTCCACACTGCGGCTTGCCGCTCGCCCGTGGCTGGGCGCCCCGAATCAGGGAGGCGCTCATATAGCTGGCTTGCTCGCGATTAAAAGGGCTTTTTCCGGACGCCGTTGGATCGTTCAGGAAATGAGGCCGGTGCGCGGGGCCCGGCGGTTCCAGCGGGCGACCATCATCAGCGATCCGATGCAGATCATATTCGTCATCATCGAGCTGCCGCCATGGCTCATGAAGGGTAGGGGAATCCCCACTACGGGCGCTAGACCCATGACCATCATGAGATTGATCGCGACGTAGAAGAAGATCGTCGCCGTCATGCCTATGGCCAGCAATTTTCCAAAGCGGTCCTGACTTTCGCGCGCGGTCTTCAGGCCCCAGCCCAAAATCATGGCGAAGGCGGCGATCACGACAAGCCCGCCGATGAAACCCCATTCCTCGGCCATGGTCGAGAAGATGAAATCGGTTTGCGGTTCGGGCAAATAATTGAGGTGGCTCTGCGACCCCTCGTTGAAGCCCTTGCCGCTCAGCCCGCCCGAGCCGATGGCGATCTTGGACTGGGTGATGTGGTAGCCATCGCCCAGCGGATCGCTTTCCGGATCGAGGAAGGTAAAGACGCGTCGCTGCTGATAGGGCTGGAGGCCGAAGAAAAAGGCGATCGGCGCGAGGACGGCCGCAGCCGCTCCGGCAGCGAGGAACCAGCGTAGCGGCAGGCCTGCAACGAACATTACGACTGCACCGCCGAAAGCCAAAGCGAGCGATGTACCAAGGTCGGGCTGCAGCAGGACCAGCGCCACCGGAGCGCCGATCAGGGCGGCGGCGGGAACAACCGATCGCCAGGTCGGGATTAGGCCGATGGGCAGGTTGGCGTAAAAGCGTGCAAGGACGAGGACGAGCCCCGGTTTCATCAGCTCCGACGGCTGCAATTGCATGAAGCCGAGATCGAGCCAGCGCTGGCTACCCCCGCCCACGAAACCGATCGCCTCCACCGCCATCAGCATGACGATGATCACGATATAGACCGGGAAGGCGAAGAACTGCGCCAGTTCTCGGCTGAACATGCTGATGACGAATGCCATCGGCAGGAATACGAGAAAGCGGATAACGTGCGAGGAAGCATAGGGGTCCCAAGACCCTCCCGCCGCCGAAAACAGAACGAGCGCGCCGAAGCCGATCAAGACAAACAGCGGGAAGAGCATCCGCCAGGGCTGGCGGGCTATCGGATCGGGTACGATCCCGCTCACTCGGGATCGTCCGCCGGGGTGGCCTGTGTTGTCGATCCGGGCGAAGTCGGCCTTGCCGAGCTGGTGTCTTCGGACACCTCTTCGGCAGAGCGGGTATCGACGCGCGACGGGCTGGCTTCTTCGGCAATGGCTTCGGGCTGCCGTGCCGCAACACGCGCTTCGGCCTCAACCTGGTCGAAGATGTCCTCGTCGCGCTCGGGCACGGGCGGAACCGCCTCTCCGGCTGCCGCCGCATAGGCGCGATATTTCTGATTGAGGCGCTCTTGCGCCGTTCCGCCCCATTGCTCTTCGAGCGGGCGCAAGGCCTCCATGCCCTTCGCAGGATCGAACATGAAGGTCATCACGTCCCGCGCAATGGGATAGGCCGAGCCCGATCCGCCGCCGTGCTCGATCACCACGGCGCCGGCGTATTTTGGCTTGTCGAAGGGTGCGAAGAACACGAAAAGGCCGTGGTCGCGATATTTCCACGGACCGGTCTTTCCGTCCGAAATGCTCAGCGAGACCACCTGCGCGGTCCCGGTTTTCCCGGCCATGAGAATGTCGTCGAACGGCAGGCGGGCGCGGCCTGCCGTGCCGGGTCCGTTGACCGTGTCGCTCATCGCCTGGCGGACGTATCCGATCTCTTCGGGGCTGAAGTCGAAATGCTCGAACTTCGGCTTTTCGTCGGTCAGGCGCAGGCGCGGCATGACCCTGTCGCCGGTGGCGAGGCGCGCGCTCATCACCGCCAATTGCAGCGGGCTGGTGAGATAGTAGCCTTGGCCGATCGAGGAGTTGACCGTATCGTAGGGCTGCCAGTCCTGATCGAACTTCTTTTTCTTCCACGCCGGATCGGGCACGGTGCCGTAGAACTGGCTGGTGACGGGCAGGGGGAATTCTTCGCCCAGACCCATCTTGTGCGCCCATTTCGCTACATGGTCGAAGCCGACCTGCTGGGCGAAATGATAGAAATAGCTGTCGCAACTCTGGTAGATGGCCTTGGCCATGTCGACCGAGCCGTGATTGCTCCAGCAATTGAAGAAGCGATTGCCGATGCGCCGGCCGCCGCCACAGATAATGGTCTCTTCCGGCTTCACCCCTGCATCGAGGAAGGCCATGCAGTGCATCGGCTTGACCGTCGAACCGGGCGGATAGAGCCCCTTCAGCACCTTGTTGCGCAGCGGCACGCGCTCGTCATCGCGCAACATGGCATATTCCACACGACCGATGCCTTGCGAGAAGCTGTTCGGATCGAAGCTCGGCATGGAGGACATGCACAGCACGTCACCGGTTTCGCAGTCCATGACCACGCAAGACCCGCTTTCGAGGCCGATGCGCCGAGCGGCATAATCCTGCAGTGGGCCGTCTATCGTAAGGCGAACGGGATCGCCCTGGACATCCTCGCGCGTTTCGAGGTCGCGCACAATGCGCCCCGAAGCCGTAACCTCCACCCGGCGCGCCCCGGGAATGCCCCGCAAATCAAGCTCGAACTGCTGCTCCAGCGCGTCCTTGCCGATCTTGTAGCCGGGGGTGATGAGCAGCGGGTTGCGGTCCTGCTCCTCGTACTCCTCGGCATTGGCGGGTCCGACATAGCCGATCAGGTGCCCGACCGATGGACCGGTCGGATAGAAGCGGGAGAAGCCGCGCTGCGGTACGACGCCGGGAAGGTCGGGCAGGCGCACGCTGACAGCGGCGAACTGATCGTACTTAAGGCCGGAAGCGACTTCTACGGGCTGGAAGCCGGGTGAGTCCTCAATCCGTTTAAGGACGTCGGCGGACTGGTTTTCGTCGAGCTCGAGTATGTCGGTAAGGACCGCGACCGTGCGGTCCGGATCGGGCGTGCGATCCGGAATGATGTCGACGCGGAAGTCGGCGCGGTTGGATGCCAGGGGGGCACCGTTGCGATCGAGAAGCCAGCCCCGCCGCGGCGGGATCAGCGACAAATTGACGCGATTGCTTTCGCTTTCGAGTTCGTACCGCTCGTTTTCGGCAATGGCGATATAGCCCATGCGCGCAGCAAGCAGGACACCGAGCCCGCCCATTGCCGTGCCGATGGTGAAGGTACGACGGTCGAAAGCATTATCGAGCGTTGTCTGGCTGACGATATCGCGCCGTTTGTTTCTGTTGCGCAAGCCCATCAGATCGTCCTCCAGCGATGCAGCCGGAAGCGATCGAGCCGCGCGACTATGCGCGAGAGGATGGGGAAAAGCAGGATGGAAAGCACAAGTTGCGGCACGAGAGCTATAAGCGAATGGATGTTGGGCGTGGCGCCGGATAGCAGCCAGCCAACAATCAGATACACGCTTACGACTATACCAGCGGTGAACCAATCCTGCCAGAAGGCGCGCCACGGCAACCGACCTTCGAGGATCTCGATCCCGATCAGGGCGATCGACCAGGTCAGTATCGCAAAACCGAAGGGCTGGCCGCTAAAAAGGTCGTCGAACAGGCCGAGCGGAATGCCGGCCCACACCGGCAAAAGACCGGGGCGCACGAGCCGCCACCCGAGCAGCATGAGAAAGCCGAGCGGTGGCAGGAGCGGCAGAGCGGAAGCGATCGGGAACAGCGGCAGGATCGAGGCGAGGAGGATCGATCCCCACGGCACGACCGTCGCGAGGAAAGTCGAATGCGAGCGATTGATGCGATTTCCGTAAGCGTCGCTGCGCGCGCGCGGGTCGATTCGCTCCATCAGTCGGACAGCTCCGTTTCGGTCGGCGTCTCGACTGCCAAAGCGGCGTCGGGTTCGAAGATCGGGTCGATGGAAACGAAGTCGGTCGCCGCGGGATCGCTGACCATGCGGGCGAGACCGCCATCGTCGGTCTTCTCGACCAGGATCGCGACGGCAGCACCCGGGCGATAATATCCGCCTGCGCCGCTCGTCACGAACAGATCGCCTTTTTCGAGCGGATTGATGCCGAGGTTGATCAGGCGAATGCGCAAAAGGCCGTCGCCGCGACCCTCGGCGAACGCCACGACTTCGTCGCTCGCGCGGCGGACCGGCAGTACGCTTTCGGTGTCGGTCAGCAGGAGGATGCGGGCGCTATCGCTGCCGGTCTCGAGCACCCGGCCGACGACGCCGCGCGGCGAGCGGATCGGCATGCCGACCTCGACGCCCTGGTCGCTGCCTGCCCCGACATAGGCAAAGCGACGCGTGCTTGATGCCGTGGAGCCGACCAGCCGTGTGACGGCAACAGGTTCGACGTCTTCTTCCCGCAAGCCCAGCAGAGCCTTCAGACGAAGGTTTTCCTGCTCGACCGCCTGCGCTTCGGCCAGGCGGATACGGGCGATCTCCATCTCGCGCTTGAGTTCGGCATTCTTGGACCCCGCGCGGTAGTATCCGCTGATCGAATCCCAGATGCTCTTGCTGCCCGTGCGTACCGTGGCGGAAGTTTCGGTGGCCGGGGACAAGCCATCGGCCGCCGCGCCTCGCAGCCCGCCGAACAGCTGGGGCTGGAAGAAGGACAGCACCAGCAGCACGGCACCGATCAGGGCGCCGATCCCGGCGATGATATAGCCGGTGAAGAGATTATACTGCGCCCTTCGCGAATAGCCCGAGCGCCGTTGGCCTGTCGGCGCCATATGCAGTCCCCCTTAAGCCGTCATCAGGACGCCGCGATAGATCGGATCCTCCATCGCCCGGCCAGTGCCGACGGCGACACAGGACAGCGGATCCTCGGCGATGGTCACTGGCAGGCCGGTTTCCTCGCGCAAATACTCGTCCAGCCCACCGATCAGCGCACCGCCGCCGGTGAGGACGATGCCCTGGTCGACGATATCGGCGGCCAGTTCGGGCGCAGTGTTTTCCAAAGCGATGCGGACGCCTTCGACGATCGCACCGATAGGCTCGTTCAGCGCCTCTGCGACGTGGCCCTGGTTGATCGTAATCTCTTTCGGAACCCCGTTCACAAGATCGCGGCCCTTGATCGTGATGCTTTCGCCAATGCCGTCCTCGGGTGCGCGGGCGACGCCGTAATCCTTCTTGATCCGCTCGGCCGTGGCGTCACCGATCAGCAGGTTGTGATGTCGGCGGACATAGGAGACGATTGCCTCGTCCATCTTGTCGCCGCCGGTGCGGACCGAGGTGGTATAGGCAAGACCGCGCAGCGAGAGCACGGCGACTTCGGTCGTGCCGCCGCCGATATCGACGACCATGCTGCCGACCGGCTCGGTCACGGGCATGTCGGCACCGATCGCCGCGGCCATCGGCTCGAGGATCAGATAGACCTGGCTGGCGCCTGCATTCGAGGCCGCATCGCGGATCGCGCGGCGCTCGACGCTGGTCGAACCCGAGGGCACGCAGATGGTGATCTCGGGATAACGCATCAGGCTCTTGCGGCCGTTCACCTTGCGGATGAAGTGCTTGATCATCTCTTCGGCGACATCGAGATCGGCAATCACGCCATCGCGCAGCGGGCGGATCGCTTCGATGCTGTCGGGCGTCTTGCCCATCATCATCTTGGCGTCGTCACCGACGGCCTTCACGCGCTTCTGGCCGTTGATCGTTTCCAGCGCGACCACGCTCGGCTCGTTGAGCACGATGCCCTGGTCCTGGACATAGACCAGCGTATTGGCGGTCCCGAGGTCGATCGCCATGTTCTGCACGCCGAATTTGAAGAGGTTGTTCCAGAAGCCCATTTTAATTCGTTTTTCCGTTTGATCTTGGGTTTGTGCAGAGCGGCAAGCGAGTGCTGCATCGACCCGGAGGACAGGGATGGCGCGCTCTTTAGCGATACATTGCGGAAATTGCCAAAAATTTCCTTGTGGGCAGCGGTGGAAACTCGCTCGCCCGATCTCGGATTCGCGCCCGTTCATCGCTACAATTCGCGAATGCCGCAAATCCGCCGCCTTCCCGACGCTCTGGTCAATCGCATTGCTGCGGGCGAAGTCGTGGAGCGGCCGTCCTCCGCACTTAAGGAACTGGTCGAAAATGCTATCGATTCCGGTGCGAGCCGGATTGCGGTGAAACTGGTCGAAGGCGGGCTGGCAAGCCTCGAGGTCACCGACGATGGCTGCGGCATGACAGCTGACGAGATGAGTCTCGCGCTCGAACGGCACGCGACCTCGAAGCTGCCCGACGAGGCGATCGAGCAGGTCATGACGCTAGGCTTCCGCGGCGAAGCCTTGCCCAGCATCGCCAGCGTCGCGCGCTTCACGCTGGAAAGCCGGCCGCAAGGCGCAGACACGGGCTGGAAGAGGGTCGTCGACCACGGCGAGACGACTGCCGAGGGGCCTGCTGCGCTTCCACCCGGCACCCGCGTGCGGGTCGAGAACCTGTTCGGCAAAGTGCCCGCCCGGCGGAAGTTTCTGCGGACCCCGCGCAGCGAATATGCCGCGTGCAAGGATGTGGTGCAACGTCTGGCGATGGCTCGCCCGGACGTTGCCTTCACGCTCGATCATGGCGACCGGCGTATCCTCGCGCTGCAGGGCGGAGAGACCCCGCAAGACCGTGTCGCCCAGATCGTCGCGCGCGAATTGAAGGACAATGGCGTGCTGCTCGATATGGAGCGAGGTGCGATGCGGCTGACCGGGGTCGCGGGCCTGCCGACGTATAATCGCGGTGTCGCCGATCATCAGTATCTGTTCGTCAACGGACGGCCGGTTAAGGACCGGCTGCTGACCGGCGCGGTGCGCGGAGCCTATGCCGACATGCTTGCCCGAGACCGCCATGCGGTACTGGCGCTGTTTCTCGACGTGCCGGCGGAGGATGTCGACGTGAATGTCCACCCGGCCAAGACCGAGGTGCGTTTCCGGGATGCGCAGGGTGTGCGCGGCTTCATCGTATCGGGCTTGCGGCAGGCACTCGCGACTGGCGACAAGCGCAGCGCGCAAAGCCCCGATGCGGGCGCGATGGGGCGCTGGCAGGCGGAACCCGCACGCGAAGAACCGTCGCCTGCACTTCGCTCGATCTTCTCGGGCCGCGACTGGACTGCCCCATCTCCCTCGCGCGTGTCCGAGCCGAATGAAGCCTGGCGAGGCATGGAAGCCGATGTGATGGCCGCACCGCGCGGCCGCGCGGAAGAGGCGCAGCCGGTCGCGGAGGAGGACAGGGACTATCCGCTCGGCGTCGCCCGCGGTCAGGTCGCGAACACTTATATCGTTGCCGAGGCGCAGGATGGGCTCGTGCTGGTCGATCAGCATGCGGCACATGAGCGCCTTGTGTTGGAACGGCTGCGCGCTGCGGGCGCCGAAGATGCGGTAAAGCGCGAGCAGGCGCTGCTCATTCCCGAAGTGGTCGAGCTGGAGGAAACCGCCTGCGACCGGCTCGAGGACGCTGCGCCGAAGCTGGCCGAACTCGGCCTCGGCATCGAGCGGTTCGGGCCATCGGCCATGCTGGTGCGATCCATGCCGCACGCCATCGCCCGGACAGATCCGGAGAAGCTGCTGCGCGATATCGACGACGATCTGGCGCTTAACGGCGAGGCGCTGTTGCTCGGCGAAAAGCTCGATCTCGCGCTCGCGACGATGGCCTGCCATGGCTCGGTGAGGGCGGGGCGCACGCTGCGGGTCGACGAGATGAACGCGCTGTTGCGCGAAATGGAGCGCACGCCTCGTTCAGGGCAGTGCAACCACGGGCGACCGACATGGGTCAAACTATCGATGGAAGACGTCGAGAAACTCTTCGGGAGGCATTAATGCGGATCGCAATTCCCGTGGCCCTGCTGGCTCTGGCCGCCTGTTCGGCCGAGCCGAGCGAGGAAGAACGCCAGGCGGCGGTTGCCGAAGTCGAGGCTAACCAGGCCCCGGAGCCGGAAGAGCTGGCACTGGAGCCCATCGGTTATCCCGATATCGAAGAAAACAATCTGTTTGGTGCCGGGTGTAACTTCGCTCCCGACGGTGGCGGTATGGGTGACGTGGCGATCGCCATGGCAGAGGAAGGCTATCTCAAGCGCAAGGGCGAGATTCTGACATTCGCGGCGGACTCGGGAAGCAGGGAACTGCCCTATCTCGCCCGCTCGAAGTACGACGGGAAGGCCTATTCCTTCTCGCTCGACATCGACGAGGCCAGCGAAGCGCCGACCGGGATGGAAACGAGCGACTACTCCGGGAAACTGACGGTCGAAGACCAGTATGGCGGCGTGGTCTATCAGGCGACCGGCATCGTCCAGTGCGGCGCCTGACCTAATCCTCTATCGGCGCGTCCTCGTCGCGTACGCGAATCAGGCCGTTGCTGATCATTTCTAGCACCGGTTCGTCATGCTGGTTGAAGGTCGTCGTGCGGCTTTTGAAAATGCCCATTTCACGGCGCGATTTGCTCCGCCGCTTCTCGAGGATCTCGCTTTCGCAGCGCAGCGTGTCGCCGGGATACACGGGCTTTTTCCAGCGAAGCTGATCGACACCGGGTGACCCGAGCCCGGCTTGCTTATTCGCGGTCAGGTTCTCAACCATCATCGCCATGGTCATCGCACAAGTATGCCAGCCGCTAGCTGAGATCCGCCCGAAATGGGTTTGTGCCGCAGCTTCCTCGTCGAGGTGAAAAGGTTGCGGATCGTATTTGCCAGCGAATTCCAGCACCTCTTCGCGGGTGACTTCGTAACGGCCGAAAGACTGGCGGCTGCCGACTTCGATGTCTTCGAAATAGATCATGCCGACGGGGATGGATCAGAGCGCGGGGCGAAGCAACATCCAAATCCCCATACCGATCATGGCGAGGTTCTCACTAAGCGAGATGAAGCCCAACGGGACATTGCCAGAGCCGCCCACGCAAGCGCATTTGATGTCGCGCTTCTGTATGTAAACGGCGTAGAAAACGCTGACTGCGCCAATCGTGCCGATTGTCAGCGCCACCGGTATCGAGATCCAGGGGAGAATTCGCCCGGCCATGAGCACAGCTGCGCTCGCCTCGAGAAACGGGTATGCATAGGCATAGGGCACCCACCGCTGACCTAGCAGATCGTAGCCGACGAACATGGTCGAGAATTGCTCGACGTCCTGCAGCTTGAGCATTGCCAGCATCGCCATCGAGAAGGCGACGAACCATTCGGCGGTGCGGATGGTGAGGGGCGATTGGTAGACGAAGAGGCTCAGCGCAACCGCGAGGGCCGCGCCGACCGCGAAGACGGCAAGGACGGGGATGTAACTTTTCCCGCTGTCGTCCTTCTTGTCGTATCCGAAATGTTTGCGAAGGTCGGTGTAGCCGCCAAGCCGCTTGCCATCGATGAAGGTCTGCGGCGTCGTCTCGACGCCGTGTTCCTCTTTGAAGGCATCGGTGTCTTCGCGTGTGGTGAGGTGGTGATCCTCGACCGCGAAACCCTCTCGCTCCAGCAGCCATTTCGACTTGGTGCCGTAGGGACAGACATGTTTGTCCATCACCATGCGATAGAGCTTTGCGGTCTTGGTCATCCTTTCCACATATACCCCCGGGGGGTATCTTTCAACTCAACTCAGGCGCGGAACTTCGGCACGCCGGCGTCCGAGTCGAGATCGGGAATGATTCGATAACGAGCAAGCACAAGGCTGAAGAGACCGAAAAGGAGCAGGCCGATTGCGGTCAGCGTGAAGATGAACCCCTCACCTGCCAAGCTGGCAACAGCGTCGCCCAGCGTCTTGATCTGGTCCGCACCACCCGACATGAACCCTGCCTGGAACAGCGACCAGCCGATGACGGTGTAAACGACCGCACGTGCAAGGAAGCCTGCTCCACCTAGCCAACGGGTGAAGTCGGGCGCCTGCCCACTAATACGGTGCATGAAGCTGCCGGTGATGCCCTTCTTCGCCTGGTGGAACGCTGCAACAAATAGCGCGATGCCGAGCAGACCGAGCACGATGCCGCCGAATTCGAACCCGAGAACGCCGGAAGCCGCCTCCTGCGCGCCGCCGCCGCTACTACCGGACGAACCGCCCGTACCGCTGGTGGCGAACTTGTAAGCCGAATAGGCAAGGGCGAGGTGGGCGATGCCGCTACCGGCATGGCCGATACGCTTGCCCCAGCCCTTGGCGTCGGAGCCGTTGTTCTCGATATCGAAGAGCAAGGAGCAGAAACGGAACAGCGCGTAGGCAATCAGGCCCACGACCATGATCCAGAGGATCGCGGTGCCGAGCGGGAATTCCTGGATCGCGCGGAATATACCGTTGGTACCCTCGGCGATTTTCTGGGCGCTGGTGAGCGCGATCAGGCCGAGGACGAAATAAAGGATGGCGCGGCTGAAATAGCCTACGCGGACCAACCAATTGAATTTTTCTGACTTGTCGACCACGTCGATGCTCCCTGTTGTTCAGGGTGCTAACGTGGCGCGGTCGCAATCCGTTCCGGAACTATCGGTCAAGGGCAGGCAGAAGGGGATCCAGCGAACCATCGCCCCGGGTGCGGGGAGGCAGGCCGATCAACTCTCGCAGCAGCGGCTCTACCGATGTGTTCCGGAACGAGGGCAGGGCGACCCCGGTGCGAAATGCGGGACCGTAAGCGATAAAGAGCGATGCCATCTCGGGCGCGGCGGGATCGTAGCCGTGGGAGCCCCCCGTCCAGCTGTTTTCGGAGACTGTCGGCGCGATAGTCCAGCCTGTATCGGCGAGGCAGAAATACGGCGGGATCCGGCGATGGGTGCCGTAATCGAAACGCTCCGGCATCTCGTCCTTGCGCCAGCACTCCATGTGCTCATGCTCGGCTAGGATAGCCGCCTCGAACGCAGCGCTGTTGCCTTCGGTCGGCTCGAAGGTAGCGTATGCTCCGCCCTCGACGAGGCGATAGAGCGACGGATCGACGATCGTGTCGAGCCCGATCATCCGCTCCGAACTGGTTGCGGCCATGCCGTGATCGGACACGATGACTAGATTTGACGTCTGCCCCAGTCGCTCGAGGCCCGCAATCAGATCGGCGATGTGCCGGTCTATATCGCGCAGGGCAACATCGAGTGCTTCGCCCTGCGGGCCGACATCGTGGCCTGCCGTATCGATAGTATCGAAATAGAGCGTCACGAATTCCGGACGGATATCCGCCGGACGACGCAGCCAGTCGAGCACGCTGTTGACGCGCTGCGTATTGCTGACCTGCATGCTGAAGGCCTGCCAGTCGCTCGGCAGGACGCCATCGTCCACCGGGCCGAAACGCTTCGCGGTGCCGCCCCAAGGCACGGCCGAGCCCGGCCAGAACATCGCCGCGCTCCGGATACCGGCCTCTTCGGCATCGACCCAGATCGGGCGCGCGTCGGCCCACCACCAGGGATCGACGTTCGACATCCCGAAGGTCTCGTCCGGCCGCTCGGGATCTTCCATCCGGTTGGCGGTGATGCCGTGGTTATCAGGGACCAGCCCGGTGACCAGCGTCCAGTGATTGGGGAAGGTCTTGGTGGGGAAGGACGCCTGCATCGAGGCTGACGCGCCATTTTCGGCGAGACGGGACAATGTCGGCGTGAGCCCGCGCTCGAGATAGGCCGGATGGAAGCCGTCGATCGAGACGAGGATGGTGACCGGCTCACGCTGTTCCACCTCCGCTACGGCAACCGGCGGAGCATCGACATAGGTCGCGCAGCCACCCAGCGTAGCCGCGAAACCAAGCGCAAGTGCGGCGGCAATCCGGTTCATGGGTTTCACCTCAGACGTTGAACTTGAAGAGCATCACGTCGCCATCCTGAACGACGTATTCCTTGCCTTCCTGCCGCAGCTTGCCAGCTTCCTTGGCACCGCTTTCTCCACCCAGCGCAACGTAATCATCGTAGGCAATTGTTTCAGCGCGAATAAAGCCGCGCTCGAAATCGGTGTGAATTTCTCCCGCCGCCTGCGGCGCCTTCGCGCCATCGGGGAAGGTCCAGGCGCGCGATTCCTTGGGACCGGCGGTGAAGAAGGTCTTGAGACCGAGCAGCTTGTAGCCCGCGCGAATGACACGGCTTAGGCCGGATTCATCCAAGCCCAATTCGGCGAGATATTCCGCGCGGTCTTCCTGCGGCATGGCGACCAGCTCGCTCTCGATGGCAGCGGACACGACGACAGCTTCGGCGCCTTCTGCCTTTGCTTTCTCGAACACGAGGTCGGACAGGGCGTTGCCCTTGGCCGCATCCTCCTCGGCGACGTTGCAGACATAGAGCACCGGCTTGGCAGTCAGTAGCTGCGCCTGGCGGAACATCCGCGCCTCTTCATCGTCCTTCGGCTCGGTAAGGCGCGCAGGCTTGCCGTCGCGCAGCAGATCCAGCGCCTGGCCGAGCACGCTGGCCATGATCTTCGCTTCCTTGTCGCCGCCCGTCGCACGCTTGGCCGCAGCGGGCACGCGCTTCTCCAGGCTTTCGAGGTCCGACAGCATCAGCTCGGTCTCGACCACTTCCGCATCGGCGATGGGGTCGACTTTGTTCGAGACGTGCTGGATGTCATCGTCCTCGAAACAACGCAGCACGTGGACGATCGCATCCACCTCTCGGATATTGCCGAGGAACTGGTTACCCAGGCCTTCGCCCTGGCTCGCACCTTTCACGAGGCCTGCGATATCGACGAAGGCCAGCTGCGTCGGCACGACCTTGGCCGATTTCGCGATGCCCGCAATCTTGTCCAGCCGTTCGTCCGGCACCGCGACCTGGCCGACATTCGGCTCGATCGTGCAGAACGGATAGTTCGCAGCCTGCGCGGCCTGCGTCTCGGTAAGGGCGTTGAAAAGGGTGGACTTGCCGACATTCGGCAGGCCGACGATCCCGCAGCGGAAACCCATCGATAACTCCGGAAAATTAGGTGTGGCCGCGCCCTTAGCGCCGCCGCCGCAGGAATGCCAGAGCGTCAGACGTTATGGACGGCCTTGATCCAGGGGCCGTAACCGCTTTCGCCGAGCCAGCCGACCTGCACCTTGGCGGTGACCTCGTTGATCGGGATCTGGGGCTTCGGTCCGGGATGCACTGGCGTGCGCAGCGGGCGGGTGCCCGGAGGCAGGGCGATGATCGCGGCGATGGCGTTGGGCACATCCATCGGATCGGCGCTGCGGGTGGAGCCGTCCTCCTCGCCCATGCGGGCGACCACTTGCGGATAGCCGCTGGTGTGGATGTCCTCGGCGCGCTCCTTGAGCTGGGCCGAATAGATGTTGCGGTTGACCCAGACTTCGGTGGGATAGCCGCCCGGCTCGATAATCGCGACGTCGATGCCGTGCGGCACCAGTTCGTAGGCAAGCTGCTCGCTCATCGCCTCCAGCGCGAACTTCGTCGCGGAGTAGTGTCCAGCGTTCGGAACGATGACCCGGCCCAGCTGGCTCGAAATCGGGACGATCAGGCCCGAGCCACGCTCGCGCATCCCGGGGAGGACTGCGCGGGCCATGCGGTGGCAGCCGAAGACATTGGTGTCGAAGATCAGCTGTGTCGCTTCCATGTCCTGCACCTCGACAGGTGAGGAGATTCCGATGCCTGCATTGTTGACCAGCACATCCATCGCGCCGCCTGCGATCCGTTCGGCCTCGGCGACACCGGCAGTCACCTGGACATCGTCGGTCACGTCGATCTCGATGATGTGCAGGTCGAGATCGTCGGCTTCGGCCAGGGCGCGCAATTCCGCGGCCTCGGGGCGCGGCAAATTGCGCATGGTGGCGAAAACCTTGGCGCCTTTGCGCGCGTAATCCTCGGCCATCAGACGACCGAAGCCCGAAGAGCAGCCGGTGATAAGGATACTCTTGCCCGCCAAGCTGGTGGGGACCGGCGTGCTCTGGGCCAATGCGGCGCGCGCGCCTACGACGGCCACTCCCGTGACAGCTGCTCCGGCGAGAAGGGTACGGCGATTGATGCTCGGCATGGCTTTCTCCTAAAGTCGTCACGAAACCTAGCACCCGCGCTGCGGATTGACAGGGTCTCTCTGATGCGAAAATTTCACGAAGATTTCAGGCAATCTTGCTAAGCGGCGAACCATGCTCAGCAAACGCCATTTTGCATCGACCCTCGTGCTGGCCGCGGCGCTTGCCGCGTGTTCGCCAAATCCCGCCACGCGCTTCGCCACGGCCGAGGAAGCCTTCGCGGCCAACGACTTTCGCGCCGCACGCATTTCGCTGATTGCGGGACTGAAGGAACAGCCCGGCGACCACGAAATGCGGTTGCTGCTGGCGCGGGCGCAACTGGCGCTGGGAGACGGGGAGGGTGCGGCTTCGTCGCTCGACGCCCTTCCTGCGGAGTTCGCCTCGCAACCTCGCGTCGCCATCGTGCGCGCCGAGTCGGACATTTTGCGGGGGCGGTTCGACGAAGCGCTCGCGGGGGTGGCGGAAATCGAAGCAGGAGCGGCCGACCGCATTCGTGCGCTGGCCTATATAGGGCAGGAGAAGTTCGACCAAGCGGCGGAAGCCTTCGCTGTTGGCGCGGCTCGCGACGAGGTCGATCCACGGCTGCTGGCTGCATACGGACGGTTCGCCCTGGCAAATGGCGAGGGCGACAAGGCCGCTGAATTGGTCGAGCAGGCGATCGAGAGCGATCCGCAACTGGTCGAAGCGCATCTGGTCAACGGCCTCGTCAGGGAAAGCCGCAACGATCTGAGCGGCGCGCTTATGGCCTATGATCGGGCGCTGGAACTGCATCCCGACAATTTCGACGGCCGCCTGGGCAAAGCGCAAATGCTCGCCCGGCTCGACCGGTTCGAGGAAGCGGCCGGGATTGCCGACGCTCTGTCGGCCGAAGCGCCCGAGGACCGCTCGATTGCGTTTCTCAAAGCGCGGATCGCTGCGGGCGAGGGCGAATGGAAGGCGGTACGCAAGATTTTGCAGCCTTACGAAAACGAGCTGCGGTCCGCTGCGGGTCTGCCTGCGATTTATGGCGAATCGCTGATCGAGATCGACCAGCCTGCGCTGGCGCTCGGCGTGCTGGAGCCGGAATTGAGCCGGCAGCCTAACTCGCGCCCGCTGCGCCGGCTTGTCGCGCGGGCGCAGCTGGCCGGTGGAGATGCACGCGCCGCCCTCGGCACGATCCGCCCGCTGGCGAGCCGGGCCGATGCGACGCCTGCCGAATTGCGCCTCGCCGCCCGCGCCGCAGAACGGACGGGAAGCAGCTCTGCCGAAGAATTCGTGCGACGCGCCGAGATGCCCTCGGCCGAGTGGGTCGGGGGCGAACTGGCCAAGGCGGACCAGGCGCTGCGCAACCGGCAGTGGCGCGATGCGGAAACGCGGTACGAGAGCATCCTGTCGCGGACACGGTCCGACAATGCGATGGTGCTCAACAATTTGGCCTTCGCGAAAGAGAAGCTCGGCAAGGAAAAGCAGGCGCTCGAGATCGCCCTGCGCGCGGCAAAGCTGGAGCCGGACAATGCCTCCATCCTCGATACCGCAGGGTGGCTGCTGGTCCAGACCGGGTCGCGGGCGCGCGGTCTCGAAATGCTGCGCCGGGCGGCGAAGCTCGATCCCGAAAACCCGACCATCCAGCGGCACCTGACCGATGCGACGAAGGGTTAAATCCCTTCCGTCCGGTCGATCTGGCCTATTTGGTCATCAGACACAAAAACGGCGCGGGACCCATTGGTCTCGCGCCGTTTTTCGTAAGCCAGGAGGCTCATCTATCAGGCGTAGGCAAGCCGGACCGGAGCCGCTGCCAGCGGGCGGCGACGGCGGGTGCCGATCGCAAGCCCGAGGACTGCGAGGCCGAAGAGCAGCATCATGCCCGGTTCGGGGACATCGGTGCCGCTGGTCGTGCCGCCGCTGGTCGAGGTCTGGCGACCGCTGGCCGAACCGACACCGTCGACGCCGGTGACCGACTGGTAGCGCACGAAGAAGTCGTCGAGGGTCAGCGAAGCCGGGGCAGTCCCGCCGAAATCGAGGCTCAGCGTACCGCTGCCGCTATCGCCGTCGAACACGCCGCCCGAGCCACCGCCGGCACAGCTGCCGGTGCGCCGTGCCTGGAAGCACACGTCGACCGTACCGATGCCGTTCGGATAATTCGAATCGGTGTTCGTATAACGGTAAGCGCCGGTGCTCGTGGCCGAATCGATGTCAGGATCCGTGTTGAAGGCGAATCCAGAAACGCGCGAGCCAATACCGTCGCCGTCCGCGCCGGTGTTCGTCATCGTATAGTCAAAAGTGTAGACGCCGTTCTCGATGCCGGTCAGCGTGAGCGTGAGTTCGGATCCGAGGCCGTCGATCGAGGGGCCGCCGTCGACGAAGCCGTCGAAGGTGATGGTGAAGCTTTCGCCGACCGAGCCGGCATCGAGCAGGATCGGCTCTGCGGCTGCCGGTGCGGCTGTCGCCACGCCGACAATGGCAAGTGCCTTAAGGAAAAGTCGTTTCAAGTTCACGGTAGCCCCCGTCTCGGTTCCGTATAAAAGATGTTTGCACCGAGATGTCAGGAGCCAAGCCAAAATACTATCGGGACGAAGCGTATGTCTCATTAGGGAACACCCCGCGCCCGATTGGCTAATTGCGGCATCGCGTGGACTGATCAGCCCTGCATTCGCATCGCGAAATCGCTCATGAAACGGGCATTGTCCCCCGCAGCGAGCCAGCCGGCTTCCGCTGCAATCGCGGCGAGCATATCGGCCAGCGATTCCATCTCGGCCTTGGCATAGTTGCCCAGCACATGGCCGGTCACCCGATCCTTGCTGCCGGGGTGACCGATGCCGATCCGCACGCGGCGAAAATCGGGGCCAAGGTGCTGGTTGATCGAGCGCAGCCCGTTATGGCCCGCCAGACCGCCACCATCACGCACCTTCACCTTGAATGGTGCGAGGTCCAGCTCGTCATGGAACACGGTGAGCGCATCGGGTTCCAGCTTGTAGAAACGCAGTGCCTCGCCCACGGCGCGGCCGCTTTCGTTCATATATGTGGCCGGTTTGAGCAGCAGGATCTTCTCGCCGCCGATGCGGCCTTCCTGCGTCCAGCCGGAGAACTTCTTCTGTACCGGGCCGAACCTGTGGATTTCGGCCAGCACATCGCACACCATGAAACCGACATTGTGCCGGTGCAGGGCGTATTTGGGTCCGGGATTTCCAAGGCCTGTCCAGATCTGCATCAGCGCCCTCTAGCTTCGTGCTGCCCAAAAGCAAAACGCCGGCCCATTGCTGGACCGGCGCTTCGTGTTTCGCAGTTGGATGCGGAGCGGATTATTCGCTCTTCGCTTCCTGCTCGTCTGCGGCGTCGTCGTCCGGACCCTGCTCGGTAGCAGCGGTCTCGCCCGGCTCCATACCTTCGCCGGTCTGGTCTTCGCCTTCGCCTTCGGCGCCTTCGCTCTTCTTGAGAGCGGACGGGGCGACCAGCGTTGCAATGGTGAAGTCGCGATCGGTGATCGCGCTTTCGCTACCTTCAGGCAGCTGCACTTCGCTGATGTGGATCGAATCGCCGACTTCCTTGCCGGTGACATCGATCTCGATCTCGCCGGGGATCTTGTCGTTGTCGCACACCAGCTCGAGCTCGTGGCGAACGACGTTGAGCACGCCGCCCTTCTTGAGGCCGGGCGATGCTTCCTCGTTCAGGAACACGACGGGCACGTTCACTTCGATCTTGCCGCCCTTGGCGAGACGGAAAAAGTCAGCGTGCTCCGGACGGTCGTTGACCGGGTGCAAGGCGACGTCCTTGGGAATTGTGCGGACCTTCTTGCCGTCGAGCTCGATCTCCACGATCGAGTTCATGAAGTGGCCCGTGCCGAGCTGGCGAACCAGCTCCTTCGCTTCCACATGGATCAGGGTGGGTTCTTCCTTGCCGCCATAGATAACGGCGGGAACACGGCCTTCGCGGCGAAGTTGACGGGAGGCTCCCTTGCCAGCCCGTTCGCGCGCCTCGGCCGGCAGGGTCAGAGCGTCGCTCATTGCACATACCTTTCGAATGCATATTGAATGTTCGGTCCCACCACGCCTCCAGGGATGACCATGGTGCCGAAGGGCGCGCGCCTAGCAGGTCCGGCGCGAAAGGCAAGCGATTTGGCGGGGCTGGGCTATTCGATCCGGGTCACGACATATCCGTTCGCCTGGAGCAGTGCAGGCAGCCCGTCGTCACCGAGCAGATGCCCTGCACCCACGGCGATTAGCGGCCGGTCTCTCGCGGACAGCAGGTTTTCGATGCGCGTGGCCCAGGCGGTATTCCGGTCGATAAGCAGCGCCTGGCGCAATTCCGCGTCGGCCAGCATCCCGCTCTGTGTGAGTTGCTCCAATTCGTCAGTATCGCCTTCGCGCCACAAGCGGGCGAGGCGTCCGGGATCGCGTCCGTGCGTGGCCGCTTCCTCCAAGACTGCATTCAGCAGGTCGCGTTGCTCCGCGGGCGGCAGGCTGTCGAAGATCGCCAATTGCGCGCGGGCGCCCTCTAGCTCGATGAGGTCGCGCCCCTCGAACGCTTCGATCAGCGCACGATCGGCGCCGTTGTTCGACTGACCGTCCTGAGCAACCTGGGCGAGGGCGAGGGCGGCGGCCCAGCTTTCCATCGGATCGAAATAGCTGCGGCGCACCTTGGCTTTTACGAGCAGCTCGTCGAATTCGTCGCGCAGATCCTCGCGAATGCGGGCGCGGATCGGGCCTTCGGGCCGGTCGAAAGCCATATCCTCGAACAGAGCGGAGAGCTTCGCCCCATCGCCGAGATCGCCGACCTCGACCACGAGCATGTCGGCGTCCTCGATCACCTGTTCGAGCTGTGGAGAGCGCCAGGCGATATCGTCCGGCAAAGCATGGACTGTGCCGAACAGCCAGCCTTCGACGGCACCGTCCTCCCGCGCGATTTCCCACAGCGCGGGGTAGGTCGCCTGCTCGGGCGGCTGCGAGGGTTGCTGCTCGCAAGCCGTCGCGAGCGACAGAACGGCAAAACCGAAGACGAAACGTTTCAGCATGCCGGTCTTCCAGCCGAAACTGCCGGGCCGTGCAAGGGGCACGCCGCAGGCGCCCCCGCGCGGAGCATCTTACTGGATCCGGGTGACCGCTATGTCGCGCCCGGCAAGGTAATCCTGGACGCTCTTTTCACCCGCCAGGTGACCGGCGCCGACGGCAATGAACACCGTTCCGGGCGTGTCCATCCGCTCATCGATCCACTCCGCCCAATTGGCATTGCGATCGTAGAGCAAAGCCTTGGCAAGCGCGGGATCGGTGAGGCTGCGGTTCATGAGTTCGGCCAAGCCATCGGCATCGCCGGCGACCCATTCTGCCAGCATCTCATCCATCAGGGGCACGAGTTGGTCGATATTATCGATCGTGCTCATCAGAAACTCGATCTGCGTGTCCTGCGGGAGGTTGTCGAACACGCCGATCTGGTATTCGACCGTCTCCAGCGCATCGCGCGCCACCGACTCGCCCGCACTAGTCTCGACGACGTTTTCGACACCGCTCTCGGCCGTCCAACCATTCTTGAGCAGCGGGAGCACCGCCATGGTCATGCCGGCGAACCACGGCTCGAACCGGTCGAAGGCGTTCACGGGGAGGCCGAAGCCTGTGAGCGCCGCTTCGTATTTCGCCGCCTGTTCTTCACCCAGGATACCGCGGAGGGTCTCGCCCTCCGGCAACATGGCCTGCATCGCGATCGCTTGCTGCGAGGCAGGATCGCTGGTCGCATCGGCCGGGATCTCGGTCACGAGTGTATCGGCGGAATCGAGCGCGGTCTCGATCGGACCCTTATACCATTCTACGCCATCGGGCAGGGCGTGGACCGTGCCGAAGAGGTAGATGGTCGTGTCCTCGTCGGCGACCTTCCACAGGGCGGGGCCTTCGCCGGTGCCCTGTTCGACAGGCGCGACAGGGGTAGAGGCAACCGTCGTATCGTCGGCGTAAGTAGCGCAGCCCTGGAGCATAAGCGCGAGGGGGGCGGTAGCCAGAAGGAGGTTTTTCATATCGGTTATCTTTCAAGTGAAGGAAGCTATCAGTTGGCCTTGCGATACAGCCAGACGATGCCCCAGACAGAAATGACAAGCAGGTACACGATCATCGGTTCCTGCGGCGGGATCAGGGCGGCGCGTTCGAGCAACCACCAGCATGGTGCGAGTATCGAATAGACATACATCGCGATGATGGCGCCATCGCCCGAAGCGCGTTTCTCGAACTCGTCGGCATTGGCGTACCAGTAGAAGCTCAGGAGCGGCACGAGCAGCGCGATGGCGGCGACGACGATGAGCGCGACGGTCGGCGAAAGCGATCCGTTGCTGAAGACGCCATTCTCACCGTTGGCCAGCCCTGCAATGGAAAGTGTCAGTCCGATAACGCCGCCGAGTACTCCGCAGGCGACCAGCACCCAATTCGCGCGTCTGGTTTTCGCCGATTGCGGTTCGCCGGTCACAAACGCCGGCTTGAGCTTGACGATACCCCAAGCGCACAAGGCAATGATGGCGATCGCGACCGCCAGAAGCATGCCGCCGCGCGTTGATAACCCGCCTTTTTCCGCGGCGGACATCAGCACGCCGGTGACGAAACCTAGCAGGGCGATGAGGATGAACCCCAGCGTACCCACGCCCAGCCAACGGCGGAACGGGGAAGTTTGCTCGTTTGCAGGAGCATCGAAGTCAGTCGAGTTCGTCATCGAAGATCTCCTCGATAGGCATGTTGAAAAGGCGGGCGATGCGGAAGGCGAGCGGAAGCGAAGGATCGTGCTTGCCGGTCTCGATCGCATTCACGGCCTGGCGCGATACGTCGAGATGCATGCCGAGCTCGGCCTGGCTCCAATCGCGTTCGGCGCGAAGGACCTTGAGGCGGTTCTTCATACAATCTGCTCCATTCATGCGGTCCCCCTGATACGGGCCCAGGCATTGCCGACGAAGAAGGCCACGACGACAAAAGACAGCAGGCCGACCAGCGTCGCGAAATTGTGGCTGCGGGTTTGCTTATCGCGCTTGGTGATGGGTGGGTTGGTCATGAGAACTCTCTTCGCAAGGTCGCCGGAGCGGCGCGTAGGGCACGCCGCCCCGGCGGTAAGTTTTCGCTCAGGCGTCGGGATCGACGTCGAGGGCTGCGAAGCGGTCTTCGCGGGCGGCGGCGATGGCGAGGCGGACTTCGACATTCGCAGCCTCGCGCAGTTCGGCACGGCATTGCGTTTCCGCAGCCATCACCGTCAGACCTTTGCCGCCGATGGTGCAGGCCTTGCGAATGGCGCTCTCGACGCGGCTTTCCAGGCGATCCTGACCATCCGCAGAAGCGAGGTCGAGATCGGTCGTCTCGACGGCGATCGAAGGAATGTGGCTCGCGATGGCCTGTGCAGGCAGGATCGCGAGGGCGGCAGCAATTGTTGCGGTCTTTTTCATTTCTCATCTCCAGATGGATATTCGGTCCAGTGGTAGGTCAACCTTCTTTGGTGTCAGGTTGTGCTGACTATATGTCGTGATTCGCTGACCATGTCAACAAGACCTGACAAAAAGTTTTGATGACTTGTCTTTTGGCCGGCGCGAGCCTTGCGGCATTGACGCGTTTTCGCCCTTGCGCCATTGCGCCGCTCCATGGACCGAAACCCGCGTAAATCCTTTCAGGACATGATCCTTGCGCTGCACGATTTCTGGAGCGCGCATGGCTGCCTGATCCTCCAGCCCTACGATATGCGCATGGGAGCGGGGACCTTCCACACTGCGACCACCCTGCGCGCGCTGGGGCCGGAGCCATGGAATGCGGCCTTCGTGCAGCCATGCCGTCGGCCCACCGACGGGCGCTATGGCGAGAACCCGAACCGGTTGCAGCACTATTACCAGTACCAGGTGATCCTGAAGCCGAGCCCGCCGGACATCCAGGACCTGTATCTGGAAAGCCTGCGCGTTATCGGCATCGATCCGCTCAAGCACGATATCCGCTTCGTTGAGGACGACTGGGAAAGCCCTACGCTGGGCGCATGGGGGCTGGGCTGGGAAGTCTGGTGCGACGGGATGGAAGTCACCCAGTTCACCTATTTCCAGCAGATGGGTGGTTTCGACTGCAAGCCTGTCGCGGGCGAGCTGACTTACGGCCTCGAACGCCTCGCCATGTATATCCAGAGCGTCGACAACGTCTACGATCTCGACTTCAACGGGCAGGGGGTCACATACGGCGACGTCTTCCTCGAGAACGAGAAGCAGATGTCGAAGTGGAACTTCGAAGTCGCCGAAACCGATGCGCTGTTCGACCTGTTCAACAAGGCCGAAGCCGAGTGCAAGAATGCGCTCGCTAATGAAGTGCCGATCGCTGCCTACGAGCAGGCGGTGGAGGCGAGCCACATCTTCAACCTGCTTCAGGCGCGCGGCGTGATCAGCGTACAGGAACGCGCCAGCTACATGGGCCGCGTCCGCGACCTCGCGCGCGGATCCTGCGAAGCGCATATGGCCAAGGAAGCGCCCGTCTGGGCCGAGAAATATCCGGAGTGGTCGAAATGAGCGGCTCCGACTTTCTCCTCGAACTGCGTAGCGAAGAAATCCCTGCCCGGATGCAGGCGGGCGCGCGAGCCGAGCTCGAAAAACTGTTCCGCCGCGAAATGGATGCCGCCGGTGTCGAGGCTGGCGAAATCACCGTCTGGTCGACCCCGCGACGGCTTGCTTTGATTGCGCGCGGGCTGCCGGAAGCTACCGAAGCGGTCAGCGAAGAGCTGAAAGGCCCCCCGGTCGGCGCTCCGGATCAGGCGCTCGACGGGTTTTGTCGCAAGGCGGGGGTCGAAAAGGGCGACCTCGAAGTGCGCGAGGTGAAGGGCCGCGAGACCTATTTCGCCGTGAAGAACATTCCAGGGCGCGAGACTTCTAATCTCCTGTCCGAAGCGATCCCCGCAATCATCCGCGATTTCAGCTGGCCCAAGTCGATGCGCTGGGGCGCCGCCTCGATCAGCACCGAGAGCCTGCGCTGGGTGCGTCCGCTGTCGGGCATCGTCGCGCTGCTGGGTGACGATGTGGTCGAATGCGAGGTGCACGGCGTTACCTCCGGCTCGGTCACGCTGGGCCACCGCTTCCACCATTCGGGTGACATCACCATCGGCAATGCCGACGACTATGCGATGAAACTTCGCGCAGGCCATGTCATCGTCGATCACGAGGAACGGCAGGACCTGATCCGCTCGGGCGCCGCCAAGGTAGCGAATGAAGCCGGCCTCAAGCTGGTCGAGGACGAGGGGCTGGTGATCGAGAACGCGGGCCTCACCGAATGGCCCGTCCCGCTGCTCGGCCGGTTCGAGGAGGATTTCCTCGAGGTTCCGCCCGAGACCATCCAGCTCACCGCGCGAGTGAACCAGAAGTATTTCGTCTGCGAGGATGCGCAGGGCGAGCTCGCCAACGCCTTCATCTGCACTGCCAATATCGAGGCGGAAGACGGCGGCGCGCGAGTGGTGGATGGCAACCGCAAAGTCCTCGCCGCCCGCCTGTCCGACGCGCGCTTCTTCTGGGACGTCGATCGCAAGAAGACCCTTGCCGAGCACGCCAGGGGGCTGGAGCGGATAACCTTCCACGAAAAGCTGGGCACCGTCGCCGACAAACGGATGCGGCTTGCGAACATGGCTCGCGAGTTTAGCGAAGAAGGAGTCGTTCCGAACGCCGATGCTGATCGCGCCGAGTATGCTGCACTGGTTTGCAAGGCGGACTTGGTCACGGAGATGGTTGGTGAATTCCCTGAGTTGCAGGGGTTGATGGGTGGATATTACGCGAAAGCAGAAGGTCTTTCCGACGTTGAGGCCAACGCTATCCGCGATCACTATAAGCCTGTCGGCCAAAGTGACGAAGTACCCAGCGCACCCGAGAGCGTTGCAGTCAGCTTGGCAGACAAGCTCGATAATTTAGCTGCCTTCTTCGGAATCGAGGAAAAGCCAACCGGGTCCAAAGACCCATTTGCCCTGAGAAGGGCTGCAATCGGGGTTTCCCGTTTGATACTCGAAAACGGGCTTCGGTTCTCGCTTTTCAAGACAGTTAGAGAACTTCCAATCCTCTCGCCTGCGACTGACTCCTTCGCTATTTTTGAGCGCATCTATGGTGAAGGGTTCAAAGACCGTCTCTCGCGCGGACAGACTGTCGAGGTGGACAATCAAAACCTGACGACAGTCGCGAGCGAAGTCGTTCAGTTCATCGTAGACCGCCTCAAAGTGCAACAGCGTGAGGCTGGCGTTCGGCACGACCTCATCGACGCTGTCTTTGCACTCGGCGGCGAGGACGATCTTGTTCGCCTGCTCGCCCGCGTGAAAGCGCTCCAGTCGTTTATGGACACCGAAGATGGCGCCAACCTCCTCGCCGGCTACAAACGCGCGGCCAATATCCTCAAGAAGGAAGACTGGCACGGCGCGGAGGGTGAGATCGCGAAGACCGGCGAGGAGGACCCGCTGGCGCTGGTCGACGATCCCGACATGAAGGCGGTGATCGACGCGAAAATGTCCGAGCGGCACGCGAAGGAGCTTTCCTACACGCCCGAGCCGGCCGAGAAGGCGCTCATGGATGCGCTCGACACTTCGGAACCGGCCGCTTCGCGAGCCATTGCAGCGGAGGACTTCGGCGCGGCGATGGCGGCACTTGCCGGCCTACGCGGTCCGATCGATCGTTTCTTCGAAGAAGTGACGGTAAATGCGGACGAAGAAAACAAGCGGGCACACCGGCTCGACCTGCTTGCACGCTTCCGTGCTGCAGTGCACAAAGTCGCGGATTTCTCTCGTATCGAGGGATGAAAATTTTCCCCAATGGACTGTGTAACATGCGGTCCATGTCTCAGTTTGACGGGCGGTAATATGAACGAAACAGTCTTCACCTTCGGCGGCGATGCGCCGCATACGAATGCACGGCAGAAGGACAAGACGATCACCGGCGGCAAGGGTGCCAACCTCGCCGAAATGGCCAGCATCGGCTTGCCGGTGCCTCCCGGCTTCACCATCGCGACCGAGGAATGCCTGAAGTATTTGGCGGGCGGCAGCGATTTCTCGACGAAGCTGCGCGAGGACGTCGCCGAGGCGCTGAAGCATGTCGAGCGCACCGTCGGCAAGGGCTTCGGCGATGCCGCAGACCCGCTGCTCGTCTCGGTCCGCTCCGGCGCGGCCGTCTCGATGCCCGGTATGATGGACACCGTCCTCAACCTAGGCCTCAACGACGAGACGGTCGAAGGCCTCGCGAACACCAGTGGCGACGAACGCTTCGCCTGGGATAGCTACCGCCGCTTCATCCAGATGTATGGCGACGTCGTGCTCGGCGTCGATCACGGCCTGTTCGAGGAAGCGCTCGAAATCGCCAAGGAAGACGCGGGCTATTACGCCGATACCGAGCTGAGCGCGGACGAGTGGAAGACGCTCGTCGCCGAGTACAAGTCCATCGTCGCACAGGAGCTCGGCAAGCCGTTCCCGCAAGACCCAATCGAGCAGTTGTGGGGCGCGATCAGCGCCGTGTTCGACAGTTGGGATACCGAACGTGCCAAGATCTACCGCCGCCTTAACGACATCCCGCACGACATGGGCACCGCGGTCAACGTGCAGGCAATGGTATTCGGCAATATGGGCGATACCAGCGCGACCGGTGTCGCCTTCACTCGCGACCCTTCGACCGGTGAGAAGGCCTATTATGGCGAGTGGCTGGTCAATGCGCAGGGCGAGGATGTCGTCGCCGGCATCCGCACGCCGCAATACCTGACAAAGGCGCGCCGCGAGGCCGCCGGTGCCGACAAACCGAGCATGGAAGAAGCCATGCCCGACGCCTTCGGCGAACTCGCCCATGTCTTCGAACTGCTCGAGAAGCATTACAACGACATGCAGGACATTGAGTTCACCGTGCAGCAGGGCAAGCTGTGGCTGCTCCAGACCCGCACCGGCAAGCGCACCGCCAAGGCCGCTCTCAAGATGGCGGTCGACATGGTGGGCGAGGGACTGATCGACGAGAAAACCGCGATCCTGCGTGTCGACCCGATGGCGCTCGACCAGTTGCTCCACCCGACGCTCGATCCCCAGGCGCCGCGCGATGTGCTGACCACCGGTCTACCGGCCTCACCCGGCGCAGCGAGCGGCAAGATCGTGCTCGACGCCGACACTGCGGAGCTGTGGGCCAATCGCGGCGAAAAGGTGATTCTCGTGCGCGTCGAGACGTCGCCGGAGGATATTCACGGCATGCATGCCGCGACCGGGATACTCACGGCGCGCGGCGGGATGACAAGTCACGCTGCTGTCGTAGCACGCGGCATGGGGCGGCCCTGTGTTTCGGGCGCATCGCAGGTTGCGATGGCGCGGGAAGGTCGCACGCTTACTATCGGCAATCGCGAGCTTTCCGAAGGCGATGTCATCACCATCGATGGTGCTAACGGTCAAGTCATGGCAGGCGAAGTCGCCACCATAGAACCCGAACTCGCAGGCGACTTCGGCACGCTGATGGAATGGGCCGATGAGCACCGTCGCATGCGCGTGCGAACCAATGCCGAGACCGAAACCGAGTGCAAGATGGCGCGCCAGTTCGGCGCCGAAGGCATCGGCCTTTGCCGGACGGAGCACATGTTCTTCGACGCGGGCCGGATCAGCGCCGTGCGCGAGATGATCCTGGCCGAGAACGAGTCTGGCCGCCGCGCTGCGCTCGACAAGCTGTTGCCCGAACAGCGCGGGGATTTCGTCAAGATCTTCGAGGTGATGGCCGGCTTGCCTTGCACGATCCGCCTGCTCGACCCGCCGCTCCATGAATTTCTTCCGCATGGCGACACGGAGTTCGAGGAGTTGGCCGAGGCGACCGGCGTCGGCATCGACAAGCTGCGCCGCCGTGCGAACGAGCTGCACGAGTTCAACCCGATGCTCGGCCATCGCGGGTGCCGCCTCGGGATCACCTATCCCGAAATCTACGAGATGCAGTCCCGCGCGATCTTCGAAGCAGCCTGCGAGGTAGCGAAGGCCAGCGGCGAGGCGCCGGTGCCCGAGGTGATGATCCCGCTAGTCGCTACGAAGCGCGAGCTGGAACTGCTCAAGGACGTGGTGGACCGCGCCGCGCAGCAGGTGTTCGCGGATAAGGGCTGCACGGTCGACTATCTGGTCGGCACCATGATCGAACTACCCCGCGCCGCCCTGATGGCGGGCGACATCGCCGAATCCGCCGAGTTCTTCAGCTTCGGCACCAACGACCTCACGCAGACGACGCTCGGTGTCAGCCGCGACGATGCGGGGCGCTTCCTGACGACCTATGTCGACAAGGGCATTTTCGCGCGGGATCCCTTCGTCAGCCTCGACATCGACGGTGTCGGCCAGTTGGTCGAACTGGCGAGCGAACGCGGGCGGGCGACACGCGATGGACTGAAGCTTGGAATTTGCGGCGAACATGGCGGCGATCCCGCCAGCATCGCGTTTTGCGAGAAGACCGGGCTCGACTACGTCAGCGCCTCACCCTACCGCGTGCCGATCGCGCGCCTCGCAGCGGCACAAGCGAGCCTGCGCTAGTCTTTCCAGCCGGTTAGCGTTAAAATCTCGAAGGTTTCGACGACGCGGCCCTTGGCGTTGGCTGAGCGCAGGAAGGCTGCCCGCGCCCGCTCCAGTGCTGCCTTGCCCAGCGGCGGTGCCGGACTGGCAAGCGAATTGCCAAGACCCTGGTCGCGCAGGTCGGAGACCAAGCGGTCGAGGCTGCCATAGGACACGCTCAGCGAGCGTCCATCGACCACTTGCCGCCGGAACAGCGCGCGCTGGAGGAGGGCCGAGGCCGCCGCATTGTCGATCAGCGGATGCATCCGGGCCGCCGGACGGTCTGGCTCGCTGGCGATCATGGCGGTCCGCAGATTGGCGAGGCTTCCGGCCCCGACCACGCTGGCAATCAGGATGCCCCCGTCGCCCAGCGCGCCGCGAAGGTGGAGCAGGGCGCCCGGCAGATCGTTCACTCGGTCAAGCGAGGCTAGCGAAACGATGAGGTCGTAAGGGCTGCCCGGCAGGGGTTGCTCCTCGTCAAGCGTGGCGACATCGGCCTCCGCCACCTCGACGCCAAGTCCGCGCAGCGACAGCGCGAGCGTCCCCGTCCAGTCGCCGATGACTAAGGCGGTGGCCGGGGACAAGCGCATGAACTCAAGGCGCTCGAGCACATCCTCGACCATATCCTGCAGGATATAGCGCGCGGCATCGCGCTGCGACTGGCGGACCCGCGCGCGCCGCAATCCAGCGATTCTGCGGCGGCGCGAGAAGATGCGGGGCGGGGGCGTGCTGGCCATGACGCGTGCCCTGCCGTGCTTGCGGGAAGCGCGCAAGACGGGCATCACCTTTCGATGTCGACAAGACGCTTCCTCGCCGAAAGCCTCGCGCCGGTCGTGGACTTCATTTACCCGCCGCGGTGTCCGGCATGTGGCGAGAGCGTGGGCGAACAGGGCGGCCTTTGCCACGCCTGCTGGAATGAGTTGGTCATCCCCGCGGAGCCCAATTGCAGCCTTTGCCAACGCCCGTTCGGCGAGAACGGGCCGGAGCACGGTGCCATCTGCGCGCCGTGCTTCGCCGATCCTCCGTTTCACGACGGGATCGCGGCGGGAACGCTCTATGGTGAGACAGCTAGGAAGCTGATCCTCGCACTGAAGCATGGGCGCCGGATCGCACTCGCCCCGATACTGGCGCGCTTAATCGCGGCGCGCATCCCTGAAGGCGAGGCGAGAGAAAATCGGATCATCGTGCCGGTACCGCTTCATCGCCAGCGCTTGTGGCAGAGGGGATACAACCAGGGAGCCCTGCTGGGGCGGGAGCTGGAGAAACTCGGTCACGGCAAGTTGATCGTCGATGCGCTGGTGCGGACGAGACCTACGCCCTCGCTCGGCGGCTTGGGGGCGAAGGCGCGAAAGAAGGTCCTTTCCGGAGCGATTGCGATCAACCCGAAGGCAAAAGTGGGCCTCGATGGAGCAAACGTCCTGCTGGTGGATGACGTTTTGACGAGCGGGGCGACCTCCTCGGCTTGCGTGAAGGTCCTCAAGCGTGCGGGCGCCAGGGCCGTTCGCATTGCTTGTTTCGCGCGAGTTCTGGAAGAGGCGAAAGACCTGTCGCGGCGCGCCGCCTAAACGAAACGCCCGGGTCCTTGCGAACCCGGGCGCCACGTGACGAATAATACCGGACCGGCCTTTCGACGGCGGTGCTGCCCCCCAGCAGGCACCTCGGTCCATCCCTCATCGTTATCGGATGCGCCGCGAAAACCCTCAACGCGGCAGCGGATCCGGGACCCCCATGAACCTGGCACTCTTACGGCACCGATGCTCCGGTTTGGCGGATCGTCGCGATCCACGAGAGGAATGTTCACCATGCGCGCACTCGATGGAACAGGCATTTTGAAAGCTGCTCGATTTTGAACCGGATTTGTGGTTATCGTGCAACAAGTCCGTCGCATTTTTACAAGCCCGAAAGGTCCAGCCGCGTGTCCGACAGCGATCAGCGTGAAACCAGTCGCACCCTCGATCCAAAATACGACGATCGCGGTCTGCTGAGTGCGGTGGTGGTGGATTCGGCGACCAAGGATGTGCTTATGGTCGCCTTCATGAATGCCGAAGCCCTTCAAGCGACGCTGGAAAGCGGCGAGGCGCATTTCTACTCACGATCCCGAGACACGCTCTGGAAAAAGGGCGAGACGTCTGGGAATATCCTGAAGGTCGATGAAATCCAGGTGGATTGCGACCAAGACGCCTTTGTCCTCTACTGCAGCCCCGCCGGGCCCACGTGCCACACGGGCGCTCGCAGTTGCTTTTACAGGGTCGTGGAGGGGCGAACTCTCCAACCCGTCAAGACTTGACGCTTACGTAAACGTTGAGTAGGGAAGGGGCATGAACCAGCCGCTTCCCAAAGATGCTCGGCGCAGCGAAGGCGACCGCCGTCACGCCGGCGCGCACCTCGAACGCCCGGATGCCTTCGACCGTGAGCAGTTCTCGATCTCGGATCTCACTAGCGAGTTCGGCTGTACCGCCCGCGCCCTGCGCTTTTACGAGGATGAGGGCCTGATTGCGCCGTCACGCGTCGGTCTGACCCGCATCTATTCGAAGCGCGACCGTGCACGGCTCGCCTGGATTATGCGAGCCAAGAACGTCGGCTTCTCGCTCACCGAAATCCGCGAGATGATCGATCTCTACGATCTCGGCGACGGGCGGGTCGAGCAGCGCCGCGTCACGGTAGAAAAGTGCAAGGCCCACGTCGCAAAACTCAAGGAGCAGCGCGACGACATCGACAGCTCAATTAACGAACTGACCGATTTCATAGACCAGATCGAGTCGCTCGACCTCGATTGACCTCAGGTTCGATTACCCAGTTATATTCCCAGCAAGGACACGCAGATGCCCATCTATTCCGCCCCGACCCGCGACACGCGCTTCATCGTGAACGAGGTTCTCGACCTCGGCAGCTATGGCAATCTTCCCGGTTTCGAAATGGCCAGCGCGGACGTGACCAATGCCGTCATCAACGAAGGCGGGAAATTCTGCGCCGAGGTGCTGGCGCCCCTTAACCAGTCGGGCGACCAAGAAGGCTGCACCCGGAACGAAGACGGCTCCGTCACCACGCCCAAGGGCTTCAAGGAAGCGTTCGACCTTTTCAACGAAGCAGGGTGGGGCACGCTGTCCCATCCCGAAGAATTCGGCGGACAGGGCATGCCGCATGTTCTCGGCTTCGCGATGGAAGAGTTCATTTCCAGCGCAAACCAGGCATTCGGCATGTATCCCGGCCTCACCAATGGCGCGATCTCGGCCCTGATTGCCAAGGGTTCGCAGGAACAGAAGGAAAAGTACCTGCCGAAGATGGTGTCCGGCGAATGGACCGGCACCATGAACCTGACCGAGCCGCATTGCGGCACCGACCTCGGCATGATCCGCACCAAGGCGGAGCCGCAGTCCGACGGCAGTTATGCCATCACCGGCACCAAGATCTTCATCTCGGCCGGCGAACACGACATGAGCGAGAACATCATTCACCTTGTCCTCGCCAAAACTCCCGGTGCCCCGGACAGCACGAAGGGCATTTCGCTGTTCGTGGTGCCCAAGTTCATCGTCAACGAAGACGGTACGCCGGGCGAGCGCAACGGCGTGATGTGCGGCTCGATCGAGCACAAGATGGGCATTCACGCCAACTCGACCTGTGTGCTCAATTACGACGGCGCAAAAGGCTGGCTCGTCGGCGAAGAGAACAAGGGGCTCGCCGCCATGTTCATCATGATGAATGCCGCGCGTCTCGGCGTCGGCATCCAAGGCCTGAGCCAGGCCGAGGTGTCCTACCAGAACGCCGTTGCCTACGCGCTCGACCGTCGTCAGGGCCGCGCGCTGACCGGACCCGCCGATCCCGATGCGCAGGCCGACCCCATTTTCGTCCACCCCGACGTGCGCCGTATGCTGATGGATGCAAAGACCTTTACCGAAGGCATGCGCATGCTGTGCCTGTGGGGAGCGCTGCAGGTCGACCTGACGCACAAGGCGCAGACCGAGGAAGAGCGCGAAGAAGCCGACATGATGATCGGCCTGCTGACGCCGGTCATCAAGGGCTACGGTACCGACAAGGGCTATGAAGTCGCGACCAATATGCAGCAGGTCTTCGGCGGCCACGGCTATATCGAGGAATGGGGCATGAGCCAGTTCGTGCGCGATGCCCGCATTGCCCAGATCTACGAAGGCACGAATGGCGTGCAGGCGATGGATTTGTGCGGTCGCAAGCTTGCCCAAAAAGGCGGCGCCGCGATCCAGGCGTTCTTCAAGGTCGTCGGCGAGGATATCGCCGCTGCCAAGGACGACGAGACGCTCGCGCCAATGGCCGAAGCGCTCGAGAAGGCGCTTGGTCAGCAGCAGGCTGCGACCATGTGGTTCATGCAGAACGCGATGCAGAACCCCAACCACCTCGGTGCCGGTGCGCATCACTACATGCACATCATGGGCATCGTCTCGCTTGGGTGGATGTGGCTGCGCATGGCCAAGACTGCGGCGGCCGCTCTGGCCGGTGGCAGCGACGACACAGCATTCTACGAAGCCAAGCTCGCCAGTGCGCGCTATTACATGGACCGCTTCCTGCCCGATGCCGGTGCCCTGCGCCGCAAGCTTGAAAGCGGTTCAGAAAGCATGATGGCGCTGGGCGAAGAGGCATTCGCTACCGCTGCCTGAGGCGCGGACGATCTACTGGGAAGGGGGCGCTTTGGTGCCACCTTTTTAGCAGGACCAATTGCCGAATGGTTGGGCGTCACGTTCGCGGGTTAGAGAGTATCTCATCGAACAGGCCGAGCATCGCCTGCCAGCTCTGCCGATCGGCGCTGGCGTCGAAGGCCGGATTGGACGAGCCGTCGAGGCCGACCTTGGCGGTGAAGCCATGCCCGACATTGGCATAGCTGTGGAAGTGCCAATCGGCCCCGACCTGGTCCATCTCTTCCCAGAAGGCCATGACATGCGAGCGTGGCACCAATTCGTCGCGGTCGCCATGGCAGACGAGCATGCGCGCCTTCGGACGGTCCTGAGCCGGAAGCCGCGTTTCGAGCAGGCCATGGAAACTCGCCACCGCAAGCAGATCCTGCCCGTCGCGCGCCATCTCGAGAACGGCCATTCCGCCTAGGCAAAACCCGATCGCCAGATGCGGTAGGTCCGGTGCCAACTCGCTTAACAGATCGAGCGTCGCGCGCAGCCGCTGGCGCATCGCGGGCGGATCGCCGCGCAGTTTCTCGAGCGCCACGAAGGCTTCGTCGGGATCCGCGGGTGCTTCGGGCCCGTAGAAGTCGCCGATCAGAACTTCGTAGCCTTCGTTTATCAGCTCACGAGCCTTGGCTTCGACGCCGGGCGTGGAGTTCATGAAGGTCGGGAAGACGGCCACCGCCGCGCGAGCCTGTCCCGCAGGCTTACCGTGCAGGGCGACGAGCGGCGTGCCGTTGTCGCTGTAATCGATACGCTTGAGCCCGCTCATTCGGGCAGGAAGTCCGGCACCGACAGATAACGCTCGCCGGTATCGTAATTGAAGCCCATCACGCGGGTTCCTGCGGGCAGGTCGGGCAGTTTCTTGGCGATTGCGGCAAGCGTCGCGCCGCTCGAAATGCCGACGAGCATACCTTCCTTCGCGGCGCATTGCCGGGCCATCTCCTTGGCGGCCTCGGCATCGACCTGGATAGAGCCGTCAATCGATTGCGTATGCAGATTGTCGGGCACGAAGCCCGCGCCGATGCCCTGGATGGGGTGAGGGCCGGGCTGGCCTCCGCTGATGACCGGGGACTGGGCAGGCTCGACGGCGTAGGCCTTGAAACCGCTCCACTTCTCCTTAAGCACTTCCGCACAGCCGGTGAGGTGGCCGCCGGTGCCGACGCCGGTGATCATCACGTCGATCGGACTGTCTGCGAAATCGTCGAGAATCTCCTGTGCGGTCGTGCGGGCGTGGACTTTCCAGTTACTCTCGTTGTCGAATTGGCTCGGCATCCAGGCACCGTCGGTTTCGGCGACCAGCTCCTGCGCGCGTTCGATCGCGCCCTTCATGCCCTTTTCCTTCGGCGTGAGGTCGAAGGTCGCGCCATAGGCAAGCATCAGGCGGCGCCGCTCGATGCTCATGCTTTCGGGCATTACGAGGACCAGCTTGTAGCCCTTTACCGCAGCGGTCATCGCCAGGCCGATACCGGTGTTGCCGCTGGTCGGTTCCACGATGGTGCCGCCCGGCTTGAGCTTGCCGGCCTTCTCGGCATCCTCGATCATGGCGAGGCCGATGCGGTCCTTGATGGAACCGCCGGGATTGTTCCGCTCGCTCTTCACCCAAACCTCATGGTCGGGGAACAGGCGGGAGAGGCGGACGTGCGGTGTGCGCCCGATGGTGTCGAGAATGGAGTCGGCTTTCATGGCATCTGCTCCTTGAGCTTTTCTTCCGGTGTCGGTTCTAGCAATTCTTCAGGCGGGTCAAAGGTCCGGGTTGTCCGCAGAACCGGGAACAGCTTGCTCCACAGCGCCACCGTGATGATGGCACCGGCGCCTCCGCCGACAACAGCGATCACCGGGCCGAACACGAATGCGAGCGATCCGGAAAAGAAATCGCCGAATTCGTTGGAGGCGCTGATCGTCAGCAGGCTGACCGAAGATACCCGGCCACGCTTGTCGTCAGGGGTGTGCAGCTGGATCAGCGACTGGCGGATGTAGACGCTGAACATGTCCGCCGCGCCAACGATGAACAGCATGGCGAGGCTGAGCGGCATATAGGTCGACAGGCCGAAAACGATGGTCGCCACACCGAAGATTGCGACGGCCCACAGCATCTTCGGCCCGACATTGGTCTTCAGCGGGCGGAAGGAGAACAGCAGCGCGGTGAGCGCAGCCCCGACGGCGGGAGCCATGGCGAGCTGGGCAAGGCCGGTCTCGCCGACCTCTAGAATATCGCGCGCATAGACCGGGAACAGCGCAGTCGCCCCGGCCAGAAACACCGCGAACAGGTCGAGCGTGATCGCGCCGAGCACCATTTTGTTGCGTACGACATAGCGAAGCCCCTCGACCATCTGGTGGATCGGTCGCTTGTTCGCCTCGCGCGGTGGTTGCGGGACCTTGCCGATGAAGGAAATCGCAGTGATCGACACGGCGAACAGTCCGGCCGCCACAAGGTAGGGCAAGGCAGGGAGGATAGCATAGGTATAGCCGCCAATCGCGGGGCCGACGATCATGCCGACCTGCCACGCGATGCTCGACAAGGCGATGGCATTCGGGAGGATCGTCTTGGGCACGAGGTTCGGGGCCAGCGCCGACAAGGCGGGGCCGTTGAACGCGCGCACCACGCCGAGGACGATGGCGACGCCATAGAGCCAGGCGAGCGAGAGATCGCCGTGCCACGTCAGGAACGCCAGAGTTCCCGCGCATCCCAGCTGGGCCAGCATGGTCAGACGCGCGATATTGCGCCTGTCGAAATGATCGGCGGCCCAGCCCGAAAACGGCGTAAGCACGAAAAGCGGGAGAAATTGCAGCAGGCCGATCAGCGCAAGCTGGCCGGAGGACTCCGCCACGCTCAACCCGCCGTCGCGCGCGATATTATAGGTCTGCCATCCGATGATCAGCATCATCGCATATTGCGCCAGCGTCATGCTCAGGCGCGACAGCCAGTAAGCGCGGAAATTCGCGATCCGGAAGGGCGAGCTATCGGGGGTTATTGCTTGGTCGTTCTGGCTCACACCAGACGCATGGCAGGCGCGCCTCCCATTGGGAAGACGCGCCTGCTTTCCGTGTGAGAATCAGATCTTGGCGATTAGCGCAGCTTGCGCAGGCGCGGGTTCGGCTGAAGCTCGTCGATCAGGGCGAGGAAATCGTCCACCCGGATGATCCGCTCGAACTGGAAGCCGGCGCGATTGTCGCGAGTCCAGATCACGTAGGATTCGATCCGTCCGATTACCGGCAGGCGAATGATGACCCGCTCGCCGCGGCTGAGCCCGTCGGCATTGTCGACCATAAAGCCGTTTGCCGAGATATTGGCGATGTGGAGGCGCAGGTCACCCTTGCCGAAATGTTCGGCAATGACGGGGTGATCGACCGGATGGCGTGCCATGCGCCGCTGGTCGGTTACGCTCAATTGTGCTCCGGCACTCATCTGTTGCGATCCCTCCGAAATATTGATCGCAGATCCCATACCCCGGCAAAGGCTGATATTTGGTAAACCTGCGCGAAGGTATTGGCACTCGCAAGGCGACGACCGCCAAGTTCAGCGGCGCAAAATCGCGTGTTTCTTCTTGCCCAGGCTGAGCTTGATCTCCGTATCGGGCGCCACATTCACAAGGAAACCGGGGTCGCCGACCACCTCGCCGTCCAGCTTGACTGCGCCTTCCGCCAGCTTGCGCTTCGCCTCGCCATTGGAGGCCGTGAAGCCGAGCGCGGTGAGCGCGGCACCGATCCGCATGCCGTCGCTCCCAACCGAAAGCGAGGGCAGTTCTTCCCCCGAGCCGCCGCCCGCGAAGGTGTCGCTGGCCGTCTGCGCGGCGGCATTTGCGGCCTCGCGCCCGCGCACCAGTGCGGTGACCTCGGTGGCCAGCATCGTCTTCGCCTGATTGATCTCGGCACCTTCCAGCGCTTCAAGTCTGGCGATCTCATCCAGCGGAAGATCGGTGAACAGCCGTAGAAAGCGCCCGACATCGCGGTCATCGACATTGCGCCAGAACTGCCAGAAGTCGTAGCTTGGTAGCTGGTTCTCGTTGAGCCAGACGGCACCCGCCGCGGTCTTCCCCATCTTCGATCCGTCGGCGGTGGTGAGCAGCGGCGTCGTCAGTCCGAACAGCTCGCTGCCATCCATGCGGCGGGCAAGCTCCATGCCATTGACAATATTACCCCACTGGTCGCTCCCACCCATCTGCAACTGACAGCCATAGCGCTGCGCCAGCTCGCGGAAATCGTAAGCCTGCAGGATCATGTAGTTGAATTCGAGGAACGTCAGCGGCTGCTCGCGGTCAAGCCGCAGTTTGACCGAATCGAAGGTCAGCATGCGATTGACAGTGAAGTGCGGGCCTACATCGCGCAGCAACTCGATATAGCCGAGCTCGCTTAGCCACTCGTCATTGTTGACCATCACGGCGTCAGTCGGCCCGTCACCGAAGGTCAGCAGGCGCTCGAAGACCTTGCGGATGCCGGCGATATTCTTGTCAATATCGGCATCGGTCAGCATTTTACGGCTCTCGTCCTTGCCGCTGGGATCGCCCACCTTGGTCGTGCCGCCCCCCATCACGACGATCGGCTTGTGCCCGGCCTGCTGCAACCGGCGCAGCATCATGATCTGCACAAGGCTTCCCACGTGCAGCGATGGCGCGGTGGCATCGAAGCCGATATAGCCCGGCACCGTGCCCTTGGCAGCTAGCGCGTCCAGCGCCTCGCCATTGGTGATCTGGTGAATATAGCCGCGCTCTTCGAGGGTGCGCAGGAGGTCGGAGGAAAAGCTGCTCATGATGGAGCGCGCGCTAGCAGGTAAGGACGCCCGTGCAAACGCATGAACTGGTGCCGCATGCCGCCTATCCTGCGGCGAGCGTAACCTCCGTGACGGCGAAGATCATCGGCCGCGACCCCAATTGGTTGCGTGTCCGTTGGCGCGTCGAGGGCGTGCAGAGCCTTGTCGTACCGAAGTTTGCGGGGCGGGGACGGGCGGACTGCCTTTGGCAAACCACCTGCTTCGAGATGTTCGTGAAGCCCAAAGGCGGCACGTCATACCTGGAATTGAACCTGTCCCCGTCGGAGCGTTGGAACGCGTATGCCTTCGATGCGCCGCGAAACGGGATGCGAGAACTCCCCATGGCTCGCGAGCCTGATTGCACCATGCGGCCCGGCAGCAGCTTCGCCATCTTCGATGCGGCCATCCCCGCCGATGTGATACCGTCAGTCGATTGCGACTATGGAATGACCTGCATCCTAGAAGAGCAGGGCGGCACGAAAAGTTACTGGGCGCTCTGCCATTCGGGCGATGTGCCGGATTTCCATGAACCTGCTTGCTTCACGGGCACGCTTGCGGCACCCACCGCGCCATGAAATTCGGCATCGACCGCCTTCTGACCGAAGACGAACTTCGCGCCCCGCTGGCGGGCAAGCGCGTATCGCTGGTGGCGCATCCGGCTTCGGTCACCGCGCAACTGCACCATTCGCTCGACGCGCTGATCGAACGCGGGGTCAACGTCACCTCTGCCTTCGGGCCGCAGCACGGGCTGAAGGGCGACAAGCAGGACAATATGGTCGAGACGGCGGACGAGACCGATCCGCGCCACAATATCCCGGTTTTCAGCCTCTACGGCGAGGTCCGGCGACCGACCGGACAGATGATGTCGACGGCGGACGTTTTCCTGTTCGACCTCCAAGATCTCGGTTGCCGCATTTACACCTTCGTGACGACGCTGCTCTACCTGATGGAAGAGGCGGCGAAGGCGGGTAAATCGGTCTGGGTTCTTGACCGCCCCAATCCCGCTGGCGGGCCGGTGGAAGGCACCTTGCTGGTCCCTGGACAGGAAAGCTTCGTCGGCGCGGCGCCCATGCCGATGCGGCACGGCATGACGATGGGCGAAATGGGCCACTGGTTCAAAGCGCATTTCGACCTCGACCTCGATTACAAGGTGATCGAGATGGTCGGCTGGAAGCCCGGTCATGCGCCCGGCTTTGGCTGGCCGGAAGACCGGGTATGGATCAATCCGAGCCCGAATGCCGCCACCGTCAATATGGCGCGGGCCTATGCCGGTACCGTCATGATAGAGGGAACGACACTGAGCGAGGGTCGCGGGACGACCCGGCCGCTCGAAGTGCTGTTCGGCGCGCCCGATGTCGATGCAGGCGGCGTTATGAAAGAGATGGAGCGACTTGCTCCTGCATGGCTTCGGGGCTGCGCTTTGCGCGAGTGCTGGTTCGAGCCGACGTTCCACAAGCACGCCGGGAAGCTCTGCAACTCACTGATGATCCACGCGGAAGGCCCCTTCTACGATCATCACGAGTTCCGACCGTGGCGGCTTCAGGCGCTGGCCTTTAAGGCGATCCGCAACCTCTATCCGGACTACGATCTGTGGCGCGATTTTCCCTATGAGTACGAGCTAGAGCGACTCGCGATCGACGTGATCAACGGCGGGCCGAGTTTGCGCGAATGGGTGGATGACAGCGAAGCCGAACCCGGCGACCTGGATAGCCTCGCGGACGCAGACGAAACTGCATGGCGCCAGACAATCGCGCCGCACCTGCTCTACGGATGACCCAGGCCGCGCCGGATTTCGCCAGTCTTGTGGCTGAAGGCGATGCTCGCCTCGATGCTGGCGATCATCGCGCCGCTTCCGCTTACTACACTGCCGCCTTGAAACAGGCCGAAGCAGGAGCGCCATATGATCGGCCCACGGCGCAAAGAGCCTTGCGGCGCTTGCAGGACATCGAGCAGGGCTATGTGCGCCATCTCCATGCATCGCTGGAACGGCAGGGCTTCCCGCAATCGGAATGGCATCCGAGATTTGCCAAAAGCATCGCGATCATGACCGGCCAATTCCAGCGCGAAAACACCGGCGAGCAATATCTCCGAATGCCGACGACCTATTTCTATCCCGATCTGCCCTATGCGGAATATTACGATACCGCTGGCTGGTCCTGGGTAGAAGAACTCGAAGCATATACCGAGCAGATCGTCTCGGAAGCGAAAGCCCTCATGGATGGCGGTGAAACCTTCGCGGCTTACATGAAGCGCACCGAAGACCGCCCACAGGGCAATTCGCACGGTCTGCTCGAGAATGACGATTGGAGCACCTTCGATCTTATCGATTCGGAGAAGCCGATCGCGGACCGGGTGAAGCTCTGCCCGCACACCTTTGGTGCGATTACCGACTTCGCTCCCCAGTGCCGGATACCCAAGCGCGCACCGACGATCATGTTCTCCCTTCTGAAGGCTGGTGCGCACATTCCCCCGCATACCGGGATGCTGAACCCGCGCCTCATATGCCACCTCCCACTGGTCGTGCCGGGTGACGGGGCCCTCCGGGTCGGCACATCGACGCGCGCTTGGGAAAAAGGTCGGCTGATGGTTTTCGACGACACGATCGAACATGAAGCCTGGAACCACTCGCAGACCGACCGCTTGGTCCTGATTTTCGACATCTGGCATCCTGACCTCGACGAAATCGAGCAGGCGCAAATCGCGGCGCTGTTCGACGCGGTGGATTCGTATTGAGCCACCCGTGGCACCAAACCGGACTTTCGATCGGTCGAAGAACGCTTGACGAAAGCCAATGGATAGGGTTGCTTGACCGAAAGTGACGGGCATACCCGCGCTTCGGGAGAGAGTTTGATGGCGACAGCGGCACCCACCGGCGCAGCGCAGAGTTCAGTGCGCGCCACCCTCTGGATTCTGTTGATCGTCTACATCTTCAATTTCATCGACCGGCAGATCGTCAACATCCTGGCCGAACCGATCGCGCAGGATCTGGGTCTGAGCGATACGCAGATCGGCCTGATGACGGGCCTTGCATTTGCGCTGTTCTACACCGTCCTCGGCCTGCCGATTGCGCGCTATTCCGACAGGCCGACAACGAATCGACCGCGGTTGATTGCATTGGCCTTGGCGACCTGGTCGGCGATGACCGCGCTGTGCGGCGTAGCGCAGAATTTTATTCAACTGCTTCTCGCCCGCATCGGCGTCGGTGTGGGAGAGGCCGGTTGCACTCCGCCGGCGCATTCGCTGATTTCAGATCTCGTGCCGCCGGAAAAACGCAGTTCCGCTCTGGCCTTCTATGCGCTTGGGATCCCGATAGGAACGCTGCTCGGCATGCTCATCGGCGGAGTCCTCGCCGATTGGGTGGGGTGGCGCAGGGCGTTTCTGTTCGTTGGTATTCCGGGCGTGGTTCTCGCCCTGATTGTGTGGTTCGTCCTGAAAGAGCCGCGCCGTAAGGACAGCCTCGAGGTTCTACGCCAGAGGGGCACCGATGACGTGGTCCCGTTCTTCAAGGCGATGGGCAAGGTCATGCGCTCGCGCGCCTTCGTCCTGCTTTTATGTGCCGGATCGGCGGCCGCGTTTCTCGCCTATGGCAAGGTCACCTGGACGACGATCTTCTTCCAGCGGACCCATGGCATGTCGCCGGGCGAGGTCGGCTTCTGGTTCGGCATCGTGAACGGCGCCGCGGGCATCGTGGGGACCGTGCTCGGCGGCTGGCTTGCGGACCGCTTCGGATCGCAGAACCGTCGCCACGTTCTCACGGCGCCGGCCATAGGCATGGCCGTTGCAGCGCCGATCGCGTTTCTCGCCTATCAGGCGCAGACTTGGCAGATGGGCCTGATCCTGCTGTTCGTGCCGACGCTGCTGAACTCCTTGTATTACGGACCCACCTACTCCGCGGCGCAGGGTTTGGTGCCTCTCCGCTCAAGAGCCATCGCGGCCGCAGTTCTCCTGTTCTTCCAGAACCTAATCGGGCTGGGCCTCGGGCCGTTATTCTTCGGCATGCTGTCCGACTGGCTGCGCCCAGAATATGGCGAGGAAAGCGTGCGCTACGTCCTCTATGGCGCGGCATTCCTCGGTCTCATTCCGGCATTCTTCTTCTGGCGATGCAGCCTGCGTCTCAATGACGAGCTGGACAAGCAGGACTAGCCGGCGGGGATCAGTTCGACGCGATCGTCCAGTTCGGGCACCGGGCGCACATCCGACGTGTCGTTGTGCATCACCATGACGCTACATCCATCGATCCGGTGATCGACCGCCGCGATCATCTCGGCGTCTTCCGGGACGGCTCCCTCCCGCCGCAGCGAAGGCTGGCCATTCGCGTCGCGAACCTGCGTGATGGTCTGCTCGCACTCGTCCACGTCGATCGGCTTTTCAGGACAGCCTTCGGGATTGAAAACCGGCACGCTGCCATCGCACGGTGTTGCTTCCGCTGCCATTTCGATCTCGCCCGATACCGCGCGTTCTTCGTCGGGCTCCGCAGCAATGGCGACCCCTGCGAGGGCGAGGGCGGGTAGCACAAGATAGTGCATCGAGTTCTCCTTCGTTGCTCTCATACTGGCTCGCGCACCGGGTGAACAAGGCTGACGAGGACGAAGCTGATCAGCATCAGCAAGAACCAGCTTCCCAGTTTGGCGAGGCTGACCGGCTGCCAGCCGTCCTCCTGCCCCGGGTAGGTCCAGGCGCGAGCGAAGGTACCGATGTTCTCTGCACCCCAGATGAATAATGCGACCAGGAAAAATCCAAGCAGCAACGGCATCCAACGATGCGCCAGCCAATTGCGGAAGTGAATTCTCGTCCGCCAGAACAGCAGAATCGTGACCCCGAACAGCAAATAGCGGACGTCCGGGAGCCAGTGATGGGCGAAGAAGTTCACGTAGATCGCCGCCGCCAGCGCGTAGGTCGCCCAGCGTGCGGGATAGTGCGAATAGCGAAAGTCGAAGATGCGCCAGACGCGGGCGATGTAGCTTCCTACCGCCGCGTACATGAACCCCGAGAATAGCGGCACGTCGCCAATCCGCAGCACGCTCGGTTCGGGGTAGATCCACGATCCCGCTGCCGTCTTGAACAGCTCCATCACCGTGCCGACGATGTGGAAGATCAGGATGACCTTGGCTTCGGACCAAGTCTCGAGCCGGAAGGCCAGCATCGCAGCCTGAATTGCAACGGCTGCCAAGGTGATGAAATCGTATCGGGGCAGGGACGCGTCGTCGGGATAATACAGATGCGTCGCTAGAAGCAGGGCCAGCATCAAGCCCCCGAAAAGGCAGGCCCAAGCCTGCTTGAAGCCGAATAGCAGAAATTCGTAGAGCCACAGCCGCCAGCCCGTGCCCGGATCGAACTGCTCGAGCCGGTGGCGGACCGCCTCGAAGCGGGTGTGCCGCAAGGCGTCCTAACCCTGCTTGCGGCTCAATTCGCGCATCGCGTCGTCGAGGCCATCCAGCGTCAGCGGATACATCCGGTCGTTTACCAGGTGCTTCATCACCTTTGTCGACTGCGAATATCCCCACTGCTTTTCGGGCACGGGATTGAGCCAGACGGTCGCGGGATAGGTGTTGGTGACCCGCTGCATCCAGGTGGCGCCCGCTTCCTCGTTCATATGCTCCACGCTGCCGCCCGCATGGGTGATCTCATAGGGGCTCATCGCTGCGTCGCCGACGAACGCGACCTTGTAGTCGTGGCCGTATTTGTGGAGGATATCCCAGGTCTTGGTCCGTTCCTGCCAGCGGCGGCGATTGTCTTTCCATACGCCTTCGTAAAGGCAATTGTGGAAGTAGAAGAATTCGAGATTCTTGAACTCGCTGGTGGCCGCGCTGAACAGCTCTTCGGTGATCTTGATGAACGGGTCCATCGATCCGCCCACATCTAGGAACAGCAGCAGTTTCACCGCATTGCGCCGTTCCGGTCGCATATGGATATCGAGCCACCCCTGCTTCGCCGTGCCGTCAATAGTCGCGTCGATATCGAGCTGGTCCGCCGCGCCCTCACGCGCGAAGCGACGCAGGCGACGCAGCGCCATCTTGATGTTGCGGGTGCCCAGTTCCTTGGTGTTGTCGAGGTTCTTGAACTCGCGCTTGTCCCACACCTTGATCGCGCGCTTGTGCTTGCTTTCGCCGCCGATCCGCACGCCTTCGGGGTTGTACCCTGAATTGCCGAACGGGCTGGTGCCGCCGGTGCCGATCCACTTGTTGCCGCCCTGATGGCGCTTTTCCTGCTCCTCGAGCCGCTTTTTCAGCGTCTCCATGATCTCGTCCCAGTCACCAAGCGACTTGATCTTCTCCATCTCCTCGTCGGAGAGGAACTTCTCGGCGACGGCCTTCAGCCAGTCTTCCGGAATATCGACCGGGTTCTGGCCGTAATCGGACAGGATGCCTTTGAAGACCTTGGCAAAGACCTGGTCGAAGCGATCGATCAGGCCTTCGTCTTTCACGAAGGTCGCGCGGGAGAGGTAGTAGAAGGCTTCCGGCGTCTGCTCGATCACATCCTTGTCGAGCGCCTCGAGCAGTGTGAGGTGTTCCTTGAAGCTTGCCGAAATTCCGGCAGCGCGCAGCTCGTCGACGAAATTGAAAAACATGACACAGGCTTAGCGCCCTCTACCGCGATGGCGAAGCGAAAATCGGCGGAAGCTGCTTAACCGGGCAATAACCATTCCCGTCTAACCCCTAAATCGGGTCTAGAAATACAGGGACGTGGCCAAGCATGGAAATGCGCGAAATCGCGATGACGGACAGCAAGGACTTGTCGGCAATTCCGGATAGTTGCGGCAAGGTTACGGTCGGATGCTCCGATGTCGCGGGGATCGTGCAAGGCGTCATCGACTCGTTCGGCCACTTGCGCTCCGAATATGTCGAATTGCAGGGCACGGTGTCCGCACTCGACGAAGACCAGCGTATGGTGCTCGAAGCGACCGACGAAGCGCGACTGCTATCGCAGCGCGCCATCGAGCGGCTTTCCCAGGGTTCCGAACTTATCGGCAATTCGCTCGGTCAGATCGGTAATCTTCTCGGCCTAGTCGAAACGCTGACCGAGCATGTCACCGGCTTCGCGGCGGCGATGGATCAGGTCCGCCGCAGTTCGCAGGAAATCGACCAGATTGCCGAAACGACGAACATCCTCGCTCTCAACGCGACGATCGAGGCGATGCGAGCTGGCGAACAAGGCCGCACCTTCGCCGTCGTGGCCAACGAGGTGAAAACGCTCGCCAGCGAGACGCGCCGGGCGACCGAGGAAATCGGCCGGACGATCGACACGCTTGGCGAAGAAGCCGAACAGGTGATCGAGAAAATCCAGGTCGGCGCCACCGCCAGCGCCGAGGCCAAGAGTTCGGTCACTGCCATCGAACATACGCTTCAGGGCGTCACCGAACTGATCGGCGAGGTCGATCAGCAGCAGGACCAGATTGCCCGCAATACCGCAACCATTTCGGAACATGTTCACCGCGTCCAGGATACGCTTGGCGATTTCGACACCGCGGTCAGCGACAACGAGCAGAAGCTCGCCACTGCGCACGACCGCATGGAAGATCTCGAACTGACCGCCAGCGACATGTTCGACAATCTGGTCAAAGCCGGACTTTCGCCCGACGACAGCCTGATGGTGGATAAGGCTAGAAGCTATGCCGAAGAGATAACCAAGCTTGCCGAGAACGCGTTGGCCGATAGCTCACTGACTATGGAGCAGCTGTTCGACCAGAATTACGTGCATGTCGCAGGCACCAATCCCAAGCAGTACAGGACGTCCCTCTGCAATTGGGCCGATGCCAATTGGCGCCCCGTAAATGACCGAGTGGTCGCAGAAGGCGGCGCGATCATGATGTGTTCGCAGGCCGACATGAACGGGTTCCTTCCCACGCATATCAGCGACCGTTGCCGCAAACCCACCGGAGACATCACGCACGATACGACCTACTGCAGGAACGGTCGCATCATGCTGTACGGTATCGACAAGAAGGCCAAACAGCAGAACGATGCATTCATGATGGCGGTCTATCGCCAGGAAGGGGACGGGAAGAATTACGTCGTCGTGCGCAATGTCTATGTGCCGATCGTAATCAACGGTCGCCGCTGGGGCGACTTCGAACTGGCGTACAGCTTCCGCTGATTGCATCCCCCTGTCGATACGCAAAAAAGGGCGCGAACGACTTGGTTCGCGCCCTTTCGCTACTTTCTGCTTACTGGACGTTGCTAGCTCTGGCGCCGGGCCATGAAGGCGAGACGCTCGAACATCATCACGTCCTGCTCGTTCTTGAGCAGCGCGCCGTGGAGCGGCGGGATGGCGCTGTTGGGATTGGCGTCCTGCAGCGTCTCGAGCGGCATGTCCTCGTTCATCAATAGCTTCAGCCAGTCGAGCAACTCGCTGGTGCTGGGCTTCTTCTTGAGGCCGGGCACTTCGCGCAGCTCGTAGAAGATATCCATCGCTTTCTTGACCAGCGTCTTCTGGATATCGGGATAATGGACGTCGATGATCTCCTGCATCGTCTCGCGATCGGGAAACTTGATGTAGTGGAAGAAGCAGCGACGCAGGAATGCGTCGGGCAGTTCCTTCTCGTTGTTCGAGGTGATTACCACGATCGGACGTTCCTTCGCCTCGATCCGTTCATGCGTTTCGTAGACGTCGAAGCTCATGCGATCGAGTTCCTGCAACAGGTCGTTGGGAAACTCGATGTCGGCCTTGTCGATCTCATCGATCAGCAGGACGGGCAGCTGTTCGCTGGTGAAGGCTTCCCACAGCTTGCCCTTCTTGATGTAGTTCGAGATCTCGTGCACCCGCTCGTCGCCGAGCTGGCCGTCGCGCAGGCGGGCGACCGCATCGTATTCGTAGAGGCCCTGCTGCGCCTTGGTGGTGGATTTCACGTTCCACTCAATCAGCGGCGCATCGAGCGCCTTCGAAATCTCGTGCGCGAGCACCGTCTTGCCCGTACCCGGCTCGCCCTTCACCAGCAGCGGACGGCGCAGCGTTACGGCCGCATTCACCGCGACCTTGAGGTCTTCGGTGGCGATATAGGACTGGGTGCCTTCGAAACGTGTCTGGTCGGAAGTGTTGTCGGCCATCGGTTTTCCCTTGCAACTTGACGGGAGCGTTAGGGGGAGGGCACGCGAAGGGCAAGGGGGCGTTGTAACCTCCATGGCCCGCCGGACGGACAGGAGAGAATATGCCGACAGAAGCACTCAGCATCACGACCGAAGCGGGCCATGCGCTCGAAGGGTCCCTCGAACTCCCGACGGGGCTTGTGCGGGGCGCTGCGCTGTTCGCGCATTGCTTCACCTGCACGAAGAACAGCAAGGCCGCCGTCACCGTGGCGCGGGCGCTGGCGCAGGAAGGCATTGCGACGCTGCGGTTCGATTTTACCGGCCTCGGCGGTAGCGAGGGCGAGTTCGGACGCGCGGGGTTTGCCACAGATGTCAGCGATCTGGTCGACGCGGCCCGCAAGCTAGTCGAGCGTTTCGGAGGGCCGATCCTGATGGTCGGGCACTCGCTCGGTGGCGCGGCCGTGCTGGCCGCAGCCGACGATCTGGGCTCCGACCACGTCGCCGCGATTGCCACGATCGGCGCGCCCAGCGATGTGCCGCATGTGCTCGAGAATATCGATGGCGACCTCGAGGCGGTCCGGGCTGGCGAGGATACCACGGTCACCATCGGCGGCCGCGAATTCAGCCTTAGCAAGGAATTCCTCGACAAGGTCGAAAGCGCCGATTTGCTGGCCGAGGTCGCCCGCATCCGCAAGCCACTGATGTTCCTCCACTCGCCGACGGACCAGATCGTCGGCATCGAGCACGCGAGCGCGCTGTTCCAGGCGGCGAAGCATCCCAAGAGCTTCGTCAGCCTCGAAGGCGCGGATCACCTGCTGGTCAAGGAAGCCGACGCGCGCTTCGCCGCCACGGTCATCGCCGGTTGGGCGCAGCGCTATCTACCCCTACGCGACGACTGGCCGATGCCGGAGGACGGCGTGGTCGTGAAGACCGGCCACGGCAAGTTCGGCACCGAGGTCCACACCAAGGCGCACCGCTTCATCGCCGACGAACCGCGCGGCTACGGCGGCGACGATACCGGCCCGACGCCCTACGACCTGCTCAATGCCGCGCTCGGCACCTGCACTGCGATGACCATGAAGATGTACGCCGATCGCAAGAAGTGGCCGCTGGACGGCGTGACCGTCGAAGTGCGCCACGAACGCCAGCATGCGGACGAATGCGACCATGTCGAAGCGATGGAGCAGGGCAAGCAGCTACAGGCGCTCCACCGTACAATCACGATCGAGGGCGCCGGTCTGGAGGAAGACCAGCGTGCAAAGCTGATCGAGATTGCCGACAAGTGCCCGGTACACAGAACGCTCGAGGGCGAACTACATGTGCACACGGAAAGATCGGGCTAGGCGTCGATCATATCGCGGTCGAATTCGCCGGCGTTGTTCTGGATGAAATTGAAGCGGTGTTCCGGGTTACGGCCCATGAGCTGGTCGACGAGTTCCTTGACCACCGCGCGCTGCTCGAATTCCGCGGGTAGGGTTATGCGGATGAGCGAACGCGTGTCGGGGTTCATCGTGGTTTCGCGCAGCTGGGCGGGGTTCATTTCGCCGAGGCCCTTGAAGCGGCCGACTTCCACCTTCTTGCCCTTGAACACCGTTTCTTCCAGCTCGGCGCGGTGGGCGTCGTCGCGGGCGTAGCGACTCTCCTTGCCCGCGGTCAGGCGATAGAGCGGCGGCTGGGCGAGGTAGAGGTGCCCGCCGCGCACGACATCGGGCATTTCCTGGAAGAAGAAGGTCATCAGCAGCGTTGCAATATGCGCTCCGTCGACGTCGGCATCGGTCATGATGATGATGCGGTCGTAGCGCAGGTTCTCCGGGTCACAATCCTTGCGCGTGCCGCAACCCATGGCGAGCGACAGATCGGCGATTTCGCTGTTCGCGCGGATCTTGTCTGCCGTGGCGCTGGCGACGTTGAGGATCTTGCCGCGGATCGGCAGGATCGCTTGGGTCTTGCGGTTGCGCGCCTGCTTGGCGCTGCCACCGGCGCTATCGCCTTCGACGATGAACAGCTCGGTCTCGCCATCGCCTTCGCCCGAACAATCGGTGAGCTTGCCGGGCAGCCGCAGCTTCTTGGCATTGGTCGCGGTCTTGCGCTTGACCTCGCGCTCCTGCTTGCGGCGCAGGCGCTCGTCCATGCGCTCCATCACCTGGCCGAGCAGCGCTTTGCCGCGGTCCATATTGTCGGTGAGGAAATGGTCGAAGTGGTCGCGCACCGCGTTTTCGACCATCTTGGCGGCTTCGGGCGAGGTCAGGCGGTCCTTGGTCTGGCTCTGGAACTGTGGATCGCGGATGAAGACGCTGAGCATCACCTCCGCGCCGACCATCACATCGTCGGCGGTCAGGTCCTTCGACTTCTTGACCCCGGTGAGGTCGCCGAAGGCCCGCAGGCCCTTGGTGAGCGCGGCGCGCAATCCCTGCTCGTGCGTGCCGCCGTCGGGCGTCGGAACGGTGTTGCAATACCAGCTGGTCGAACCGTCGGAGAAGAGCGGCCAGGCGATCGCCCATTCGACGCGGCCCTGCTGGCTGCCGTCTTCGCCTTCGGGGAAATCCTGGCTGCCGGCGAAAGGCTGGGCGGTAACGCACTCGCGCCCGTTGATCTGCTCGGCCAGATGGTCGGCGAGGCCGCCGGGGAACTTGAAGACCGCTTCTTCCGGTACGTCTTCGGATGCGAGGCTTTCCGCGCATTTCCAGCGGATCTCGACGCCTGCGAAGAGATAGGCCTTGGAGCGGGCTAGCTTGAACAGGCGTTTGGGATTGAACTTCCGGTCACCGAAGATTTCGGTGTCGGGCACGAACCTGACGGTGGTCCCGCGCCGGTTGGGGGTCGGCCCCAGTTCCTCCAGCTTGCCCGACGGGTGCCCCTTGGCGAATTCCTGCGCATACAGCGTCTTGTCGCGCGCGACCTCGATCCGCGTGTCGCTGCTCAGCGCGTTGACGACACTGACGCCGACCCCGTGCAGGCCGCCGCTGGTCGCATAGGCCTTGCCCGAGAATTTGCCGCCCGAGTGCAGCGTGGTGAGGATTACTTCGAGCGTCGACTTGCCCGGATATTTCGGATGCTCCGCGACGGGAATGCCGCGGCCATTGTCCGAGACGGTGACCTTGTTGCCCTCGTCGAGACGGATTTCGATGCGGCTCGCATGGCCCGCCACCGCCTCGTCCATCGCGTTGTCGAGCACTTCGGCGACCAAGTGATGCAGCGCGCGATCGTCGGTGCCGCCGATATACATGCCCGGGCGACGACGGACGGGCTCGAGCCCCTCCAGTACTTCGATAGAGGAGGCATCGTAATCGCCGCTGGAAGTCGGCGTGTTCTCGAAAAGATCGTTGGACATGAGACCGGCTATATCGTGCCGCAGAGCCGCGCTACAAGCGCGCGGGCGAGGTTATCCGCCCCGCTCAGAAGCCGGAAGGGGCGTTGGCAACCACCACGACGCTGTCGCCGCGCACTTCGCGGACCTCCATGGCGCGCTCGACGATGCCGCTCGGCCCGAAGCGGAACGCTCCGTCGAGACCGAGGAAACCGTCCGAACTGCGCAACTCGCGCACCGGGAAGGGACGACCGACCTGCCAGTCGCGCGCGACCCGCAAAGTTAGCAGCACCGCATCATAGCCGAGCGTCGCGATTCGATAGGGCTGGCCGCCAAAGCGCGCTTCGTAGCTGTCGACGAAGCGCTTGTAGCGATTGTCCGACACGGCGGAGAACAAAGCGCCGTTCATCGCGCGTGCGCGTGTCAGCGAGCTTTCCCCGCTCCATAATTCGGTGCCGAGTAACCGGGCGGACCCGCCGCCCGACTTCAACGCGCCGGCCGCCTGGATCGATAGCCGCGCGCCATCGGCAATCAGCACGGTGTCGTAGCCGCCGTGCGCCTTCAGCCGCTCCGCCGCGCTGACGATGGAGGTGTTTCCGCGCGAATAGCGCTCCGTCCACACCACGCTGCCGCCATAGGCCGCAGTCGCCCGTCGCATGGCTTCCTCGGCACGGACGCCATAAGCACCGTCCGGTGCGATCACCGCGAAATTCTGCGCACCGCGCTCTCGCGCATATTCGACCGTTCGCATGATCGACTGTTCGGGAATGTGGCCCATGATGAAGACATTCGGGCCGGCGGCATTGGTATCGTTGGAGAAAGAGATGACCGGGACGTCCGCCGACCGGGCGACCGAAAGCACCGACGGGATATTGCTGCCGAGCAGCGGGCCGAGGATCAGGCTATTGCCTTCCGCCACCGCCTGCCGCGCTGCCGCCTCCGGACCCTGCGCAGTATCGTAAGTCGTAATTCGCAGGTTTTCCGCATTCGTATCGAGCAGCGCCATCGTCGTCGCGTTAGCGATCGCCTGGCCCACGTTACCGTTCGACCCGGACATCGGCACCAAAAGCGCGACACGGTGGCGGGTCTGGTCTTCGGGCAGGGCAGTCGCGCTCGGTTCCGGCGTAGGCGTCGGATCGACCGGCGCGGGCCGTTCCGCCCCGCGCGGAATGACGGCGCAACCGGCCAGCAGCGTGGCCAGCGCTGCGGTTGCCAGCGTTCTACGGTCGATAGTCCAGCGCTTCATCTTGCCGCATCCCTTGCCAATGGTTCATGGGGAGGGGGTGAGCGATCCCGCACTTCCCGAAAAAAGCCTCGAGCCCGGGCTGTATATCGTGGCGACGCCAATCGGCAACCTCGGTGACATCACCCTGCGTGCTGTCGATGTTTTGCGCGCCTGCGACGGGGTTGCGTGCGAGGATACGCGGGTGACGGGCAAGCTGCTCAAGCACTTAGGCATCTCCAAGCCCCTATGGCGCTACGATGATCATAGCGAGCATCGCGATCGCGGGCGACTGGTCGAATCGATGCGGACGCGGGCGGTGGCGTTGGTCAGCGATGCGGGCACACCGCTGGTCAGCGATCCAGGCTACCGGCTGGTCAACGATTGCCGCGCCGAGGGCATTCCTGTGACCGCGCTGCCCGGCGCATGTGCGGCGGTGATGGGTCTGTCGCTGTCCGGCCTGCCGAACGACAGGTTCATGTTCGCAGGGTTCCTGCCGGCAAAGGACAAGGCGCGACGGGAAATGCTCGAGGAACTTGGCGGCATCGACACGACGCTGGTGTTCTACGAAACCGCGCCCCGCCTGCTCAAGTCGCTCGACGCGATCGAACAGGTGCTGCCGCATCGCGAGGTTGCGGTCGCGCGGGAGCTGACGAAGTTGCACGAGGAAGTCCGCCGCGGGCTTCCGCACGGCCTGCGTGCCTATTTCGAGTCGCATCCTCCCAAGGGTGAGATCGTCCTGCTGGTTGGTCCGCCGATCCCGATGGAAGCGAGCGAGGCCGATGCCGACATCCTACTGCGCGACGCGCTGGCAACGCTCAAGCCGTCTCAGGCCGCCGCCCGCGTCGCGCGGGAAACCGGACTGGAGCGCAAGGATCTTTACGCCCGCGCTCTGGAACTGCGCGCTGAATGAGGCGGCAGCTCGCCGAAAAGAGCGGCCGCGACGGCGAGGCGAGAGCGGCGTTCTGGTTGAAAGCCAAGGGCTGGCAAATTCTCGATACACGGGTGAAAACCCCGGCGGGCGAGATCGACCTGGTCGCCAAGCGGGGCAATGTGGTCGCGTTCATAGAAGTCAAATGGCGCCGCAAGCGGGCCGATCTCGACCATGCGATCGACGAATACCGCCTGTCGCGCGTGGCGGCGGCAGTGGAGGCCGTCGCGCATCGCTATGCCGAGAACGGCGAGGACATACGGATCGACGTAATCCTGCTTGCGCCCGGCAGCTTCCCCCGCCACATCGCCAACGCCTGGCAACCCTGAGGAGCCGCCGATGAGTCTGCGTGTCGCCGTCCAGATGGACCCGCTGGAAAGCATCAACATCGCTGGCGACAGCTCTTTCGCGCTGATGTTGGCGGCGCAGGCCCGTGGGCACGAGTTGTGGCAGTACGACGTCTCGACGCTGGCTTACGAAAGCGACGGCAGTCCTCGCGGCCGGATCACGGCGCATGTCGCGCCGGTCACGGTCCAGCGGGTCGAGGGCAACCACTTCACGGCCGGCGAACGGCGCAGGGCAGATCTCGCGAAGGATATCGACGTCGTCCTGATGCGGCAGGATCCGCCGTTCCACCTCGGCTACATCAGCGCCGCCTTCCTGCTAGACCGGCTTAAGGGCACGACGCTCGTCGTGAACGACCCGCGCGAAGTGGTGAATGCGCCAGAGAAGATGTTCGTGCTGGATTTTGCGCAGTATATGCCGCCGACGCTGGTCGCCCGGCACCTCGACGATCTGCGCGATTTTCAGAAAAAGCACGGCTCGGTCGTGGTGAAGCCGCTGCACGGCAATGGCGGCAAAGCAATTTTCCGGATCGACAAAGACGGGACGAATTTGTCGGCGCTAAGCGAGGTCTTCGACCAGACCTGGCCCGAGCCACACATGGTCCAGCCATTCCTCCCGGAAGTCAGCGAAGGCGACAAACGCATCGTGCTGGTCGATGGCGAATTTGCTGGGGCAATCAATCGCTTCCCGGGGAAAGGTGAGTTCCGTTCTAACCTTGCGCAGGGAGGTCACGCCGAAGCGGCGACACTGACCGAACGCGAGGAAGAAATCTGCGCGGCAATGGGTCCCGAGCTCAAACGACGCGGGCTGGTGTTCGTCGGCATCGACGTAATCGGCGGCAAGTGGTTGACCGAAATCAACGTGACCTCTCCGACCGGGATAGTCGCCATCGACAAGTTCAACGGTACCGACACCGCCGGGCTGATCTGGGATGCCATCGAGCGCCGTCACTCGGAGCAATAGCCGACCGGGCGCGTTGGTGCCTGCGTGAACAGCTTCATTCTCAATGCCATCGCCGGCGGCGGTTACATCGGGATATTTATCCTGATGGCGCTGGAAAACATCTTCCCGCCGATGCCGTCCGAAATCATCATGGGCTACGGCGGCGTGCTGGTGGCGCAAGGGCGCATGACCTTCGCGCCGCTGCTCATCATCGGAACCCTCGGGACGGTCGCGGGAAATTATTTCTGGTACTGGCTCGGCTCACGCTGGCGCGAGGAGGACCTCAAGCGCTTCATCGCAAAGCGCGGACGCTGGCTGACCTTCGAATGGGAGGAATTCGAAAAATCACGTCGCATCTTTCGCAAGCATGGCGACTGGATCGTTTTCCTGCTCCGCTTCTCGCCATTCCTTCGCACGATCATCTCGTTACCCGCCGGCTTGGCGAGGATGAAGCTCTGGCGCTTCCTGCTTTTCACATTCCTCGGATCGCTGGTCTGGAACGGTGCCTTGATCTGGGGAGGGCGATCCCTGGCGGGACTGATCGGCGAATACGAGACCTATGCCAGCTGGGCGGTCGGCGGTTTCATCGGACTTGGCGCCGTGTGGTATGCCTGGCGGGTGTGGAAATGGAAGCCATCGGAAAGCGAGTCCTAATCCCGGTCGCGCGGATGGGCGGTGCGGTAGGTCTCAAGTAGTTTCGCAGCATCGACCTGCGTGTAGATCTGCGTCGAGCCGAGGCTTGCGTGGCCGAGCAGTTCCTGGAGACTCCGCAAGTCTGCTCCGGCGCCCAGCAGATGGGTGGCGAAACTGTGCCGCAACGCATGCGGGGTAGCAGTATCGGGCAAACCCAGGGCCTTGCGGGCTCGCGCCGTCGCCTTCTGCACCATACCTTGCGACAGCGGACCGCCTTTCGCCCCCCGGAACAGCGGCTCGCCGGTAGACAGCGGCCATGGGCATTGGCGGACATAGTTGGCCACCGCCTCGCTGACGATGGGCAGGATCGGGACGACGCGTTGCTTGCCGCCCTTTCCGGTGACGGTCAGCCGCTCGCCGAGCGGGAGGACATCGGCGGTCAGGGAAAGCGCCTCGGCTATTCGCATCCCAGCGCCATAGAGCAGCAGGAGCACCGCCCGATCGCGTGCGCCGGTCCAGGCCTCGCCAGCCATCGTCTCGACCGTCTCCGCGAGCGCAGTCGCATCGTCGGGCGTCACCGGGCGGGGCAGGCCCTTCTTGATCCGCGGCCCTCGCATTCGTGGCGGATCGGTGACGCCATGGCCAGCCTGCGCGCGGGCAAAGGCAATGAAGCCTTTCAGCGCCGACAGTTCCCGCGCAGCCGAGGAGTTCGCCAGTCCTTCTGCGCGTCGTGATGCCATATGCGTGCGCAGACGGGTTGCCGTCAGTGTGGCGACCTCGGGCCAGTCGGTCAGCTCTTGGCGGGTCAGGAGCCCTTCTGCCGCCTTGTGATAGGCGCGAACCGTATGCGGCGACTTGCGTTGGCCGATAGCAAGGTGGTCGTGCCAGGCTTGCAGAAGCTCGGCTTTGCTCATGACGTCACGAGGTCTGCGGACACCAGTTCACCCAGCAGCGCATCGAGCAGCGGCATGCCTTGCGGCGTTACGCCGATCCGGCTGCCGCGTTGCCAGATCATGCCGAGGTTAGTGTAGAGCGCGAGCTTGTCGAACTCGATCGCCCGTTCGGCGTCGAGACCAAAACGGCGGGAGAGCGCCGTGGCGTCAATCCCTTCGGCGAGGCGCAAACCCATGAGCAGCGCTTCGGATAGTTGCTCGGCCGCATCGAGGTCGCGCGCTTCGGAGATACCGTGCGCCTGCCGCTCAACCGCAGCGAGGTAGTTCTCCGGCTTGCGATGGCGTGTCGTCGCGACGCCACCGCGTCGGCCATGCGCGCCAGGGCCGATCCCGGCATAATCCTCGTAACGCCAGTAGGTAAGATTGTGACGGCTCTCCTCGCCAAGCTTAGCATGGTTGCTGATCTCATAGGCCGGCAGGCCCGCCGCTGACGTCATCTCCTGCGTCAGCGTGTAAAGATCGGCTCCGTGATCGTCGTCGAGCGGGTCGAAAATCCCGCGCCGAACGTCTGAGGCGAAGCGCGTCGCCGGCTCGATGGTCAACTGGTAGAGCGACATATGGCTCGTCCCCAGGGCCAGAGCTTCGGATAGCTCGGTGCGCCACTCCTCATCGGTTTGCTTCGGCCGGGCGTATATGAGGTCGATTGAGACGCGCTCGAAATGCGTTTGCGCCGTTTCGACGGCTTTCAGTGCCTCGTCCACGCCATGCAATCGACCGAGAAAACGTAACGCCTCGTCGCGCAGGCTTTGAATGCCGAGCGAGACACGATTGATCCCCGCAGTCGAAAGCGCCGCGAAATTCGCAGCTTCGACAGAGGATGGATTGGCTTCCAGCGTGATTTCTATATCGCCTTCGAAGCCCCAAAGCCTTTCGGCCTCTTGAAGCAATTCGGCAACCAAGGCAGGGGGCATCAGCGAGGGAGTTCCTCCGCCGAAAAAGATACTTGCGAGCTTTTCCTGAGAGCGGATCGAAGCCGCTTCATGGCGCATGTCGGCAATCAGCGTCTCCCGCCACGCATCATCGTCATGCGTCGCCCGCACGTGGCTGTTGAAGTCGCAATACGGACATTTTGCGAGGCAGAATGGCCAGTGGATGTAGAGTGCGCGCGCCAAGGTCGCCTTCAGCTTATCTTAACCCTGCAGGCGAAAACATGGCCTGCATGGACGGGTCGAAAAAATGGATAGCGCCGGTGATCGGCGCTGTGAGCTTGCTATGTGCCACGGGCGTCGGCGTCGCCGCAAGCGCGTCGTCGCGCAACACTGCGTCGAGCGACGTGCATACAGCCGCGCGCATCCTGCATCTTCATAATGCAGAACGCCAACGCTTGCGATTGCCGGAGCTCAAGTGGAACGTGCATCTGGAACGCGAGGCGAAACAGTGGGCACACGAGCTTTCGCGCAAGGGCCGACTCCAGCATGCCGATCGAGCAGTTCGCAACGGCACGGGCGAAAATCTCTGGATGGGCACCGCCGGATATTGGTCCGTAGATACTGCCGTTAACCTCTTCATCGAAGAGAAGAAGCATTACCAGCATGGCAATTTTCCCCACATCTCGCGCACCGGCAAGTGGGCCGACGTCGCGCATTACACACAGGTCGTGTGGCGAGATACGCAAGAAGTCGGCTGCGCCTGGATAACCGCACGCGGCAACGATGTGCTTGTGTGCCGGTACTGGCCCGCCGGAAATGTCTGGGGCCGTAAAGCCTATTGATCCTCAGCCGAACTGCTCGGCCACCAGCTTCTTAAACGCATCGGCCCTGTGGCTGATGGCATGTTTTTCGGCCGGATCGAGCTCGGCGAAAGTCTGCTCGCGGCCAACCGGGACGAAAACGGGGTCGTAGCCGAACCCCATCGTTCCGCGCGGCGGCCAGGTCAATGTGCCCGGAGCCTTGCCCTCGTAGACCGCGTATTCGCCGTCGGGCCAGGCGAGGGCGAGGACGCAGTGAAAAGCGCAGGAGCGTGGCGCATCGGCGCCTTTCTCCTGTAGCATCCCCTCGACCTTGCCAATGGCCATGTACCAGTCGCGGCCCGGATCGCCTTCGAACCACTGCCGCTCCGCCCAGTCCGCCGTGTAAACGCCCGGCCGTCCATCGAGCGCATCGACCGACAAACCGCTATCGTCGGCCAGCGCGACTAGGCCTGAGGCCTCCGCCGAAGCCCGCGCCTTGATCAGCGCATTCTGCACGAACGTCGTACCCGTTTCAGCAGGCTCCGGCAGGCCGAGCGAGCCTGCCGAGAGACATTTCACGCCATGCGGTTCCAGCAGCGCGGATATCTCCTTGAGCTTGCCCGCATTATGCGTCGCAATCACGAGGCTGCCGGAACCGAGGCGGCGGGTCATTTGCGCGTCGCCTCGTCCTGTGCCTTGAAGATCTGCGCGCAACCCATCTGGGCGAGCCGCAAGAGGCGCAGGAAAGCCTCTTCATCGTAAGGTGCGCCTTCGGCAGTCGCTTGCGCTTCGGCAATCTTGCCACCTTCGATCAGGACGAAGTTCGCATCGGCATCGGCATTGCTGTCCTCGGGGTAATCGAGGTCGAGCACCGGCGTGCCCTGATAAACGCCGCAGGAAATTGCCGCGACCTTGGCGGTGATGGGGTCCCGCGTGATTGCGCCCGACTTCATCAGCCCGTCGACGGCCAGACGCAATGCGACCCAAGCTCCGGAAATCGAAGCCGTCCGTGTGCCGCCATCGGCTTGGATCACATCGCAATCGAGTGTGATCTGCCGCTCGCCGAGCTTCTTGTGATCAACCACGGCGCGCAAGGAACGGCCGATAAGGCGTTGGATTTCCTGCGTTCGCCCGCTCTGCTTGCCCTTGGCCGCCTCACGTTGGCCGCGGGTGTGGGTGGCGCGCGGGAGCATCGAATATTCGCCCGTCACCCAGCCTTCGCCCTTTCCGCGCAGCCACGGCGGGATGCGTTCTTCGACGCTTGCAGTGCATAGCACGCGCGTTTCGCCGAAGCTGATCAGGCAGCTGCCCTCGGCATGCTTGGTGTAGCCGGTTTCGATGGTGATGGCGCGCATTTCGTCGGGCGCGCGTCCTGAAGGTCGCATTCTCATTCTCCAATGCAGTCGAATCTCGGGTGTGCGTTTGGCGCAAGGGTCTTGAGGCCGCAAGGGGACGGGCTAGATAGAGGGAATGAATTCCCCGCCGCTCACCGACCTGTCCGACCGCGCGCGGGATATCTTCCGCCTTGTGGTAGAAGGCTATCTCGATAGCGGGCAGCCGGTCGGATCGAAAGCGCTCGCTTCCGATGGCGGACTGAACCTTTCGCCGGCTTCCATCCGCTCGGTGCTGGCGGAGCTGGAGCAGCGCGGATTGCTGGCAGCCCCGCATACCAGTGCCGGACGCATGCCGACCGAGACCGGGCTGCGCCTGTTCGTCGATGCGATGATGCAGGTCGCCGAACCGACGCGGGAGGAGCGTGCCGCCATAGAACAGCGCCTCGGTGAGCCGGGGCCCATCGAGCGGGCGCTGGAAGAAACTTCCGCCCTCCTGTCCGACCTATCCGGCGCGGCAGGCATGGTGATGGTCCCGACGCGCGAACCGAAGCTGGCGCAGGTCTCTCTGACCGCGCTCGACGCCAATCGCGTGCTCGCGGTGCTGGTGGGCGAGGATGGGCATATCGAAAACCGCGTGCTCGCACTTCCGGCAGAGGCACTTGGCACCTCGCTCGAACAGGCGAGCAATTACCTCACCGCGCGAACATCGGGCCGGACTTTGGCCGAGGCGGCAAAGCTGGTCGAAGCCGAGATCGTTTCGGGCAAATCCGCGCTCGACGAGGCCAGTCGCGATCTCGTTCAACGGGGACTTGCGACATGGAGCGAGGATGCGAGCCATCGCCCGGTGCTGATCGTGCGAGGACAAGCGAACCTGCTGGACGACAGCGCGCTGTCCGATATCGAGCGGGTGCGTTCGCTATTGGACGACCTCGAAAGCAAGCAGTCGGTGTCCGCCCTGCTCGAACGGGCCCGCCGCGCCGAGGCCATGCGTATCTTCATCGGGAGCGAGAACCGGCTTTTCTCGCTGTCCGGCTCGTCCGTCATCGCCTCGCCCTATCGCGACCGTGAGGGCAAGGTCGTCGGCGTGCTGGGCGTGATCGGCCCGACTCGGTTGAATTACGCGCGCGTCGTCCCCATGGTGGATTTCACGGCCCGATCCTTGGGCAAACGCATAGGCTGACAGGGTTTACCAGTGACCGAAGAGAACAAGAACGAGCCGCAAGACAAGGCGGTCGATGAAGAAGTGGCGCGAGAGATGGAAGGCGTGCCCGAACACATGCGCGATGACGGCGAGGCCGACGAAACGAGCGAAGAAAACCCGCTGGACGAGGCGCTTGCCAAGCTGAAAGCGGATCTCGAAGCTGCGATGCAGGACGTGCTTTATGCGCGCGCGGACACGCAGAACGTACGCCGCCGCCTCGAGAAGGAAGTGCAGGACGCTCGCAACTACGCCGCGACCGGCTTCGCGCGCGACATCCTAAGTGTGTCCGACAACCTCGCTCGCGCGCTCGACCATATCCCCGAAGAACTGCGCGAGAACGAGAAGTCGAAGCATTTCATCGCCGGGATCGAAGCGACTCAGCGCGAACTCGAAAAGGTCTTCACCCAGAACGGCATCACGCGGATCGCCTCGACCGGCATGCCGCTCGACCCGAACCAGCACCAAGCGATGATGGAAGTGCCGACCGACGAAGCCGAACCCGGCACGATCGTGCAGGAAATGCAGGCCGGCTACATGATCAAGGACCGCCTGCTGCGCCCGGCCATGGTCGGCGTGGCGAAGAAGCCGGACTGACCTTTGAATTCGAGGGGATGACTTGATGAGGACTGCAATCTTCGGAGCGGCGGTCCTCGTCGCCTCTGCCTGGTCGTTGCCTGCCGTAGCGCAGGAAACCAGCGACGATCGCCTGTCGGCTCTGACCGAGCAATGGTACGACCAGCGGATTGAAGACGCCGGGCGCATCGTTTCGGATTTGGGCGCTACGTCGCCTGGCAGCGGCCTCGCGTCGGTCACGCCCGAAGCGCAGCTGGCGCGAGCCGAATATGCTGAGGCAATGCTGGCACGGCTCGAAGCGCTGGACGAGTCGCAGTTCAGCGATGCGGGGCGGATCGATGCGGCGGTGTTCCGCCACCTGCTCGAAACCGAGATCGGCGATGCCCGATTCCGCGAATGGGAAATGCCCTTCGACAGCGACAACAACTTCTGGAGTTATCTCGCCGCATCGCGCGGGTTTGCGACAGTCGAGGAGTATGAACGCTACATCGGCCGGATGCGCGACATCCCGCGCTTTTTCGCCGAGCACACCGCCAATGCCCGCGCGGGGCTGGCTCGCGGCTTCAGCGTGCCGCGCGTCACCCTCGAGGGCCGTGACCGTTCGCTGACGGCCTATATCGTCGATAATTCCGAGGAAAGCCCGTTCTGGGGCGCCTTCGCGCAAATGCCCGAGCGCTTTTCCACCGAAGACCGCGAGCGTCTGCTGGCCAAGGGCAGGGCCGCCATCAGGGACGCGGTAACGCCTGCCTATAGCGAACTGCTATCCTTCTTTCGCGACGAGTATCTGCCGAACACCCGCACCACGCTCGGAGCACGCGAGTTTCCCGACGGTGCGGCTTATTACGCCCAACAGATCAGGGAATATACGACTCTCGACCTGAGTGCCGAGGAAATCCACCGGATCGGCCTCGACGAAGTGACGCGAATCACCGCACAGATGGAGACGGTGAAGGCGGAAGCCGAATTCGAGGGCACGTTGCCCGAGTTCGTCACCTTCCTGCGCACCGATCCCCAGTTCGTGGCTGACACGCCCGACGAACTGATGGGTGTCGCCGCCTATACTGCCAAGCGGGTCGACGACCGGCTGGGCGAGTATTTCGGCTTCCTGCCGCGCTACCGCCATGGCATCCGCCCGGTCGATCCGGCCATCGCCCCGTTCTACACCGCGGGCAGGGGCGGGCTAGAGTTTTGCCAGATCAATACCTACGACCTGCCTTCGCGTCCGGTCTACAACATCCCGGCGCTGACCATGCACGAATGCGCCCCCGGCCATTCCTTTCAGGCAGCGATCGCGCTGGAGCGGGACGCGGCACCGCCGTTCCGCCGCCAAACCTATTTCTCAGGCTTCGGCGAGGGGTGGGGGCTCTATACCGAATATCTCGGCAACGAGATGGGCATCTACCGCACGCCCTACGAACGTTTCGGCCAGCTCAGCTACGAGATGTGGCGCGCGGTGCGGCTGGTGATCGACACGGGCATCCATCATTACGGTTGGAGCCGGGAGAGGGCGATGGGCTATCTCGCCTCGCGCACGGCGCTGTCCGAGCACGAGGTCGGCACCGAGGTCGATCGCTACATCAGCTGGCCCGGACAAGCGCTGGCCTACAAACTCGGCGAGATGACTATTCGCCGCGTGCGCGGTAAGGCCGAAGCGGAGCTTGGCGAGAACTTCGATATCCGCAAATTTCACGATGTCGTGCTCGCGCTGGGTTCCGTCCCGCTGCCCGTTCTGGAAGAGCGCATCGACGCATTCATCGCAGATGGCGGGCAGGGGCTGCTCGGCGTAACCTACGACTGATCCGGAACATGCAGCGCACCTCTCCGTAGTGTCTCCAACGGGGACGAAAGACGGAGAACATTCATGAAGACGAAGCTCATGCTCGCGCCGGCGCTGGCGCTATCGACCCTTTCGCTGGGCGCATGCGCGCAGAACTACGGCGTGGAAGGTGCTGCGGCCGGTGCCGCAGCAGGCGCCGGATTAGGCGCAATCCTTGGTGAAGATATCAAGACCTATGCCCTCGCCGGAGCGGCCATCGGCGGCGTGGTCGGTTACGCCACCGACAAGAACGACCGCTGCGACGGTTATTATGGCGATGGCCGCTATGTGGACGACGATTGCCGCTACGACGATCGCTACGCGCGCTACTGGTAAGATCTACTGCTCAATCAGCGCAAAAGCCGCATCTCTGCGACGAGGTGCGGCTTTTTCGCATGATCGTCAGATGGCGTAAACGACGAGGTAGCGGGCGATAAGCAGTGCGAGCAGCACCAGATTGGCCTTCACCGAGCTGACCACCGCCACTGCAGCCATCAATCCGACAAGAAGCACCGTCAATCCGATCGAAAGTGGGCTCAACAAGCTATCGCGCAAATCGGGGAGCGACAGGAGATATGCCCACTGCACGAGCACAAGGGCGATCAGGATGACCATTACCACGCGCTTGACCCGCGCGTAGTGAGTATCAAGATCGGTGAACCGGTCGGGCTCTGAAGGAAATACGAGGCGCGCGGCGAGATAATAGGATGAGGCGAAGGCCATCACCGCGAGCAGCGATAGCGCGTCGACGGTAATCCGATCTTGCAATCGCCACGCGAAAATCCAGAAGCTGAGCAGGTCCAGCATCACGAAGATCGCCAGTGCGGGAGTCAACCACCCGATCGTGAATGTCGTCCCACCGGCATCGCTGGCAAATTTAAGCTCCAACGCATGGCCAAGCCCGGCGAGCAATTCGATCAGCGAGAGGCCGAGCAGCAGGGCGTAGAGAATGAATACGAACTCGAAATTGGTCACGCCTGCGCTGCTCCGCGAAACCTGACGAGAAGGTCGTAGGCCGAAACATCGGGTGCGCCTGCGACCCGCATACCGTTCCTCAGCCAGAAGGCGTGCTTGACGATCTCGGCCTGTTGTTCGATCCCGTACCGCTCCAGCCCCCATCCGGGCTTCAGCGCATAATCGTAGCGGGCCCAAGGCATGCGGCGGGTGACGAGATACCAGCGGCCCTTGGTCTGGACCTGCCAGACGTGGACCAGTTCGTGAATGAAAAGGCCCTGCCGCGTCAGGCTCGCGGTGCTGAAATCGTCGCAATAGGCTTCGCTATGAGGATGGAAGTGCAGGTGGCCGCGCGGGGCCATGGTGACCCGGCGCGGCTGAAACGGAAACCACTTGCGGCGCTTGATCGTGACCCGGTCGTAATCGATGGTATCGCCGAACACGGTGCGTGCCAGCGTGATTTCGCCGGGCGTGAGCGGGCGTTCGCCCCCGGCAGGACAGGCCGCCGCGCTCTCATCCGCATGGCTTTCCAGCCCAAGCGTGTCGGTCGGTCCGCTCAGCGATCAGCCCCGGCAGCGACAATCTCGACATCGGTGGTCATCGATTTGCCACCCGCGACCGTCAGCGTCATCGCCGTGCTGCCGCCTGCTTCCAGCGCGGGGTCGAGATCGAAGGCCATGACATGCTTGCCGCCCGGTTCGAAACTCGCACTGTCGCCCGCGTTCAGAGTCAGCGGCCCCATCTCGCCCATGACCATCTCACCGCTCCACTCCGTCGTATCATGGATCTGGGCGCTGCTGGCGCCTTCCACAGACGCGCTTCGGATGGCGACATTGCGCTCGCTGGCATTGGTCAGTTCGAAATAGATCGCCGCTGGATTGCCGGACACGGCCGGCAGCACGAGCCGCGCATCGGTCACTTCCAGGCCTGTTGGGTTCGCCTCTGCCGCGGTTTGCGAGGCATCTCCGCCATCGGAGCAGGCAGCGACCGAAAAGGCCGCGACGGCAACAGCATAAGGGGCGAAACGCGCGAAATTCATGGATTGGCCTCCGTGTCCAACAAGCTTTGAAAACTAGCCGCGGGGGTCCCTTGTGCCAAGCAAAACCGCTCCTATATCCCGTGCGTAACACACCTAACACACCACCACTCGAACGAGCCGCCGAGTGGTTCCGCCCGTAGCGGGGAACCGACAGAGCGGTGTCCAACGAAGCAATTGATGGGGAAACCATGGCTAAAGTAATCGGTATCGACCTCGGCACCACCAACTCCTGCGTCGCCGTGATGGACGGCGGCAAGCCCAAGGTCATCGAGAATTCGGAAGGCGCACGCACGACGCCTTCGATCGTCGCCTTCACCAAGGATAACGAGCGCCTGATCGGCCAGCCTGCCAAACGCCAGGCCGTTACCAACCCGGACAACACGCTGTTTGCGATCAAGCGCCTGATCGGCCGGCGGTTCGATGATCCGACCACCAAGAAGGACATGGATCTCGTCCCCTATGACATCGTCAAGGGCAAGAACGGCGATGCGTGGGTCGAAGCGGGCGGCGAGGAATATTCGCCCAGCCAGGTTTCCGCCTTCATCCTGCAGAAGATGAAGGAAACCGCCGAAAGCTATCTCGGCGAAGACGTGAAGCAGGCGGTCATCACCGTTCCGGCCTACTTCAACGACGCCCAGCGCCAGGCCACCAAGGACGCCGGCCAGATCGCCGGCCTCGAAGTGCTGCGCATCATCAACGAGCCGACTGCGGCTGCGCTTGCCTATGGCATGGATAAGGAAGACGGCAAGACCATCGCCGTCTACGACCTCGGCGGCGGCACCTTCGACGTCTCGATCCTCGAGATCGGCGACGGCGTCTTCGAAGTGAAGTCGACCAATGGCGACACCTTCCTGGGCGGTGAGGACTTCGACAGCGCGATTGTCGAGTACCTCGCGGAAGAGTTCAAGAAGAAGGAAAACATGGACCTGAAGACCGACAAGCTCGCTCTTCAGCGTCTCAAGGAAGCGGCGGAAAAAGCCAAGATCGAGTTGTCGAGTTCGGCGCAGACCGAGATCAACCTGCCCTTCATCACCGCGCGCATGGAAGGCGGCGCGACCACTCCGCTCCACCTCGTCGAAACGCTCACGCGTTCGAAGCTTGAGCAGCTGGTCGGCGACCTGATCAAGCGCACGCTGGAGCCATGCAAGAAGGCGCTGGCCGATGCCGGCATCGACAAGGGCGGCGTGGACGAAGTTGTCCTCGTCGGCGGTATGACCCGCATGCCCAAGGTGCGCGAAGTGGTCGAGGAGTTCTTCGGCAAGAAGCCGCACACCGGCGTGAACCCCGATGAAGTCGTGGCCATGGGTGCAGCTATCCAGGCTGGCGTCCTGCAGGGCGACGTCAAGGACGTGCTGCTGCTCGACGTGACCCCGCTGTCGCTCGGTATCGAAACGCTCGGCGGTGTGTTTACCCGCATGATCGATCGCAACACCACGATCCCGACCAAGAAGACGCAGACCTACTCGACGGCCGAAGACAATCAGCAGGCCGTGACGATCCGCGTTTTCCAGGGCGAGCGCGAAATGGCGGCGGACAACAAGCTGCTCGGCCAGTTCGACCTTGTCGGCATTCCTGCCGCGCCGCGCGGCGTGCCGCAGATCGAGGTGACGTTCGACATCGACGCCAACGGCATCGTTAATGTGTCCGCCAAGGACAAGGGCACGGGCAAGGAACAGCAAATCCGCATCCAGGCCTCGGGCGGTCTGTCGGACTCCGACATCGACCAGATGGTCCAGGATGCCGAGAAGTTCGCCGAAGAGGACAAGAAGCGTCGCGAGAGCGCGGAAGCGCGCAACCAGGCCGACAGCCTGGTGCACACGACCGAAAAGCAACTCGAGGAGCATGGCGACAAGATAGACGCGTCGCTCAAGTCCGACGTCGAGGCAAAGCTTGCTGCGACCAAGACCGCGCTCGAGGGCGACGATCCGGCCGCCATCAACTCGGCAGCCGAGGAGCTGACCCAAGCTGCCATGAAGATGGGCCAGTCGATCTATGAGCAGGAACAGGCGAACGCCTCGGCGGCTCCGGATGGCGACGCCGCTGCGGATGCCGGCTCGGACGACGAAGAGGTGGTCGACGCCGAATTCTCGGAAGTCGACGAAGACTCGAAGAACTGATCGCTGATGAAAATCGACCCGCCACCGGTGCTTGCACGCTCCGGTGGCGGTATGATTTTGGGTAGGGAAAACAATGTCAGCGACTGAAATCGATTTCTACGAATTGCTCGGTGTGTCCCGCGATGCGGACGGCGCAACGATCAAGAGCGCCTATCGCAAGCTCGCGATGAAGCATCACCCGGACCGCAATCCGGGCTGCACCGAGAGCGAGGCGAAGTTCAAGGCGGTGAGCGCTGCCTACGATTGCCTCAAGGATCCGCAGAAGCGGGCGGCTTACGACCGCTTCGGCCATGCCGCCTTCCAGAACGGCGGCCCGGGCGGCGGGCATCCCGGCGCGGATTTCGGCGACATCGGCGATATTTTCGAGACGATCTTCGGCAGCGCCTTCGGCGGCGGCGGTCGCGCCCAGGCACGGCGCGGGGCGGACCTGCGCTACGATATGCAGGTCGATCTCGAGGACGCTTTCCACGGCAAGTCGACCGAGCTGGAAATCGAAGTCTCGCAGAATTGCGACACCTGCCACGGTTCTGGCGCCACGCCCGGTACGCAGGCCCGCACATGCAACCTGTGCAACGGCCGCGGGCAGGTCCGCGCCAAACAGGGCTTCTTCGTGGTCGAGCGGCCATGCCCAAACTGCCACGGCAGCGGGCAGGTCATCACCTCACCCTGCCGCGATTGCCGCGGGGAAGGGCGGGTCGACCGGGCGCAAAAGCTCGAGGTGGACATTCCGCCTGGCGTCGACACCGGTACGCGCATCCGTCTGTCGGGAAAGGGCGAAGCAGGTCCGCGCGGTGCGCCTCCGGGCGATCTCTACATTTTCGTCCACGTGAAGCCACACCAGATCTTTCAGCGCGAAGGCACCACGCTCGCCACCCGCGTGCCGATCAGCTTCACCAAGGCCGCACTCGGCGGTTCGATCGAGATTCCGAACATCGACGGCGACGAGGTGACGATCGAGATCCCGGCAGGCATCCAGTCCGGCAAGCAGTTGCGCCAGCGCGGCGCGGGCATGCCGGTGTTGCAGGGTCGGGGCCGTGGCGATCTGGTCGTCGAAATTGCCGTCGAGACGCCGACGAAGCTCAGCAAGGAGCAGCGCGCGTTGCTCGAGGAATTTCGCGAGACCGAGACCGGCGACGAATGCCCCGAAAGCCGCGGCTTCTTCGACAAGCTGAAAACCGCGCTCGGCGGCTAGCTCGACAGCTCTCCCGGCTGGCTCTACCAAGGCCCCAAGGGAGACTGCCATGACCAAATTTTTCGCATGCGCTGCCGGTGCCATCGCGCTGGTGGCCGCGCCTTTGTCCGCCCAACGCAATTTCGACGAGGTCGAGATCACTGCCGAGCAAGTCGCGCCCGGTATCGCCGTCTTGTTCGGCGCAGGCGGCAATATCGGGGTCAGTCACGGCGAGGACGCCACGGTCCTGATCGACGACCAGTTCGCCCCCCTAACGGCAAAGATCGAAGCGGCGATTGCAGGGCTCGGCGCGCAGCCGGTCGATTATGTGATCAACACGCATTGGCACGGCGACCACACGGGCGGGAACGAAAACCTCGGCGAGAAGGGCGCGCTTATCTTTGCTCATCACAATGTCCGTGCGCGCCTCGCCGACGGACGGGAGGGCGAAAACCCGATCGCTCCGGCCGCCAAGGTAGCCCTGCCGGTCGTGACCTATGGACAGGGCGTCAGCATGCATCTGAACGGTTATCGCACGGATGTGATGTTCGTCGGCGGCGGCCATACCGATGGCGACAGCGTGGTCATGTGGCACGGCGCCAATGTCGTCCACATGGGCGACCTCTATTTCAATATCCCCGGCTTCCCCTTCATCGACACGGCATCGGGCGGGAACGTGATCGACGCGATGAACTCGCTCGATGCGGTGATCCGCATGATCGACGACCAGACGGTAGTGATCCCCGGCCACGGTCCGGTGTCGAACAAGTCCGAGCTCGTCGCTTACCGCACGATGATCGGGCAGGCAGTCGATCGGGTCCGCGCTTTGAAGGATGAGGGAATGAGCCTTGAACAGGCCGTCGCGACGCAGCCGCTCGCAAGCTTCGATCGCGGCGAAGGGTTCATCGATGCCGACGGGTTCGCAAGAGCCGTGTACCGCAGCCTTGAAATGCGCGACTAAGGCAGGCGCTCGCTCACTTCGCGGCGGAGCTGATCGATCAACCTGACCGAGCAGCGCCCGGCGACAAGCTCCTCGTCGAGGATCGCGTGGAAAGCGTCGCGCTTGTATTCGCGGCACGCCCCGTCGGGCAGGGGCTCGGGCATGGTGGAGCAAACGATGTCGATCATCCGCTCGGCCCCGTGGAGGCGGCCCCATAGGTAATCGTTCTCGCGATAGGCGCGGCTGAAGAATGCTCCGAAATTGTAGAACTCGATCCCGCGCAAGGTCCCTTGCGTACCACCTTCGCGAATACTGCGAGCATCGTCCGGACTGATCCGGTCGACTTTCACAACATCGAATTCGGTCAGTCCCTCGTTGCGCGACAGGGCTAGAGTGGCCGTGTCGTAGAATGGAAAGCCGAGATAGGCGAAGAGCATGCGCCGCCGCAGGTTCTTGGGCATTTGCTCCAGCGCCTCGGCCAGCATAACCTCCGCCCGGTCGTCGATCTCCGGCAACAGCCGTTTGGCATCGAGCATGTCCAGCAGCGTGCCGGGATCGGCCAGAACCTGCTCGGCGACGCCTTCGAAGGCCGGCCCGAGCGCGGCGGTGCCCTCCTTCTCGAAATACAGGGACAGGATCGCATAGACCGTGTCCCGGGCTTGCTGCAGCGCCTCGTCGGGAATCTCCGGATCGGCTTCCCAATCGCGAGCCAACCTGCGGGCAAGCAAGCGCAGGCGGCGGATGCGAAAACCGATATCGTGCTCGCGGAAGAAGGCGATGGCCTGCGGGGTCGCACCGCCTCCGGGCAAAGACAACATGTCGAGCCCGCGCCGGTGCAATTCGGCTCGCAGGACCGCCTCGATCGGTCCGGCATCGTCCAACGCCAGGCGCGGTGCGGCCGCCATCGTAAGGCGAGCGAGCCGTTGCACAATCCCGCTCAGCTTAGCCTGCGCGTAGGAATGAAACGCATATCCCGCCTGTTCCACCGCCGCCTGCTGCGCCTTGCGCCGCCAGTTTCCGAGACGCGCCGGAGTGGGTTGGTCCAGGAACAGCGTGCGGCCGAACAGTTTTTCGACCGTTGCTTCGACCTCCGGTCGCAAAGACGAGACGATGCGCCCGATCCGCTCCGCCTCGCGCGTCTGGTCCTCGAGTTGCTCCAGATTGTCGCGGATGGGCTGCTCACGCGGGATGGTCGAAAGCGAACCGAAGATGGCGGAGAAGAAACCGACCGGCTCGTGTTTCCCGCCATCGGGCTTGCCGAACCGGTCGGGCCGCGGATCGACATAGATGAAACGGCGATCGACCTCACGCTGAGCTGGACGGCCCCGCAACGCACCGATCGCGCCGGCAAAGGGCTTGTTGACCAGCACCGACCCGTCGATCAGCGATACGTGATCAGTGGTTTCGCGCATCACATGCACCGGCATGATGCGGTCCAGGAAGGCATCCCGCCCTGGCCAGCTGCGCCCGCTCGCGTCCGATAGTGCATCCATTTCGTCAAGGCGTAGCGGCGGGAAGGCACCGGGAAAGCTGGCCGTCGCCCGCGCCGCGAACACAAGTTCGAGCGGATTGGCCAGCCCCTCGCCGCCGTGCGTCGGCGTTTTCTCGCGGAAGGAAATCGGCATGCGGTGCTCGGTATCCTCGACCACCGGCGGACTGTTGAGATGCAGCAGCTCCATGTGTCCGTGAAAATCGGTTGCCGTGACATAAAGATCGAGTGGGTGGCCCGGCGGGAGCAATGGCGCTTCGGCGCGTGTCTGCTCCATCGCCGCAAACGCCCGTTCCAGCAGCCGCGAAAAGCCCAGTCCCGAAAACGGCGGTTCGAACCAGCGGCCGCGGATCAGGTGCGATACCTTGCGCTCGACCTCGCGCCGCGTCTCCGGTGCGACCGTGTCTGCAATATCGCTCCCCGGCCTGCTGAGCAGCCAATTGGCAAACGGTTGCGCCCAGATCTTCGAAAGCCGCCAGTTCGGCTTGGCCTCAGGATCGACCAGCTCGTCGACATCGGCCACCTCCAGCCACAGATCGGTCAATGGCTCTAGCGACTGGCCGGAATAGATCGCCTGCGCCAAGAACACGGCATTGATCCCGCCCGCACTCGCGCCGCTCATTATATCCGGCAGCACCCGCAACCGCAGGTCGTGGCACTCCTCCATCTGCTCGAACAGGCGGCGATAGACCGCATCGACCCCGCTGCGCGGTGCATTCTCGCTGTGGAAATCGCGGCTTGCCCGCGCCAACTGCCACAGCTCCCGCGTGACGCCGTGCATGTAGACCGCCAGGCTTACCCCGCCATAACAGACCAGCGCTATGCGTAACTCTTTCTGGCGCATCGCGTCCGGTTTGCACTGCTGCATCGCAGATGGCAATTGCGTTCCGCAAATGTTCTGGTTAGCAAGCGCACATGGCCAAGCCCAAGAAACGCTATGTCTGCCAAGCCTGTGGCAGTGTCTCTCACCGCTGGCAGGGCCAATGTGGCGATTGCGCCGAGTGGAACACGCTGACCGAGGATGCGCCGGCGACGGTCTTCTCGCTGAAGCACGACCTATCCAGCGGCGGCCGGGCGGTAGAATTTGTCGATCTCGACAAGCCGGGTGCGCTGCCGACACGCCAACCCACCGGCCTGGCCGAGTTCGACCGCGCACTTGGCGGCGGACTGGTGCCCGGATCGGCGATCCTGATGGGCGGCGATCCCGGCATCGGCAAATCGACCCTTCTGCTGCAGGCCGCCGGTAAGATCGCGCGCGAGGGAAGGGGTGTCGTCTATGTCAGCGGCGAAGAGGCGACCGGGCAAGTCCGCATGCGCGCGGCGCGCCTCGGACTGTCCGATGCGCCGGTCAAGCTCGCTGCGGCGACCGGCGTGCGCGATATCCTGACCACGCTGGGTCAGATGGAAGCGCCGAGCTTCCTCGTGATAGATTCCATCCAGACGATGCATTCGGACACGATCGAGGGCGCGCCGGGTACGGTCAGCCAGGTGCGTGGCTGCGCGTTCGAGCTGATACGCTACGCCAAGGAAAACGACGTCGCGCTGGTGCTGGTGGGCCACGTCACCAAGGACGGCAATATCGCCGGGCCGCGCGTGCTGGAACACATGGTCGATGTGGTGATGAGCTTCGAGGGCGAGCGCAGCCACCAGTACCGCATCCTGCGCGCCCTCAAGAACCGCTTTGGCGCGGTGGACGAGATCGGCGTGTTCTCGATGGCGGGCGAGGGGCTGGAGGAGGTTGCCAATCCCTCGATGCTATTCCTTTCGGGGCGGGACGAGCCGATGGCGGGCAGCGCGGTGTTCCCGGCCATCGAAGGGACGCGACCGGTGCTGCTGGAGATCCAGGCGCTGATCGTGCGGTTGCAATCGGGCGCAACGCCGCGCCGCGCGGTCGTCGGTTGGGACAGCGGACGCCTCGCCATGCTGCTGGCGGTGCTCGAATCGCGCTGCGGCCTCAATTTCAGTTCGGCGGAAGTCTATCTCAACGTGGCGGGCGGCTATCGCTTGTCCGATCCGGCGGCCGACCTTGCGGTAGCCGCGGCATTGGTGAGCGCCCTTGCCGACAAGCCTTTGCCGGATCGTAGCGTCTGGCTCGGCGAAGTTTCCCTTGCCGGGGAAATTCGTGCCGTCGCGCATGGTGGTTTGCGCCTGCGTGAGGCGGCGAAACTCGGTTTCGAGCGCGGGTTCGGACCGGTCGATACCAAAGGCAAGGATGTCACACTCGATTACAAGGGTTTGGGACAACTCGCCAACCTCGTTGACCGGGTGATGGGCAGCGCATAATTCTCTGCCCGGTCATGACGGGTTTCGATCTCATCGTCCTATTCATCGTCGGCGTTGCGGCGGTCGGAGGTTTCATGCGCGGCTTCGTGCAGGAGTTCTTCTCGCTGGCCGCTTGGGTGCTTGCGGTGTTCGCGATCAAGTACCTGCATACGCCGCTGACGCTCGCAATGCAGGATTATCTGGGCTCCGGGATCACCACGACGCTGCTCGCCTTCACCATCCTGCTGCTGATCCCCTATGCGGCTATGAAGGTCATTGCCAATAACGCCAGTTCCGCTTCGAGCGGAACAGTCCTCGGACCGATCGATCGCGTGCTGGGCTTCGGTTTTGGAGCGATCAAGGGCATCATAATCGCCGTGGTCGCTTTCTCCCTGCTGGTGCTCGGCTACGACGACATCTGGGGCTACAAGGGTCGCCCGGCATGGATCACGACCGCTCGCAGCTACGAGCTCGTCGATGCCGGCTCGCGATCGTTGTCCGACGTTCTGGCAGAGAGGCGCGCTCGCCTTCGCGGGGAAGAGGCCGCCGACGCCGAATGACAGCGGCATCGCGAACCACGCTCTATTCCCCGCAAATGCTCGCCCTTGCGGTCGAATTGGCGGATATTTCTCTCGATCCTCATGCACCGCATTCGGGCGAAGTGCGTTCGCGCACATGCGGCAGCACGCTGGCCATCGGTTGCACGATCGATGGTGCTGGCGCGATATCCAGTATCGGCATGAAGGTGAGAGCCTGCGCGGTCGGCCAGGCAGCCGCGGCGATCTTTGCGGGCGACGCAGTCGGCAGGAACTTCGCAGACCTAGAGGCGGCGGAGCGGAGCATCGCTGCGTGGTTGTCGTCTGGGGGCGAGCTGCCGGACTGGCCGCGCCTAGGCATGCTCGAACCGGCGCTGCCGCATCAAGGCCGTCACGAAGCGATCCTCTTGCCGTGGAGAGCTGCGCTGGACGCGCTTTCCAAGGAAACAGCCTCCCGCTAAACCCGGGCAAACAGCGCAAAAGGGCAATTGGGGAGCGACGCATGTCCGGGGGCACAACCGCCTTGCAAAGGGAACCGACCGACAAGGAAATCCGTCTCGTGATCGCAGCGAGTTCGGCGGGGACCATCTTCGAGTGGTACGACTTTTTCATCTACGGTACTCTCGCTGCGCTGATCGGCGCGGCCTTCTTTCCCAGCGATAACGAGACCCTCGAAATCCTCCTCGTGTGGGCTGGCTTTGCCGTCGGCTTCGGTTTTCGGCCGCTTGGTGCCGTCCTGTTCGGCTTCCTCGGCGACCGGCTGGGACGCAAATACACATTCCTCGTGACCGTCACGCTGATGGGCGTGGCGACTGCCGGCGTGGGTCTGATCCCCAGCGCGGCAAGCATCGGGATCGTAGCGCCGATCATCGTGATTGGCCTGCGCATTCTGCAAGGCCTTGCGCTGGGCGGCGAGTATGGCGGCGCGGCGATCTACGTCGCCGAACATGCCCCGCCGGAAAAGCGCGGCTTCTACACGAGTTTCATCCAGGCCAGCGTGGTCGGCGGCTTCGTGCTTTCGATCATCGTGGTCATCGCGTGCCGCGCGTTCATCCCGGCAGACGATTTCGCGGCCTGGGGCTGGCGCATTCCGTTCCTGCTCTCGATCGTCCTCCTCGGCATTTCGCTCTGGATGCGATTGAAGCTGTCCGAAAGCCCGGTGTTCCAGGCGATGAAAGAAGCCGGCGAGACCTCCGCCAATCCGTTCAAGGAAAGCCTGACTTATCCCGGCAACGGCAAGCGCATTTTCGTGGCTCTGTTCGGCATTACCGGCGTCCTGACAACGATCTGGTACACAGCCTTTTTCTCCGGCCTGTCGTTCCTGCGCGGCCCGATGCGGGTCGAAGAGAATGTCGTCGAATGGATGCTGCTGATCGCCGGTTCGATATCGATGGCGTTCTACCTCGTGGTCGGCAAATGGTCCGACAGGGTGGGGCGCAAGAAACCGATCATCATCGGGGCAGCCCTTTCGTTGGTCCTGCTGTTCCCGGTGTTCTGGGGCATCGGCGCGCTCGCCAATCCGGGGTTGAATGCCAGCGCGAATGCCGCGCCGGTGGTGGTGACGGGCGAAGCATGCGACTACGATCCCTTCGCCGAAGTGCAGGCGAGCAGTTGCGGCCGGGTTTTGCAGGATCTCACGGCGCTAGGGGTGCCCTACGACATCGGCGCGGGCTCTGCCCAATCGGTCGCGATCGGGACGCAGCCCTATGAGTACGCCGAGGTCGGCGACAGCGATCGCCGGGCGACGATCCAAGGCTGGCTGGAAGAGCAGGGCTACAATTTCGAGCGGCAGACCCCGCCATTGACGAGCATCATCGGAATCATCGCACTTCTGCTGGTTCTCGGCATGCTGTCGGCCCTGACCTACGGCTCGGTCGCGGCGCTGCTGTGCGAGATGTTTCCGGCCAAGATCCGCTATAGTTCGATGTCCATCCCCTACCACATCGGCGCAGGCTATCTCGGCGGATTCCTGCCGCTGATCGCGGGCTATATCGTGGCCATGACGGGTAACGCCTATTCCGGCCTTTGGTATACGATTGCGGTCGTTGCCTTCGGCCTGCTGGTCGCATGGTGGGGCATTCCCGACGGCCCGCCGAAGGACTTCGAAGACGCGCATGGCTGACCGGCCTCCGCCCACCCTGCGGCTGCATATCGACAAGGATGCCCTCGCGCAGAACTGGCGCGCGCTCGACCGTCTTTCAGGTCCGGCGCGGGCAGGTGCGGCGGTGAAAGCGGATTGCTACGGTCTTGGCGCGAATACCTGCGTACCGGTCCTGCGCAACGCCGGATGCCGGGATTTCTTCGTGGCGCATTGGTCCGAGGTCCCCGCGGTTCTGGAACATGTACCTGCCGAGCAACTTTCGGTGCTGCACGGTGTCGGGTGCGCCGCAGAGGCGGAGTACGCGAGAGCCACCGGCGTGCGGCCGGTCATCGACAGCCTCCGCCAAGCGCAGATCTGGACCGAGGGCGGCGGCGGCCCGTGCCATCTGATGGTGGATACGGGCATCAATCGCCTCGGCATCTCGCTCGGCGAGGCAAGCGACCCTGCCATCCAGGCCTTGTCGGTCGAAGTCCTGATGAGCCATCTCGCCTGTGCCGATGAGGACAGCGACAAGAACACGGCCCAACTCGGCGCATTTCGCGAAGTCATGAACAAAGTTGCGCATCGTGAGACCAGCCTGGCCAACAGCGCAGGCGTGGCGCTCGGGAGCAAGTTCTCGTTCGATCTTACCCGGCCCGGCCTTGCGCTCTACGGAGGCGTACCTCGGCCGGAACTCGCCGATACCATCCGGCAGGTCGCCTTTCCGCAAGCGAGGATCATCCAGACCCGGCAGATCGAAGCGGGTGAAAGCGTCGGCTACAATGCGACCTTCACGGCTTCTTCGGCGATGCGTGTCGGAGTCGTGTCGTTAGGCTATGCCGACGGGATTCTGCGCAACTGGGGCGGGGCGCATTTCGAAGAGGGCGGCAAGCACCTTCCCATCCTCGGCAAGGTCTCGATGGATATGATCGTGCTGGACCTCACCGACGCTCCCGAGATCGGTGAGGGGGACTGGGTCTCGCTACCCTATCACCTGCCCGATGCTGCGCGGCAAACCTCTCTTTCCCAATATGAATTGCTGACCGTTCTGGGACACCGCTTCGGTTGACCTTTGCGTCATGTTGCGCTGCCGTTTTTGCACGTGCTAAGCCTTCCTCCGCACTGCACAATTCGGGGAGCATGCAAGGATGGCCAAACGTACCGCCGAGGGCGAGCCGATCATCATCAAGAAATACGCCAACCGGCGGCTCTACAACACCGACACCAGCAGCTACATCACGCTCGACGACCTGGCGAAGATGGTCCGCGAGAATGTCGATTTCCAGGTGCTCGACGCGAAGAGCGGGGACGACATCACCCACACCATCCTGACGCAGATTATCGTCGAGGAAGAAAGTCACGGCACGCAGATGCTGCCGGTCAGCTTCCTGCGCGACCTCATCAGCATGTACGGCAATTCCATGCAGTCGATGATGCCGAGCTATCTCGAAGCGAGCATGGCAAACTTCCGGAAGAACCGCGAACAGTTGCAGGCAGCCTTCGCCAAGGGCATCGAGGCCAACCCGCTCGCCAAGATGGCGGAAGCCAACTTCAAGATGATGCAGAACGCCGCAGAAGCCTTCATCCCAGGCACCCGCAAGACAGGCGCGAAGGAGGTTAAACCGGAGCAGACCGACGAACTCGCCCAGATGCGCGAGCAGATGGCGGCCATGCAGAAGAAGCTGGACGAACTGTCCAAATAGCGGCATCGGCCCGCGCGCCTTTACACCCATAGCTCCCGAGGAACGCCCGTGGCCCAGATCCGCCATGCCCTGAACACCAAGCGCGCCGACGATTTCGCAGCCTGGTATCAGGAAGTCATTTCCGCCGCCGAAATGGCCGAGGAATCCGGCGTTCGCGGATGCATGGTCATCCGCCCTTGGGGCTACGGCATCTGGGAGCGCATGCAGCGCCTGCTCGACGACCGGATCAAGGCGACCGGGCACGACAACGCCTATTTCCCGATCTTCATCCCGCTCTCGAATTTCGAACGCGAAGCGGAGCATGTCGAAGGCTTCGCCAAGGAGATGGCTGTCGTCACGCACCATCGCCTGATCGCAGGCAAGGACGGAGGACTGATTCCCGATCCCGAAGCCAAGCTGGAAGAGCCGCTGGTCGTGCGTCCGACGTCCGAAACCATCATCGGCGATGCCATGGCGCGCTGGGTGCAGAGCTGGCGTGACCTTCCGCTCAAGCTCAACCAGTGGGCCAATGTCGTGCGCTGGGAAATGCGCACCCGCATGTTCCTGCGCACCAGCGAATTCCTATGGCAGGAAGGCCACACGGCCCATGCCGACGAAGCCGAGGCGAAGGAACACACGCTGCGGATGCTCGAGGTCTATCGCGCCTTCGCCGACGAGGATCTGGCGCTGGCGGTGGTCGCGGGCGAAAAGCCCGAGAACGAGCGTTTCCCCGGTGCGGTCGAGACCTGGTCGATCGAGGCGATGATGCAGGACGGCAAGGCCCTGCAGGCCGGCACCAGCCACTATCTCGGGACCAATTTCTCGCAGGCCTCCGGCATCAAGTTCCAGAACAGGGAAGGCAGCGAGAGCCTTTGCCACACAACCAGCTGGGGCGTTTCGACCCGCATGGTCGGCGGCGTCATCATGACGCATGGCGATGACGACGGCCTTTGCTTGCCGCCGAAAATCGCACCGCAGCAGGTCGTCATCCTGCCGATGCTGCGCGACAAGCCTGAGGACGAAGCGCTAATCGACTATTGCGAGGCCCTGCGCGCAACGCTCGCCAGCCAGCATGTGCTGGGCGAGCCGCTGCGTGTCCTCCTCGACACCCGGCCCGGCAAGGCCGCGGCCAAGCGTTGGGACTACGTTCGCAAGGGCGCGCCGGTCATCATCGAGGTCGGCGGACGCGACATGGACAATGGCGTCGTGAGCCTGCTGCGCCGCGACCGCCTGTGGGACGCGGATAGCGGCAAGCCTGCTTTCCAGACGCCTACTCGCGAGGTCGCGGGCCAGACCGTTCCCGACATTCTCGCCGACATGCAGGCATCGCTGCTGACGGCGGCCGGCGAGCGGCGCGACGAGAACCTTACGCGCGGCGTGGCCGATTTCGCCCAGGTCGAGCAGCATTTCGCAGCGTCGAAATATCCCGGCTGGGTCGAGGTCCAGTGGTCCAAACCGACCGGAGAAGCGCTGGAAAAGGTGGTCGAGCGGCTCAAGGAGCATAAGCTGACGATCCGCAATGTGCCGATGGACGCCGCGCCGGTCGATGGCTCGTGCATCTTCACTGGCGAACCGGCTGTCGAGCGCGTCCTGCTGGCGAAGGCTTACTAGCTTGATTTGACGGCGGGTTTGGCCGAGAGCTTCGGTCATGAAAAAACTCGCCCTGTTCGCCGCCCTCTCCGCCACCACACCGCTCGCAGCGCAGGAGGCCGACCCGGCGCTGGAGGTATCCGAAGAACGCCTGCGCGCCGACATGGACACCATCGTCAGCTTCGGAACGCGGCATACCTTGTCCAGCCAGACCGATCCGGAACGCGGGATCGGAGCCGCGGTCGATTGGGCGCTCGACGAATTCCGCAGGATCGGGGCGAACTGCGGCAATTGCCTCGACGTGCAATCGGTCGAGCGTATCGTGGAAGCCGACGGACGGCGTATTCCCGAGCCGACGCTTGTCCGCAACGCGGTCGCCATCCAGCGCGGGACTGAGCGGCCGGACGAGATCATCATCGTGCAAGGCCATTACGACAGCCGCGTCACCGATCCGCTCAATGCTTCCGACGATGCACCCGGTGCTAACGACGATGGTTCGGGCAGCGTGATGATCCTCGAAGCTGCGCGCATCCTTTCGCAGCGCGAATATCCCTCGACGATCGTCTATGCACTTCTCACCGGGGAGGAACAGGGGCTGTACGGGGCGCAGATCCTAGCCGACTGGGTCGAGGCAGAGGGCCTGACCGTCAAGGCAGTGCTCAACAACGACATGATCGGCAATAGCTGCGGCTCCGATGGCGTGTGCGATGCGCAACACGTTCGCGTGTTCTCGGAAGGCCTGCGCGCGGATTCGACCGCACAACTGCGCGCACTCCAGCGTCGCTTCGGCGGCGAGAACGACAGCCCGGGCCGCAACCTGTCCCGCTGGCTGGCGGAACTGGCAGAAAAGCATCCCGACGGCATGCAGGTGCGGCAGATCTGGCGCACCGACCGGATGGGACGCGGCGGCGACCAGATACCCTTCCTCGACAAGGGCTACCCCGCCGTACGCATCACCGTGGCGGTCGAGGACTACGAGCACCAGCATCAGGACCTGCGCACGGAGGACGGCGTGACATATGGTGATACGGTCGAAGAGCTGGATTTCGATTACCTGACACGCGCATCGCAACTGAATGTGCGGGCGCTGCATGCGCTGGCCAATGCGCCGATGCCGCCGGAACCGGCGGCAGATGCTGCCGTGCGGGTGGATACAGAAATCAAATGGCTGCCGGTGCCAGGTGCAGGTACCTATGCAGTCGCGAAACGCCGGACCGATGAATCTTATTGGCGCGACGATGCGGCCACCGTTCCTCACACCGGGCCGGCGACCGCGCAGGACAATGCCGAAATAAGCTATACCGCCCCATTGCGCGGCGACGACTGGTTGTTCGGTGTCCGGGCCTGCGCATCCGGCAGTTATTGCTCGCCATATGCCAGCGCGGTTCCGGGCGGCGCTTTCGAACCTGTGGAGCAGCCAGAGGATGAAACCGAGTAAACCCATCCCCATATGGCGCGCATGACAAAACAGAACAAACATCGGAAGCCGAAAGGCCTGCCGAGCAACGAACAGATACTCGAATTCATCCAGACCTCCGAAACGCCTGCCGGCAAGCGGGAGATCGCCAAGGCATTCGGCCTCAAGGGACAGGAAAAGATCGCGCTGAAAAAGCGCCTCAAGGACATGGCGGAGGAAGGCCTGATCGACGGCAAGCGCACCGCCTATCACCGCATGGGTGGCGTGCCTAAGGTTACCGTGCTCAAGATCGTCGCCATCGAGGATGGTGAACCGGTCGCGGAGCCCGAAAACTGGGCGCCCGACAGCAAGGAAAAGCCGCCGCGCCTGATGGTCAAGGAAAGCAAGAAGATGGCTGCGCTCAAGCGCGGCGATCGCATTCTTGCGCGCAACGAGGAAACCGAACGCGGCTGGCGCGCGACGCCGATCAAGAAGCTGCCCGCCCGCACCGAAGGCCTGATGGGCGTGGTGGAGAAGGACGGCAGCGGCAATTACTGGCTCGCGCCTGTCGACAAGAAGGTGCGCGATTCCTCGCCCATCGGCGATGTCGGCGAAGCCGAGGTCGGCGAGCTCGTGCTGGCCGAGCGCATGGGCAAGTCCCCTCGCTCCAAGGTCAAGGTGGTCGAGGTCGTCGGCGATCCTCTGGCGCCCAAGGCCTTCAGTCTGATCGCCATCGCCAAGCATGGCATCCCGCATATCTTCCCGCGCGAAGTCATCGAAGAGGCTGAGCGCGCGGTCGATCTGCCACTCAGCGAGGATCACCGCGAGGACCTGCGCGATGTCCCCATCGTAGCCATCGACCCCGCGGACGCACGCGACCACGACGACGCCATCTGGGCCGAGCCCGACGGCAAGGGCGGCTACCGCGCTATCATCGCGATCGCCGACGTCAGCTATTACGTGCGCCCGGGCAGCCAGCTCGACCGCGAGGCGCGGAAGCGCGGCAATTCGGTCTATTTCCCCGACCGGGTCGTGCCCATGCTGCCGGAGGTGCTGAGCGCCGACGTCTGCAGCCTGAAGCAGGATGTCGATCGTGCGGCCATGGCCTGCCACATTCGCATTTCTCCCGAGGGCAAGGTCACCGATTGGCGCTTTACCCGTGCCATCGTGCGGCTGGCGAAGAACATCGCTTACGAGGATGCGCAGGCGGCCATCGATGCCGGCGATGCGCCGGACTACCTGCAGAACCTGTGGGGCGCATGGGAGCTGCTCTACAAGGCACGCGAGGCGCGCGACCCGCTCGACCTCGACTTGCCCGAGCGGCAGGTCAAGCTGAACGATGAGGGCGTAATCGAGGAGATCGCCGTGCGTGAACGGCTCGATGCGCACCGCGTGGTCGAGGACTTCATGATCGCCGCCAATGTCGCCGCGGCCAAGGCGCTGGAGGCGAAGAATGCGCCGGTCGTGTATCGCGTTCACGAGACGCCGAGCCGCGAGAAGCTGCTCGCGTTCAAGGAGTATCTCGCCAGCCAGGGCCGCAAGTTCGCCATGGGCCAGGTCATCACCCCGGGCCTGTTCAATCGCATGATGAAGGACATTTCCGATCCGGCGGAAAAGGCGCTGATCATGGAAGCGGTGCTGCGCAGCCAGACGCAGGCCTATTACGGTCCGGCCAATGCTGGGCACTTCGGCCTTGCGCTTGGCAGCTATGCGCATTTCACCTCGCCGATCCGCCGCTATGCCGACCTGCTGGTCCACCGTGCGCTGGTGGATGCCTACAAGCTCGAGCAGCCGAAGCCCAAGCTGGACCTGCCGGAAGGCTCGGGCCTGTCCGATCGCGACAAGACGGCGCTCAGCCAGATCACCGACGCCATCAGCCAGACCGAACGGCGCGCAATGGAAGCAGAGCGCGATACGATCGACCGCTATGTTGCCGCATGGCTCTCGGGCCGTGTCGGCGAGACCTTCGACACGCGGATTACCGGCGTCCAAGGCTTCGGCTTCTTCGCCACCATCGACAAGCTGGGCGGCGACGGGCTGGTCCCGGTCAGCACGCTGGGCCGCGAATATTTCACTTATGACGAGAAGGCTCAGAAGCTTGTCGGCGAGAAAAGCGGGACCGAGTATGCCGTCGGCGACCGGTTGAAGCTCAAGCTGGCCGAGGCCAATGCGCTGACCGGCGCGCTCAAGTTCGAAGTGCCCCACAGCGACGGGCAGGGTGTCGAAAGTCGCGGCAATCGCGCCGAGCCGAAGAAGCGCTCGCACCAGCGCAAGGGGGCTCCCAAGAACGGGTCCAAGAAAGGCAAGGGCACACCCCGCCAGAAGCACGATCAGGGCAAGCGGGGGCGGCCCGGCAACATCCGCCATCAGGGCCGCAAGAAGTAGCTTCGGAACGGGCCGGGGCAGGGGTCATTGATGCTCTAAAAGGAGACATCATGCCCCAGCTTATCCCCGGCCAGAAAGTGCCCGATCTCGACCTGCCGCTGACTATCGATGCACGCTTCGAACTGTCGAAGCAGGAGCCCGAGAACTACACCATGCTGGTGTTCTATCGCGGCAAGCATTGCCCCATTTGCAAGAAGTACCTGACCCAGCTCGGCGGGCGATTGTCCGATTTTACCGACAAGGGGATCAACGTGTTCTCGGTCAGCATGGACAGCCCCGAGCGTGCCGCCGTTGCGCATGAGGAGTGGGAGACCCACGACTTGCCGATCGCGCACTCGCTCACCGAGGAAAAGGCCCGCGAATGGGGCCTCTATATCAGCGAGAAACGCGACGGCAGCGAGGAGCCGGACAAATTCTCCGAACCCGGCCTGTTCCTGGTGAAGCCCGACGGGACGTTGCATCTGGCCGTGGTCCAGAGCGCGCCGTTTACGCGGCCCGATCTCGACGACCTGCTCGAAGGCCTGACCTATTCAATTGACGAAGGCTACCCCACACGCGGCACGCTGACCTGAGTGGTCAGGCCAGCGCGTCCAGCTCGTCTTTCGAGATGCCGCCGGGGATCAGGTAAAGGGGGCAGGGCAGATTTCCCGCCGTCGCCGCAAAGTGATTGACCAAAGGGCCGGAATTACCTTCCGCGCTGGTCGCGAGGACGAGCGCGGCGATATTGCCGTGCTCCTCGATATATTTGCGGATGACGTCGGCGGGTGGACCGGGGCGCACGGCGATGGTCGGCATCTTGCCCATCTCGCCGAAAATATTGCCCGCGGCGGAGTTGGCCATCACCTCCGCCCGGTCGCGCGCTTCCTGCTCGATCGTCGCCTGCACTCCGCCGAAGGCATTGAATGTCTGCTGCGGCACGAGCGCCAGTATGTGCACGGTCCCCCCGGTCTTGTAGGCGCGCAGGCTGGCGAAACGCAGCGCCCGCTTCGCCTCCTCGGTTTCGTCCATCACGACCAGATAGATACGCATCCAAAGTCCCCTCTCTCGCACGCGGGCCTATCTTGTAATTCGTATTCTGCGCAAGGACCTTGCTTGCCCGTGCCATTTTGGCCAGAGGTGCGGGCGAACTCTCTCCCCAGCGAGGACGTAACGTAAACATGCCCACGCCGATCAAGATGCCCGCCCTGTCGCCCACCATGGAGGAGGGCACGCTCGCCAAGTGGCTGGTGAAGCCGGGCGACAAGGTGGAAGCCGGCGACATCATGGCCGAGATCGAGACCGACAAGGCGACGATGGAATTCGAAGCCGTGGACGAAGGCACGATCGCCTCGATCGCGGTGGACGAGGGAAGCGAGGGTGTGAAGGTCGGCACCGTCATCGCGATGCTCGCGGAAGAGGGCGAAGATCTGGACGAGGCAGCCGCGGCTGCTCCGGAAGGGGATGAGGCTGCTGGAGAAGATGCCGCCGAGGAAACACCCGAGGCGAAGGCCGAACCCGCCAAGGCCACTCGCCGTGAAACTGCCGAGCCCGCCCGCACTCCGGTCGAAGTCGATACAAAAGCCCCCGCCGCGCCGAGAGACGACAGCGGAGAGCGCATCATCGCCTCGCCGCTTGCGCGCCGCATTGCCGAGCAGAAGGGCGTCGATCTCGCCAGCGTCACCGGCTCCGGCCCGCGCGGTCGCATCGTGAAGGCCGATGTCGAAGGCGCGGAAGGGGGCAAGGCTGCCGCTCCCGCCAAGCAAGACGCGACCGCCGAAATGGCCGAACCGCGCACACCCAGCAAGACGCCGGCCGAAAGCGAATACGGCGCGCCTTACGAGGAAGAAAAGCTCACCAATGTCCGCAAGGTCATCGCCCGCCGCCTGACCGAAAGCAAACAGCAGGTCCCGCATTACTACCTCGCCGTGGACGTGCGGCTGGATGCGATGCTCGACCTGCGGAAGCAGCTCAACGCCGGGCTGGAGGCAGACGGGGTCAAGCTGTCGGTCAACGATCTGCTGATCAAGGCGCTGGCCCGCGCTCTGATGCGCGTGCCGCAATGCAATGTCAGTTTCCAGGGCGACACGATCCATCGCTACAAGCGCGCCGACGTGTCGGTCGCCGTCGCCGCGCCGACCGGCCTCATCACCCCGATCATTACCGAAGCCGATACCAAGGGCCTCGCCGCGATCAGCACCTCGATGAAGGAGCTTGCGGAGAAAGCGCGCAAGGGGAAGCTGCAGCCGCATGAATACCAGGGCGGCACGGCCAGCCTGTCCAACCTCGGCATGTTCGGCATCAAGCAGTTCGACGCGGTCATCAACCCGCCGCAGGGCATGATCATGGCCGTTGGTGCAGGCGAGCAGCGCCCCTATGTGGTCGACGGCGCACTGCAGGTCGCGACCGTGATGACCGCCAGCGGCTCCTTCGACCACCGCGCTATCGACGGCGCCGACGGCGCGCAGCTGATGGAGGCGTTCAAGCAGCTGTGCGAGAACCCGATGGGGCTGGTGGTTTGACACGATGTCGGTGGGCAGACCTTTGGTCAAAGTGCTAACGAGCTACGGCGTGTCAGTCCTAATTGCTGCTCTAATCATTCTCTGGTGGGGTTCATTCCCCGGCGGAGTTCGGTCTCTTGATTGGGCGGCCGTAGAGCTGGGGCTCAAGGTTTCGGCAGTATTTTCCTTGCCTGTGTTTATACTAGCCGGCCTTCCTTACATGGCTTTCGGATATCGTAGCTGGGGCCGAAATCATCGTCTGCCATTCGTTCTGGTTGGCGGAGTGCTTGGAGCCTTGGGTGCAGCTAGTTTCGGCGCATTGCTCACGATGCCTCGTCCCTTTCCTCCAGTGTTGATTGCAATCGGCCTAGCCGCTGGTTTAGCGGCCTCATATTCTTGGGCATGGGTCTCGCATCGGTTGGAACCTAGAAATGTCTGACCGCTCCCCCCTCATCCGCATCACCGCGATGCCGACCGACCTCAACCCCTATGGCGGGGTGTTCGGCGGCTGGTTGATGAGCCAGATGGCGCTAGGCGCAGGATCGCTTGCGAGCCGGGAGGGGAAGGGCAAGGCGGTGGTCGTCTCGGCCACCGATTTCGCCTTCCCCGGCGCAATGGCCGTGGGCGACGAGCTGTCGGTCTATTGCGAGATCCTCGCCACCGGCAACACCTCGCTGACCATCGCCGCCGAAGCTCTCGCCCGCGAGCGCAATGGCGAAGCCGAGACCAAGGTGGCGAGCGGTACCTTCAAATTCGTGATGCTGGGCGACGACGACAAGCCGCGCCCCGTCCGGGCGGTCGGAGGCAAGTGGGCGTGAGCCTGTCCTACAGAGGGCCGTTCATGGCAGATGGAGGGCATGTTAGTCGCCCGCCCATGCTTGACCTCGACCGAAATCGCCCATTCGCGATCCCGAAGAATTTTCCCGCCTGGACTGTGTAACACCCGGTCCATGTCTGAGACGAAACGAGAGATACCAGAGACGAATCATGGCCGACACCCAATATGACGTTATCGTGCTCGGCAGCGGACCCGGCGGCTATGTCGCGGCGATCCGCTGCGCGCAGCTGGGGCTGAAGACCGCCATCGTCGAGCGCGAGTTGCTCGGCGGGATCTGCCTCAACTGGGGCTGTATCCCAACGAAAGCGCTGCTGCGTTCTGCCGAAATCAAGCACTTCATGGAACATGCGGGCGATTACGGCCTGAAGGTCGCGGGCAAGATCGAAGCCGACCTCGAAGCGGTAGTGAAGCGCAGCCGCGGCGTGGCCAAGCAGCTCAACCAGGGCGTCACCCACCTGATGAAGAAGAACAAGATCGCGGTGCATATGGGGGAGGGCACGCTGACCGGCCCGACCAGCCTGACCGTCAAGGGCGAGAAGGGGGAGGAGAAGCTCTCCGCCAAGCACGTGATCGTCGCCACCGGAGCCAGGGCGCGCGACCTGCCCTTCGCCAAGGCCGACGGCAAGCGCGTGTGGACCTACCGCACCGCCATGACCCCGCCGGAAATGCCAAAGAAGCTGCTGGTGATCGGCAGCGGCGCGATCGGGATCGAGTTTGCCAGCTTCTACAACGACATGGGCGCGGATGTGACCGTGGTCGAAATGCTCGACCGCATCGTGCCGGTGGAGGACAAGGACGTCTCCGCCTTCCTCGAGAAGAACCTGACCAAGCAGGGCATGACGATCATGACCGGTGCCGGTGTCGAGGACCTCAAGGTCTCGGATAAGGGTGTGAAGGCGAAGATCAAGGATGCCAAGGGCAAGGTCGGCGAGACCGAGTTCAGCCATTGCATCGTCGCCATCGGCATCGCGCCGAACACCGAAGCCATCGGCCTCGACAAGCTGGTCGAGATGGACCGCGGCTTCATCCAGATCGACGGCATGGGGCGCACCAAGTCGAAAGGCCTGTGGGCCATCGGCGACTGCACCCCCGGCCCCTGGCTGGCGCACAAGGCGAGCCACGAGGGCGTGACTGCCGCCGAAGCCATCGCGACCGAGCTGGGCGTGAAAGGCCTCCACCCGCACGCGCTCGACCGGGCCAACATCCCGGGCTGCACCTATTGCCACCCGCAGATCGCCAGCGTCGGCCTGACCGAGGAAAAGGCGAAGGAAGCGGGTCACGAGGTCAAGGCCGGCACCTTCCCCTTCATCGGCAATGGCAAGGCCATCGCGCTGGGCGAGGCGGAGGGCTTCTGCAAGACCGTGTTCGACGCCAAGACCGGCGAGCTGCTGGGAGCCCACATGGTCGGCGCCGAAGTGACCGAGATGATTCAGGGCTTCGTCGTCGGCAAGACGCTGGAGACCACAGAGGCGGAGCTGATGCAGACCGTCTTCCCGCATCCCACGATCAGCGAGAGCATGCACGAGAGCGTGCTCGCGAGCTACGGCAGAGCGTTGCACATCTGACCGGGCAAGATAGGGAAGGGCGATGACGAGTTTCCTGATCCTCGCCTTCCTGCTCCTCGTCGCGGGCGTTGTGGCCGTCCCGCTGGCGAGCCGCTTCGGCCTCGGCTCGGTGCTCGGCTACCTGCTGGCAGGCATGGCTATCAGCCCGCTGCTCGGCGCGCTGAATGTCGATGTGGAAGCATTGCAGGTCTTCGCCGAGTTCGGCGTGGTGATGATGCTCTTCATCATCGGCCTCGAGATGGAGCCGAAGCGCCTGTGGGAGATGCGCGGCAAGCTGGCCGGGCTGGGCGGCGGACAGGTGCTGCTGACGACCGCGGCGATCTTCGTGATCGGGCTGATCGCGGCGAACCCGTGGCAGACCGCACTGGCCATCGCGCTGATCCTTGCGCTGTCGTCCACGGCGATCATCGTCCAGACGCTGACCGAGAAGAATCTGCTGCGCAGCGAAGGCGGCGAAGCGAGCTTCTCGGTGCTGCTGGTGCAGGACGTGGCGGTGATCCCGATCCTGGCACTGCTGCCGCTGCTTGCGATGCCGGAGCTCTACAGCGCTGCCTCGGCGGGGCACGGAGGGGAGAGCGCTCATGGCGGCATCGACCTGACCGAGGCGATGCCCGTCTGGCTCGCGGGCCTCTCGCGCGTCGCCGCAGTCGCAGCCGTCGTCGCCATCGGTATCTACGCCATTCGCCCGCTGTTCCGCTACATCGCCGCAGCCAATTTGCGCGAGCTCTTCACTGCGGCAGCGCTGGTCGTAGTGATCGGCATCGCCCTGCTGATGTCGCTCGTCGGCCTCTCGCCGGCACTGGGGGCCTTCGTCGCCGGTGTCGTGCTCGCGACTAGCGAATACCGACACGAGCTCGAAAGCGATGTCGACCCGTTCAAGGGGCTGCTGCTAGGCCTCTTCTTCATCACCGTCGGTGCCGGGATAGACTTCGGGCTTGCGGCCGGAATGATCGGCGAAGTGGTGTTCTGGGCGGTGGTGGTCATCCTCGCCAAGATGGCGGTGCTGCTGCTGGTCGGCTACAGCTACGGACTGCGGCGGCAGGCGCTCTGGCTGTTCGCGCTCAGCCTGCCGCAAGCGGGCGAGTTCGCTTTCGTGCTGATCGCTTTTGCCGTCGGCAATGCCGTGTTCGACCAGGCGATGGCCGACCTGCTGCTGCTGGTCGTAGCCCTGACCATGCTGGTCACGCCGCTGCTGTTCATCCTCTACGACAAGGTCGTGGCGCGCGCCTACTGCACTGGCCAGCAGCCCGAGGCAGACACGATCGACGAGGAGAACCAGGTCATCATCGCAGGGCGCGGGCGGGTCGGCGGAATCGTCGACCGCATGCTGCAGGCCGCGGGCTACTCCACCACGGTCATCGACTACGATAGCAAGCATCTCGAGATGGTTCGCAAGTTCGGCTTCCGCAGCTATTTCGGCGATGCCACGCGCCCGGACCTGCTGGCCTCGGCCGGTATCGACAAAGCGAAGCTGTTGGTCGTCGCGCTCGACGAAAAGGAGCAGATCGACAAGTTAGTGAAATACGCCGTCGCCAACTTTCCGAAGCTGCATGTGACCGCGCGGGCGATCGACCGAAACCACGTCTACGAGCTGTGGGCCTATGGCTGTCGTGACATCATCCGCGAGACCTACGACAGTTCGCTGCGCATGGGGCGCTCGGCATTCGAGGCCCTGGGCATGGATCGCCAGCAAGCGCGCGCGGCGACCGATGCCTTCGAGGAAATGGACCGCAGCTCGATGCGTGAGGTCGCCGATCTCTACGACATGGACATCCCCTTCGAGCAGAACGAGCCGCTGATCGCCAAGGTCAAGGAATTGCGCAGCGAGTGGGATCCGATCCTGCGAGAGCAAATGGATGAAATCCTGAAGAGGGGCCACTGATGGACGCCGAAATTCGCGGAACACATCTCTACGTCGCCGACGAGCGCAACGAGAATGTGCTGATCGACATAAATGGCGAACACCACCGCCGTCCCGACGCCAAGATCAGCGTGTTCGACAGCGGCTTCATGCTGGGGGACGGGGTGTGGGAAGGCATTCGGCTGCATAATGGACGGCTCGCCTTCCTCGATCGCCATCTCGACCGGCTCTGGCGCGGCGCGAAGGCGATCCTCATGGATATCGGTATCACGCGCGAAGAGATGGAGCGCCGGCTCTACGCCGTGCTCGACGCGAACGGGATGGATGGGGAGGGCGTCCATATCCGGCTGATGGTTACGCGGGGCATCCGCTCCACGCCCTATCAGGACCCGCGCGTGGTGGTGACGCCCGCGACGATCGTCATGATCCCGGAATGGAAGCAACCCGCGCCGGAGACCGCGACGCGCGTGCTGACGCTCGCCACGGTCCATGTGCGCCGCGGCTATCCCGATGTGCAGGACCCCATGCTTAATTCGCACAGTAAGCTCAACTGCATCACCGCCTGCATCCAGGCCGCGCAGGCCGGGGCGGACGAGGGCCTGATGCTCGACCCGCAAGGCTTCGTTGCGACCTGCAATTCGACGCACTTCTTCATCGTACGCGATGGCGAGGTGTGGACCTCCAGCGGCGACTACTGCCTCGACGGGATCACGCGCGGCGTGGTGATCGAGATCGCCGGAGAGGCTGGTATGATGGTCCGAAAGCGCAACTTCTCACTGGCCCACGTCTATGGCGCTGAAGAGGCTTTCACGACCGGAACCTTCGCCGGTGTCGCCCCGGTGGGAACGATCGATGGTCGCGTGATCTCCACGCAGCGCGGCCCCGTCGTCGAGCGCCTCCAGCAGCTCTATCTCGACCGCTTGGCAAAGGATGTCGCGGCGAGGGATCGCCCATGACCATTCGCATCGCCATGTGGTCGGGACCGCGCAACATCTCGACCGCCATGATGCGCAGCTTCGGTGCGCGCGACGACTGTGCCGTTTCAGACGAACCTTTCTATGGCGCGTTTCTGAAGACCAGTGGAGAGGATCATCCGCTCGGGCGAGAAACGATCGAATCGATGGATTGCGACTGGCATTCGATCCTTAAGACACAATCCGGGCCTGCACCGGGCGGCGAACCGATCTGGTATCAGAAGCATATGCCGCATCACATGGTCGGCCCGGTCTCGATCGAAGACATGCACAGACATCGCCACGCCTTCCTCATCCGCGCACCCGAACGGGTCGTAGCGAGCTATCGCAAGAAGAACGAATTGCGCCGCGCCGAAATGCTTGGGTTCGCGCAGTTACGGCGCTATTTCGAGTTCGAGCGAGATCGCTCCGGCCAGGTTCCACCGGTCGTGGATTCGGACGACATCCTCGCAGATCCTGCTCGCGTACTCGAACGCCTGTGCGATGCTCTCGAGATCCCGTGGGACCCGGCTATGCTGTCGTGGGAAACCGGCCCTCACGCCGAAGACGGCGTCTGGGGTGCGCATTGGTACGACCACGTCAACGCATCGACCGGCTTCGGCCATCCCCCTGGCGAAATGCCGCAGCTGGACGGAGAATATGCCCGGGTCGCCGATGCCTGCCGCGACGACTACGAGGCGCTGTCACGCCACAAGCTCACGGCCGACTGAAGCGCTGCAACCCACTGTCTTCTCATGCGTTAAGGAGCAGAGGAGACAATCATGGAATATGAAATCGACGATCAGCCGCAAGGTGAGGAAGACGATCTGGAAGCGCAGCGCGATGGCGGTATCGTGGAAGATCACATTGCATTGAAAAACCAGTCGAGCATCGAGGCAGAGGACTACCCGGCCTCGCAACGCGCCGACCAGTCCCTGGTTCGCGGTCCTAAAAAGAAGGAAGAGTAGCTGGCGGACAGGGTGGGATTCGAACCCACGAAGGGCTTGCACCCTTGCCGGTTTTCAAGACCGGTGCATTCAACCGCTCTGCCACCTGTCCGCGAGCGAGGAGCTAGCTAGCGCCAAGCATGCGGCTTGTCACGACCGGCCAAGCGCGATTTCGCAAGGTGGCGCAGAATTCTGACACTTGCCATTCATCTCGCGTCTGCGAGAATTGGGACATGACATTGAAGAAACTCCTCGCCCTCACCGCCGCTTTTGCCCTTTCGCTACCCGCCACATCCGCAACAGCGCAGAGCGATTTGTCTTTCGACGCCTATATGCAATTGCTGATCGCCCGAGCGCGTGCTGAGGGAGTGTCCGAAAGCACGCTTCAGCGCATGACCGCCGGTCTCGAACCCAACCAGCGCGTAATCCAGCTCGACCAGTCGCAACCTGGCTCGCCCACCAGCAGTGGATACCCTCCGTTGGCCCCATACATTGCCACGCATGTCGACAGCGCGCGCATCAATGGCGGCCAGCGGGCCTATGCGAACTACCGCTCGCGCCTGCGCGCCATCGAGAGCGAATACGGAGTACCGGCAGAAATCCTTGTCGCGATCTGGGGGCACGAGACGGCGTATGGCGCCGTAAAGGGCGGTTTCGATCTCTCGCAAGCCCTCGCCACCCTGGCCTGGGAAGGGCGCAGGCGTGATCTGTTCGCCAGCGAGTGGGTCGCCCTCATGAAAGTGGCCGACAAGGGCTATTCGCGCAGCGATCTCAAGGGCAGCTGGGCCGGTGCCTTCGGCAATCCGCAATTCCTGCCCTCAGTCTATCTGCGGCTGGCGGCCGACGGTGATGGCGATGGGCGTGCCGACATCATGAACAACGGCACCGATGCCCTCGCATCGATCGCCAATTATTTCCGCGACTCCGGCTGGCGTACCGGGCAGCCTTGGGGTGTGCGCGCATCGGTGCCCAATGGCTTCAACGTCGATGCTTATCGCACGACCATCGATGCGCCTGTCTGTAACCGGGTGCACGAGCGGCACAGCGTGTACAAGACCGCTGCCGAATGGCGTGCGCTCGGCGTCCAGCCCCAACGCGCGCTTGCCCCTGACACGTTGGTTACGCTGTTCCAGCCCGACGGCCCGGGTACGCCTGCATGGCTCTTAACCTCAAATTATCGTGCGATCCTCGAATACAACTGCTCGAATTACTACGCCATGAGTGTGGGGCTGCTGGCAGATGAAATTGCGCGATAGGTTCGGAATTTTCTTTGCCGGGCTCGTGGCGGGCGCGGCAGCGATGCCTCTCGCAGCTCACGCCCAAGACGGAGAGGCGCTTACCGGGCCAGCAGCGGACTATCCCATCGTTTTGGGCGAACCGTATATGATCGACGGCGAGACATTCACGCCGGTCGACACCATGAACTACGACCGTGTCGGGTATGTCTCAGCCGATGAGGACGGTAGCGGCGGGGTGACCGGGGCACACAAGACCTTGCCTCTGCCGAGCTATGTCGAGGTGACTTCGCTGGAGACCGGTCGCACGATCCTCGTTCGCCTCGAACGGCGAGGCCCCATGACGACCGACCGTCTGCTCGCGCTGTCACCTGGCGCACTCGTACAGCTTGGTGCAAGTAACGGGACGCCGATACGGGTGCGCCGGGTCAATCCGCCGGAAGACCATCGCGCGATGCTGCGGCAGGGGGGGGGAGCACCGCTTCGCATGGACACGCCCGCCAGCCTGGTCGAGGTGCTCAAGCGCCGGCTGCCGGATGCCGGCTCCGCTTCGCTGCGCGATCCCCGGCAGGATTCGGTAAGTGGAAGGGAGCCGGATGCAGCCAGTATCGCGGCGATCGATCCGAGTGCGGACCTGGCTAAGCCTCCTCTGCAAAGCTTGCCGGTGGATGCGGAAGCAGACGTAAACAAAGCTGGCGAACAAGCGGATGCGGGCGAAAATCCAGAGCCGATGGCCCAATCCGCTGAGGATGAGAATGAGCCGGCGGATCCCGACCTTCCGAAAGTCGACGGCGGCCGGTTCGTTGTGCAACTTGGCGCGTTCTCGGTGCGCGACAATGCCGAGCGGCTCGCCGAAAAGGTCGAGGGCTTCATCATATCGAGCGGCTCGCTCAGCCTCGTTCGCATCGGGCCTTTCGCAAGTAGGGAAAAGGCCGCGCAAGCGCTCGCAAAGCTGCGGAGCGAAGGCTATAGAGACGCCCTGATCCAAACCGCAGAATAGCCGGTCGGCCCGAAACCGGCCTGCAGGAACCGCATGCGCAAACACCTGACTTTTCTTTCGGCATTGGCCGTCACGGTCGCGACGGCTGCGGGAGCGCAGCGGCCCCAGTCCGAAATCGAACCAGCAGTCCCCAGCGTCGAAGCGGCGCCGATCGCCTATCTCATCGATGCCAAGAGTGGGCAGGTGCTGTTCTCGCGCGAGGCCGATCGCCGGTTCATGCCCGCCTCGATAACGAAGACCATGACGACCTTCCTGGCCTTCGAATGGATGGAAGAGGGCCGGCTCTTCCCGCAACAGGTCTTTACCGTCCGTCCGGAAACTTTCCGCAAATGGCACCGCGTCGGATCGACGATGTTTCTGCCGGCCGATGCACGGGTCACGGTGGACGACCTGCTTCACGGGATCACCACCATCTCCGCCAATGACGGATCCATCGTGCTGGCCGAAGGTGCGGCTGGCACGCTGGGGGACTGGCTTGCGGCAATGAATGCCAAAGCCAGCGAGATCGGCATGACCGACAGCCGGTTCGGGACGCCGAATGGCTGGATGGACGAGGGCGGAACATTCACTACCGCGCGGGATCTGGCGCTGCTCGGTCAGACGATGATCGCCCGCCATCCGTCCAAATATGCGCACTTTTTTGGAGCGACCGGTTTCGAGTACAACGGCATTGCCCAGCGCAACCACGATCCTATCACGGGCGTCGTGCGCGGGGCCGACGGGATCAAGAGTGGTTTCACCAATCAGGCCGGCTATGGCTTTCTCGGCTCCGCCGAGCGAGATGGCCAGCGGCTGATAATGGTGGTCGCGGGTAGTCCGCGCGGAACGATGCGTAACGAGGCCGCCCGCAAGTTGCTCGAATGGGGTTTCGGGTCCTTCGATAGCAAGCTGCTCGCGCCAGCAGAGCAGCGGATCGCGACCGCACGCGTGCAAGAGGGGTCAGCGCGATCCGTCGGCCTTCATGCTCGGGGACCGGTCCGGATCGCCACTCCGCGCGGGAAAGATCCTAAGGTGACGCTTTCAATTCGTTACGAGGGCCCCATCCGCGCGCCTGTAAGCGAGGGCGAGCGGATCGCGGAATTGATCGTCGACATCGAAGGCATGCCCGAGAGCCGCATCCCTCTCTATGCGGAGCGAGATGTCGAAGTGGCCGGCCCGGTTCAGCGCTTGGTCAATGGCTTTGTCGGTTGGGTATCGTGACGAGCGGACGCTTCATTGCTTTCGAAGGTGGGGAGGGCATGGGCAAATCGACTCAAGCCCGCATGCTTGCAGACGCACTCGAGGCGCGAGGCGTCTCCACTTGTCTAACGCGCGAACCGGGCGGCACATCGGGCGCCGAGGCCATCAGGGGCTTGCTTCTCGATCCTCCCGGCGAAGGCTGGACGAAGGAAGCCGAGGCCCTGCTTTTCGCGGCCGCAAGGGCGGATCATGTGGCGCGGCTTATCCGACCTGCGCTGGAAGAAGGACGATGGGTCGTCTGCGACCGTTTCCTGGACTCGAGCAGGGCTTATCAGGGGGCCGGGGGAGGACTCGGGGACAAGACCGTACGCGAGTTGCACGCAATCGGCAGTGACGGGCTGCTGCCAGACATAACGCTTGTCATCGATGCAGAAGCCGCGGAGGTCGATCGGCGACTGACCGAACGCGACGGCGGGTTTTCCGACGCCATCGGGGGAAGAGCGGCAGAGTATCATGCGTCGGTCAATGCCGCTTTTCGTGACTTCGCCGTGAAGGAGCCCGACCGCTTCGCACTGATCGATGGTTCCGGTTCCATGGAAGACGTCCACGCTCGTGTACTCCACGCGCTCTCACCTTTGTTCGTCGAGAGCCATTGATGCTCCTCGGCCATCAGGACGCCTGGTGCGAATGGCGCGAAGCCGGGAAGGGCAGCCGGATGCATCACGCATGGTTGCTCGCTGGCCGAAGGGGCGTGGGCAAGGCGAGTTTCGCTGCGGCCGCGGCGCGCGAACTGCTCGACGCGTCCACAGAACTGGAGCACCATCCCGACATCCTCCTGCTCACACACGAACCGAAGGACGATAAGGAAGAACGCAAGCGCGCCGATGGCAAACCGTTCGAACTCGCGCGTAGCATTCGCATCGCACAGGTCAGGAGGATGCAGCAGCGGCTGACGACTCGACCGACGGCGGGCAACCGCCGCGTCATCATCATCGACCCGGCGGACGATCTTGAGCGGAACGCAGCCAATGCTTTGCTCAAGAGCCTGGAGGAGCCGCCCGAGGGGACGTTCTTCCTGCTCGTAGCCCATAGTCCTGCCCGGTTACTGCCGACGATCCGCTCCCGCTGCCGCGTCTTGCGTTTTCCGGTCGTGCCTCATGGGGCGATGGCTTCGCTTCTCGCCGAGCTTGCGCCTGGAGCCGATCAGGCAACGCGAGACGCAGCCGTTTCCGCTGCGGCAGGATCGCCCGGTGCAGCGCTGTCCTTCGTCGACCTGGATCTCGGCAAGACTGCCACGCTGATGCGCAACATCCTCGAAACCGGGGACCCGGACTTCGCGTTGCGCGGCCGACTTGCCGGGGCGATCGGCGCGCGTCCGGATCGCGAACGCTTGCAAGCCGTCCTCGACCTTGCGCGCTCGGCACTGGCGGACAGATTGGAAGCGCAAACGGGATCTACGCTCGCGCTTATAGACGCACACAGCGAACTTGTGCGCCTCACCGGCGAACAGCCGACCTATAATTTCGATGCAGGGCTGCTCGCCATGGAAATCGGCACCTTGCTCGCCAAGGCGGCTCCGGCTAGCGAGCGGGCCAATGTCTGAACCCTATTATATCACCACCGCGATCCACTACCCGAACGGTAAACCGCACATCGGCCACGCCTACGAGACCATCGCAGCCGATGTGATGGCGCGTTTCCAGCGTCTGCGCGGGCGAGAAGTGCGCTTCCAGACCGGCACGGACGAACACGGCCTGAAAATGGCCCAAAAGGCTCGCGACCTCGGCCAGACTCCGCGGGAGCTGGCAGACGAAATGTCCCTTGCCTTCAAGGATTTGTTCGACGTTCTAAATATCTCGTACGACCGCTTCATCCGTACGACCGACGCCGATCACCACCGCGCGAGCCAGGCGATCTGGGAAGCGATGGAGGCCAAGGGCGATCTCTATCTCGATCGCTATGAAGGTTGGTATTCGGTCCGCGACGAGGCCTATTACGACGAGAAGGAACTGATCGAAGGGGATCGGGGCGAGAAGCTGTCTCCACAAGGAACGCCGGTCGAATGGACCGAGGAAGAAAGCTGGTTCTTCCGCCTGTCGAACTATGCCGAGCCGCTCCTGGAATTGCTGCGAAAGCCGGGTTTTCTCGAGCCGACAAGCCGCCGCAACGAGATGATCGCTTTCGTCGAGCGCGGATTGCAGGATCTCTCCGTCAGCCGCACGAGCTTCGACTGGGGCGTGAAGGTTCCTGGCGCCGATGGGCACGTAATGTATGTCTGGGTCGATGCGCTGACGAACTATATCACCGGTCTCGGCTATCCCGACGGCGGCGAGCTGTGGGACACATTCTGGCCGGCCGATCTTCACCTGATTGGCAAGGACATCGTACGTTTCCACACGATTTACTGGCCCGCCTTCCTCATAAGCGCCGATCTACCATTACCGAAGAAAGTCTTCGGCCACGGCTTCCTGCTGAATCGCGGCGTGAAGGAATCGAAATCGGCCGGCAATGTCACTGATCCGATGGAACTTGCCGAAACCTTCGGTGTGGATGCGCTCCGCTATTTCCTGATGGCCGAAGTGACCTTCGGACAGGATGGCAGCTATTCCGCGGAAGCTCTTGTAACCAAGGTAAATGCCGAGCTTGCGAACAGTTTCGGCAATCTGGCGCAGCGCACACTGTCGATGGTGGCGAAGAACATGGACGGCAAGCTGGAAGCTTTCGATTCTACAGGCGACGACAAGGCGCTGCTGGCTAAAGTGCGCGACGCCTGCGCCGTCACGCTGCCGCAAGAGTTCGAGGCGCTCAATTTCTCGGTTGGGATCGAAGCCTGGCTCCGCGCGGTCTTTGCCTGCAACCAATATGTGGACGAACAGGCCCCTTGGGCGCTGAAGAAGACCGATCCGGAGCGCATGAAGGCAGTGCTCCAGACATTGCTCATCGCGATCCGCGACCTTGCCGTCGCGATCCAACCCGTCGTCCCCGAAAAAGCGGCAGCTGTGCTCGATCAGCTTGGCGTCCCCATGGAGCAGCGAAATTTCGCCGCGCTTACCGACGAAAGCTGGTTCATGGCCAATGTGGCTTCCGGACGACAGATCGAAAAGCCGACGCCCGTATTCCCGCGGCTTGAACTCCCTGAAGTGGAGGCCGCGTGATGCTCGTCGATAGCCATTGCCATCTCGAATACGAAGGCCTGGTAGAGGATCAGGCAGCCATCCTTGATCGAGCTCGCGAGGCCGGGGTCGCGGCGTTCCTGAATATCTCGACTAAGCAGTCGGAATGGGCGCAGGTCGTGAGCACGGCGGAGCAAACTGCCGAAGTTTTTGCTAGCGTGGGCATTCATCCCCACAATGCCGACGAGCATCTCGATCTCAAGCGGGTGGAATTGCTCGCGGCTACGAGAAACCCGAAGGTAGTCGGTATCGGGGAAACCGGGCTGGATTACTATTACGACCATTCGGACCGCTCGGCGCAACAGCGGCTATTCCGCATGCATATCGATGTGGCGCGCGAGACCGCATTGCCGGTCATCATCCACACCCGCGACGCGGAAGATGATACGCTTTCCATTCTCGAGGACGAGCTGGGGCAGGGGGCCTTCCCCGCGCTGATCCATTGCTTCACCGCTTCGGCGGAGTTTGGCGCACGGGTGCTGGAAATGGGCCTATCGATCTCGATCTCGGGCATCGTGACCTTCAAGAATGCCAAGGACTTGCAGGAAATTGCGAAGACCATTCCTCGCGATCGGCTGCTGGTCGAAACCGATAGTCCGTTTCTTGCTCCGGTCCCGCATCGCGGCAAATCCTGCGAGCCGGGATATGTGCGTGACACTGCCGAATTTCTCGCGGAACTGCGCGGCGAGAGCCTTGACGACCTCGCCGCTTATACGACGCGCAATTTCTTCAGCTTGTTCAGCAAGGCGACGCAGTGAAACTGCTGATGCTCGGCTCGGGCACCTCGACCGGGGTGCCGCGGATCGGCAACGATTGGGGCGAATGCGATCCCGGCGAGCCGCGGAACCGGCGCAGTCGTGTTTCCATCATCGTCCAGAACGATGCTGGCCAGCGGATCTTGGTCGATACCTCGACCGATCTGCGGAGCCAGCTGCTGGCGAACGATATCGACAAGGTGGACGCCGTTTTCTGGACGCATGATCACGCCGATCATTGCCACGGAATCGATGACCTGCGTGTCATGCGCTACGACCGCAGCAATCCACTGCCTGGGTTCGCGAGCAAAGTAACCTGCGAGCGTCTGCGCCGTAGGTTCGATTACGTTTTCGAAGGGCAGTTCGGGTATCCGACGCTCATTAGCTTGCAAGAAGTTACGGAAAAACCACTGGTTGTGGGGTTTTCTTTCGATTACGTCGAAATGCCTCACGGGCCCGTCACCAGCACCGGTTTCCGCTTCGAAGCGGACGGCCGTTCGCTGATCTATGCAACCGATTTCAGCGAGATAACCAAGGAGATGCTTCGTTGTTTCCAGAACGCGGATCTCCTTGTGGTCGATTGCCTTCGCCGGAAGAAGCATCCGACGCATGCCAACCTGGAAATGGCGCTTGAACTTGGTCGGAAAACGAAGGCGCGAAAAACCGTCCTAACGCATATGGACAAGAGCATGGACTATCGGAGTCTCTGTGCCGAGGTACCGGCTAACGTGCTGGTCGGTTACGATGGCCTGGAGATGGCGGCATGAACGAGTATCAAATCGTCTCGCTGATTTCTTTGACAGGCTTTCTGATCTTGATTGCCGCTGGCTTCGCCAACCGGGACGTCAGCTGGCGCAAGGGGTTGTTCATGGCGGGGGCTTGGGCTGGCATTTTCGCGATCGTTATCCTCGTGATCGACATTGTCAGCTGATCATCGACCACCCCTTCATTTTACATAATATATATTATCACTCCAGTTGACTAAATGCGGTGGAAGGTTCCCGCTGGGCCCCTTTCTCGACCGGAAGCGTCAGGCTATTTCGTCTGCATGACCGCTCAACTGAACCGTCTTCTCGCAATCATGGCGCGGCTACGTGATCCGGAACGCGGCTGCGAATGGGATACGGCGCAGACGTTCACCACCATCGCGCCCTACACGATCGAAGAAGCCTATGAAGTCGCAGATGCCATCGAGCGGAATGACATGGCGGATTTGCTTGGAGAACTCGGTGACCTGCTGTTCCAGGTCGTCTTCCATTCCCGGATGGCGGAAGAGTTCGGCCACTTCGCATTCGACGACGTTGCCAAAGACGTTTCGGACAAAATGGAAGCCCGTCATCCGCACATCTTCGGGGACGAAGGCGGCGTGATGGAAGATAGTCGCTGGGAAGATCTGAAAGCCGCCGAACGCGAGGCAGGTGGATCGACCAGCGCGATGGATGGCGTCGCAAATGCGTTGCCGGCGCTGTTGCGCTCCTACAAATTGCAGAAGCGCGCGACACGGGCCGGATTCGACTGGCCCGATACCGCCGGACCGATCGAAAAACTTCAGGAAGAACTTGGCGAACTTGATGAGGCGGAGAGCGATGACGAACGTTTGCTCGAAGCGGGCGACGTCCTATTTGTCGCAGTCAATATCGTGAGGCGCTACGGCGTCGATCCCGAACAGGCTTTGCGAGCTTCGAATGCGAAATTCGAACGGCGCTTTCGCCACATGGAGCGCCTTACCCGGTCGGAGGGGCGCGAATTTGCTAATCTTGCGCTCGACGAGCAGGAAGACGTCTGGCAGAAAGTGAAAGCGGCCGAAAAAGGCCCGAACGCTTAGTCCTGCAGACTTTGAAAGCGTCCGTATTCCTTATCGGACAGTTTCACGACCAGACTGCGCCGCCCGTTATCGCCCTCCTGCTCGTCCGAGAGTACGTGGCCGTGCTGGTGCAGCCAGGCGAGAGCCTTCCCCTCGTCGGCTTCCAGCGTGATCTCGTGCTCGCGTGATCCTGCCGTAAGGATGGCATCGACGCGGGAAAGGAAGTCATCGATCCCTTCTCCGGTCAGCGCGGAAATAGCGACCACGTCCTTGTCTGCGGAGGCAACTTCCTCGAGTTCGGCTCGCTCCTCATTAGATAGAAGATCCAGCTTGTTCCACACCTCAAGGATCGGGATTTCGCTCCCCTCGCCCTGCTCGCCTACTACGCCCAAATCGGCGAGAACCTGCAGCACCTGCTTCTTTTGCGCATCGCTCGACGGATTCGACATGTCGCGCACATGGCAGATGACGTCCGCTGCGGTCACCTCCTCCAGCGTGGCGCGGAACGCCGCCACCAGTTGTGTCGGCAGATCGGAAATGAAGCCGACAGTATCCGACAGGATCGCCTTCTCCACGCCCGGCAAGGCGATGGCGCGCATCGTCGGATCCAGCGTGGCGAAAAGCAGGTCTTCGGCCATCACTTCGGCCCCGGTCAGGCGATTGAACAGTGTGGACTTGCCGGCGTTAGTGTAACCGACGAGAGCGATCACCGGCCAGGGCGCACGTTCGCGACGTTCCCGATGCAGCCCACGCGTCTTTCGGACCTGTTCCAATTCCTTGCGCAAACGCCCCATGCGCTGGCGGATCATCCGACGGTCGGCCTCGATCTGGGTCTCGCCCGGGCCGCCCAGGAAGCCGAAACCGCCGCGCTGCCGCTCGAGGTGGGTCCAGCTTCGCACAAGACGGCTCTGCTGGTAGTCGAGGTGGGCGAGCTCGACTTGCAGCCGACCTTCGGCAGTGGCCGCACGTTCGCCGAAAATCTCGAGGATAAGGCCGGTTCGATCGATGACCTTGCGCTCAAGCTTTTCTTCGAGATTGCGCTGCTGGATCGGGCTCAAGGCGCCGTCGACCACCACCAGTTCAGCTTCGTCCTGTTCGCAGGCGATGCGGATGTTTTCTACCTGCCCTGCGCCGAACAGCAGGTTTGGACGCACCTCCCTGACCGGCAGGACGAAGCTTTCCGCCACGATAATGCCGATCGCGAGCGCGAGCCCCTCCGCCTCGGCCAGACGCGAGTCTGCATCGAGATCGTAGGCCATGCCTCTGATGTCAGGGCACACGACGAGGGCCCGCGCACCGCGCGACACCTCGCCCATCAGGTCGTCGTCGAAACTCAGCTGTCGTCCTCGTCCCATTCCTCGGTCAGATCGACCGGGGTGGCTGGCTGGATGGTGGATACCGCATGTTTGTATGCCAGCTGGACGTAACCGTCACGCTCCAGCAGCATGCAGAAAAGGTCGTAGGCCGCAATCTTGCCTTGCAGCATCACGCCATTGACGAGGAACATCGTCACCTGCGCTTCAGCCTGGCGTACGCGTGTTAGGAATACATCCTGCAGCAAACGCTGCTTGGCGCTTGAATTGGTGCTCGCAAACTGTTCTGCATCGACGGGTTGTGCCGGCATGATCGTGCTGATCGCGTGCTTATAGACCAGCTGCGACTGGCCGTCGCGGCGCAGCAGGATCGAAAAATTGTCGAACCAGGTCACGATACCCTGCAGCTTAACGCCTTTCACGAGGAACATCGTAACTGGCGTCTTGTTCTTACGAAGCAGGTTGAGGAAGGCATCCTGGAGATTGCCTTTGCGCTGCCCCCCGCCATCACCGGACGACGGCTTTTCGGGGCGCGGGCGCGCCGAGAGGGTTCGTTCGGACATATCTGTCTCTCCGTTGTTGGCTAACCCTCAGCGGGTCCGCAGTCTGGGGTGCCCACCACCCCCGATAATGCGCGCACCGAGCCGCGCCCTGTCAATGTGGCCCTTCATACGCGTTTTCGCAATCTTTGTATTATCTTCCGCGCGCGATAGCAGGATTTGAGAAGGCTAGTCTTTGCCGGACGCCGGTTTCTTGTCCGCCATTCCGAGCAGTTTCAGCTTACGATGAAGTGCCGAGCGCTCCATGCCGATAAAGTTGGCAGTCTTAGAAATATTGCCGGAGAAGCGCCGGATCTGGATGGCCAGATATTCACGCTCGAAATTCTCGCGCGCCTCGCGCAGCGGCGACCCCATCAGGGCTGCGACCCCGCCATTTCCGCCGAGCTTACCGCCCAGTACTTCTTCGGGAAGCATTTCAGCCTCGATTTGTTCGAGCTGTTCGCGGGGGGTGAGGATAACGGTGCGCTCGACGACATTACGAAGCTGGCGGACATTGCCGGGCCAATCGTAAGCCTGAAGCGCCGCCATCGCTTCTTCGCTGATCGTCGGAGGACGGATACCCTGTTCCGCCGCGTAATGCGTGAAGAATGTGTCTGACAGCGAGGGGATATCGTCGCGCCGTTCCGAGAGCGACGGCACCTCCACTGGAACGACATTCAACCGGTAGAACAGATCTTCGCGGAAGCGTTTCTCCGACATTTCCTTCTCGAGATCACGGGCCGTCGAGGAAACAACCCGCACATCAACACCGATCTGACGCGTGCCCCCTACCCTCACGAAACTCTGTTCGGTCAGCACCCGAAGAATACGGGCTTGGGTCGAGAGCGGCATGTCCGCCACTTCGTCGAGATAGAGCGTACCGCCGTCGGCCATCTCGAGCAGCCCCGGTCGCACCAGCTTGCCGTCAGCTTCCTCCCCGAACAACTCCTCTTCGAACCGCTCAGGAGTTATGCGTGCCGAGTTCACGATGACGAACGCCTTGTCGGCGCGCGGGCTCCAGCTGTGCAGCAAGCGCGCAGCTACCTCCTTTCCGGTACCGGCCGGACCGCTGATGAGTACGCGGCTGCCCGTGCTGGCCACACGCTTCAGAGTGGCTCTCACGGCATTGATCGCCGCCGAATTCCCGGTGAATTCGCCGTTCTGGACCATACCTTCGCGCAGCCTGCTGTTCTCACGACGCAGGCGTTCGGTCTCGGTTGCCCTCCCGACGAGGTGCAAAAGCCTTTCGGCTTCGAACGGCTTCTCGATGAAGTCGACCGCCCCACGGCTTACCGCGCTTACTGCCGTATCGATATTGCCGTGGCCGGAGAACACGATGACCGGCAGATCGGGTTCGCGCTTCTTGATCTCGTCCAGCACTTCGAGGCCATCCATGGGGCTCCCGTGGAGCCAGACGTCCAGCAAGACTAGGCTGGGCCGGCGTTCGTCGACCTGCGTAAGCGCGCTGGAACTGTCGCCGGCGGTCCGGCACTCGTAGCCTTCGTCGCTCAGCACGCCGGCTACAAGATCGCGAATGTCGCGTTCGTCGTCGACGATCAGGATGTCTAACGCCATTGGCTGCTACCCTTTGCTATGTATCATTGCGCGCCCCCCACGGGCGTTGTGAGGGGATCGCGCGCGAACCGCATCGCAACGCGCGTTCCCCCGCTTTCGAGTGAGGAGAAGGTCATCTCGCCGCCATGTTCCTCGACGATCTTGTTCACGATCGCGAGACCCAGGCCGGTGCCCTTCTCGCGGTTCGTCACATAAGGTTCGAGGATCCGATCGCGGTCCTGCGGCAGACCGATGCCATTGTCCTCGATGGCGACGTGAAGAGCGTCGTCATCCTCTTCGACCATAACTACGATCTTGCCGCGATAATCCGGCTCTGCATTCTGGGCCTTGGCCTCGGTCGCTTCGTAGGCGTTCTTCAGAATATTAGTAATCGCCTGTCCGAACTGGTGGCGATCACACTGAATGCGGATCGGGCCCTCGCTGTCGGTAAGAAGCAAATAATTCACGTCCTGATGTCCGACCTCCTGGAGAAAGAGCGATTGCCGGACGAGATCGAGCGCGTCTTCCGTACGGAACACCGGCTTCGGCAACCGCGCGAAGCTGGAGAATTCGTCGACCATCTTGCGCAGGCCGCCAACCTGCCGGACGATGGTGCTGGTTAGCTCGTCAAACAGCTCGCCATCCTCATGGATTTGCTTGCGATACCGGCGCTTCAGGCGTTCGGTGGCCAGCTGGATCGGTGTCAATGGGTTCTTGATCTCGTGTGCAATCCGGCGCGCGACATCGGACCACGCAGCCTGCCTCTGGTCGAGCAATTGCCGGGTGATGTCTTCGAAGGTGATAACATACCCTTCGGCCTCCTCGCCGATCTTCACCGCGAGCGTGAGCAGTTCACCTCGACGAGAATGGCTGACTACGCCCTGGGCAAGGCCTGCCTCGACCATGACTGCGATTTGGGGAGCCAGCTGACGTAATGTGGCGGGGCGCGGTTGGCCTACCGCGTCTTCCATCAGCATGGCCTGCGCCGGAGCGTTCATGAGTAAGACGTTCATGTTGCGGTCAATGGAGATGACGCCCGCACTCACGGACTCCAGCACCGCTTCGATAAAGCTGCGCCGCTCTTCAAGTTCATCGTTGGCGGCGAGCAAGGCATCGGTCTGCTTTTCCAGCTGCGCCGTCATCCGGTTAAACGCGCGATTGAGCAGGCCGATCTCGTCGGCTCCGGTACGGCCCTCGACGCGCAGTGCGAAGTTTCCGGCGCCGACTTTGCGAGCGGCTGCTATGAGGTCGGTGAGCGGTTCGACCTGCCTGTCGGCGAAACGCAGCGCGAACCAGACCGCCAGCCCGACCAACGCGAGACTGACGAAGAAAAGCGCAAGGTTAAATCTCAGCTGGAGAGCTCGCGCGCGCCGGGTGAGTTCGTCATAGGCAGTCGAGATGGACCGGGCGCTTTCCCAGCTCCTGAAGCTAGTCGCTTCGGCATTCCGCGCAGTGTAGAGGTAGATACCGGCTTGCCGATCGATCGGAGCCACTGCCTCGATCCTCTCCGGCGTGCCGCGCACGACGACCTGTTCCCCACGGCGAATGTCGCCAAGTGTTTCCTCGGCGAAGGGTACGGGATTGCTTTCCTCGGATAGGCCATAGGCTACGGCAGTCCGCATCGAGGAGTCGGGGAGCGCTTGCAGGATTGCGCTTTCGATCACATCGCGCGGTTGCGCCTGGAACTGGTATACGAGAGCGAAATTGGGATCGGTCACCGGAACCCGCTCGAGGATCGAGCGCATGTCCATCGCCATGGATATCGTCTCGTTGGCAAGATCGAGCTGGTTCTCTTCGTAATAGCTTTCGGCCAACTGGTTGGCATTCTCCATGAGACCGCGCGAATTATCGGAGAACCAGAAATCGACCCCGGACTGGAAGAGAAACGCGGCGAAGCCTGCCACCAGCAATGTCGGGACCGCGGCAATCATGGAGAAGAAGAACACGAGGCGCACATGAAGCCGCGCGGTGCTACCTGCGGCGCGGCGCAGGGCCAGGCGACGTCCGGCCAGAACAAGCAAGGCCATTGCGGGAATAAGCGTGCCGATGAGCAGGCCTGCGACTTGCCTGCTGGGTAGAAGCTGCCCGTTTGGCGGGGCCGCGGTGAAAGTCGCCCACGTACTTGCGACCATGACAAGAAAAGCCACCGCGAAGAAAATCTCGAGATAGCCCACGAGATTGGCCCTGCGTGACGTCACGACGAACCTGCGCCACCATCTCGGTGTGGTATTGGGCTGGACTGAAGCGGCGCTCGCCATAGTGGCAGTCTTACAACAGCGCTGTTGCAGGACTGCAAGTACAAATTCGACAAAGCGGCGGCTAGCGACGGCGCGCGAAAACTTCGGGCGCGATGTCGAGCTCACCAAGGCGCTTGCGCAGGGTGTTTCGATTGATGCCGAGCAACTGCGCAGCGCGTAGCTGATTACCTTCGGTCATCCGCAACGCATGCTCGAACAGCGGCTTTTCGAATGACGCCAGAACGGCGTGATACAGGGTGCCGTGGGAATTCCCATTCTCCGCCAACCACCCGTCTATCGCTGCACTAAATCCGGAATCAGGCGCGCCCGACCCCGTCGAAATTTCAGTGCCGATGGTGTCCGCTACGCTGTCGACATCGATGATGTCTTCACGCGCCAGCAGGGCCAGGCGAAACACCACATTGCGAAGCTCCCGCACATTGCCGGGCCAGCGCCGTGCCGCCAGCGCAGCTATGGCGTCGTCCGTGATTTGTCGTCGCGGCAGCCCCTCGCTGGCTGCCTGTCCGAGAAAATGCTTCACCAGAGCGCCGATGTCCTCGCGCCGCTCTCTCAAGGCAGGGAGCGGGATAGGCACTACGTTGAGGCGGTAGAACAAGTCCTCGCGGAACCGACCGTCCTCGATCATAGGCGCCAGGTCTCGATTGGTCGCCGCGATTATGCGCACGTCGACGCCGATTTCCTGCCGCCCGCCGACGCGCCGGATACGCCCCGATTGCAGAGCCCGCAGCAGCCGGGTCTGCGCATCGGGTGGCATATCGCCGATCTCGTCGAGGAACAGCGTGCCGCCGTTGGCCTGCTCGAATTTACCGATCTGCTGGCTGACTGCCCCGGTGAAGGCGCCGCGTTCATGACCGAACAATTCGCTTTCGAGAAGTTCGTGCGGGATCGCCGCCATATTCACCGCGACGAAGGGGCCGGTCTTGCGTGCGCCAAGCTGGTGAATGGCTTCCGCGACCAGTTCCTTGCCGGTGCCGCTCTCACCCGTGACCAGCACAGTCAGGTCGTTGCGCAGAACACGCGTGATCATCCGGAACACGCTCTGCATCGCAGGGCTGCGGCCGATCAGCGGCAGGGCGCTGTCTTCCTCGTCCCCTGGGGCACTGACCGACGGCCGGTTGGCCACGGCCTGCCGCACGGCCTGAGTCAGTTCGTCAAGATCGAAGGGCTTGGGGAAATATTCGAACGCGTGACTGTCGCTCGCGCGCACGGCGGTATCGAGCGTGTTCTGTGCCGACAGGACGATCACCGGCATATCGGGAGCCAACTCGCGCACGTGGTCGATCGACGCCAACCCGTCGCCGTCTTCCAGCATGACGTCGGTCAGCATGACGTCGAAGTGTCTCACTCCGACGAGTTCGTCTCTCCTGGCAAGGCTTTCGCAGGCTGTGACGTCATAACCTTCTTCACGTAAAGCTTCGCTGATTACTGTCGCAATCGCACGGTCGTCTTCGACCAGTAGGACGGCATGGCTCATTATGTCCCCCTAACCCGCCACCGGCAGGTTTATGCGAAAATGGGTAAGTCCATTGCGCTCGTCGCGCTCGTGGCCGATGCGCCCGCCCATATCGCGCACGAGTTTCCGCACGAGTGCGAGGCCCAGACCCTGTCCCTGTGGTTTGCTGGAAACGAACGGTTCGAACACATGATCACGGATTGCCTCGTCAATGCCTGCGCCTGCATCGGTGACTGTAATCTCGATAGGCAACCGGGTAGCTTTCCCAAGCCGGATCGCGCTGAAGACCAATCCACTGACGAACCGCGTGCGCACGGTGACCTGCGGAGCGTCCAGTTTGGCGCTCGCATCGCAGGCATTGGCGATGAGATTGATTAGTACCTGTTCAAGCGCAGCCTGGTCGGCCGCGACCGGAGGCAGCGACGGATCGAATTCCTCGATAAGTTCACAGCCTTCGATGCGACCCGCACGAACCGTTGCCATCGCATTGCGGATAGCCTCGTGCAGGTTGCAATCACCGACCACGGTGACGGGCTTGCTACCGAGTTGCTGCATGCGATCGATCAGTTCCGCAATGCGGTCCACTTCGCCGAGGATCATGCGGGCGAGCGGCTTGTCCCTCCCTTCGACCCGCCGCGCCAGCAGCTGGCTGGCACCGCGAATGGCGGACAGCGGATTCTTGATTTCATGGGCCAGCACAGCCGGAGCGCGGAGCTCCATGCGCTCGTCGTCTGCAGCGCCCGTGTCGCCCTGCCCAACATCGGAAAGCGTCAGCACACGCCAGCCCGGATGATTGTGTAGCGGAGAGCTGGTCAGATTGATCCGCCGGTCGCGGTATTTTGTGGCGAAGGACACGCCGCGAGCAATCATCTGGACATCGGACCGGTCGAGGCTCGACCGTACGCGATGGTCGGCAAGGTCCACTACGTCGGTCAGCCGCTTGCCAATGAGGCGCTGCGCGCTGGAATCGAGCATATCTTCCGCTGCGGCATTCGCCTCCACGATCATGCCGTCGGCATCGATCAACAGTACGGCAAAGATGAGGCCTGCAATTTGCGCCGCTGCGTCGGGAGCGGACGATGCTCCGCTCACGCCGCCTGCTGCCGGCGGAACGGTTCGTAGAAGCGCTCGAGTTCGCCAAGCACCTGCGCGGGATCATCGACGAAGTTCACGTGATTTCTGAACTCCGCCGAACCGCGCAAACCTTTCGTGTACCAGCCAAGATGCTTGCGGGCGATCTTCACGCCGGTCGCCGGGGTGTAATGGTCGAGCATCATCCGGTAGTGTTCTGTCACCACGGCGTATTGCTCGTCCATGTCCGGATCGGCAAGAATTTCGCCGGTGCGCCACCAGTGCATGACCTGCGACAGCAGCCAGGGTTTCCCGTAAGCGCCGCGCCCGATCATCAGCCCGTCCGCGCCGGACTGTTCGAGCGCTTTAGCCGCATCATCGATCCCGCAGATGTCGCCATTGACGATCACCGGGATCTCGACCGCTTCCTTGACCTTGCGCACGAAGGCCCAGTCGGCGCTGCCCTTGTACATCTGGTTGCGCGTGCGGCCGTGGACGGTGATCATCTTGACGCCGAGGTCTTGCGCGATCTTCGCCAGTTCCGGCGCATTGAGGTCGGAATGATCCCAACCCATTCGCATCTTCACTGTTACCGGGACGTCGACCGCCTCGACCGTCGCTTTCATCAGCCGCGTGGCCAGTTCGACCTCGCGCATGAGCGCCGAGCCGGCCAGTTGGCCGACGACCTTGCGCACCGGGCAGCCGAAATTGATGTCGATGATCGCCGCGCCATTGCCTTCCTGCAATTTCGCAGCCTCGGCCATGCTGTATGGATCGCAGCCGACCAGCTGCATCGACACCGGTTCCTCGATCGGGTCCCATTCGGCCTTCTGCACGCTGATGCGCGTCTCGCGGATTGCGGCCTCGCTGGCAATCATCTCGGTCACGTTGAGGCCGGAGCCGTAGCGGCGCACGAGCCTGCGGAACGGCAAATCCGTCACTCCCGTCATCGGCGCCAGAACCACAGGCGTGTCGATGGCTACCGGGCCGACGTGGATCGGTTTCGGCGGGACGGGAGGAAGGGGATGTGCGCTCATGCTGGAGTGTGCCTAAATATTGGGCAGCCACATAGTGCGTTGCAGCACAAACGGCAAGCCGCTAGCGGGCGAGGGCATGAGCGAAGCGCCCGCCCTCCCCCCGTTCGCCGCAATCGTGGTCGCTGCGGGGAAAGGCCTGCGTGCGGGACAGCCGCTGCCCAAGCAATTCGCGCGGTGGAGAGGCAAGGCGGTCGTCAGGCATTCGGTCGAGAGCCTGCTGGATGCCGGAGCAAGCCCGCTGGTCGTCGTGGTGCCGGAGAACGCCGAGGACGCGGTGGAAGGGGCACTCGCGGGCCTGTCCGGATACGAGGTCGTCACGGGCGGCGACACCCGCCAGCAGTCCGTGGCGAAAGGTCTGGAAGCCGTCGAGAGCGCGGATCGTGTGCTTGTCCACGACGCCGCCCGCCCCGACCTCCCCCGCGCCGTCATCGAACGGGTTCTGGCTGCACTTAGCGACTCACCAAGTGCCGTCCCGGTTCTTCCCATCACAGACAGCCTCGCCTTGGACGAAGGAGGCGTGATGGCCGGGACCGCTCCACGCGAGCAACTTCGCCGGGTCCAGACGCCACAAGCCTTTCGTTTCGACGATATTCTCGCCGCGCACCGGGCATGGACGGGCGACCCCGTGGCCGGCGACGACGCCCAGGTTTTGCGCGCGGCAGGCGGTACCGTCGCGCTCGTGCCCGGCGACGAGCGTCTCGCCAAACTGACCTATGCGGAGGATTTCGTGAGCGAGCAGCCAAGCATACGCACGGGGATGGGCTTTGACGTGCACAAACTCGCGGCTGGAGAGGAGTTATGGCTCGCCGGCGTCAAAATCGAGCACGAAAAAGGACTGGTAGGCCACAGCGATGCCGATGTCGCGCTGCATGCGGTCGTGGACGCGGTACTCGGTGCCATCGGAGATGGTGATATCGGCACGCACTTTCCGCCGAGCGACCCGCAGTGGAAAGGAGCGAGCAGCGATCGCTTCCTCGCCCACGCGGCAAAATTGATGAGCGAAGCCGGTTACAGCGTCGGCAATATCGACCTTACCATCATCTGCGAAGCGCCCAAGATTGGCCCGCACCGGCCCGCCATGCGCCAGCGTATTGCCGACTTGCTGGGCGTTGACATCGGTCGCATATCGGTGAAGGCGACCACCACCGAGCGGCTGGGTCTCACCGGCCGCGGCGAAGGCATTGCCGCCCAGGCGATTGCCACAGTGATCCGCTGCTGACGGAGGCAATATGGAGCACGGCGCTCTCCTGCCCGAGGACATCGACGAACTTGCCCGGCGAGTGGTCGAGGAAAACCGCGCGAGCGGCCGCAAAGTCGTGCTCGCGGAAAGTTGCACCGGCGGGCTGGTCGCGGCAGCGCTGACCGAAATCCCCGGCTCCTCCGCCGTGCTCGATCGCGGTTTCGTGACCTATTCCAACGAGGCCAAGATGGAGAGCCTCGGCGTGCCGCTCGACATCATCGAAACCTTCGGAGCCGTCTCGATTGCCTGCGTCTGGGCGATGGCAAAGGGTGCGCTACAGAACAGCGGCGCCGACGTGGCTGTTGCGATCAGCGGCGTTGCCGGCCCCGATGGCGGCACGACTCTCAAGCCTGTCGGAACGGTGGTGTTCGCACGGGTGGTTCGGGGTCAGGAGGGCGAACCCGACGGTGAGCTCAAGCGCTTCGAACCGACCTCACGCGCGGATATCCGCCATCAGGCGACGGTCTGCGCGCTCGAACTGCTGTTGCCGTAGAGCGCGTCGGCGCGCGCCTCGAATGCGCCCATCATCTTGCGGAATGCGCGATCGAAATATTGGCCGGCCAGCGCCTCGAACACCGCGTTGCGGAATTCGAAATCGACGCAAAAATCGACCTCGCAGCCGCTTGGTGCCGGGGTGAACGTCCAGTTGTTGTCGAGGTCTTTCAGAGGACCGTCCACGTAGAACACCTCAATATGCTCGGGCCGGCGCTTTTCGACGCGGGACGTGAAGCGCTCGCGGATCGCCTTGAAGCCGACCAGCATGTCGGCCACCATTTCGGTCTCGCTGTCCGAGCGGACCCGGGTGGCAATGACCCAGGGTAGAAATTCCGCGTAGCGTCCGACATCTGCAACCAGATCGAACATCTGCTCGCAAGTATAGGGAAGGAAGCGTTTTTCTCGGATACCGGGCATCAGCCGGCCTGCTTCACCAGCTTCGCCTCGCGCGCCGCGCGCATCTGCGCGAAATCGTCGCCCGCGTGATAGCTGGAACGCGTCAGGGGGCTCGATGCGACCTGCAGAAAGCCCTTGGCGCGGGCGATCGAGCCATAGGCAGCGAACTGCTTCGGGGTAACGAACTCCTCGACCTGCGCATGCTTCGGCGTCGGCTGGAGGTACTGGCCCATGGTAATGAAATCGATGTCGGCACTGCGCATGTCGTCCATCACCTGATGGACTTCGAGCCGCCCTTCCCCGAGCCCCAGCATGATGCCGGACTTGGTGAAGATGAGCGGATTGTGGACCTTCACTTCTTCCAGCAGACGGAGCGAGGCATAATAGCGCGCACCCGGACGGATCGTCGGATAAAGACGCGGCACCGTTTCGAGGTTGTGGTTGAAAACGTCGGGCCCTGCCTCGCAGATTTCCGCGATGGACTGCTTCATCCGGCCCTTGAAGTCGGGTGTCAGGATCTCAATGGTCGTGTCCGGCGTCTCGCGGCGCAATGCGTTGATCACCTTTACGAACTGCCCTGCCCCACGGTCAGGAAGGTCGTCGCGATCGACGCTGGTGATGACGATATGCTCGAGGCCCATCGCTGCCGCAGCGGTCGCAGTATGCTCGGGTTCGAGCGGATCGACCGGCATCGGCATACCGGTCTTGATGTTGCAGAACCGGCAGGCGCGCGTGCAGGTATCGCCGAGGATCATCACCGTAGCGTGCTTCTTGGTCCAGCACTCCCCGATGTTGGGACAGGCGGCCTCTTCGCACACCGTGTGCAGGTTCAGTTCGCGCATCAGCTTGCGCGTTTCGTGATAGCCCTTGCTGACCGGCGCCTTGACGCGAATCCAGTCGGGCTTGCGCTGGCGGGCCGGGCGTTCGCCTTCGGGCTGGGGAACTGTGGAAAGATCGTTCATGTCGCGGCCCATTTAGGCTCCTGCCCCGCCTCTCGCAAGCCGCGCCTCTTGCCATCCATTCGAATTCGTTGCAGCGGAGCAGGCATGAAGACGTTCGACGAGATGATCGAGGGCTACGCCCGTTTCCGTGCCGGCGACTGGAAAAGGCAGCACGAACGCTGGAGCCAGCTAGCGGAGGGCCAGTCCCCCCAGGTGATGGTGATCTCCTGTTCGGACAGCCGGGTCGACCCTGCGCAAATCCTAGATGTGGACCCTGGCGAGATCTTCGTAGTCCGCAATGTCGCCGCGCTGGTGCCGCCTTATGAGACGACGCCCGGCCGCCACGGCGTCTCGGCAGCTCTCGAATTTGCAGTCCAGTTCCTCAAGGTGCGCGAAGTCGTCGTGATGGGCCACGGCATGTGCGGTGGGTGCCAAGCGGCGCTGACGCAAGACCTTCACGGCAACGACATCGGCGAAGGCGGCTTCGTGGCGCACTGGATCGACATGCTTGACGAGGTCCGCGAGCCGATCGCTGCAGAGCACGGCACGAAGGGTCGCACTGCGGAGCGGGAGATGGAGCTTGCCGCGGTCAAGGTAAGTCTCGAAAACCTTCGCACCTTCCCCTATGTCGAGGCTAAGGAAGCGGCGGGCGACCTCAAGCTGCGCGGCGCCTATTTCGCAATCTCGGACGGGGTCCTTCACCTGCTCGACGAGAACTCCGGGGAATTCTCGCCCGCACAGTAAGCTCTTGAGTTCGGGCAGGCTGCACGCCATTGGCTGCGCATGGCCGACAAAGACCTCAAGAACATCGCCCTGTTGATCGATGCGGACAACACAACGCCCAAGGGGATCGACCCGGTCCTGACCGTCATGGCTGAACTTGGGCAAGTCAACATCAAGCGGGCATATGGCAATTTTGCGAAGAACAATCTCTCCAAATGGGGAGAGATTACCCACAAGTACGGCATCCAGCCACAGCAGCAATTCGATCTCACTGCCGGCAAAAACGCTACCGATATGGCGATGACAATCGATGCCATCGATCTGCTATATCAGGGCAAGGTCGATGGCTTCGGCATCATGAGTTCGGACAGCGACTTCACCCCGCTCGTCACGCGGCTGCGGCAGGATGGGCTCGTCGTCTACGGCTTCGGCAGCACGAGTAAGACACCCGCAGCCTTCAAGAGCGCCTGCACGCGCTTCATCGACATCGATGCGCTCATCAAGGGCGCGTCGGATGAGGCGGATGCCCCGAAATCCAGCGGCGCCAAAGGGAAGGCCGGGATCGACGACGAGTTGGTCGAACTGCTTGGAACGGCGTGGAAGGCAGCGCACCGCGATGACGATGGCTTCGCGCAGATGGGTGAGGTCGGGCAGATCGCGGGCAACCGCTCCAGCTTCGACGTGCGCAACTACGGCTTCAAGCGGCTCTCTGACCTGTTCGAGGCGATAGAGCAGTTCAAGATCGAGCGGCGCGACAACACCATGTGGGTCAAACGCCTCCGCTGAGTACAATCGTCACTAGCAACAAACGAAAAGGGCGCGAACTCCATCAGGAATTCGCGCCCTCTTATCTAGAGTAGGTTGGGATCAGCCGCCCTGCTGACCCGAGTAGACACCCCAGAGGTTGGCAATCGCCTGACGCGCGCCTTCGACCCGGTTGAAGGTCGCCTGCGCTTCGGCGTAGTTGCCCTGGTCGTATTGCGCGATACCGAGGCGGGTCAGCGCCATCGGCGTGTCGGCACCGGCCATGGTGGAAGCCTTGAGATAAAATTCCTCGGCCTCGGCAGGACGGCCCATGCTGAGCATTGCGTCGCCCGCTGCCATAACAGTGGCGAGCGTTGCGCCAGACTTGCGGGCATCGGTCAGCAATCCGTCCATGTCGGCACGGTCGACCGCAGCGCGATCGGCTGCCTGCTTGCGGGTATCCACGAGATAGGCATCGCTTTCCGATAGGAAGCCCTTCGACTGACCTTCATCGATGACGGACACCACTTCTGCGGGCAGACGGCGATAATCCGCCGCTTCGACATACTCACCGTAGAGGCGGGCGTCGTTGAGCGTGCCGGCACGGCGGCCCAGACGCAGAAGATCGAGCGTCGCGGGCTTGTCATAGCCACCGGTGTTCAGCAGAATTGCAATCGCATCGCGCCAGCTGGTCTCGCTCGGGAATTCCGAGACGTACATATTGGCGAACTTGATCGCTTCGTCCTTCATATCGGCGCGATAAGCGACAGCCAGTCCGCGCTTAATCCAGTCCTCTTCCAGCGTGCCGCCGGCTGCCTTGCGGGCATCCAGAGCGTTCGAGAGGTAGGCAAGCCCCTCCGCATCACGGCTCTCGGCGAAATACGTTTCGGCGATGATCGCTTCCGGATTATTGTCCGTATAGCCGGCAGCCATCGCAGCTTCGAGCGCCGAACGCGCGGCGGCGTAATCCTTGGCGTTATATGCGACCTGGCCGATCATGAAATTATACGGGCCGACCTGCTCGGGTGCGACCTTGCCGCTAGCAAGCATCAACTCCAGACCCTGACGGGCAAGCGCATTGTCGTTGAACTTTTGGCCGGCATTCACGATCGCGCCGCCGGCGGCGAAACGGTCGTCTTCATTCTCGATTGCTGCAACTACGGCCGGGATTGCCGCCTTCACGGTTGCCGGGTCGGGCGTTTCGACACCAAGCGCTTCCTGTAAAGGGGAATAAGCGGCGATAAAGCCCTTCGAGTAGCTCGGCTTTGCTTTCTTCTGAGCGAAGGCAGGCGCTTCGAGCGCAGTCGCGGTGACCGCAGCGCCGGTCGCTAGAGTGAGCGCCATTGCGAGCGTAGAAGCCGCACCGTTGGCGCGGGCGAGACGAGTGAAAATCATACTTGTACTCCCAAGAATGGTAAGGGGGCCTGAGCGCGCGCGGCGCCAATTGTTGTCAACGAAATCGGCAATGCCGTCAGTACGCTCTCATTGCAAATCGTTCTAGGCGAAGCGGGCTGAACGGGCTTTGAATACAGCCCGTGCCGCTCGTTCAGCATGCAATTTGGACTTCGCGCACCCATATGTGGAAAAAGCGCGCGAAACCGCCCTGTGTTCCCTCCCCTCGGTGGCAACCTGTGCGGCTTTGGCGTAACCTCCGACCGACCAGAACATAAGTAGTTCGCAGAACGGAAAAGCTGTCTTGTCAGACGATACCGAAGTCCTCGATCCCCCTCCCTACGACGGCGGCGATTACACCCGCATCGACATCGTCGATGAGATGAAAACGAGCTATCTCGATTACGCGATGAGCGTGATCGTCAGCCGCGCACTGCCCGATGTACGTGATGGGTTGAAGCCCGTGCACCGCCGCATCCTTTTCGCCAGCCAGGAAGGCGGCTTCGTCGCCGGACGGCCATATCGCAAGAGTGCCAAGATCGTCGGCGACGTGATGGGTAACTACCACCCGCACGGTGACGCGGCGATCTACGACGCGCTGGCGCGCATGACGCAGGACTGGTCGCTGCGGGTGCCGCTGGTAGATGGTCAGGGGAACTTCGGTTCGATGGACCCCGACCCGCCGGCCTCGATGCGGTATACCGAGGCACGGCTTGCACGGGTGGCCAATGCGCTGCTCGACGACCTCGACAAGGACACGGTCGATTTTGCCGACAATTACGACCAGTCCCGGCGCGAACCGACCGTACTCCCGGCGCGCTTCCCGAACCTGCTCGTCAATGGCGCGGGCGGCATCGCGGTCGGCATGGCGACGAACATCCCGCCGCACAATCTCGGCGAGGTGATCGACGGCTGCTTCGCCTTCATGGACAATCCCGCAATCACCAGCGAGGAATTGTTCGAGATCATCCCGGGGCCCGATTTTCCGACTGCGCCCCTGATCCTCGGCAAGTCCGGCGCCCGTGCTGCCTATACCACGGGCCGCGGTTCGATCCTGATGCGCGCGCGGCACGAGTTCGAGGAAAAGCGCGGCGACCGACGGTCGATCGTTCTGACCTCCATTCCCTTCCAAGTCGGCAAGAGCTCGCTGGTCGAGAAGATCGCCGAAGCCGCGAAGGAAAAGCGGATCGAGGGCATCTCGGACATCCGCGACGAAAGCTCGCGCGAAGGCGTGCGCGTGGTCGTGGACCTGAAGCGCGATGCCTCGCCCGAAGTCGTGCTCAACCAGATCTGGCGCTATACGCCCGCACAGGCGAGCTTCCCGGCGAACATGCTGGCGATCCGCGGGGGGCGGCCCGAAACGCTGACCCTGCGCGAATTCATCCAGGCCTTTATCGGCTTCCGCGAGGAGGTCATCACTCGCCGCACCAAGTTCGAGCTCAACAAGGCCCGCGAGCGAGCGCACATCTTGCTCGGCCTGGTGGTTGCCGTTTCCAATCTAGACGAAGTCGTGGCGATGATCCGCGGCTCGTCGAACCCGGCCGATGCGCGGGCCAAGCTGCTCGCCAAAGAATGGCCGATCGGCGATATCGCGCAATATATCGCGCTGGTCGAAGCCATCGAGCCGAGCGACGAACAAACGGGCGGCACTTATCGCCTGTCGGAGCGGCAGGTGAAGGCAATCCTCGACCTGCGCCTCCACCGCCTCACCGCGCTGGGCCGCGACGAAATCGGCGACGAGCTCAAGGAATTGAGCGTTGCGATCGAGGAATATCTCTCGATCCTCGCCGATCGGGTGAAGCTCTACGGCGTGATGCGCGAAGAGCTGGAAGAGATCAAAGCCAGCTACGCCACTCCGCGGATCACAGAAATCGCGCCCGCCTGGGATGGCCTCGAAGACGAAGACTTGATCGAGCGCGAAGAGATGGTCGTCACCGTCACCCACGGGGGCTACATCAAGCGGACCCCGTTGCAAGCCTTCCGCGCGCAGGCCCGAGGCGGCAAGGGCCGCAGCTCGATGGCGACGAAGGACGAGGATGCCGTCGTCGAAATGTTCGTAACGTCGACGCACAACCCGGTGCTGTTCTTCACAAATACGGGCCGCGTCTATCGCCTTAAGGTGTGGAAGCTGCCCGAAGGCGGACCGACAACCAAAGGCCGCCCGATGGTGAACCTTTTGCCGCTGGGCGACGACGAGCGCGTGACCAACGTGCTGCCCTTGCCCGAAGACGAGAGCGAATGGAGCGCGCTCAACATCGTCTTCGCGACCGAACAGGGCATGGTCCGGCGTAATTCGATGGACGCATTCACCAATGTCCCCTCCAACGGCAAATATGCGATGGGCTTCGTCGAGGACAGCGGCGACCGCCTGATCGGCGTCAAATTGCTGAGCGAGGATCAGGAGATTTTCCTGGCCTCGGACGCCGGAAAGGCGATCCGATTCGCCGCCACCGATGCGCGCGAAACCAAGAGCCGCACCGGCATCGGCGTGCGCGGTATGACGCTGAAGGATGGCGCGAAGGTCGTCTCGTTGGCTGTGCTCGACGCCTGCGAGCGCGACACCGACGTCCGCGATGCTTATCTGCGCGCCGCGGTCTGGAAGAACAACGACACCGATCCGACGCTCGATGCCGAAAAGGTCGAGCAGATGGAGGAGTGCGAGGAGTTCATTCTGACGCTGACCGAACGCGGCTACGGCAAAATTTCCTCTGCCTACGAGTACCGCACCATCGGCCGCGGCGGCCAGGGCCTGACCAATATCGGCGAGCCGTCGAGCAATCCGGACCGCAATGGCTCCGTGGTCGGCAGCTTCCCGGTCAAGCACGGCTCGCAGCTCATGCTGGTGACCGACCAGGCGAAACTTATCCGCCTGCCGATCGATTTCCGGCATTTGCTGGAGGATGGTTTCGAGAACCACGCGGGCTATTCCATCTCCGGGCGGACCTCTTCGGGTGTGAGCATTTTCAAGGTTGCAAAAGGCGAACGCATCGTCGGTGCAGCGTTGATCGACGAGACCGAAGAGCCGGAAAACGAAGCCGAGGAAAAGGTCGCCGACGAAATCGCGGCGCGGGGCGGACTCGAGCAGACTACCCCGCACACGACCGCGCATTCGGACAAGAACATCGACGGCGAGCCGGGCGGATGAGGTCTTTCCGGTGAGTCTGAAGGTCGAGCCAAGCGGCCAGGCGTGCGGCGCACGCGTAAGCGGGCTCGACCTTTCCCGCCCGATCGGTCATGATCTGGCTGCGGAGATCCGGTCGGCCTGGCTCGAACATCGCGTCCTCGCTTTTCCCGGCCAACCGGCGAACGACGATACGCTCGAAGCGTTCACGCGCGCGATGGGCGGGTTCGGCGAGGATCCGTTTTTCGAACCCATCTCTGGGCGAAAGCAAATTGCCGCAATTCTCCGCGAGCCCGCCGAACAAGCACCGCTCTTCGCCGAGAACTGGCATAGCGACTGGAGCTTTCTGGAGCATCCTCCCGCCGGCACCTGTCTGATGTCCTTCGACATCCCGCCCGCAGGCGGCGACACCCTATTCGCAAACCAGGTCGCCGCATTCGATGCCTTGCCGGACGGGAGAAAAAACGAACTCCGCGCCCTGACTGCCATTCACAGCGCGAAGCTCGCCTATGCGCCCGATGGCACCTATGGCGAGAAGGATCGCGCGGGCGATCGTTCCATGGCGATCCGGCCCGATGAGAGGGCGAACGCGACCCAGACGCACCCACTCGTCCACCGCCACCCGGAGACCGGCGAGGCAGCCCTGTTCTCGACGCTCGGTTATATCATCGGCATCGAAGGGATGGCCCAGACCGAGGCGATCGCCCTCCTCACTGAGCTTTCGCAGTGGCAGTCCCGCGACGAATTCGTCTATCGCCACGTATGGGAACCCGACATGCTGATTGTGTGGGACAACCGCGCCGTGCTGCATAAGGCGACGGGCGGGTACCAAGGTCACAGGCGCGAATTGCATCGCACCACGATTGCGGCTTGGCGGCCTTAAACCTTCCGACCGCGCAGGGTCTGGACGACGCCGGTGACGATCAGGAACTGCGCGGCATAGTAAAGCGGCCAGACGAGCCATTCGGTCAGCTCTCCGGGGAGGGTTTGCGATTCGCGGGCGAAGATCAGCAGATCGCTCGCAACGAACATGACGGCACCGATCCCCACGCGATAGCGCGGAAAGCGGCTCGTCCAGGCGGCAGCGGCCATCAGTCCGACCAGCCCGCCATAGGCTGTGGCAAGTTCCCAGTTCGGCAGTGGGCGCGTCATCCCGGCAGCGATGACAGCAGGCAACACGACCAGAGCCAGACCGGCAAGCCGCTGGCTTGAACTCGTCTTCGCTCTCCGGTTCCGCAGGTACAATGCGATCGCGACGAGGTGCGAAAGCGCGAACAGCCCGCCTCCTATCAGAAAGCTGATCTCCAGCGCCACGTCGGCACAGGCTGCGATCGCCATGACCGCAGCAATCAGCAGCCCATCGGTGCCCCTCCCCCGCGCGGCAGCGTAGACCGAAAGTAAACCGACGCCCGCGCCTTTCCAGATCATGAGCCACGCGCCACCGATCTCGTCGTCCATGACGAAGAAATAGGTGACCGCCGCAAGCAGGCTCAGCAGCAACCAGGGGCGATGATCGGCAAGGGCTTTGTGCGCCATACATCCCGCTAGGCCTTGATGCGACAGGGGCGCAAGCCTTACAGGGCGCGCGATGACCCACGATATCCACATCATCGGTGGCGGGCTGGCCGGCAGCGAGGCTGCCTGGCAGCTCGCGCAGCGCGGTTTCAGCGTGCGCCTGTCCGAAATGCGCGGTGGCGGCGATATGACGCCGGCCCACCAGACCGACGGTTTGGCCGAGCTCGTCTGTTCGAACAGCTTCCGCTCCGACGATAGCGACAAGAACGCAGTCGGCCTGCTGCATCACGAGATGCGCAAGCTCGACAGCCTCGTGATGCGCGCAGGCGAGAAGGCCCGTGTGCCTGCCGGGTCTGCCATGGCAGTCGATCGCGATGTGTTCTCCGCCGAAGTCCAGCGGACGCTCGACGAGCATCCGAAGGTCACCGTCGTTCGCGAACGGGTGGATGCCCTGCCCAGTGAAGGCCCGACCATCGTGGCGACGGGGCCCCTCACCGCGCAGGCGCTCGCCGAGAGCATCGTGAAAGCGACCGGACAGGATCGCCTTGCTTTCTTCGACGCCATCGCGCCGATCGTCCATCGCGACAGCATCGATATGGATATCTGCTGGATTCAGTCGCGCTGGAACAAGCGCAACGAGGCCTCGAACGAGGACGGCGATTATATCAATTGCCCGATGACCAAGGATCAGTATCTCGCCTTTCACCAAGGGTTGATGGATGGCGATAAGACCGAGTTCCGCGAGTGGGAGAAGGACACTCCCTACTTCGAAGGCTGCATGCCGATCGAGGTGATGGCATCGCGCGGCGTCGACACATTGCGCTTCGGCCCGATGAAGCCGGTCGGTCTCGACAACCCGCGCGACACCACGCCCGAGTTTCCGCAGGGTCGCTGGCCTTACGCCGTTGTCCAGCTGCGGCAGGACAACAAGCTCGGCACTCTATGGAACATGGTCGGCTTCCAGACGAAGCTGAAATACGGCGCGCAGGTGGAGCTCTTCCGGACGATCCCGGGCCTGGAGAACGCCGAGTTCGCGCGTCTCGGCGGTCTGCATCGCAACACTTTCCTCAATTCGCCCGTCGTCCTCGACCGGCAGCTTCGCCTGAAAGGCGCTGAGCATATCCGCTTCGCCGGGCAAGTGACGGGCTGCGAGGGCTATGTCGAAAGCTCGGCGGTCGGCCTTGTCGCCGGCATGATGGCCGCGGCCGAACTGGCGGGTCGCGAGTGGCAGGGGCCGCCGCGCACGACTGCGCTGGGCGCGCTGCTCGCGCACATCACCGGGGATGCGGAAGCCGAGAGCTACCAGCCCATGAACGTCAATTTCGGCCTGTTCCCGCCGCTTCACGATGTGGGCAAGAAGCAGCGCAAGGAGGCCTATACCTCACGCGCCAAGGCCGATCTCGCCGAATGGATTGCTCGCGGAGAGCTCGTGGCAGCCTAACAGGCGCAGCGCGGCTTCTTGCGGCGCTTCGGCGCGGTGGTCGCGAATTCGCCCGGCGTAAGCTCGTTATCGCCATCGGCATCGGCGCCTTCGAACTTGTCGACCGTGGCCACCGCCCATTCCTCGAAATCGAGCAGATTGTTGCCGTCCTTGTCGAGCTTGCGGAAGGCATTGGAGCGGGTCGAAAGCATTTCCGTGCGGGTGATGCGCCAGTCGCGGTTGCGATCGTAGCGGAAGAAGCGGCGCTGCTCGCGTGTCAGCTCGGTCGCCTCGGGCGGTGCCGGACCGATCGCCTCACCCGGATCGACCGGCGGAACCTCTGGGAGCGGCGCTTCGCTCTCCACATCCATCGGGGGCGGCGCGCCCTCTTCGACTTGCGCCCTGCCCTGCCACCAGAATAGCCCCAGGCCGACAAGAGCCAGCGACGCGGTGCTGCCGACAACCAACCCCTTCATGTCCTGGCCTCCTGATTGCTTGGGATTTTCAGCGACCGAAGACGCCGGCACGCAAGGCCACCATGGCGCTGCGGCGCCCGGCAAGCAAGGGCGCGCCACCGGCAGCAAGCGAGCGGCGCGCCAGGGCATCGAGAACGGCGAGAGGGCGCATCCCTAGGGGAAGCGGAGCAGGCTGACCCAGCGATGCTTGCGCATCGGCGATAATTTCCGGGGTGCGATCCTCCTGCGGCAAGCCCGAGAGCAGGTCGGCTAATGCCCACCGTCCTGCGGCAAGTCGCACCGCTGTATCGTCCGCCCCGGCGCCGAGAGCTGTCCCGAGCGCCAGCCAGCCAGCCTCACGGCCTGTCTTCAACGCCTGTATCGCTAACCTGTCGATCGGTTCGGCGAGCAAAACGGATTCCCACCCGTCGACGAGGGCGCCCAAGTGCTGGCGCTGCTCACCGAATCCGTCGGCAAGTGCGTCGAGCAAGGGATTCCCGCGCGGCAGGTCATCGGCGCTTTCTGCCATCGCATCCCGCCACCAGGCGAGCCGGAGCTGTCCGACGATGGCCTCGCTGGCTCCGGCCACCGATCGCGCCAAATTGCGATCGAAGGCCAGCAGCGCTGCGAATGCGCCCCGATGCTCGGGCGACGCGTAGCCGATGGCTACCTGCGCCTCGGGCGGCAGATCCTCGACAGTCATCGGCAGGCGTTGGCCATAGTCACGGCCAACGCCTATGGCCGAGATCAGGCCTGGAGGTAAGCCCTTCGCGTCGACTGCACTGGGATCGATCCCAGATCCACGAAGATCAGGTTAATGTCGTACGCACCAGTGCCCTCTAAATCGACATATGCGCGGCCGTCTGCGGACGTGCCATGTGTTACGGTGAGATTGGCCGAACCGAAGGTCTTGGCTGTCAGCAGCGAGTCTTCGAAGTTCGTTTGCAGTTGCGCGTCGTTGGGGGTGGGCCAGAGAGTCGCCGAGCGAGCCGTGTCGTCGATCGCTGCCGACATGGAATTCGTAAAATACAGGTAGATGCCGAAATTCATGCAACCCAATATCAGCACGAGAGCTACAGGAAGCGCCAAACCGAATTCGATCGCTGCGGCGCCTTTGTTATCGTGCGAAATTTTCCTTAGAAAAGACATCATTCCACCTGCAGGGTTACGCTGCCGGTTGCCGTGAACTGGTCCACGAAATCGGCGTAGCCTTTGACGTCGAGGATCGGCGTGTATTCGTCTTCCACCTCGATCGAGAGGTACTGGGTGTAGTCGAAGCCGGCGTTCAAGCACGCAGGCAGGCTGTTCTTTTCACCGTTACATTCGATCCAGCGATCGATCGTGATAGCGGAAAGTGGTAATCCACTACCTTCATGCACCCTCGTCTTGATTTCGGTATTAGTCGGAACATTCTCCATTTCCGACATTACATAGTCGGCACCGATCTGCGCATGTTGCTGGATTTCCAGCTTGTGCACATAGCCCAAGGCGATATCGATACCGGCTAGCGCCAGCGTCAGCAGGATCGGCGTGACAAGCGCTAGCTCAATAGTGGCGGTTCCCTTGCGGTCTTTGCGAAACCGACTGATCATTCGCATCGTCATTTGCGCAACCTCAAGACTTGATCGCCGGAGAAGGACACCACTCCGCGCCCCGGCTGACAGGTGTTCGACACCGACGTATTGCCGGTAAAAGTAATATATTGGGCGATGATTTGCAGGCAGTCGGTGGTCATGCTGCTGTTGCCGCTGAAAGTCACCTGATTGCTCGGCGCGTAGATCGTGCCTTCGAACTCGGAATTATTGTCACCGGTGACGAAGAGGCGGTTGGCATTCGACAGCGGCGTGCGGCTGTCCTGATGCATTAGAATACCGGCGTAATCGCCCGTATCCGGAGCGGTGATCTGCACGTTCGACGTCCCCATCGCGTCGAAGGTACCCACCTTGTTGGCATTGAACGGAGAACTCGTGTTGGTGAAGACGAGGGTCACGCCGGTGCCGACCACCTGAGCATGACCGTTTACCTTGAAGCCGCCTTCGCCGAGATAATAGGTGCCAGGCTGCAAGGTCACGCGAGCGTTGCTGTTTATGGTGATGCCTTTGTAGCAGCCGGGATATAGGATGTTGTTGATGCCCGATATCGATTCGGTGTTGGAGCATACCTCATCGGGGTCCGAGATGAGATCGGCATAGGGATCGGTTTCGGGTGCAACACCGCGATTGATGCGCGTGTCTTCCGAGATGTTGTTGCCTTCGTTGACATTTCCGACCGCCGAAAGCGCGCCGGCTACGATGCTGCCGCTCGTCGTGGCGTCGAAATCCGAATTGGACTGCAACCCGCAGTTCATATCGACGGTGGACGAACCTGCGATTGAAAGAGCCGTACCGGTCGGGGCAAGTGCAATCATGCAGTTGGCGACTTCGCTCGATGCCTGGGCGACCGATTCCACCCTGATCGTGGGCGCCGTCGTGAGGAACATGCTCGAGAACGGAAGTTTGGTCGAGGTCGTAAGCACTACACGCACCATGCTGGCGTCGCCGGCAAATTCCCCGGCAGTTGGCGGTGTCTCGACGGCTTCGATGATGTAGGAATGCTGGGTATTCCGGCCGAGCACGTTGCGAACAACGGCATCGACCTCTTCCGCATCGCCGCCGTTTTTCAACTCAAGTCCGCCAGCCATGGCGGCGGAATCCGCCGCGCTGCGCAAATCGCGTTTCCAGCTGATCCACTGCGCGACGTCGACCGCGAGGCCGAGGGTCCCGATCAGAGGAATCATGGACAGACCCATGAGGGTGAGCACATTGCCGCCTTCGTCCTTGCGGACATCGCGAACCAGATTTCTCATACGATCGATCATAAAACCACATCCAGGCTTTTGCAGAGCGTGCCTTGTGCCACGACTGTATGAGAAGCCCGTAAAGTGGTGTGGTTAAGGAACGCTAAAACGTGGCCTTCGCTTAACCTTCCATTTCGCCGGACATACTGGGAAATGGGCGCAAATGACGACGCAGGCGTTTAACCATCGAAAGCGCCACCGTGGAAAGAATTTGCGACTTGATACCGCGTTGCCGCACGCAGAAGGCCCGCGCCTGCGATGGGCGCGGGCCTCCGCAATTATCACACGAAGCTAGTCTGGGTCAGTCCCGGTAGCAGACCTTCTTCGCCGCCTTCACGATGCGAGGCGTATCTATCAGCGCAAGCTTCTCGAGGTTCGCCGCATAGGGCAGTGGAACATCCTCGTCGCACACGCGCGTCACCGGCGCATCGAGATGGTCGAAGCCGTCTTCCATGCAGATCGCGATGATCTCCGAAGCGATCGAACAGGTCGGCCAGCCCTCCTCTGCGATCACGAGGCGGTTGGTCTTCGCGAGCGATGCCAGCACGGTTTCCCTGTCGAGGGGACGCAGGGTACGCAGGTCGATGACTTCGGCATCGATGCCCTCGCCTGCCAGTTCCTCGGCAGCTTCGAGCGCGAGCCCGACAGCGATCGAGTAGGCGACGATCGTCACGTCCGAGCCTTCACGCATGATGCGCGCCTTGCCGATCGGCAGGACGTAATCGTCCATGTCGGGCACGTCGAAACTGCGCCCATAGACCAGCTCGTTCTCGAGGAAGACGACCGGATCCTCGCTGCGGATCGCCGCTTTCATCAGGCCTTTCGCATCGGCACTGTCGTAAGGCGCGATGACGATCAGACCGGGTACGCTGGCATACCACGGGCCGTAATTCTGGCTGTGCTGCGCCCCCACCCGGCTGGCCGCGCCGTTGGGTCCGCGGAACACGACCGGGCAGCGCATCTGGCCACCGGACATGTAGTTGGTCTTGGCCGCAGAATTGATGATGTGGTCGATCGCCTGCATGGCGAAGTTGAAGGTCATGAACTCTACGATCGGGCGCAGGCCGCCCATCGCCGCGCCGGTGCCGATGCCGGCAAAACCGTATTCGGTAATAGGCGTATCGATTACGCGCTTCGGTCCGAATTCGTCGAGCAGGCCTTGCGTGACCTTGTAGGCGCCCTGATATTCGGCGACTTCCTCACCCATCACGAAGACGCGCTCGTCGCGGCGCATTTCCTCGGCCATGCCGTCGCGCAAAGCCTCGCGGACGCTGGTAGAGGTGTAGCTGGTGCCTTCGGGGACATCTGGATCGCGGACATCGGCCTTGGGCTTCGGCTTGGTGATCTCGGCCTCGCTTTCCTCGCGACCGACATCCTTGCCCTCGCCCTGCACGTCATCGACCTCGTCGGACGCTGCCGGAGCCTCGATGTCGGACACATCCTCGCCCTCGCCAGCAAGCATTGCGATCACGGTGCCGACCTTCACACCTTCGGTGCCTTCCTCGACCATGATCTTGCCGAGCGTGCCTTCGTCGACCGCCTCGAATTCCATCGTCGCCTTATCGGTTTCGATCTCGGCGATGATGTCACCGGCGACGATCTCGTCACCTTCGGATTTCAGCCATTTGGCGAGCGTCCCCTCTTCCATCGTCGGAGACAGCGCGGGCATCTTGAGTTCGATAGCCATGGCTCAATACTCCTCCACCAGAACGTCGGTGTAGAGTTCGGATGCCTCCGGTTCGGGCGAGTTCTCGGCGAAATCGGCTGCCTCGCTGACGACCTTGCGGATGTCCCTGTCGATCGCTTTCAGATCGTCTTCCTTGCTGCCGTTCTCGATCATGAACTTCTTCAGCCCTTCGATCGGGTCCTTGTGCTCGCGGATGTCCTGAACCTCCTCGCGCGTGCGGTACTTGGCTGGGTCGGACATGGAGTGGCCGCGGTAGCGATAGGTTTCGCATTCCATCAACACCGGCCCCTTGCCCTCGCGCACATGCTTGAAGGCGATCTCGGCGGCCTGGCGCACTTCGAGAACGTCCATGCCGTTGACCTTCATGCCGGGGATGCGGAAGGCGGTGCCGCGGCGATAGAATTCGGTTTCTGCCGAGCTCCGCTTGACCGCCGTGCCCATGGCATACTGGTTGTTCTCGACCACAAACACGATCGGCAGGTTCCACAGCGCCGCCATGTTGAACGTCTCGTAGACCTGGCCCTGGTTCGCCGCGCCATCGCCGAAATAGGCGAGGCAGAGGCCGCCATCGTCGTTGTACTGATGCGCAAGCGCCAGCCCGCCGCCGAGCGAGACCTGCGCACCGACGATGCCATGGCCGCCGTAGAACTTATGCTCGGTGCTGAACATGTGCATCGAGCCGCCCTTGCCTTTCGAGATCCCCGCTTCGCGGCCGGTGAGCTCGGCCATGATGACCTTGGGATCGATGCCATAGGCGAGCATGTGGCCATGATCGCGATAGCCAGTGATGACGCTGTCGAGCCCTTCGGTAAGTGCCGATTGCAGGCCGACGGCGACCGCTTCCTGGCCGATGTAGAGGTGGCAGAAACCGCCGATGAGGCCGAGGCCGTAAAGCTGGCCGGCGCGTTCCTCGAACCGGCGGATGAGCAGCATCTGTTCGTAGAAATGCTGCAGCTGCTCGTCGCTCGCCTGGTAGCGCTTATTCTTCTCCAGCGTGTCCTGCAGCGAGTGGAGGACGAAATCCGTATCATCGGTGGGCGACTTTGCGGGGCTTTTCTTGCTCTTGGGGGCTTTGGCCAAGACATCCTATCCTTGTTCTTCCGGGGAGGAATATGTGCCGAGCCTATAGGCACAGCCGCGCCTGCCGCGCAACACGCGGTGCGCATGTGCATACGAAAACCCTTACGGAATGCAGCCGCTTGGCGCGAAACTCAGTCTTCCAGCTTGATGACGACTTCATCCGGATGGACGACGTTGAGCTGGCTGCGCAGCAGTTCGCCCACCATGTCCGGATCGGCATGGTCGTGATGCAGCAGAGCCACGCGGTTCTTCAACGCAGTGCGCTCTTTCTCGATCTCGGCAAGCTGAACCTTGCGCTGGTCGAGCAGGCGCAGGTTCTCGCTCCAGGCGAGGAGGCCCGACGGTCCCGCAATGGCAATTCCGCCCATCACGAGCAGCGCGGCCAACGCGCCATGCTGGCTCGCCTTCCCCCTGCGGATCGCTGCGATGGAACCTGACCGTTTCACAGTGTCACAGAATCACAGTTGGGCCGCCTGCGCAAGCACAATTGCGACCGACGGAACTGCGGCTACCCCGAGCCGTTCGTTCCTTGACAGCAAACGGTAACTTTTGTAACTAGTTTCCATTGCAACCAATCAAAACACCGAGGACCGAAATGCCCGATCTCTTCGAAAACCCCATTGGCCTCGACGGCTTCGAATTCGTCGAATTCTGCGCTCCGGAAAAGGGCGCGATCGAGCCGGTCTTCGAAGCAATGGGCTTTACCCACGTCGCCACGCACCGGTCGAAAGACGTGCATCTGTGGCGCCAGGGCGGAATCAACCTCATCCTCAATTACGAACCGCGCAGCGCCGCATGGTTCTTCGCGCGCGAGCACGGCGCGTCGGCCTGCGGCATGGGCTTCCGCGTCCGCGACGCGAAGAAAGCCTATGACGAATTGCTCGCGCGGGGGGCGGAGCCGGTGCAGGTCGAGACCGGGCCGATGGAACTGCGCATTCCTGCGATCCGCGGGATCGGCGGCGCGATCGTCTATCTGATTGACCGCTATGCCGATGACGACGGCGTAGGCCTTTCGATCTACGACATCGACTTCGAATATTTGCCGCGCGTCGAGAAATTCCCCGACGGTGCGGGCTTCAACGTCATCGATCACCTCACGCACAACGTTTACAACGGGCGCATGAAATACTGGGCGGACTATTACGAGACGCTCTTCAACTTCCGCGAAATCCGCTTCTTCGACATCAAGGGCGAATATACCGGCCTCACCTCCAAGGCGCTGACCGCGCCAGACGGAAAAATCCGCATCCCGCTCAACGAGGAAGGCGAAGGCGGCAAGGGCCAGATCGAAGAGTTCCTCAAGGAATTCAATGGCGAAGGCATTCAGCACATCGCGCTCATCTGCGACGATCTCGTCAAGTGCTGGGACAACCTCAAGGACCTCGGCGTGCCGTTCATGACTGCGCCGCCGGAAACCTATTACGAAATGCTGGAAGAACGCCTGCCCGACCACGGCGAGGACGTGAACGAGCTCAAGATGCGCGGCATCCTGCTCGATGGCACGACCGAAGGCGGCCAGCCCCGCCTGCTGCTCCAAATTTTCGCTGAGGCACAAGTCGGCCCGGTGTTCTTCGAATTCATTCAGCGCAAGGGCGACGAAGGGTTCGGCGAAGGCAATTTCAAGGCCCTTTTCGAGAGCATGGAGCGCGACCAGATCAAGCGCGGTGTGCTGAGCGTCGAGGATGCGGAAACGGTCGAAGCGGAGCCTGCGGAATGAGCGAGACAGCACCCCACCCCGTCAAGCTAAGCGGCGTTCACCACGCCGCCTATCGGTGCAAGGACGCCAAGGAAACCGTCGAGTGGTACGGCGAGGTCCTCGGCATGGACTACACGACAGCCTTCGCCGAAGACCATGTACCCTCGACCGGCGAATACGACCCATACATGCACGTCTTCCTCGATGCAGGTAACGGCAACATCCTCGCTTTCTTCGAATTGCCCAACCAGAAGGACATGGGCCGCGACGAGAACACGCCGCAGTGGGTCCAGCATCTCGCCTTCAAGGTAGATAGCGAGGACGAACTGCTGGCTGCCAAGGAGCATGTCGAAAGCCTCGGTATCGATGTGCTGGGTCCGACGCATCACGGCATCTTCAAGTCGATCTACTTTTTCGATCCCAACGGCCACCGCGTCGAACTGGCAACCGATATCGGGACCCACGAGCAATATGCGGAACTCAAGCGCGTCGCGCCGATGATGCTGGAAGAATGGAGCCAGACGAAGAAGGCACCCCGGCATGCCGACTGGCTGCACGAACTCGCACGCCAGGAGCACGCCGCGAAGTAACGGCGCTGTTCGGACCGGCTGAGTGTCGCCGGAACCCTTTGCAGCCATTCGGCGTTGCCCCGCAAAGGGAGTTCCATACACGTGAATTACATCGGCACGCTGCGCGACCAGCTGCAGGACATGGGAACCGGGTTTATCGAAGCCCTGCCCAGCATAGCCATTGCGCTCGTCATACTTTTCGTCACTTGGATCGTAGCCCGGTTTGCCGTCCGCATTTCGGACATGATCGTCGGCCGCACGGAAATCCGTGCGAGCCTGAAGAATCTGATCGACACGCTGGTGAAGCTCGGCATCTGGCTGATCGGCCTGTTCATCGCCGCGGTCGTTGTGATGCCCGATCTCACCCCGGCCAGCCTGCTCGCCGGGCTCGGCATCGGTGCCGTCGCGATCGGCTTCGCCTTCCAGGATATTTTCGAGAACTTCCTCGCGGGTGTGCTGATAATGGTGCGCGAGAAGATGCGCATCGGCGACATCATCGAATGCGAAGGCATCACCGGCAAGGTCGAGCACATCACCTTGCGCGAAACGCATGTGCGCAAGCTTTCCGGCGAACTGACAGTCGTCCCTAACTCCATCCTCTTCAAGAATCCGGTCGAGATTTTCACCGATGTCGATCAGCGCCGTCATGAGGTGGTGGTCGGCGTGTCTTACGATACGCAGCTCGATCATGCCGCCGATGTGATCCGCCGTGCGGTGGAAGACGTCGACGATGTGCTCGCCAGCAAAGGCGTCGACATCTTTGCGCAGGAGTTCAATTCCAGTTCTGTCGATTTCCTCGTGCGCTGGTGGGCGGGATCGACACCGCGGGCCGGATGGGAAAGCAAGGACAAGGTCGTCCGCGCGATCAAGGCCGCGCTCGACGAAGCCAGCATCGAGATCCCGTTCCCCTATGTCACGCACACGTTCAAGGAAACGGTCCCGGTCAGCCAGCTGGGTGACACGACGAAGAAGACGCCGTAAGGGTTTCGATGAAGGACTGATCTCGCGAGCCTGTTTGGATCGCGGTTTGCCCCGAGGGAGGTAACCATAGAAATCCTGCGCACGCCGTCCGAACGGTTCGCTGACATCCCCGACTACCCCTTCGCGGAAAACTGGTTCGAGGTGGATCTGGGCGATGGGCTGACCGCCCGCCAGCATTACGTCGACGAGGGGCCGAAGGACGCTCCGCCGGTCCTGCTTTTCCATGGCGAGCCGAGCTGGTCGTTTCTCTATCGCAAAATGATTCCGATCCTCGCAGATGCCGGGTTGCGGGTCCTCGCGCCGGACCTCATCGGCTTCGGAAAGAGCGACAAACCGGACGATATCGACTACTACACCTATGCGCGCCATGTCGATTGGCTGAAGCAGTGGCGCAGCGCGGTCGAACCGCGGCCAGCCGCCCTGTTCGTCCAGGACTGGGGCGGCCTACTCGGCCTGCGCATGCTGGCGCACGATCCGGACCTCTTCGCCTGCGTCGTAGCGAGCAACACCTTCCTGCCAGCGGGCGGCACTCCGTCTCAGGCCTTCCTCGCGTGGCGCGAATTCTCCCGCAACTCGCCCGATTTCCGCATTGGCGCGCTGCTCGACCGGGCGACAGCGACCGAGCGAAGCGAGGCGGAGATCGCCGCTTACGATGCGCCCTTCCCGACCGAGGCCCATAAGGCCGGGGCGCGCGCCTTCCCGAGCCTCGTCCCGGTGGAGGATGGCATGCTGGGCGTCGAGGACAACAAAGCCGCTTGGCCGGCACTCGCGGCTTACGACAAGCCCTTCCTGACGCTTTTCGGTGAAGAAGATCCGGTCACCAAGGGTAGCGAGAAATTCCTGATCGATCGCATCGCCGGCACCGAGGGACAGCCGCACCGGATTTTGCCGACCTGCGGCCATTTCTGTCAGGAAGACCAGCCCGAAGCTCTCGCCGAGGGCGTGATCGCCATGGCACGCAGGGCGGGCCACCTCGCTTGAACGAACTGTCGCGCCTGACCCGCGCACAAGAATTTTCGCTTTGCGTCGCCGTCGCGGTCGTGACGGCCAATGCCTATTACATCCATCCCATCATCGGCGACGTGGCGGACCACTTCGGCGTCAGCCACGCGCGCATCGGCCTGGTGCCGGCGCTCAACCAATTGGCGCTTGCGATAGGCATCTTTCTGTTGCTCCCGCTCGGCGATCGCATTTCGAATCGGCGCCTTACGATTATGTTCGCTGCAGGCCAGACGGCCTCGTTGGCGCTGATGACGCTGGCCGGAAGTTTTGTACTTTTCGTTGCTGGATCGACGCTTCTCGGCTTCTTCACCATCGCACCCTATTTGCTTCCGGCCTACGCCTCCAAGAGGGTCGCTCCCGAGCGGCTCGGGCAGGTCATGGCCTTGCTGACGGCAGGGGTCATCCTCGGCATCCTGATCGCCCGGGTCGGAGCGGGCGTGATCGCCGAATATGTCGACTGGCGCGCGGTCTACTGGATTGCGACTGCCTTGATGCTGGCCGTGACCATTGCCCTCCCCCGGCTGATGGAAGGAGGCGAGCGCGATGCGGCGCGCCGCGAAGGCTACGGCGCGCTTCTCCTGACCGTTTTTCCGCTGATCAGGGACTACCGGGAAATCCTGATCTCCGGTGCAATTCAGGCACTCAACTTCGGCCAGTTTATCGCGCTGTGGCTCGCTCTCGCGCTGCATCTGACCTCGCCGGAGATGGGCTATGGCACCGATATGGTAGGCTATCTCGCCGGAATCGCGGCGGTCAGCATTTTCTCGACGCCGCGGCTCGGCCGCTGGGCGGACGAGGTTGGCGCGCGTAAGGCCCGCGCGATTTTCGCCGCCGTCCAGCTGTTCGGCGTCCTGTTGCTCTGGCCCCTCGGCGGCGCGGTAATCACGCTGCTCATTCCCCTGGTCCTGGCCAATCTGGTCGGGCCCGGAATTGATGTTACGGGCCGCATGACCTTTCTCACCCTGCGACCTGATCTGCGCACGCGCCTGACCACGATATATGTCGTGCTGATGTTCATTGGCGGCGGGCTCGGCAGCTATGCCGGGACAGCAGCCTACGATGCGCTTGGATGGGCCGGCACATGCATACTGCTGGCGGTCTTCTCGAGCGTTCTCACCGCGCTGGCATTCTACGCGAAGCGCTATGGCAAGTGAGGTGGCGCGCCCGACAGGATTCGAACCTGTGGCCCCCAGATTAGGAATCTGGTGCTCTATCCGACTGAGCTACGGGCGCCCGGCGGTGCGTTTAGCAGACAGAAAGCGAGTGGCAATCAGTTGAGTTCGTCGGGCGGAGCGACCGGGAACAGCAATGGCGCTACGGTTATGCCTTCGGCGACCATTTCTTCGGCCTCGTCCTTGGTCGCCTTGCCGTGGATAGGAGCCTCGTCGGTCTCGCCGTAATGCATGGAGCGGGCCTTGTCGGCGAATTTATCACCGACCCAGGTGCTCTTCTCCAGCGCTTTGGCCTGCGCTTTCGCTAAAGTTTCCAGAGCCTGCTTGACCTCCGCCGGCAGTTCCCCGCGGATCATAGGCTTTGTTTCGTCGCCACTCGGCCCGGCTTGGCGCGGCGCCTCGGTGCGATTACCCTTCGCCGAAACCGCCGGAGCCATGGGTGCTTTTCCGACTTCTCCGCAGCCACATTCGGGGCATGTAAGCAGCCCGCGTTCGCGTTGGCTGTCGTAGTCGGAGGACGAGCCGAACCAGCCTTCGAAGCGATGGCCCTCGCTGCATGAGAGGTCGTAAACTATCATCTCGGCAGCCTAAGAGGGTATCTTCCGACGATTTTCAAGGCTCGGGACCTGTCGGCGGACTTCGGCGATCCGGGCCATGTCGAGATCGGCGAAGGCTATTCCTGATCGCTCGCCGCCCATGTCGAGCATGACTTCACCCCACGGATCGACTACAAGGCTGTGTCCGTAGGTGCGGCGACCGTCGGCATGCTCGCCCACCTGCGCAGCCGCCACCACGAAGGCGCTCGCCTCGATCGCGCGGGCGCGTTGCAGGACGTGCCAATGCGCCTCGCCAGTCGGAACGGTGAAAGCCGCCGGCACCGCGATCGCATCGCAGCGGCGCTGGGCCAGGGCCTCGAAGAGCGCAGGAAAGCGGATGTCGTAACACACGGTCAAACCTAGTCGTCCGAGCGGCGTGTCTTCGACAGTGACCACCTGATCTCCGGCGGCATAGGCATTGGACTCCCGCCAGCTTTCTCCGGTCGAGAGATCGACATCGAACATGTGTATCTTGTCGTAACGCGCAGCGATCGAACCATCCGGGGCGATGACGAAGGCGCGATTGGCCCAGCGCCCATTCCCGGTGTCGACAGCCAGCGAACCGAGCGCAACCCACAGGCCAGCCTGTGCTGCCGCGTTTCGCGCTGCGTCGAGCGCCGGCGTCTCCGCCTCTGCCCTGATATTCGGTTCTGCGCGTTTACGGTCGCGATCGAGCAGGCCCGACATCTCGGGCGTGAACAGCATTTCCGCGCCACCGTCGCTCGCCGCGCGCACGGCGTCCGAAATGCTGCGCGCGTTTTCGTCCGGATCGATGCCGGACGTCATCTGAAGCATGGCAATACGCGACATTCAGCCTTCCAGCAGCGCGTCCAGTTTACCCTCGCGTTCGAGCGTTGCGAGCTCGTCGGAGCCGCCGACATGCGTGTCGCCGATGAAGATCTGCGGCACCGTGCGCGCATTGGGTGCTCGCTCGAGCATCTCGGCGCGCTTGGGGCCGCCCATGGTGATGTCGTGATCGGTGTAATCGACACCCTTCTCATCGAGCAGGCGTTTGGCGCGAACGCAGTATCCGCAGCCGAATTTCGTATAGATGGTAACGTCGGGTTGGCTCATCGATGTCCTCGCAATCCGGCCCTGATCTAGCGCTCGCCAGGAAATCTTGAAAGCGCTTTCGCCGGACCTATGTTGATCGTGTCGCCACGGATCGTGGCGGCGACGGGGTGCCACGAAGGGCCCCGCCTATATGAATCGCTCACAAGAGGATTTGTTCAAATGAATCGTATGGATATGACCCAATATCGTCGTTCGACCGTCGGTTTCGACCGCCTTTTCGACCTGATGGAACGTCAGGCACGCAATGCCGGCGGCGACAATTACCCCCCTTTCAACATCGAGCGTCGCGGCGAGGACGAATACCGCATAACCCTGGCTGTTGCCGGATTCCGCCCCGGAGATCTCGATATTACCGCCCAGCAGAACCTGCTCGTGGTGCAGGGCCGCAAGCGCGATGAGAGCGTAGATGGTGAAATGCTGCATGTTGGCATCGCCAACCGCGGTTTCGAACGGCGCTTCGAACTGGCCGATTACGTCCGCGTCGAAAACGCCGATCTGGCCGACGGCCTGCTCATCATCGATCTACTGCGCGAAGTGCCCGATGCGATGAAGCCGAAGAAGATCGCAATCGGTGGGCAGAAGCCGCTCGAAATCGTCAAGGATGACGAGGACGACAGCGCCGCTGCCTGATCCGCGCTCAATTCGAGAAATTGCTGATCAAACGTTTAGGGGGCGGAACGAAAGTTCCGCCCCCGCGACGTTGAACGCCGCCTTACCTCGAAATCGGCCGTCCGGGTCGCAGAAGACAACCGTCTTCGAGAAAAGCCCCACCGCATGGCGGCACCGCAAGTATCTCGAATTGCCGCGATATTTTTTGCGACAACGACTGTAGTCTGCACCAGATACATCAAAAGATAAACCCGAAATTCCGCAGAAATTCGGGGTTTGTCGCGTCTATACAAGCCTCGAAAATGTCGGCTTAACGATTTCAACGACTTGACGAACTCGCCGAGCGCGAAAAGATTCAGACAAGACGCGCCTGTTCGAGCGCAGCGCCGATAAATCCGGCGAAAAGCGGGTGCGGGTCGAAAGGTTTGGACTTGAGTTCCGGGTGGAACTGCACGCCCACGAACCACGGATGATCGGGCCGCTCGACGATTTCCGGCAGCAGCCCGTCGGGGGACATCCCCGAAAAGATCAGACCCTGTTTTTCCAGCGGCTCGATATAGGCTCCGTTGACCTCGTAGCGATGGCGGTGACGCTCGGAGATGTCGCTACAACCGCCGTAGATAGCCGACACGTGACTGTTCGCAGCAAGCTTCGCCTCATAAGCACCCAGGCGCATGGTCCCGCCCAGATCGCCGCCCGCTTCGCGGGTTTGCAGCCCCTCTTCGGTCATCCACTCAGTGATGATGCCGACGACTGGTTCCGATGTCTCACCGAATTCGGTCGAGCTGGCCCCGTCGAAACCCGCCGAGCGCGCGCCCTCGATGCAGGCCATTTGCATGCCGAGGCATATGCCGAGAAACGGTACCTTCCGCTCGCGGGCGAACCGAACGCTCGCGATCTTGCCTTCCGACCCGCGCTCGCCGAAACCGCCGGGTACGAGGATGCCGTGCATCGGTTCGAGCTGCGCCGCGATGTCGCTGTCGCCCTGCTCGAACACCTCCGCATCGATCCACTTGATGTTGACCTTGACGCGGTGAGCCATGCCGCCGTGGATCAGCGCTTCGTTGAGCGACTTGTAAGCGTCCTGCAGGCCGACATACTTGCCCACTACGCCGATCGTCACCTCGCCTTCGGGATTCGAGTGGCGATCGACCACATCGTACCAGCGCGACAGGTCCGGGTCGGGCGCATCGGTAATGCCGAAGCCGCGCAGTACTTCGGTATCCAAGCCCTCGCCATGGTATTGCAGCGGCACGGAATAGATCGAAGGCGCATCCAGCGCCGGGATGACCGCCTCCTTGCGCACATTGCAGAAATTGGCGATTTTCTGGCGCTCGCTATCCGGGATCGGATGTTCCGCACGACAAAGCAGGACGTCGGGCTTGATGCCTAGGCTGGCAAGTTCGCGCACCGAATGCTGGGTCGGCTTGGTCTTCAGCTCGCCTGCTGCGGCGATGTAGGGAACCAAGGTCACATGGACGCTGAGCGACTGCATCGGCTCAAGCTCGTTCCTGAGCTGGCGGATGGCTTCCATGAAAGGCAGGCTCTCGATGTCGCCCACCGTACCGCCGATCTCGCACAGAATGAAGTCGTGATCGCCTTGGTCGGCAAGCGCGAAATCCTTGATCGCATCGGTGACGTGCGGAACTACCTGCACGGTCGCGCCGAGATAGTCGCCGCGTCGCTCCTTGGCGATGATCTGCTGGTACACCCGGCCCGACGTGACGTTGTCACCCTGATGGGCTGATACGCCGGTGAACCGTTCGTAGTGCCCCAGGTCGAGGTCGGTCTCCGCCCCGTCGTCGGTCACATAGACCTCGCCGTGCTGATACGGGCTCATCGTGCCCGGATCGACGTTGAGATAGGGGTCGAATTTACGGATGCGGACCTTGTAGCCACGCGCCTGCAGGAGGGCAGCAAGCGATGCTGCCATGAGACCTTTGCCGAGCGAGGAGACCACGCCGCCGGTGATGAAAATATACCGCGCCATGGGAGTCGGGCCTTAAGCTGATGATCGGAGTCGGTGCAAGCGCAAAGCCGTGCGATTGCGCGGCTCGTACCGCGCAATCCACAATTTCACGATCTGGTTTGGATTATTCGGTCGAGCCGGCCAGCGGATCGTCGCTGACAGGTGCAGAATCACCGGTCGTTGCCGGGCCGAGCGGATCGGCCGGTGCTGCGGGCGTGACATTCCTGTCGAGCGTCGATTCGAGCGAGTCCGCGCTGGTCGTCTCGACCGCTACCGCTGCCAGCACGATCGACAGGATCACGAAGAGCACGGCGAGCCACTTGGTCGACCGGGTCAGGAAGTCCGCTGCACCGCGAGCGCTTAGCATGCCGGAAGGGCTGCCTCCGATACCCAGACCGCCCCCTTCTGAGCGCTGCATGAGGATCACGCCAACGAGCACGGCGGCAACGATGGCCTGGAGGACGGTGAGGAACAGGAACATGACTTCGAATACTCTTCGGTAAAAATGTGCCGCCCGCATCTAGGCTGCGAGGCTGCAAACGGCAAGGGTGCCGGGCCGGCGCGGAGTTCAGGCGTCCTCGGTCTCCGACGCTGCCACGACGATGCCGAGGAAGCTCTCGGCGCTCAAGCTCGCGCCACCGACGAGGGCCCCGCCCACTTCGGGCAGCGACAGGATTTCCTTCGCGTTCTCGGGCTTGACCGAACCACCGTAGAGAATGCGAACGTCTGCCGATGCTTCGGCTCCGTAAGTCTCGTCGAGCAAGCCGCGGATTGCCTTGTGCATCGCTTCGATGTCCGCAGAGGTCGCCGTGCGACCGGTGCCGATCGCCCAGATCGGTTCGTAGGCAATTGTCAGGCGCTCGGCAGGATCCTCGAACGAACCGAGCGCGGATTTGATCTGGCCGAGGACGAAAGCTTCGGCATCGCCCGCATCGCGAGTCTCGAGGGATTCGCCGCAGCACAGGATCACGCGCAGACCGGCTTCAATCGCCGAATCGATCTTCGCATTGATCAATTCATTCGTCTCGCCATGGTCCTGCCGCCGCTCGCTATGCCCGACGATCACGAACTTCGCCCCGGCATCGGCCACCATCGCGGCGTTGATGTCGCCCGTATGCGGACCCTCGGCCCCGGGATGGCAGTCCTGCGCGCCGACGCCGATCTGCTCGGCCTCGCGATGAACGGCGTGAATCAGCGTGTATGGAGGGGCGACTGCGACCTCCACCTTCATGTAGCGCTGTGCGGCACGATCGATCGCGCGTGCTTCGGAAAGCATCGCCCGCGTGCCGAACATCTTCCAGTTTCCAACGATATAGGGCCGTTCGGCCATTGCGATTTCCTGCGAAGAGTAGATGATTGGCCGCTCGCTATAGGAGCGTTGTGTTGCGCCCCGCTAGACAAGCTTTCTTCGCGCGTCAAAACCCTTTGCAACCTGTTGCGGCGAGGTCGCAGGGGGGATAAAGGCTGCCGCCAAGGGCGACCGCTCGCTGCGGAAGCCATCGATCTACGTCTATTCGGGACCGCCCGCACTCATGCTCACTTTCTTTCGCAATATCTTCAAGACCAAGATCGGCCTTGCCTTCGCGCTCGCCTTTCTCGGTCTGATCGCGCTCGCCTTTGCTAGCGCGGACGTATCGAGCACCGGTACCTTCGGCGGTGTTGCAGGCGGCGACCGGGTGGCTGTGGTCGGCAGCGAGAAGATCGGGACCGCCGATCTGGTGCAGGCTGCGAACAACGGCCTCGATCGCGTCAGGCAGGAAAATCCGACGCTGTCGATGGAAGGCTTTCTTGCGCAAAATGGTCTGGAACGCTCGCTCGATGCCCTGATCGATCGCTTTGCAATCCGTGCCTATGCCGAGAAATACGGTATCCGGGCGGGCGACAATCTGGTGAACAGCGAAATCCGCATGCTCCCGGCATTCCGCGGAGCCGACGGGAACTTCAGCGAAGACGTCTATCGTCAGGCACTGGCGCAGGCGCGAATTTCCGACGCGCAGGCGCGTGAGGATTTCGGCACGGGCCTCCTCTCTCAGCAGCTTTTTGTTCCGGCGACCTTCGGCGCGACCGTTCCGGACAAGCTTGCCTATCGATACGCCCAGCTTCTTAAAGAGCGTCGTCAGGGGACGATTGCCCTGCTCCCGTCTGCGAGTTTTGCGCCAACCGGCGATCCCTCGGACGCAACGCTGAGGGCCTATTACGAGTCCAACAGCGCCGATTTCATTCGTCCCGAACGGCGCGTGGTGCGTTTCGCGACGTTCGACAGCAGTGCACTGGGCGACCGGGTCGAGCCGACCGAGGCGGAAATCGCCGAACGCTACGAGGCCGACCGCGAACAGTACGCAGCAAGCGAAACGCGCGATGTCACCCAGCTCATCGTGCCGACACAGGCTGCGGCCAATTCCCTGCGCGAGCGCATCGCAGGCGGTGCAAGCTTCGATGCCGTGGCGCGCGAAGCCGGGCTACGAGCAACGCCGTTGACGGGCCTCGATCGCGAGGTGCTGACCTCACAGGCCTCCGAAGCCGTCGCCGCGGCGTATTTCTCGGCGAGAGAAGGCTCTATTACGCAGCCAGCGCGCAGTCCTCTCGGCTGGCACATCGCGCGGATCGATAACGTCGAAACACGAGCCGCACGGACGCTTGCACAAGTCCGCGAAGACGTCGCCGCGGCCGTGCGCGAAGAAAAGCGTGTCCAGGGGCTCGCCGACCTTGCGAACGAAATCGACGACCAGCTGGCCGATGGTGCAACCTTGCGCGAGGTGAGCGAGGAGCTCGATCTCGAGCTGACGACCACGCGACCCGCTATTGCCAATGGCCGCATCTACCAGACGCAGGAAACTCTTCCCGAAGTGTTGGCGCCCGCGCTGCAGACCATTTTCCAGATGGACGAGGAAGAGCCCGAAATCGCCCCTCTCGAAGGCGGGCAGACCTACCTCGTCTACGAAGTGGCCCAGATTACAGCATCGGCCAAGGCCCCCCTTGCCGAGATAAAGGATCGCGTCGAGGCGAACTGGCGCATTTCGGAAGGCCTGAAGCGCGCCCAAGCCGCTGCCGACCGGGTGACGAAGCGCGTTCGTGGGGGCGCATCGCTTGCCGCCGCCGTCGCGGAGGAAGAGACGAATCTGCCGGCACCCGAAAGCGTCGATCTGACGCGCGAGCAACTTGCCGCCCAGCGCGAACGCCGCATTCCGCCGCCGCTCGCCCTGCTTTTCAGCATGGCCGAAGGCACCACCAAGAAGCTCGAAGCCGCGCAAAAGATCGGATTCTTCATCGTCAATCTGGAAGATATCAGCATGGACGATATCGCCGAGGACGATCCGATGATCGCCCAGGCCAAAACCCAGCTCGGCCCGGTGATCGGCGAGGAATATGCCGATCAGCTGCGGCTTGCGATGCGGGAAGAGCTCGGCGTAGAGCGCAACGACGACGCGATCGAAGCCGTTCGTCGCCAGCTGCTTGGCACGAACTGAGCCGCCCTTGTCCACCGCTCTCGAAGGCCTCGACCAAGCGCGCGCCGAGCTGAGCGAGGGTCGTCCCGCGCTGGTCTGGCGCAGCATCGTAGCTGATACCGAAACGCCAGTCAGCGCGGCGCTCAAGCTGTTCGAGGAAGGGCGCGGCGATTTCGTACTCGAGTCGGTCGAGGGTGGCGAGACACGCGGGCGCTATAGCCTGATCGGCATCGCACCCGATTTGGTGTTCCGCGCGCGTGGAGACGAGGCGGAAATCAATCGCGATTGGCAGACGGATCGCAAGGCTTTCGTTCCGTGCAAGATTGGCGCGATGGATGCGCTGCGCACGCTAACTCAGGACTGCCAATGTGCGACGCCTGTCGCGCTTCCGCCCGCCCTCGCCTGCCTCGTCGGCTATTTCGGATACGAGACAATCGGCCTGGTCGAGAAACTTCTTCGGGCTCCGCAGAGCGACGTCGATTTGCCGGACATGCTTTTCGTCCGCCCGACAGTGATCCTCGTCTTCGACCGGCTCAGCGACACGTTGTTCTGTATTGCGCCGGTCTGGCCGGACGGATCGCTAGATTTGGCGCAGGAGCGGATCGACGAAGCTCTTCGGAAGCTCTCCCTGCCGCTGTCACAGTCTGCCGACCGGTATCCCGACCATATCGAACCTCAGCTCACCTCGACTATCGATGCGGACGATTATCAGGCAATGGTCTTGCGTGCGAAAGACTACATCGCGGCCGGGGATATCTTTCAGGTCGTCCTCTCGCAGCGATTCACCTCGCCGTTCGAATTGCCGCCCATGGCGCTCTATCGTTCGCTCAGGCGCATCAACCCGTCGCCCTTCCTCTATTTTCTCGACCTACCCGGCTTCGCCGTGGTCGGCTCGAGCCCCGAAATTCTCGTGCGGGTGCGCGAAGGCGAGGTGACAATCCGCCCGATCGCCGGCACCCGGCCGCGCGGTACGACGCAGGAGGCGGATCGGCTCGCCGAGAAATCGCTTCTGGCCGACCCGAAGGAGCGCGCAGAGCACTTGATGTTGCTCGATCTCGGGCGCAACGACGTCGGGCGCGTGGCGGACGCCGGCAGCGTCGAGGTCACGGAGAGTTTTACGGTCGAACGGTACAGCCACGTCATGCATATCGTCAGCAACGTCGTCGGGCGCCTTGCCGAGGGCAAGGACGCGCTCGATGCGCTGTTTGCCGGGTTCCCGGCAGGCACCGTCAGCGGTGCACCCAAGGTGCGCGCCTGCGAGATTATCGCCGAGCTGGAACCTGCAACGCGCGGCCCCTACGCGGGCGGCGTCGGCTATTTCGCGCCGGACGGATCGGTCGACAGCTGCATTGTCCTGCGCACCGCCGTGGTGAAGGATGGGATCATGCAAGTGCAGGCCGGGGCGGGCATCGTGGCGGACAGCGATCCAGCCTATGAGCAGCGCGAATGCGAAGCCAAGGCCGGCGCCCTGCTCGCCGCGGCAAAGGACGCAGTGCGGCTCGCAAACGAAGCGGGATACGGCCAGTGAGGGTTGCAATCGCCCTACTCGCTCTCGGCAGCCTCATAGCTTGCGAACAGCAACCTGCCGGCGAACCTGTCGCTCGTGCCAGGATTGATGGGCAGGCGCCATCGCCTTCGCCTGAGCCTAGCGAGACGGCGACCGTCGCAAGCTCGGTGGAAAGCGCATGCCGGTCCATCATCTTCGAGGACACACCCCTTACCCACTGCCTCGCGAATCCCGTCCGCCACCGCATAAGCATGGATCTTGGGCCGTCGGGCGAAGCGCCCTATCGCAGCCTGACTGCGTTCTCGCGCCAACGCGGCGAGAACGGCGTCGCCTTTGCAATGAACGCCGGCATATATGACGACGAGGGCGAGCCAATCGGTTACTTCGTTGAAGGTTCGGAGCGGCTCGAAACCCTCAATATAGCCGATGGCGAAGGCAATTTCCACCTCAAGCCCAATGGCGTGTTCTACGGCACGGCGGGCGAATGGCACGTCCGCACGACCGAAGATTTCCTCGCCAATGTGACCGAGCGGCCGGAGTTCGGCACGCAGTCCGGGCCGATGCTGGTGATCGACGGCAAGCTGCATCCTGAAATAACGCAGGACGGCCCTTCCCGGCTGATCCGCAACGCAGTCGGCGTCGATGGGCAGGGCCGGGCCCATTTCGTGATTTCGAACGCGCCGATTTCCTTCGGCAAGCTCGCGCGTTTCTATCGCGATGAACTGAAGACGCCCAATGCTCTGTTCCTCGACGGGAACGTCTCGCAATTGTGGAACCCGGCGACCGACCGCCTCGATACCGGCGCGCCGATCGGCCCGATCGTGGTCGTCGAAAAGAAGGACAGCGAATGACCGAACAGCGCCGTGGCCTCTATCCGGAGATCGAACCCTACGAAACCGGGATCCTGGATGTCGGCGAGGGTCATTCGCTCTATTACGAACGTGTCGGCACGCCCGGCGCGAAACCTGCGGTTTTCCTGCATGGCGGCCCGGGCGGCGGCATGTCGCCCGATCATCGGCGCCAGTGGGACCCCGAGCTTTACGACGTCCTGCTGTTCGACCAGCGCGGATGCGGCAAGTCGCTGCCATTCGCCGAGATCGAGCATAACGATACCTGGCGTATTGTCGCCGATGTCGAGCGCCTCCGCGAGATGTGCGGGCATGACAAGTGGCAGGTCTTCGGCGGTAGCTGGGGCGCGACACTCGCCCTCACCTACGCCGAGACCCATCCCGACCGCACGAGCGAGCTGGTGCTGCGCGGCGTATTCCTCGCGCGCCAGACCGAGAAAGACTGGCTCTACACATATGGCGCCAGCGAAATCATGGCCGAACAATGGGACCAGTTTACCGGCCTCATCCCCGAAGATGAGCGTGGCGATCTGGTGAAAGCCTATTACAAGCGCCTGACCAGCGATGACGAGGAAACACGCCTTGCCGCCGCGCGCGAATGGTCGCTGTGGGAAGGCAATGTCGCCACACTGTTGCCAGATCCTGCCCTGCTGGACACCTTCGCCGATCCCGCGAAGGCCGTGCCCTTCGCCCGGATTTGCGCGAAGTTCTTCCTCGAAGATTTTTTCCTGGAGGAAGCGCAATTGCTCAAGAATGTCAGCGCGCTGGCGGGCATACCCGGAATTATCGTTCAGGGCCGCCACGACATTTGCACGCCGCCGACATCCGCTTGGGCGCTCAAGAAAGCTTGGCCGGAAGCGGAATTGTGGATCGTGGATGATGCCGGACACTCCGCAGCAGAACCGGGCATCATCGATGGCCTCGTGCGGGCGACCGACAAGCTGGTGGGCAAGCAGGCGTGACGTCGCGGGCAGCTGAAGTTGCTTGAAAGCCCGCAGCCGTGCCGCCATTGACCGTTCCGCAATGACCGACAGCCGCTCCATCCTTGTCATCGACAATTACGACAGCTTCACCTTTAACCTCGTCCATTACCTGATGGAAATGGGCGCCGAAGTGGAGGTGGTGCGCAATGACGCCATTTCGGCGGACCAGGCCATGAGCAGCGGCGCTGCGGGTTTCCTGATCTCGCCCGGTCCCTGCACACCGAACGAGGCCGGCGTCAGTCTCAACCTCGTGGCGGGATGCGCAGATGCGGGCAAGCCGCTACTCGGCGTCTGCCTCGGACATCAGGCGATCGGCCAGCATTTCGGCGGCAAGGTCGTTCGCGGCGGGCTGATGCATGGCAAGACGTCGCCGGTGGAACATGACGCCAGCGGCGTGTTTGCCGGATTGCCGTCACCCTTTATAGCTACCCGATATCACTCGCTGATCGTGGAGGACATTCCCGAGTGCCTCGCGGTCAATGCTACCAGCACGACGCCCGGCCTCGATGGCAGCAGCGTGATGGGTTTCCGTCATCGCGACTTGCCGATCCACGGCGTACAATTCCACCCCGAGAGCATCGCTACCGAACACGGACATGCGCTGCTCGCAAATTTCCTCTCGCTGTGCGGAATCGACGCAAAGGTACCGGCATGAGGACGCTACCCGCAGCAGAGCAGCGTCTGGGCGAGCAGGAGGCCGAAGAGGTCTTCGGCTGGATTCTCGATGGCGAGACGAGCGACGAGGAAATCGCCCGGTTCCTGCGCGAGATGTCCACCCGCAGCGAAACATCCGATGAGATCGCGGGCGCGGCGCGGGCCCTGCGGGCGCGGCTGATCCCGATCGACGCGCCGAAAGGAACGGTCGATTGCTGCGGCACGGGCGGTGACGGGCACCACACGCTCAATGTTTCCACAGCAGTCAGCCTGCTTGTCGCGGCGTGCGGCGTTCCGGTGGCCAAGCACGGCAATCGGGCGGCGAGCAGCAAGTCGGGCGCGGCAGACACACTCGAAGCGCTCGGTCTCAATATGGAAGCCGCGGGAAGAACCGCAGAGAAGTCACTGGCCGAGCTAGGCATTTGTTTCCTGTTCGCAAAGAACCATCATCCGGCGATGGGCCGGATACAGCCTATCCGCCAGCAGCTCGGCGTTCGCACGATATTCAACCTGATGGGCCCGCTCTCCAACCCGGCAGGCGTGAAACGCCAGCTGATCGGGATCGCGCGCCCGGCCTATGTGCCGATCTACGCAGCGGCAAAAGCCAAGCTCGGCACGGAGCGTACCTTCATCGCTTCGGGCGACGAGGGGCTGGACGAGCTTAGCATTGCCGGTGGAAACGAGCTGGCCGATGTGACCGGCAACGATTTCGAGATGCGGCGGGTGAACCCGGTGCAGGCAAACCTGCCCCACGCGCCGGTCGAGGCGATCCGCGGCGGCGACCCGTCGCACAACGCCAAGGCACTCGAGGCGCTATTGCTAGGCGCGCCCGGACCCTATCGCGACGCCGTGCTGTTCAACGCCGCCGCTACTTTGATCGTGGCAGGCAAGACCGAAGACTGGACGACCGGTGCCGAAATGGCTGGCGAAGCAATCGACAGCGGTGCTGCCCAGCAATTGCTGGCAGACTGGATCGCGATCGCGCAATGAACAAGCTGGTCGAAATCTGCGAAACCAAGCTTGGTGAGGTAGCCGAGCGCAAGCAGCAGCATTCGCTCGACTCGCTTGATGCGCAAGCAAAGGACCAAACGCCGCCGCGCGGCTTTCGCTTCGCACTGGAACGCGCGCAGCAGAATGGCTTCGGCCTGATTGCCGAGATCAAGAAAGCTTCGCCGTCCAAAGGTCTGATCCGGGAGGATTTTCACCCTGCGCAGCACGCTCGCGATTACGCCGATGGCGGTGCGGCCTGTCTCTCGGTCCTGACCGATGCGCCTTACTTCCAGGGCCACGAGGATTATCTGGTCGAAGCCCGCGCGGCTTGCGATCTGCCGGTCCTGCGCAAGGACTTCATGATCGACCCCTGGCAAGTCGCCGAAGCTCGCGCGCTTGGCGCAGATGCGATACTAATCATCGTAGCCGCGCTGGATGACGGGACGATGCGCGAAATCGAAACTGCCGCGATCGAACGCGGGATGGACGTTTTGGTCGAGGTCCATGACGAACAGGAGCTGGAACGCGCGCTGGCGCTTCAATCGCGGCTCATCGGCGTCAACAATCGGGATCTGCGGACCTTTACCACCGATCTTGCGACCACCGAGCGGCTGGCAGTCCTCGCCCCTGAGGACGCCCTTCTTGTCGGTGAGAGCGGCATCGCGACGCATGCCGATTGCCAGCGCCTCGCGCGTAGCGGTGTCTGTAGCTTCCTCGTCGGCGAGAGTCTGATGCGGCAAGCCGACGTCGCTACTGCGACGCGCGCCTTGCTTCAGGGCTGACCCAGCGCTTTGGCACGTATCGCGAACGCTTGTTCTCGACAAGAAAGGTCCGAAACGGCTGAATTGCTTGACTTGCTGATATTCGTTGCCTAATTGTTCCACATTCGTTCACAGGGTTGTGAACAGGCGGCACGGGAGTTGCGCAGATATGCTGACAGCCAAGCAACACGAATTGATCCGCTTCATCCAGCAACGGCTGGAGGAAACCGGCATTTCACCCAGTTTTGAGGAAATGAAGGAAGCGCTCGACCTCAAGAGCAAGTCCGGCGTCCACCGCCTGATTTCCGCTCTCGAGGAACGCGGCTTTATCCGTCGCCTGCCGAACCGTGCGCGGGCGCTCGAGGTCGTCAAGCTGCCCGAAGACGCGGTTACAGGCGCCGGCCAAGCTAAGCCTGTGAACGATACCGGCGCGACCATGGCGGCCACGGTAACGGCGAAATCCGTCGCGCCGGAGCCGGCGAACGACATCATCGACGTGCCGCTACACGGCCGGATCGCGGCTGGCGCGCCGATCGAGGCGATCGAGGGCCAGGCGAGCATGCCGGTTCCCGCCGCTCTGCTCGGACCGGGTGAACATTATGCGCTCGAAGTGTCGGGCGATTCGATGGTCGAGGCAGGCATTTTCGACGGTGATTTCGCACTTGTCCGAAGGTCCGATACCGCTCGCGACGGAGAGATCGTCGTCGCGCTGGTCGACGATGAAGAAGCGACGCTGAAGTACCTGCGCCGCGATGGCGGGCGGATCCGCCTCGATCCTGCGAATGGGGCCTACGAACCGCAGGTTTATGAATCCCATCGAGTGAAGGTTCAGGGCAAGCTTGCCGGTCTGCTCCGGCGCTACCACTGACGCTCGACGAGACAGTTTTAGTTGGGAAGAAGGGCGCGGCGTCGGCTGCGCCCTCTCTTCCTTCATAGGTTGTCTTTATTGGGAGCCCGCGTTCCGCCGGACGAAGGGGCGGAACCAACCGTGCTCGCCTTGCCCTTCGGCCACGGTATCAATATGCTCTTCGGCAAGGTAAATGCCGGTACCGCCTTCCCGCTCGAGAAACCGGCGATCGGCCTTGAGCCAGCGTGGCTTGCATGAGCGCGGCAGGAAGCGATCAGCGATGACGATGTCGGACCTGTCGCAGGCGGCGGCAAGCGCTCGCTCCTCGATAAGTTCGCGGCTTCGCGCGATCAGCACGTCCCAATCTCGACCATCCCTTTCGATACGCAAGCTACAAAAGTCCCGGCTGCACCGAGCGCCCAACCATTCGGCTAAAGGTACGGGCTCGCCATCGAGCGCTGCAATTTCGCGCAGATTTTGTTGGGCGTAACTGCCCTCGCTGTCCCGCAAAACCAGCAGCCGGCCATCCGCGCTGGCAATACCCACATCGCGCCCATCACGCGTGATCACGATGTCCGGGGCAGGCGTCGCCCACATCCATCCCGAAGCGACGGCGACGGGAAGCGCCCCCCAAAGCCGTGTTCTTCCATGCCACAATGCCAACCAGAGCGCGCCGAGGACAAATACCGCCATCGCCGCCATCGGCATCTTGGGGGCGAGCTTCACCGCACCCGGCTGAGCCGAAACGATGTGCGCGATCCACAGCAGTACATCGAGCGATTTGCCGACCAGCCACCAGGCCGGAGCTCCCAACCCGACTACATCCATCGCCAGAGCCAGGGCAACGAGCGGCATCGAGACGAAGGTCACGAGCGGGATCGCGAAGAGGTTTGCGACCGCCCCGTAAATTCCCGCACGGTGGAAGTGGAACAGGACAATCGGCATGAGTGCGAGCTCGATGACAAAGCCGGTCAGGAACAGCATCAACGCCCGGCGGCCGAAGCGGCGCAGGCCGCTTTCCTCTCGTGGCGCGAGAAATTCGCGAAACGGCTTCGCATTGTGAAGTGCCACGATGGCGAGCACGGCGGCAAAGCTCATCTGGAAGCTCGGTCCGACAAGCGATTCCGGCCATAAGAGCAGCACCGCGATTGCTGCGACCGCGACTAGGCGCAAAGAGAGCGGCTCGCGCCCAAGCGCCAGAGCCGTCAGGACCAAGATCGCGCCGATGCAGCTGCGCACCGTTGGTACCTGAGCCCCCGTCAAGAGCGTGTAAGCGATCCCGGCAAGAGCAGCGATTGCAGCGGCCACGATCGGCAGGCGTACGCGCAACGTAAGCCATTGCCATAGGGCCAGCAACTTGAGCGCAATCAGATAGGTCGCGGCGATGATTGCGCTCACGTGAAGGCCGCTGATCGACAGCAGATGCGTAAGGCCGGCATCCCGCATAGCCACCTCGTCCGCTTCGGAAATCGCCCCGCGATCGCCGCTGGCGAGAGTCGCCGCGATCGCGCCGGGAGCGCCGTCGAGACGGTCGCGAACATGCGCCGAGAGGTGCCGCTGAACCTGCGCGATCCAGCCTTCGCCGCCGCCCCCGCCGGCCTCCTCTACTATTTCGATATCCCCCACAACGCTGCCGGTGGCCGCATAGCCATCGAACCAGGCCCGTCGCGCGAAGTCGTAGGCGCCCGGTACGATTGGCGGCGAAGGCGGCATAAGGCGCGCGGACACCCTGACGCGTACGCCCTCCCGCAACGCGCTATCCGCTTGATCCAGCGGAACGTTGACGCGGTAGGCTCTTGCAATCCCGTCCTCGGCGTCGCGAGCGGCTAACACGAGCCGGATGCGGTCACGCGCCGGCTGGTCCTCGCGCTCGAGAATGCGGGCATCGAGCCGTTCGAACGTCGGTCGCTCGATTGGTTCTGCCCCGATCAATTCGGAGCGCGCCCAGACCAGCCCGATCCCTGCCGCGAGGACGAGCGACGTGGCGATGGTCGCAGCGAGGAGGTAGGCGCGCTCATCACGATCGCGCCACGCGGCAAGCGCCGCAAGGGCAACCAGAACAAGCCCACCAATGGTTGCAGACCATTGCCACGGCGTGTGGAGCAGGAACCACAGACCGATGCCGCCGCCAAAGGCAACTGCCAGCCACGGTCCGCGGTCAAATCCGGCACTCGCCAAACCTGTCTCGCAGCGATCCGCAATTCTGGACATCAGGCCGCGCATGCGCCAAGGGCGCGGCACAGCCTGCACGGATCCTCCGTCCGTCCCCCCCATCGGTACCGAAGGCGTCCCGCGTGTCGCCATGCAAGTGTTTGAAAGGAAGCGAGAGCCAATGGCAAGCGATAGTGGAACGCCCGAAGGACAGGTCGTAACCCGCTTTGCCCCTTCGCCCACAGGATACCTGCATATCGGCGGCGCGCGCACGGCATTGTTCAACTGGCTCTTCGCCCGGCACCACGGCGGCCGCACGCTCCTGCGGATCGAGGATACGGACCGCAAGCGCAGTACGCAGGACGCGATCGACAAGATCATCGAAGGGCTCGACTGGCTCGGCCTCGATTTCGACGATGCACCGCTGTTCCAGTCCGACCGCGCCGAACGCCATGCCGAAGTAGCGCGCCAGCTTCTCGCAGCAGGCCACGCGTACAAATGCTACGCGACGCCCGAGGAACTCGAGCAAATGCGCGCCGACCAGCGCGCTGCCAAGCAACCGATGCGCTACGACCGTCGCTGGCGCGACCGCGACGGGAGCGAGGCTCCCGAAGGGGCGCCCTTCGTTATCCGTCTTAAAGTGCCGACCGAGGGCGAGACGACCATCGAAGATGCCGTCCAGGGTCCGGTGACCGTGAAGAACGCCGAGATCGACGATTACGTCCTGCTCCGCGCCGACGGTACGCCGACCTACATGCTCGCGGTGGTCGTCGACGATCACGATATGGGTGTTACTCACGTTATCCGCGGCGACGATCACCTCAACAACGCCTTCCGCCAGCTCCCTGTGATCCGCGCGATGGACGCGATCGAGGGCGGCTGGCCCGATCCGGTCTATGCTCACGTGCCGCTGATCCACGGTCCGGACGGCGCAAAAATGTCGAAGCGCCATGGCGCCGTCGGTGTCGAAGGTTATCGCGACGAAGAAGGCGTCCTGCCGGAAGCGCTCTTCAACTATCTCCTGCGCCTCGGCTGGGGTCATGGCGATCGCGAGGAGATCAGCCGCGAGGAAGCGATCGAGCTGTTCGACCTCGACGGAGTCGGCAAGGGTCCTGCCCGGTTCGATATCAAGAAGCTGCAGAACCTCAACGGTCACTACATTCGGGAGGCCGATGATGGTCGCCTGGCTCGCATCGTGGCCGAGAGGCTGGACGGTGATGCAGATGTCGATTTGCTCGAGCAGGCGATGCCGGTCCTCAAAACACGCGCTAAGTCCGTCAACGAACTCGTTGAAGGATCGCAGTTTCTTTTCGCCAAACGGCCTCTCGAGATGACCGAAAAAGCGGCCGCCCTGCTTGATGACGAAGCGCGCCAGCGCCTCGCGGGCCTGTCGAAAATGCTGCATGTGCAAAATGACTGGACAATCGAGGCTCTCGAAGCCACTACGAAATCGTATGCCGAGCAGCTCGAATTGGGTCTCGGCAAGCTCGCGCAGCCCATGCGCGCAGCATTGACGGGGACGACCACGTCCCCCGGCATTTTCGATGTGCTGGTCCTTCTGGGCAAGGAAGAAGCGCTCGCGCGGATCGATGCGCAAGCCGCCGACGCCCCGGGGCCAGACGGAAACCGTTGAGGAGACACGCGTGGCCGACAACAAGGCAACTCTCGATCTGGGCGACCAGACCCAGGAATTCCCCGTACTTCAGGGCAGCGTCGGCCCCGATGTCATCGACATCCGCAAGCTGTACGGCGGCACCGGCAAGTTCACTTACGATCCCGGCTACAAGTCCACCGCCAGCTGCGAAAGCGCGCTGACCTATATCGACGGTGAAGAAGGCGTCCTGCTGCACCGCGGTTACCCTATCGGCCAGCTGGCAGAACATTCCAGCTTCATGGAAGTCGCCTACCTGCTCCTGAACGGCGAGCTGCCGGGTAAGGAAGAGCTGGACGATTTCGACTATACGATCACGCGGCACACCATGCTGCACGACCAGCTGCGCCAGTTCTACCAGGGCTTCCGCCGCGACGCGCACCCGATGGCGATCATGTGCGGCGTGGTGGGTGCCCTGTCGGCGTTCTATCACGACAGCACCGACATTTCCGATCCCGAGCACCGCAAGATCAGCAGCCACCGCCTGATCGCCAAAATGCCGACGATCGCCGCCTGGGCCTATAAGTATGCCATCGGCCAGCCTTTCATGCAGCCGGACAACAACTTGAGCTACACCGGCAACTTCCTGCGCATGACCTTCGGCGTCCCGGCCGAGGAGTACGAGATCCATCCTGCTATCGAAAAGGCAATGGACCGGATTTTCATCCTCCACGCCGATCACGAGCAGAACGCCTCGACCTCGACTGTCCGCCTCGCCGGATCGTCGGGCGCGAACCCGTTTGCTTGTATCGCCGCCGGTATCGCATGCCTGTGGGGCCCGGCGCATGGCGGCGCCAACGAAGCTGCGCTCAACATGCTTCAGGAGATCGGTTCGCCCGACAAGATCCCGCATTATATCGAGCGTGCAAAGGACAAGAACGACCCGTTCCGCCTGATGGGCTTCGGGCATCGCGTCTACAAGAACTACGACCCGCGCGCGACGGTGATGCAAAAGACGCTGCGCGAAGTGTTCGAGGCACTCAACGTAAGCGATCCGGTGTTCGAGACGGCGCTGCGCCTCGAGGAACTCGCGCTGAACGACGATTACTTCAAGGAAAAGAAGCTTTTCCCGAACGTCGACTTCTACTCGGGCATCATCCTGAATTCGATCGGCTTCCCGACGACCATGTTCACCGCGCTCTTCGCCCTCGCCCGCACCGTCGGCTGGGTGGCGCAGTGGAACGAGATGATCTCCGATCCCGGCCAGGTCATCGGTCGTCCGCGCCAGCTCTACACTGGCCCGACCGAGCGCGATTACGTGCCGATGGACAAGCGGTAAACCCGGCTTCCGTAGCAATAGATCAAGGGGCGCTGCGGCGCCCCTTTTTCGTGTCAGGCGTTCGTGTCGTCGTCAGGAATATCGCGCCCCGGACCATCGCGCTTCTCCGATCGCATCTCTTCGGCGGCGGGGACTGAGAGCGTGAAACGCGCGCCCTGCCCCGGTGCGCTTTCGACTGTGAGATCGCCGTCCATCGCGCGTGCGATCCGGCGTGAAATATAGAGCCCAAGGCCAGAGCCACCATCGCCGCTGCGCCCCAAGCGCTCGAACTTCTCGAACACTCGCGCCTGCTGCTCCTCGTCAAGGCCGTGACCCTGGTCTGCCACAGTGATGAGCGCGCGGCTGCCGATCCGGTCGAGCCGGATCCAGACCTGACTGTCTTCAGGCGCATAGCGGATCGCGTTGCCGACGAGGTTGAGCAGGATCTGTAACACCCGCCGGAATTCGGCGATGGCCAGCTGGCTCTCGCCTTCCACAGGAGGCACCAGCGTGATGCCCTTCTCCTGCGCGCGAACGCCGAGAATGCCGCAGGCCCGCCGCGCGACGTCGGCAAGCTCGATACGGTCCGGCGCGGTAACGAATTGGTCTGATTCGACGACTTCTAGGTCTGAGAGGTCGTCAATCAGCGCCAATAGATGCTGGGCCGCGGTAGCGATATCGGCCGCATAGGAACTGTATTCGTCAGCAATCGGCCCCGCTAGCTTCGTCCTAATCGTTTCGGCGTTGGCGATGATGCGATTGATCGGTTGGCGGAGGACCGGCGTGAGGTCGCGACCGAAGGATGCGCCTTCGATACCGGCACCGTTTTCCGCAGCCTCTACGCCCGCAGCAGGCGTGTCAGCAGTCAGGTAGAGGGCGAAGCCTGCACTACCCGGCTCGCCCTTCCCGAGCGGTTCCAGATGCGCCGTCCATGCGCGCTTGGACCCGTCGATTTCGCAGCGCGAACCATCGAGCAAGCGCCAGTGGAGCGGCTGCTCGTGGGTGCTGCCTGGCAAATGGACGAAATCGGTCCAGGGCCGGCCTATCCCCCCGCGCGCGGCGTCCACGAATACTGCAAGGTCGGGTGCCTCGGTCTCTACCGACAGCACGCCCTGCGACGGGCTCAGCCTGACAGTGCAATCTGCCAGATGCCGGTTGATCTCGATCCGGCGCCGCGTGGCGTCGAGCTCGTTCTCCGGCGGCAGCTCTTCGCTGTGCCAGCTGACGACATCGATTGCGCTCTGCCAGATAGTTCCATCGTTGCCGAGTTTCGGGGTGATCTCTACCCACGCAGTGATGCTGTTCTCGCCATCGATGGCTGTAAATTGGCGGGCGAGCCGAAGGCCGTAAGCATTGGCCTTGTCGACCAGGGCCTGCAACTCGGGAATGGCGATCGGGCCTCCGATCTGCCCTCCGCAGGCTTCCTGCAGGCTCGCGAGCGGTTCACCGGCTTCGACGAGCCGCCCCTCGGCATCGGCCTTGGCAGATGCGATATAGCTTGTGCCGACGCTGGCCATGGTCAGACGATCCCCATCGTGCCGGCTTCCGCGAGCCATTTCTTTGCTTCAGCCGGCGTGATCCCATCGAGGCCGCCTTGCGGGCTGCTTTGTGGGTGTAACCGCAGGATCTGGGTATTCACTTCCGCAGCGTCTAGACCGCAGCCGCGCAGCGCCAGAGCGAGCCGCGCGACCTGCTGTTCATTCGTCGCAAGCACAGCAAGGTTGCGCGACTGGTTCGACCGCGCCGCCAGTGCTGTAAGGAACAGCGCGACCCCGGCATGTTCCACGTCGAGCGCTTTGCGCACATCGTCACCAAGCCCCGCCACGAGCCGCGCGAGCAGCGACAGGCGGGCCGAGCTCTCGTCATAGGCGTTGCGCAGCTTCGCTTCTGCGCGGATCATGGCATCGGACCGCCGATCCCCGCCGAAGTTGCGCCACCCCAGCAGCAGTTCGTGAAACAGGTCGCCCGGCAGTTCGGCGAGCGAAAGCTCCATGCGCCGCTGTGATTGGGCGAAGCGCGCCTGCGCGGCCAAAGCCCCCATCGCCGCGCTGGCCTGACCGCTGTCGGGCGAAGCAATCAGGGTCTGCAGTAGCGGGGAAAGCACCGGGTCGATGCCGTATTGCGCCTCCATCCGCGTCGCCAATTGCCACTCGAGCGCAAGGGCATGGCAATGCGACAGGATACGAGGGCTGGTGAAGAAATGCTGCGCCAGCGCTTCGCCATGCTTGTCGGCAAAGGCTTCACGGCCAGCTTCCCCGGTCGCCTCCGCCTGGGCCCGGAGGATCTGCCAGGCAAGATCGTGGCACATGCCGCGAATCCGCGCGACGATCTCGTCGCTGAACAACGAATGGTCCGGTGTTGCGAGCAAATGCTCCAGTATCGGCGTAACCCGCGCAAGCACGGCATTCCCGCCAGCCAGGGAATCGCGCAATTCTCTTGCTTGGTCCGCTTGGGCAGCGTCAGGCACCGGGATCTCCATCTTCATGCCTTCGCGCTATCATGGACATGGTTAAGTCGACGTTAGTCGCCACGGTAAGGCACAAGGAAGATCGAAGTCAGCACCAGCAGGGCCATGATCGCAGTGACCGGCTGGGTAATCCCTACAAACGCGCACGGAACCAGCAATGCGCTGGTTGCGATCCGGTCGCGGTAGGTCTCGCCCCAATTGTCGTCCCGCAGGCGAGCACCTAGCCGCAAGAGACCGAACAGCACCGCTGGAACGAACAGTCTCAGCCAACCGGTATCTTCGGGAGAGGCGGCCGCGATGAGGATCGCCAGCACCGGATCCGTCGACCAGTCCAGGGCTTTCGCCAGCGCCGATCTTCGCGCGCCGAATTGCCCCGCCCGTGCAATGCGCTCCACCGTCTCTCCCGCCGCGCCGAGCATGGCCATGACCGTACCGAGCGCCAGTGCGGGTACCGGCATGCCGAGTGCCGCGAGTGCCAGAGCGCCGATACCGCTGAGCACAGCGCCCAGCGCTGGAAGTCTCGCGCCCTTTTTGCCCAATGTGTCGCGCGCAAGCCGGGCGCCGACCCGCTCCGCGACCGCAAGTCCGGGGGCCGTGAAGGGTGCTGGCGATGCATGGGTCTTGATCCACCGTTCTTCCCGATCGACCAATTCTTCGATGCCGGGATCAATGTGCCACTGACCATCCTCGATCAGCCGCTTTTCCAATGGCAAGATTTTGACCCCCGATTGCAGCGACAGCCGCAGCAGGCTGGCAACCACGTCGCTATCAGGCGGCAGCTCGGCGAGACGTTCGACCACCGAACCCGGCGCGAGCAAGGCGCCCGACCACGCAAACTCGGGATCTATCCTCTCGTAGCCCCTCGGCACGGCGTCTTCGGCTGGAAAGGCCAGCACCGCCGGGCGAGCTACATTGCGGAGCACAGCAGCATCGGAAGGCAGGACGCCGGGAGCAAGCACGAACAACTCGTCAGCTGCAGTCACAAGGCCCGAGAGGGCCCGCGGGTTCTGCATGGCGACGAAGCGGACGCCGGATTGTTCGGCACGGCGCTGTGCCTCCGCGACCTCGCGGCCAATCCCTTCGACAAGGCATGCAATCGTTTCGCAACCGGCCGCCAGCGCGAGATCGATTTGCCGGTCGATGACGCGTGCGCCCGCGAAATTGCGATAGGCCGCGCGCACCGGTGCCGGGGTGACGGCATCATCGAGCGTGGAAAGTAGGGCGACGCGCAAAACGCTCTCCGGTTGGGCTGCTGCGCCGGCACTCTAGTTTTGCCCGGACGGCTAAGCCACCCCAGTCGGTGGATTTCCCTCAGTCCCGGAAAGCAAGTTCCTCGCTGAAGTTACGGATGCGGACGACTATTCCCGGGTCGCCCGGTGCGCCCTCCAGCGCCTCGCGGGCCAACGCCGCCAGTTCATGCGCGTGGAAGCTGGCAGCCAGTCCCTGGAGGCGTTCGGCAGCGACCAGCCAGTTCCCGTCGCACCGCGCCCTGCCCAGCAAATCGGCCTGCCGTGCAACGCTCTGCGCGAAAGCAGCCTTCAGCTCGGCCTGCAGCGCCTCGTCGGCACCGGCAGCTGCACCGATAGCGGCTTCGAAATCTGACGAATGATAGGCCATCGCGCCTAAACCTAGGCAGGGATGAGTTAAAGTGGGTTTAAGCATAATCGAAACGTGGTAGATTCTGCCCTATGAGGAAGCGCTCCATGATCAAGGCTGTCTCCGACGAGACATCGGTCGATGAAATTGAAATCGAGGGTTACCAGCAGCCTGTCGATGAAAGCTCGGACGAATTCGAGGAATTTTACGACGCGGATGTGGAAGAGTACGAGGAATTCGTCGCCGAAGACGATGACCCCTCACTTCGTCGCCAATGGGTTGCGCCGGCTCTTGCCATGACTGTTATCGTAGCATGGACCGCCTTCTTCGTGTGGGCGAACCGGAGCGAAATGCTCGCAGGGGGCACGGCGCAGCAATGGACCGGCTGGATTACCAGCTGGGCGATCCTCGTCCTTCTCGTGGTGAGCTTGTGGATGCTGGCCGTCCGCAATTCCCGGCGCGAGGCGCGCCGGTTCGGCGAAGTTGCACGGTCGCTGTCGGAGGAGTCGGCGCGTCTCGAGGCGAAGCTCGCCGTGGTGAACAGAGAACTCAGCCTCGCGCGCGAATTTCTCGGCTCGCAGACGCGCGATCTCGAATATCTTGGCCGCTCGGCAAGCGAGCGGATTTCAGAACATGCCGACCGCCTTCAAGGGCTCATCCACGACAATGGCGAGCGAGTGGATGCAATCGCCCGCGTCAGCGACGCCGCACTCGAGAACATGGACAAACTTCGGGACAACCTCCCGGTCATCGCCAACTCGGCCAAGGATGTGTCCAACCAAATCGGCGGCGCCGGGCGGACGGCGAAATCCCAACTGGACGAGCTGGTTGCGGGCTTTCGCCGACTTAACGAATTCGGCACCGCGAGCGAGCGGCAAGTCGCTTCCCTTCGAGAGCGCGTCGACGAAGCGCTCGTGGCCTTCGAGGCGCAGACCGAGCAGCTCGGCACCATCGCAGAGCAGCGTTTCGCGGTCCTCCGAGAGGAGAGCGAAGCATTTCGCGGGGAACTGGACGGGCGCGAAGTCGATGCCCTCGCCGCAATGCGCGGTCGAGCCGAGACCTTGCGCGCAGAACTTGCCGAGACCGGGCAGCAAACGTCGGCGGAGCATGAGACTGCTGTGGCGCATTTGCGGGTCCAGCTCGACAGCCTGCGCGATGAAGCCGCGACGATCGCTGCCGAGGTGCGCCAAGGCGAAGCAACGGCCTTGGCGAGCTGGGGCCACCAGATCGACGCCATGCGCGAACGGCTTGAACTCACCGTCCAAGAGATCAAGGCGATCGACCAGTCCGCTCTCGACTCCGCGAATGAGAAGCTGAAGGCCCTCTTTGCCGAAGCCGAAGCCGTCGATGCCCGCATCACCGAACGCAACCGGCTGTTCGACGAACAGACCGCTGGGCGACAGGCGAGATTCGACGCGGCCGAGGAAGCGGCGTTGGCGACCATGCACGAAAGGCTCGAAGCGCTAGACAACGCGCTGGCCACCAAGCGCGCCGCTCAGCTCGAGCAGGCCGACAAGCTAGCTCGCGAGGGCGATGCGCTGGCGGAGAAGATCGGCCGTCTCGGAGAAGTGTTCGATGCCGTCCACCGGCAGGGCCAGGAAGCCAGCGGCAGCGTTGCCGAGGGCGTCGATGCGCTCAACGCGAAGCTTGTGGAAAGCCGCGAAGCGCTCGACGGTACGGATATGGCCGTGGCCGCACTTACGGATGCGAGCGTACGCCTGCTCGAACTCATTCAGGCGAGCGCCCATCAAAGCCGCAACGACCTGCCCAATGCGATGACTGCAAGCGAGGAACGCCTTGCGGCCATCGAGATCCGCGCCCGCGAGGTCCACTCGCTGCTCGACCAGGCTCGACAGGCCGGAGAGCAGGCCAGCACAAGCATGGACACAGCCGGGAACCAGGCCCGCGAGGCGATGGAAGACATCGACCGCTTCCAGGCCGATTTCGGGGAAACCACCGCGGCACAGGTCGACAGCATCGAACGGCTCCGCTCGAGCGTCGCAGCGCTCGGCTCCGAAAACGAAGCCGTGGCGACGAAAGCGCAAGAAGAATTGCGCGAGGCGATCGAGGCGCTGCAGACAAGCGCGCGGTCCGCCCTCGCGGCTATCGAAAACGAGCAAGCCGACCGGATCGATCAGATCGCGGCGAAAGTCGGCGAGAAGAGCGCCGAGTCGATCGAGAAGGCGCTCGCGGAACATACCGATGAAGCACTGGCGAAGCTCGAAGAAGCGACGACACGCTCCTCCGAAGCGGGGCGGGAAGTTACGCGGCAGCTGCGCGACCAGCTCGCCAAGGTCAATGAATTGACCGGCAATCTGGAGAGCCGCATCGCCCATGCGCGCGAACGGGCGACCGAGGATGTCGACAACGACTTCTCCCGCCGCGTCGCGCTCATCACCGAAAGTCTGAATTCCAACGCTATCGACATCGCCAAGGCTCTATCGACCGAGGTGACCGACACGTCCTGGGCAAGCTACCTTCGCGGCGATCGCGGCATTTTCACCCGCCGTGCCGTGCGGCTGGTCGACAATACCGAAGCACGGGAGATCGCCGAACTCTACGATGCGGACCACGATTTCCGCGAGCATGTCAGCCGCTACATCCATGACTTCGAGGCGATGCTGCGGACGATGCTCAGTACCCGTGACGGGCACGCCGTCAGCGTCACATTGCTATCAAGCGATATGGGCAAGCTCTATGTGGTGCTGGCACAGGCGCTCGAACGCCTGCGGCAATAATCAGCCGGCGGAAGGTCCCCAGAAGATCAGGTCTTCCGGCCCGATCCAGCCATTGATGTAATTCGCGACGTAAAGCGTCGTCAGGACGGCAGCGAGCACAATGGCGCGCACCATCAGCCGCCCCGGGCGGAACTCGACCGGAGCGCTATCGGCCTGCCCTGGCACCTTCTCGATCCCAGCCTCGTCATGTGTGCGGACGCCGAAAGGCAGCAACACGAAAGCGCTGAACACAAGGAAGAGGAAATAGATCGCGAGGATGCTGGTCCACTGCATCTGATCACCTCACAGGTTCGGCAGAATGACGCGCACTTGCGGACGCTTGCCCGACCAGCGCTGTGCGGCACGCCGGGCCGCGAGCCGAGCCGCTTCGTGAACCAGTGCCGGGTCCTTGCGCGCATTGCCCTTGAGCTTGCCGATCGCCGCCACGATGTCGGCCTGCGCCTCTTCGACAAATTCGGGGTAGTCCTCGTCGAGCGGCAGGCCGAGGCTGTCGAGCCGGGGATTGAGGTCGCCATCGAGCGCGACGATTACCACGCCCTCGCGCATGAGCCGGCGGCGCATGGTGATCGCCTCGCCATCCGCAGGCGCGATGATGTCGCCATCGAGTACGAGCCGCCCTGCCCTCACCTCGGCGATCTTGCCCGGAGCGCCGGGCGCGAGGCGGATGATATCGCCGTTTTGCTGCACGACGTTCGACGGAATCGCGTTTGCCGCGCCGAGCCGTGCCTGCTCCTGCATATGCCGCATCTCGCCGTGAACCGGCACGAGGACGTCCGGGCGGATCCAGCCATACAGCGCCTCGAGCTCGGGGCGACCGGGATGGCCGGACACGTGAATCATGCTCTGCCGGTCGGTCACCATGGTGATGCCGCGCGCGGCCAGCTTATTCTGCACCGCGCCGATGCTGATCTCGTTGCCCGGAATCTGGCGGCTCGAGAACAGCACCACGTCACCGCGCACAAGTTCGAGCGGGTGGTTTTCGTCGGCGATCCGGGCCAGCGCCGCGCGCGGTTCGCCCTGCCCCCCGGTCGCGAGGATCAGCAAGTCGCCGCGCGGCAGGCCCATCGCAGTATCGAAATCGACCGGATCGGGGAAATCGGTGAGATATCCATTCGCCTGCGACACCTCGATAATCCGGTCGAGCGAGCGCCCGGCCACGCAGACCTGCCGGCCCGTTTCGCGCGCGACATCGCCGAGGGTCTGAAGCCGGGCGACATTGCTGGCGAAGGTCGTCACCAGCACGCGCTTGCCGCTGTGACGCTGGACCTCCTCGAGCAGGCCCTTGTAGACCGCTCCTTCGGACCCACTAGGTGCTGGATTGAAGACATTCGTGCTGTCGCACACCAGCGCCAGCACGCCCTCATCGCCGATCTCGGTCAGCTCTTCCTCGGTGGTCGGCTGGCCGATGATCGGATCCTCGTCCAGCTTCCAGTCGCCAGTGTGAAAAATGCGGCCGTGCGGGGTCTCGATCAACAGCGCATTGCCCTCCGCGATCGAATGGGCGAGCGGAATGTAGGTGACCTCGAAAGGCCCGACGGCGAAACTGCCGTGATCGTCCTCGATGATGTTGAGTTCAATCTCGTTCTCGATGCCCGCTTCCTGCAGCTTGCGCCGCACCAGTTCCGCTGTGAACGGCGTCGCATAAATCGGCACGCCGAGATCGGCGGCGAAGTATGGGACGGCGCCGATGTGGTCCTCATGCGCGTGGGTAATCACGATGGCTTCGAGTTGCTCCACGCGATCCTCGATGAATTCGAGATCGGCGAATACGAGATCCACACCGGGATACTGGTCGCCCGAGAAGGTCATACCCAGATCGACCATCAGCCAACGACCCTGACAGCCGTATAGATTGACATTCATGCCGATCTCGCCCGAGCCGCCGAGCGCGAGGAACAGCAGTTCGTCTTCCGGAGTAAAATTTTTCTTCACGCAGCACGCTCCGCCAGCAGGGCCAGTCCTTCCAGGGTGAGGTCCGCATCGACCACGTCGAACAGGTCGGTGTGCTCGTCGAACAGGATGGCGAGCCCGCCGGTGGCGACCACCTTGGCCGGACGCCCCACTTCCTTCTTCATGCGCGAGATCAATCCCTCGATAAGCGAGACGTAGCCCCAGAACACGCCGATCAGCATCTGGTCCTCGGTATTGCGACCGATAACGCTATCGCTCTTCGGCTTTTCGATCGCGATGCGCGGCAGTTTGGCGGTGTTGCCGACCAGTGCATCCAGCGACAGGTTGATGCCGGGCGCGATGATGCCGCCTTTATAGGCGCCGGTGAAATCGACTGCATCGAAAGTGGTTGCGGTCCCGAAATCGATCACGATCAAATCGCCTTCGTATTTCTCATGCGCGGCGAGCGTGTTGAGCGCGCGATCGGCGCCGAGCGAACTCGGCTGCTCGATATCCAGCTCGAAGCCCCAGTCGGCATCGCCCTGTCCTGCGACGAGCGGCGTGATGCCGAGATATTTCTCCGACAGGACAGTGAGGTTGTGGATCGCCCGGGGCACGACCGAACCGATGATGACCTGCTCGATATCGTTTTTCTCGAAGCCCTGGAGCTTCGCGAGCTGAAGCAGCCAGACGGCATATTCGTCGCCGGTGCGCCGTGGATCGGTGGCGATGCGCCAGCGTGCCTTGATCGTCCGCCCGTCGAAGAGGGCAAAGACCACATTGGTGTTACCGACATCGGCCGCGAGCAGCATGGCTCATCCCTCCTGTTTGGCGAGCATCACGTCGCCGGCATGGATGACACGCCGCGCGCCATCCGCCAAGCGCAGTGAAAGCGCGCCTTCGGCTGTCAATCCAGCGAATTCCGCCGTGATCGGTTCCTCGCCGGGTGGATGCACGGTGAGCAGAGTGCCTGCGGGATGCGACGCCTCTATCCAGCGGCGTACGAGTGGTTCGAGACCATAAGTGCGCCAGCGGTCGAGCTCGCGATCGAACGACGCAGCGAGGCAGTGAGCGAAATGGTCGCGATCGGGCGCCGGGGCAAATGCGCTGAGGGCGACTGTTTCGCGATCCGGGAGATCGGGCGCAGCTGCGAGATTTGCCCCGATGCCCACCACGATGGCGTTCCCTTCCCGCTCCAGCAGGATCCCGGCGAGCTTGGCGGAGCCGAGCATGAGGTCGTTGGGCCATTTAAGCATCGGGACTTGCGGTGGCGACAATAGCGGAGCAATCGCTTCATAGAGCGCGAGGCCAGTCATCAGGGCGAGGCTGGCGGGTTGCGGATCGCGTGGATGGGGACGCACGATGGTCGATCCCATGAAATTGCCAGACCCGTCGAACCACGTCCGACCTTGGCGCCCGCGCCCGGCGACCTGCCGGTCGGCGACGAGCCATTGACCCTCGTGCACTCCCTCCCCGCGGCGAAGCTGCTCCGCCAGATCGCTATTGGTCGAGCCGGTTTCGGCGACGACGCGGATCACATCGCGGCGGCGAAGCTCGCCGCAGCAGCCGCACTCCATTCACCGAGCGGGATGGTCAGGAAATAACCCAGCGGCGAGATGATCGCGACGCTGAGGCCCAGAACGATCCAGTGGCCGATCGGGCTTTCTGTTTCAACTTCGCGCGTGGCGTCGTCGAAGAACATCACCTTGACGAACTTGATGTAGTAGAAGGCGCCGATGACGCTGGCGGCAATGCCGATGGCGGCCAGTGCGACCAGATCGGCTTGGACGGCTGCCTGGAAGACGACGAACTTGCCCCAGAAACCGAACAGCGGCGGGATGCCGGCCAGGCTGAACATGAGCGCCAGCAGGCACCACGCGAGCGCAGGCCGGTTAGTGGAGAGCCCGGCGATGTCGTCGAAGGTTTCGAGATTCTGCCCCATCGGATCGCGGAGCATCAGCAGCGCAGTGAAGCTGCCGACCGTCATCGCGACATAGATTGCCAGATACGTCAACACACCGGCCACGCCAGCGGGTGTCGCTGCGGCGAGCCCGATGAGGATGAAGCCGACATTGTTGATTGAGGAGTAAGCGAGCAGGCGCTTCAGGTTCTGCTGGCCGATTGCGCCGAGCGCACCGACCACGATGGACGCAAGCGCGGCAAAGATCACGATCTGGCGCCACGCGTCCACTTCGCCTGCGAACGGTTCCATCGCCATGCGGACGAGCATGGCCATGGCCGCCACCTTGGGCGCAGTGGCGAAAAAGGCGGTGACCGGGGTCGGCGCGCCTTCATAGACGTCTGGCGTCCACATGTGGAACGGTACGGCGCTGACCTTGAAGGCAAGTCCTGCCAGCACGAAGACAACGCCGAACAATGCGCCCGTCGAGAATTCTATGGCAAAGGCTGCACGAATGCCTTCGTAATTGGTGCTGCCGGTGAAGCCGTAAACCAAGCTAACGCCATACAGGATGATGCCAGAGGCGAGCGCGCCGAGGACGAAGTACTTCAATCCAGCTTCCGCCGAGCGCGTGTCGTTACGCAGGAAGCTGGCGAGCACGTAGCTCGCCAAGCTCGACATCTCGAGGCCGATGTAGAGCGTCATCAGATCGGTGGCGGAAACCATCATCCCCATGCCGACGGCATTGAACAGCATCAGCACCGGATATTCCGGACGGTAAGCCCCGCGCTGGTCGAAGAAGCGTGGCGTGACCATCAGCACAGCAATCGTCGCGAGATAGATGAGGATCTTCGCGAAGCTACCAAACGTGTCTGCGCGATAGAGATCGCCGAACGCGCGACCTGCCGTCGAACTGGCGGCAAGATCGAACAGGTGCCCGCTGAACAGCGTCGCGCCAACGAGCGCCGATACGGCGAGAATGGTGACCAGGCGTGCCGAGCGTGGACCGCCCCAGGCCGATACCAGCAGCAGTACGAGGCCGACGATCGAAAGCCCGACCTCGGCGCCGGTGAAATAGAGGGAACTGGCGAGATTCATCAATGCGCTCCCTCCGCATCGTGTGCGGCTGCGACAAAATTGGCGTTGCGCTCCATCGGCTCGCCGACCCGGAGCTGGCTGTCGCCCTCCGGCGCGGCACGCGCCATGCGGACCTCCAGCGCGGCGATGTCCTGCCGCATCGGGGCTAGGAAGCTTTCCGGATAGACGCCCATCCACAGCGTGGCCGCAGCAATGGGTGCGAGCATCAGCCACTCGCGTGCGTTGAGATCGGGCATGCGCGCCGCATCGGCATTGCGCTGCTCTCCGAAGGCTACGCGGCGGTAGAGGTAAAGCATGTATGCGGCACCAAGGATGATGCCCGTGGTGCAGACCAGCGTCACAAGGGTCGAGACCTTGTAAAGGCCGGCCAGCGCGAGGAATTCGCCGACGAAATTGCTGGTCCCCGGCAGGCCGATGCTGGCCATGGTGAACAGCAGGAAGAACAAAGCGTATTTCGGCATGTTGATGCTGAGCCCGCCATACCGGTCGATCTCGCGGGTATGCAGCCGGTCGTAGATCACGCCGACACACAGGAACAGCGCGCCGGACACGAGGCCGTGGCCGAGCATGACCATCATCGCGCCCTCGATGCCCTGTACGTTGAAGGCGAACAGGCCAGCGGTCACGATCGCCATGTGGGCGACCGAGGAATAAGCGATCAGCTTCTTCATGTCGTGCTGCACCAGCGCGACGAGCGAGGTATAAATCACCGCGACCATCGACAGCGCGAAGACCAGCCATGCGAACTGGGCGCTCGCTTCAGGGAACATCGGCAGGCTGAAGCGGATGAAGCCGTAACCACCGAGCTTAAGCAACACGCCAGCAAGGATCACCGACCCTGCCGTCGGTGCCTGCACGTGCGCGTCGGGCAGCCATGTATGCACGGGCCACATCGGCATCTTCACCGCGAAGCTCGCGAAGAAGGCCAGCCACAGCCAGGTCTGCGCCTGCGGGCTGAAGTCGTAATTGAGCAGCGTCGGAATGTCGGTGGTGCCCGCTTCGTTCACCATCCACATCATCGCGATCAGCATCAGCACCGAGCCGAGCAGCGTGTAGAGGAAGAACTTGTAGCTCGCGTAAATGCGGTTGTCGCCTCCCCACACGCCGATGATGAGGTACATAGGGATGAGGCCGGCTTCGAAGAAAATGTAGAACAGGAACATGTCCTGCGCGGCGAAAACGCCGATCATCAGCACTTCCATCATCAGGAAGGCCGACATGTATTCGCCCACGCGCTTGGTGATCGCGTCCCAGCTGGCGAGGATGCAGATCGGCATCAGGAAGACGCTGAGCATGATCAACATCAGCGCGATCCCATCGATGCCGAGCGCATAGCTGAAGCCGGCGAATATTTCCGCCCGCTCGACGAACTGCCACTGCGCGCCGCCGATATCGAAGTTGAGCCACAGCAGCACACCGAGCGCGAGATCGAACAGCGTTGCGAACAGCGCCACCATGCGGGCGCTCTGCGCGCCGAGGAACAGGCAGGCGATGGCTGCAACGAGCGGCACCGCAAGCATCAGCGAGAGGATGGGGAATTCCATCAGAACAGCACCCAGGTGACAGCGGCGACGAGCCCGAGGAGCATCACCAGCGCATAGCTATAGAGATATCCGGTCTGGAACTTCTTCGCGCCGACCGAGCCCTTCTCGACCACCCAGGCCACACCATTGGGGCCGAAGCGGTCGATCGTGCCGACATCGCCGAGTTTCCAGAACTGGCGTCCGAGCCAGAAGGCAGGGACGATGAAGAGGTAGTGGTAGAGCTCGTCGAAATACCACTTGTTGTAGAAGAACCGGTAGATCGGGCCGAGCTGTTCGGCACCCTTGGCGGGGATCGTCGTGTCCTTAATGTACGCGAGCCAGGCAATGGCGAGGCCGATCAGCATGACGAAGGTCGCCGTCAGCTTCACCCAGTAAGGCACGTTGTGCAGGGCGTGGATCAGGTTCTCGTTGAAATAGATCGAGCCGTCCCAGAAATCCGCGCCGTCGATGAAAGCGTCTTTGAATACGAAGCCGGCAAAGACCGCGCCGATCGACAGGATGCCGAGCGGGATCAGCATGCTGAGCGGACTTTCGTGCGGGTGGTAGCCGCCCGTCCCTGCCTCGTAATTCGGCGACGGCACGGCATGCGTGACATCGTGGCCGGCATCTTCCTGCACGGCGGGATTGTGATCTTCGGGTTCGTCATGGCCGTGGTGAACGGCGTGCTGGATATGCTCGCTATCGGCCCAGCGCGGCTTGCCCCAGAAGGTCAGGAACATCAGGCGCCAGCTGTAGAAGCTGGTCAGAAGGGCCGCGACGGCGCCCATCCAGAAGGCGAACATGCTCATTTCCGTACCGCGGGCGAAGGCGGCTTCCAGAATGGCGTCCTTGGAATAGAACCCGGCGAACCCGAACACGTAGAGCACGCCGACACCGGTGATCGCGAGCGTCCCCGCCATCATGGCCCAGAAAGTCAGCGGGATTTCCTTACGCAGCGCGCCGTAATAGCGCATGTCCTGCTCGTGATGCATGGCGTGGATGACCGAGCCCGCGCCGAGGAACAGCAGTGCCTTGAAGAAGGCGTGGGTGAACAGGTGGAACATGGCCGCGCCATACGCGCCCACGCCTGCAGCGAAGAACATGTAGCCGAGCTGCGAACAGGTCGAATAGGCGATCACGCGCTTGATGTCCCACTGCGTCGTGCCGACGGTGGCGGCAAAGATGCAGGTGGCGGCGCCGATGAAGGTCACGACGCCGAGTGCGACGGGCGCGGTCTCGAACATGGGCGACAGGCGGCAGACCATGAACACGCCCGCGGTCACCATAGTGGCGGCGTGGATCAGTGCGGAAACCGGCGTCGGGCCTTCCATAGCGTCGGGCAGCCAGGTGTGCAGGCCGAGCTGCGCCGACTTGCCCATCGCGCCGATGAACAGGAGGATGCAGAGCACGTCCATGGTCGCAACGCGGTAGCCGAGGAAGCCGATCGTCGCGCCGCTCATCGAGGGCGCAGCCTCGAGGATTTCGGGGATCGATACGGTGTCGAACACCAGGAAAGTGCCGAAAATGCCGAGCATGAAGCCGAGGTCGCCGACTCGGTTGACGACGAAGGCCTTGATAGCGGCGGCATTGGCGCTGGGCTTCTTGAACCAGAAGCCGATGAGCAGGTAGCTGGCGAGGCCCACTCCTTCCCATCCAAAGAACATCTGGACGAGGTTGTCCGCCGTCACCAGCATCAGCATGGCGAAGGTGAACAGCGAGAGGTAGGCGAAGAACCGCGGCTGGTCCGGGTCTTCTTCCATATAGCCCCAGCTATAGAGGTGGACGAGCGCCGATACGGTGGTGATGACCACCAGCATCACTGCGGTCAGCGTGTCGACGCGCAGCGCCCAGTCGAAGGCGAGATCGCCCGACTGCATCCATTGCAGCACCGGCACGACGGTGGCGGTGCTGTCGCCCAGCCAGAAGCCGATGAAGACCGGCCAACTCAGCGCGCAGCTGATGAACAGCGCACCGGTCGTGATCGACTTGGCGACGACGCTCGGCGCAGACTTGTTGATGAAGCCGCCGACGATCGCTGCCAGCAAGGGCAGGAAGACGATGAACAGGATGGGATGCACCGGTGCTTACCCCTTCAACCGGTCGACGTCGTCGACGGCGATCGTGCCGCGACCACGGAAGTAGATGACGAGGATGGCGAGCCCGATGGCCGCCTCGCCCGCCGCGACTGTCAGGACGAACATGGCGAATATTTGCCCGACCAGATCGCCGAGGAAGGCGGAAAAGGCGACGAGGTTGATGTTCACCGCGAGCAGGATGAGCTCGATCGCCATCAGGATGACGATAATGTTCTTCCGGTTGAGGAAGATACCCAGCACACCCAGCACGAACAGGATCGCGCTGACGACAATGTAATGTTCGATGCCGATCACAGCTCGACCCCCTTGCCGATGCCCGGCTGCTTCATCACCGTCGCCTCTTCCGGCCGGCGGCGGTTCTGCTTGCCGATATCCTGCTGGCCGCGCGCATCAGCCGGGCCCTTGCGATGGGTGAGGACGATCGCGCCGACCATGGCCACCAACAGGATGATGCCGGCCGCTTCGAACAGGAAGATATAGTCGCGATAGAGCAGCGCACCGATGCTCTCGATATTCGAGCGGTCGAGCAGCGGAGCCGATGCACCGTCCGGCGTTCCGAGCTCGATCGCGCCAACCCGGTAGGCGCCGATGCCCAGCACCAGCTCCGCCAGCAATATGGCCGCAATGGCGATGCCGAGCGGGAAATTCTTGATGAAGCCTGCGCGAAGCTCGGCGAAGTCGATGTCCAGCATCATGACGACGAACAGGAACAACACCGCGACCGCGCCCACATACACGATGACCAGCAGCATCGCGATGAACTCCGCGCCCACCAGCACCATGAGCCCCGCCGCATTGAAGAAGGCGAGGATCAGCCAGAGGACCGAATGCACCGGGTTGCGCGACATGATGACCATGACGGCGCTGGCGATCACCAGGACGGCGAACAGGTAAAAGGCGATGGTCTGAATCATGAGCCCCGTTTCTCGTTGGCGCGGCGGTTAGCGATAGGGCGCGTCGGCTTCAAGGTTTGCGGCAATCGCCCGCTCCCACTTGTCACCATTCGCGAGCAGCTTGGCCTTGTCGTAAAGCAACTCCTCGCGGGTTTCCGTCGCATATTCGAAGTTCGGGCCCTCGACCACGGCATCCACCGGGCAGGCTTCCTGGCAGAACCCGCAATAGATGCACTTCGTCATGTCGATGTCGTAGCGCGTGGTGCGGCGGCTACCGTCTTCGCGCGGCTCGCTCTCGATCGTGATCGCCTGCGCCGGGCAGATCGCCTCGCACAGCTTGCAGGCGATGCAGCGCTCTTCCCCGTTGGGATAGCGGCGCAGCGCGTGTTCGCCGCGGAAACGCGGGCTGATCGGGTTCTTTTCGAACGGGTAGTTGATCGTCACCTTGGGCTTGAAAAAGTACTTCAGCGTGAGGGCATGCGCCTTCACGAATTCCCACAGGGTGAACGATTTTACGAGATGCGCGATCGTGCTCATGCCGCGCTCCCAAAGTGACCGGTTGCCATCAGATAGCCCGAAATAACGACGATGAAGAACAGGCTGAGCGGGAGGAAAACCTTCCAGCCAAGCCGCATCAGCTGGTCATATCGATAGCGCGGAACCGTCGCCATGACCCAGCTGAAGAAGAAGAAGAACATGAACGTCTTGAGCAGCAGCCAGACGATGCCCGGGACGTAATATAGCGGCTCCCAGTCGATCGGCGGCAACCACCCACCCCAGAACAGCAGGGCGTTGAGGATGCACATCAGCAGGATGTTCGCATATTCGCCCAGCCAGAACATGGCGAAGGCCATGGAGCTGTATTCGGTCTGGTAACCGGCGACGAGCTCGCTCTCCGCCTCGGTCAGGTCGAAGGGCACGCGCTGCGTTTCTGCGAGGCAGGAGATGAAGAACATCACCCAGATCGGGAACATCAGCGGGTGCACGACGAAGGCATTGATCACGCCCAGCCCGAATTCCGCCTGCGCGTTTACAATGCCCGACAGGTTGAAGGTACCGGCAAACAGCACGACGCACACGAGGATGAAGCCGATCGAGACCTCGTAGGAAATCATCTGCGCCGCGGCGCGCATGGCCGAGAAGAATGGATATTTCGAGTTCGACGCCCAGCCCGCCATAACCACGCCGTAAACCGACAGCGAGCTGATCGCGAGAATGTAGAGCAGGCCGACATTGATATCCGCCAGCACCACGCCCGCATCGAAGGGCACCACCGCCCATGCAGCCAGCGCTACTGTGAACGTCACGATGGGAGCGAGGATGAAGATGCCCTTGTTCGCGGCCGAGGGAATGATCGTTTCCTGCAGCATCACCTTCAATGCATCGGCGAAGCTCTGCAGCAGCCCAAAGGGACCCACCACGTTCGGCCCGCGACGCAAGTTGATCGCCGCCCAGACCTTGCGGTCGACATAGATCACCATGGCGACGGCCAGCATCACCGGCAGCGCGATCAGCAGGATACCGGCGATCGTCGCGGTGAACCACGCGAACTCGTAATTCATGCCGAGGGATTGGAAGAATTCGGTCATCTCACGAGGCTTCCGGCCAGAATGCCCAAGCCAAAGCAAGGACGATTAATATTACAAACAGAACTGTGCACCCCACCTGCACTTTCGGCGGCAGAGCTGCGAAAACAGCGTCCCATATCCAGTCGAGCATGGGTCACTCCGCCGCCTCCGCCAGATCTTCGCCATGCAGCAGTTCTGCCGAGCAACGCTGCATCACTTCGCTGGCACGGGCGATCGGGTTGGTGAGGTAGAAGTCCTTGATCGGATAGGCGCTAATCGTGCCTTCGGCCTTGGCCTTTGCGTCGGCCTTGGGCAGCGCACCATAGTCGGCGAGACCTTCCTCGCCCAGCGCGGGCACTTCAGCGATCATCGCGGCCTGCAATTCGGCGAAGCTGTCGAAGCCGACTGCCACACCCAGCGCGTCGGCCAGCGCGCGCAGAATCGTCCAGTCCTCCCGAGCGTCACCGGGTGCGAAGACGGCCTTCTCGGCGAATTGCACGCGGCCTTCGGTGTTGACGTAGGTCCCGTCCTTTTCGGCATAGCTTGCCGCGGGCAGGATCACGTCCGCCGCATGCGCGCCCTTGTCGCCATGATGGCCGACATAGACCTTGAGCGCATCGGCAAACGGCTCGAAATCCATCTCGTCCGCACCGAGGCTCAGGACGACCTTGGGCTTGCCATTCACGATATCCGCCATGCCTCCGGCCTGCGCGAAGCCGAGCATCAGCCCGCCCATACGCGCAGCGCTGAAATGGAGGACGTTGAACGCCGCGCCGAACTTCTCGGCCAGCGCCAGCGCCTTGCCATGCGCGCCCTTCAGGGCCGCGCCGCCGACGATGAGCGCCGGATTTTCAGCGTTCTTCAAAGCATCGCCGAGCGTCTTGGGCAGCTTGTTCAGCACGCCGAGATCTTCGCCGAGGAATTCGGCCGGATAGGTCGTATCCCACCAGGGGCCGATTACGAATACTTTCGCGCCGCGCTTCACCGCCTTGCGGATACGGACATTCACCAGCGGCGCTTCCCAGCGGACGTGGCTGCCGACGATCAGGATCGCGTCGGCGTTTTCGATGCCCGCAAAAGTCGAGTTGAAATTGACCGCAGCGAGGATCGACGTGTCGTAATCCATCCCCGTCTGCCGACCTTCGACAAGCGTCGAGCCGCAGGCCTTAAGCAGCGCCTTGGCCGCGAACATGGTCTCGCAATCGAGCATGTCGCCGGCGATGGCGGCGATGTTCTTGCCCGGCTTGACCTTGGCGATGGCCGTGAAGGCCTCGTCCCAGGTCGCCGCCTGCAGCTTGCCACCTTTGCGGATGTAGGGCTTGTCGAGACGGCGGCGCATCAGGCCGTCGACCTGGTAGCGGGCCTTGTCCGAGATCCACTCCTCGTTGACGTCGTCATTGATGCGCGGGAGCGCGCGCATGACTTCGCGGCCCTTGCTGTCGAGCCGGATATTCGAACCGACCGCATCGGACACGTCGATGCTGAGCGTCTTCTTCAGCTCCCACGGGCGCGCTTCGAAAGCATAGGGACGGCTGGTGAGCGCCCCGACCGGGCAGAGGTCGATCACGTTGGCCGACAGCTCATGCTCGGCAGCCTGCTCGAGGTAAGTCGTGATCTGCATGTCCTCGCCGCGATAGAGCGCGCCGATTTCGTCCACGCCGGCGATCTCTTCGGAGAAACGCACGCAGCGGGTGCAGTGGATGCAGCGGGTCATGACCGTCTTGATCAGCGGCCCCATGTACTTCTCGGTCACCGCGCGCTTGTTCTCGTGATAGCGCGTAGCGCCGCGACCATAGGTCATCGACTGGTCCTGCAGGTCGCATTCGCCACCCTGGTCGCAGATCGGGCAGTCGAGCGGGTGATTGATGAGCAGGAACTCCATTACCCCTTCGCGCGCGGTCTTGACCATTTCGGTGTCGGTGCGGATTTCCTGCCCGTCGGTAGCGGGGAGCGCACAGCTCGCCTGCGGCTTGGGCGGTCCAGGCTTCACCTCGACCAGGCACATGCGGCAGTTGCCGGCGATGCTCAGCCGCTCATGATAACAGAAGCGCGGGATTTCCTTCCCGGCAAGCTCGCACGCCTGCAGGACGGTGGCGCCGTCCGGAACTTCGAGTTCCTGTCCGTCTACGATGACTTTAGGCATAATTCAGCTCTCGGAATCCAAGCGGCGAAGGCGATGATAGACGGGCTCGTTTAGAGCGATCCGCAGCGCTTCGTGCGACAGTTCAAGGTCCTGACCGGCGGCGACGCATGGTGACAGCGATGGCATCAGAACACCGATCGCTTCGGCCTCTTCGCCACTCCCCGGTTCGGTCCGCAGATAATCGACCGTCGCCTTCGGATCCTGCAGGAAAACGCAATCACCGAATTCCATGAAGACCATGGAATAGGCATCGGCCTTTTCGTTTTCGGGAAGAGCTTGAAGCGACATGAGATAAAACGGTTCTTGTGAAATTGCGGCGGAAGGATCGAAGTCCCTGGACAAATATGGCTTGACCATTTCGCGGGCGAGCGCGCGGCGGAAGGGTTGCGGTGTGAAGGTCATCTCCACGCTACCGACCGCCTTTTGCGTATTGTCCATGCACAGGCCGAGATCGCCTTCGTTTCTCCGCAGCAGGAGAAACTCCGCTTCCGTACCGGGCACCGTCTCAAGGAATTTGCGAGCATAGGCGGGCCCGCGCTTCGCGATGCACGAAGTCGTGATCTGCATCAGCTCTTCAGCGTCGGCATGGCGGATATTGCCACCCAAACGAGTCCCGGTCCATTGCGCTGATGCGCTGGACGTCGCGAGGATCAACGCGAACGCAGTCAGAAGGGATTGACGCATCTTCATTCCGCCGCCTCCGCGAACTTCGCATTGTGCTCTTCGATCCGGCGTTCGAGTTCCGGGCGGAAGTGGCGGATGAGGCCCTGGATCGGCCAGGCAGCCGCGTCGCCCAGCGCGCAGATGGTGTGGCCTTCGACCTGCTTGGTGACCTGCTGCAGCATGTCGATTTCCTCGATCGCGGCGTCGCCGGTGCGCAGACGCTCCATCATGCGCCACATCCAGCCCGTGCCCTCGCGGCAGGGGGTGCACTGGCCGCAGCTCTCGTGCTTGTAGAAATAGCTGATGCGGCTGATCGCGCGAACGATGTCGGTGGACTTGTCCATTACGATGATACCGGCCGTGCCGAGGCCCGAGCCGAGTTCCTTCAGCCCGTCGAAATCCATGATCGCCTGACGCATTTGGTCGCCGGGGATCAGCGGAACCGAGGAGCCGCCGGGGATGACAGCCAGCAGATTGTCCCATCCGCCAACGATGCCGCCGCAATGGGTGTCGATGAGTTCCTCGAAGGTGATGCTCATCGCCTCTTCCACCACGCAGGGCTTGTTTACGTGCCCGCTGATCTGGAAAAGCTTGGTGCCCTTGTTGTTCTCGCGCCCGAAGCTCGCAAACCAGCTTGCGCCGCGGCGCAGGATCGTCGGGACGACAGCGATGCTCTCGACGTTGTTTACCGTGGTCGGGCAGCCATAGAGGCCGGCCCCTGCCGGAAACGGCGGCTTAAGGCGCGGCTGGCCCTTCTTGCCTTCGAGGCTTTCGATCATCGCGGTTTCTTCGCCGCAGATGTAGGCGCCCGCGCCGCGATGCAGGAAAACATCGAAATCGTAGCCCGACTTCGACGCGTTCTTGCCGATCAGGCCCGCGTCATAAGCCTCGTCGATCGCTGCCTGCAGCGTCTCGGCTTCGCGAATATACTCGCCGCGGATGTAGATATAGGCCGCGCGGGCCCGCATGGCGTAACCTGCGACCAGCGCGCCTTCGATTAGCTTATGCGGATCGTGGCGGATGATCTCGCGGTCCTTGCATGAGCCGGGTTCGGATTCGTCGGCATTGATAACGAGGAAACTAGGACGGCCGTCCTTGGATTCCTTCGGCATGAAGGACCATTTCAGGCCGGTCGGGAAACCGGCCCCGCCCCGCCCACGCAAGCCGGACGCCTTCATTTCCTCGATGATGTCGTCATGGCCGCGTGCGATGAGCGACTTGGTATCGTCCCAATCGCCGCGCTGCTGCGCCGCCTTCAGGCCCCAGTCCTGGAAGCCGTAGACATTGGTGAAGATGCGGTCCTTATCGGCAAGCATCAGGCGAACCCTCCGAACACGAAGATGGCAACCGCGATAAGGATCGCCGCGAGGACGACTGTCTTGACGACGCCCTTGAACACCTTCCACGCGATGACGATCAGGATCAGCGCGACGATAATGGAGATGATATTGCTATCCATCAGTGATCCTCCGGTCCGCCCTTGGCACGGCCCTGCCCTGCACCGATTGCGAGAAAGACGACACCGAGCGCCAGGAAAGTCGCACCCATGGAGCCGCGTTCAGCGAGAAAATATGCAATCGCTGCGGCAATGAAAAACAGCGCGGCCGCGATCATGAAAAGCGTTTTGCTCATCACCACTCGCTCCGGTAGTCGTGGTTGGCGTCGACCATCTCCGGGAGCGAGCTCAGCGCATTGGCAGGCTCGCTGGTATGACGGCCCGGCTCCTGTGTGCCGGTCTTCGGCTGCTCGCCCGCGGCCAGCGCGTCGAGGATGGCATCGAGCCGCTCGGGCGTGAGGTCTTCGTAATTGTCGTCGTTGATCTGGACCATCGGTGCGGTGGCGCAATTGCCCATGCACTCCACCTCGGTCAGCGTCCAGAGGCCGTCGTCCGAGACATGGCCCTTGCTCATGCCGCGCTTCTTGCAGGCTTCGATCAACCCGTCCGAGCCGCGCAGCATGCAGGGCGTCGTGCCGCAGACCTGCACGTGATACTTACCGACCGGCTTCATGTTGTACATGAAATAGAAGGTCGCGACCTCGAGTACGCGGATCACCGGCATGTCGAGGTAATCGGCGACATATTCGATCACCGGCAGCGGCAGCCAGCCCTGCGTATCGGTTTCCTCGCCGACCTGGCGCTGGGCAAGGTCGAGCAGCGGCATCACTGCGGAGCGCTGGCGCCCCTCAGGATAGCGCGCGATCGCGCGGTCCGCCTTCTCGCGGTAGGCCTCGGTGAACTCGAAGCCACCCCAGCGCTCACGCAGCTCGGGAGTATCGGGTGCGGGGGAACGGTCAGCCATGGGTCAACCTGTGCTGGAGATATCGGCCGAGATAGAGGCCGATGACGGCGGCGAAGGCCGTCGAAAGGATTTCCTTGAGCGAGCTTTCACCATGGAAGGCGAGCATATAGGCCGCCACCGCAGAAGCGAAGGCCGCGAAAGCCGCGATGAAGATGAAGATTTCGCGGGCGATCACCGGTCACACTCCCCGAACACGACGTCGATGGCGCCGAGGATTGCGGTGGCGTCTGGCAGCATGTGGCCGCGGCTCATGAAATCCATCGCCTGCAAATGCGAGAACGCGGTCGGGCGGATCTTGCAGCGATAGGGTTTGTTCGACCCGTCGCTGACCAGGTAGACGCCGAATTCGCCCTTGGGGCTTTCGGTGGCGACATAGACTTCGCCTGCGGGCACGTGGAAGCCCTCGGTATAGAGCTTGAAGTGGTGGATCAGCGCTTCCATCGACTGCTTCATCTCGGCGCGTTTGGGCGGCGCGACCTTGCGGTCGTCACTGGCGACGGGGCCGGACGGCATGTCGCGCAGGCACTGCTTCATGATCTTCGCGCTCTCGTAGACTTCCTTCACGCGCACCACGAAGCGGTCGTAGCAGTCCGAATTGGTGCCGACCGGAATGTCGAACTCCATCCGCTCGTACACGTCATAGGGCTGCGACTTGCGCAGATCCCACGGGATGCCGGCGGCGCGGATCATCGGGCCGGAGAAGCCCCACGCCACGGCATCGTCCTTGCTCACCACGGCGATATCGACGTTGCGCTGCTTGAAGATGCGATTGTCGAGCACCAGGCTCATCGCATCGCCGAACAGTTCGGGCAGGCGCGTGTCGATCCATTCGCCGATATCGACCAGCAGCTTTTCGGGCACATCCTGGTGGACGCCGCCCGGACGGAACCATGCCGCGTGCATGCGCGCGCCCGAGGCCCGCTCGAAGAAATTCATGCAGTCTTCGCGCAGCTCGAACACCCACAGGTTCGGCGTCATCGCGCCCACGTCCATCACATGCGCACCGATGTTGAGCATGTGGTTGCAGATGCGCGTCAGCTCGGCGAACAGCACGCGCAGGTACTGCGCCCGCTCCGGCACTTCGACGTTGAGCAGCTTCTCGATCGCGAGGACGTAGCTGTATTCCTGCGCCAGCGGGCTGCAGTAATCGAGCCGGTCGAAATAGGGCAGCGCCTGCAGATAGGTCTTGTTCTCGATCAGCTTCTCGGTGCCGCGATGCAGCAGGCCGACATGCGGATCGATCCGTTCGATGATCTCGCCGTCGAGCTCCATCACCATGCGCAGCACGCCGTGCGCCGCGGGGTGCTGGGGCCCGAAGTTGATCGTGTAGTTCGTGATGACTTCGTCGCCGGTGGTGGGCGACTCTTCGAGCTGCATACTCATGCGCAAATCCAGTTGCCGGAGTAACTCTGCGACTTGCCCGCGGCATCGGTTACGGTGACGTTCGCCGGACGGGTCTGGCCCTCACCGGCAGCGGGTGCGACCGAGACGGTGAAGCCCTCGCCTTCGAAATTCGTGCCGGACTTGACCGCATCGAGCCCGCCGGTGGCCCCATCGGTCATGACCAGCGTATCGCCCACACGGACCACGGCCTTCCCGGGCAGCGACTTGTCGCGCATGCCGGCGGCGATGATCATTTCCTGCTCGCCGACCATGAAAGTGCACCCACCCTCGCGCGGGCCGAGGTTGACCCCGCCGACGTCGCCAAGCTGCTGGAGCGTGGTGACATCGGCCTGCGCAGGCGGCGCTTCCACGGCAACATTGGGCGCGTTGGGATCGGGCTGCGACGGATCCAGCGCCGCACCCTCGCCCGAACCGCCGATGCGGCTGGCGAAATCGTCGGCGCTTTCCTGCTCGGCAGGCTCCTGCGAAGAGCAGGCGGCCAGAGCGAGAACGGCAAGGGGAAGAAACGCGCGCATCATGTGTCGTCCTTCTTCCTGGCCGCAGGCTTGCGCTTCGCGGGAGCCTTTTTCTTCTTCGTTTCGGTCGCTTTGGCGGTGTCGGTGGTCTTGCCCTTGCGCTTGGGGCGCGCCGCGCGGTCTTCGGTCGGCTCGGGCGGATCAATGGCCTCGCCGCCGTCCTTTTCCGCCGGAGCGCCTGCGCTCACCTTGTCGGCGGCATGCTTGTCGGTCTTGGCACCCGCGCCCGTGTCCGACGGCTTCTCGGTGACCTTGGGATCGTCGACCGGCGGCATGTCCGCCTTCTCGTCGCCCGGCAGGACATAGTCCGCGCCTTCCCACGGAGACATGAAATCGAACTGGCGCAAATCCTGAGCAAGCTCGACCGGCTCATAGACCACGCGCTTCTCGTCTTCGGAATAACGCAGCTCGGTATAACCGGTCAGCGGGAAGTCCTTGCGGAAAGGATGCCCTTCGAAGCCGTAATCGGTCAGGATGCGCCGCAGGTCGGTATTGCCTGCGAACAGCACGCCATACATGTCGAACACCTCGCGCTCTAGCCAGCCGGCGTTCGGCCACAGCGTGGTGACCGTCGGCACGGGCGTATCCTCGCTCGCCCGGCATTTCACCATGATCCGGCTGTTGGTGGTGAGCGAGAGCAGCATGTAGACGATCTCGAACCGCTCGGCCCGCGAAGGATAATCGGCTCCGGCGATCTCCATCAGCTGCTGGTAGGCGTGATCGTCGCGCAGGATGCGAAGCACGTCTTCGATGCTGTCGCGCTTTACGTGCAGCAGCAACTCGCCGTGCTCTTCGTGCGCGTCGACCAGATGGTCTCCCAGCGCGGTCGAAAGCGTGCCTTTAAGCCCGTCGATCAGCGTGAAGCGGGGCGCGGAGTGTAGCGTTGCCATATCCTCGCCCTTACCTTTGGATCGTGCCCGAGCGGCGAATCTTGCGCTGCAGCTGCATTACGCCATAGAGCAGCGCCTCGGCCGTCGGCGGGCACCCGGGGACGTAGATATCGACCGGCACGATGCGGTCGCAGCCGCGCACCACCGAATAGCTGTAGTGATAATAGCCGCCGCCATTGGCGCAGCTGCCCATGCTGATCACATATTTCGGATCGGACATCTGGTCGTAGACCTTGCGCAGCGCTGGAGCCATCTTGTTGCACAGCGTACCGGCGACGATCATTACGTCCGACTGGCGCGGCGAGGCGCGCGGGGCGACGCCGAAGCGCTCCATGTCGTAGCGCGGCATGTTGACGTGAATCATTTCGACCGCGCAGCACGCGAGGCCGAAAGTCATCCACCACAGGCTGCCGGTGCGCGCCCAGTGGAACAGGTCCTCGGTGCTGGTGACGAGGAAGCCCTTGTCGTTCACCTCGGTCTGCAGCGCGTTGAAATAATCTGCATCGGGCTGGCGCACTTCGCCACCCTTGGCGGTCGGCAGCGCGCTGTCGCGCATGCGCTGGCCGTCGAGCGCGGGGTTCAGCGAGGCGGTGCCGACGAGGGCGGGATCGGTGTTCGGGTTGCTCATTGCCAGTCCAGCGCCCCCATCTTCCATTCATAGGCGAGACCGATGGCGAGAATGCCGAGGAAGATCATCATCCCGGCCCAGCCCATCCAGCCAGTCACGTCGAGGCTCACCGCCCAGGGGAACAGGAACGAGGCCTCGAGATCGAACAGCAGGAAGCTGATCGCCACGAGGTAGAATTTCACGTCGAACTGGCTGCGCGGGTCTTCGAATGCGGGAAAGCCGCACTCGTACTCGCTCAGCTTCTCGGCATCGGGATTATGCGCGCCAGTGAGGCGCGAGACACCCATCGGCAGGAACACGAAGGCTGCCGAAAGGATGACCGCGATGAACAGGAAGATGAGAATGGGCAGATATTGTTCGAGGTCGACCACGTAGAGTTCCTTGCCGCGGAGGCGATTCCGCTTGGGTACGGTTCGCGCACGCCTCTAGGCCCCTCGGCGGGCAGGTGCAAGGGTGCGGCACGCGCAAATCCCGCACAAACGATTGCGCGAACCGGGACCGGATGCTCCGCACCCGGCCGCGCGTCCGGCGAGCCTATTTCAAGGCGGACTTGATCGCCTTGTCGGTAGCAGCACCATAGGGCGGCTTGAGACCGCCAAGCTTGGCGATGTCGATCTTGGGCTGGCTGTAAACGCTGCGCGCATGGCTGAATTCGCGGAAGCCCTCGACCCCGTGATAGCTGCCCATGCCGGAAGGCCCGGTGCCGCCGAACGGCAGATCGTCCATCGACACATGGAAGATCACGTCGTTCACCGTCACGCCGCCGCTGATGGTTTTGGTCAGCACCTTCTCGCGTTCGTCGCTGCTTTCACCGAAATAATAAAGGCCGAGCGGACGGTCGTTTTCGTTCACGTAGTCGATCGCTTCCTCGACGCGGCTGTAGGTCTTGACCGGGAGGACCGGCCCGAAGATTTCCTCCTGCATCGCCTTCATATCGTCGGTGACGTTCTTGAGGATGGTCAGCGGCATCTTGCGCTGGTTGGCATTGCCGAAGTCCTCATTGCCCGGGTTGACCTCGATCACCTCGGCACCCTTGTCTTTCGCATCGGCAACCAGGCCCTTGAGGCGCTCGAAGTGATGGTCGCTGACGATGCTGGCGTAGTCCTCGTTCTCCAGCATGGTCGGGTACATGTTCGCAGTGCCCTGCCAGACGCCATGGATCGCTTCGTCCTGCTTGCTTTCCGGCACGTAGAGATAGTCCGGGGCAAGGCAGATCTGGCCTGCATTGAGCATCTTACCGAGCGCGATACGCTCGCCCGCCTTGGCGAAGTCGGCACTTTCGCCGAGGAAGACCGGGCTCTTGCCGCCCAATTCCAATGTGACGGGGACGAGATTCTTCGCTGCAGCTTCCATGACCTTGCGGCCGGTCGCGGTGGAGCCGGTAAATACGAGATGGTCGAAGGGCAGTTCGGAGAAGGCCGCCGCGACTTCGGGCCCTCCGGTGAAGACCGCGCACTCGTCGGCAGTGAAGTACTCTTCGACAAGTTCCTGCGTCAGCAGGCTGGTCTTTTCCGTAAACTCGCTCGGCTTGATCATCGCGCGATTTCCCGCAGCGAAGACCTGCATCAGCGGACCGAAGCTGAGATTGACCGGGAAATTCCACGGGCTGAGGATGCCGATTACGCCCTTCGGCTCGTACCGCACTTCCGCCTTCGCACCCATCAGGCCGAGCGGGAACTGGACGTGCCGCTTGTCGGGTCGCGCCCACTTATCCATGTTCTTCAGGCAGTATTTGCCGAAATTCATCGTACCGACGATGTCGGTCATCATCGATTGCTGGGGCGAGCGGTTGCCGAAATCGGCGCTCATCACCTTGCACAGATCGTCGGCATGGGTTTTCAGCAGGTTGATGGCGCGCTCGATGCGATCCTTGCGCAGAGCCATCGGTTCCGGGCGGGTCTGTGTGTGCGCGGCGCGCTGTTTGCGCAGCACGTCTTCCATCTCACTCTTCCGGTCGTCCGCCATCGCTCTCTCCATTTGATCTTGCTGCGGCGCAGCACTAGGTAGAAGCCAACCTTAGATAGGTCGCCATTGGCAACCGATATCACAGAACCAGAGGACCAGCACAAGCATGACCCAGTTCAGCGCAGCCGACCCCGTCGTCATCCTGTCTTACGCACGCACCCCGATGGGGGGCATGCAGGGCGCCCTTGCCGATGTTTCGGCGACCGATCTCGGCGCTACTGCGGTCAAGGCTGCTGTCGAGCGCTCGGGCGTACCGGTCGATAAGTTTGACCGCACTTACATGGGCTGCGTGCTGCCCGCAGGCCTCGGCCAGGCCCCTGCCCGCCAGGCCTCGATCAAGGCCGGCCTGCCGAAATCGGTGCAGGCGACTACGGTCAACAAGGTCTGCGGCAGCGGCATGCAGACGGTTATCATGGGCGCAGAAGCGCTCGCCACGGGCGATGTGAACTACATCGTCGCCGGCGGCATGGAGAGCATGACCAATGCACCCTACCTGTTGAAGAAGCACCGCAGCGGCGCGCGGCTGGGCCATGACACGACTTACGACCACATGTTCCTCGACGGGCTCGAAGATGCCTATGAGGAAGGCCGCGCCATGGGCACATTCGCACAGGACACCGCGAACGACTACCAGCTGACACGCGAACAGATGGACGACTATTCCATCGAGTCGCTGCGCCGCGCCAATGCCGCCATCGAAAGCGGCGCTTTTGCGGACGAAGTCGTCCCCGTCAGCTTCTCGACGCGCCGCGGCGACGTGACGGTCGAGCATGACGAGCAGCCCGGCAAGGGCAAGCCCGACAAGATCCCGACCCTGCGCCCCGCTTTCGCCAAGGACGGCACGATTACCGCAGCAACGTCCTCCTCGATTTCCGACGGCGCGGCTGCCGTGGTCCTGACGCGCGAAAGCGTCGCCAGGGAAAACGGGCACGAACCGGTCGCGAAGATCGTCGCCATGGCGGCGCATGCGCAGGAGCCGAGCGAATTCACCGTCGCACCTGTCGGCGCCATCGAAAAGGTGCTCGAGAAGGCCGGCTGGTCGGCGGACGAGGTCGACCTGTGGGAAGTCAATGAGGCGTTTGCCTGCGTCGCCATGTTCGCCATGCGCGACATTGGCATCCCGCATGACAAGATCAACGTAAACGGCGGCGGGACCGCGCTCGGCCACCCCATCGGTGCCAGCGGCACGCGGATCATCGTGACGCTGCTCAACGCGCTCAAACAGCAGGGCAAGAAGCGCGGCATCGCCTCGCTCTGCATCGGCGGCGGCGAAGCCACGGCAGTCGCAGTCGAGCTTGTCTGACGTTCTTCGCGGCACTTCCCCCGCACCTGCGCGTTGGTGCGGCGAAAGGGGAAGTGCCATGAAGAACATGTTTTTCGTCGCTGCCGCAACGGTAGCGCTCGCCGCCTGCGGCTCCAACGAGGAACCCGCTCCCGAACCGCTCGATACGGCGACACCGGCCGACACGACGCTCGGCAGCACTGCTACCGGCGATATGACCGGAACCTACGAGGTTCAGATGGCCGACGGCAGCGTCACCATGCAGCAGATCAACGCCGACGGCACCTATGTCGATACGATGCCGGACGGTACTGAAACCGAACGCGGCACCTGGCGCCAGGACGGCTCGCAGATGTGCTTCGATCCCGAAGGCACCGAGTCCGAGGAATGCTACGCCGGCGGCGCGCCTGGCTCGGATGGCAGCTTCCAGATGCGCGATGCGGATGGCAACACCACCGCGACAGTGCGCAAGGTCGACGGCAATGGGGTCGCTGCCGAAACGACCATGTAAAAGGTCAGACCAGAAAACGGAGAAGGCGGCTCGAAAGGGCCGCCTTTTTCACGTTACGGCGTGCCTGCGCCCCACAATCGATCCTGAGCGATCCAGCCACGGCGGTTGGCGATCGTCACCTCGCACCAGCTGTCCTCGCAGTCGCCCAAGGCCGTTACGACGCCCGGCTCGACCCGCCATTTGAGCGCGGCATCCGCTGCCGGACTAGCGCGCATATCGGCAGGCCCGTCGCCGATGACGATTGCGCCGTGATCAGGGCTCAGCAGGCGGGCAACGACCCAGCCCTTGTCGCCCGCAGGATCCTCGATCAGCCGCCAGCCTTCCATCACGCGCACAACCTTCACCGGCAGGCCGGGGCGGCGATAGACCCAGTCGATCTTGTAATCGGCGCTCGGTCCGACGCGCATGTTGAGCTCGCTCGCGCGGATGGTCGCCCAGTAAGGCACCTCACGTTCCTGCGCGGCTGCCGAAGCGGGCAGACCGACGAAGCAGACGAGGGCGATGAGGAGGCGCGCGACCATGGCGGACCTCTTACATGATTCTGCGCTGCCACGGCAACCGCGCTTGACCATTACCCCGCCCTCGCCCTAGCGCTTTTGACCAGCATGGAAAGCGCCCCCGAACAGGTCGAGAAACGCCTCACCCGCACGCCGCGGGTTGTCGTCACCCGTCATCTTATGCCCTCGGTCGAAGAGCGCATGGGCGAGTTGTTCGACGTGACGCTCAACGGCGAGGACCGACCGCTGACGCGAGACGAACTCGTGGATGCCATGCAGACCTGCGATGTCCTCGTGCCGACCGTCACCGACCGCGTCGACGGCGACATGATCGCGGAGGCGGGCGACGATCTCGGCCTGATCGCCAATTTCGGCGCCGGCACCGAACATCTGGACCTGAAGGCGGCGCATGATCGCGGCATCATGGTAACCAATACGCCCGGTGTCTTCACCGACGACACCGCCGACCTCGCCATGGCAGGCATCATCGGCGTCCCGCGCCGCATTCGCGAAGGCGTGCAGTTGATCCGCAGTGGCGAGTGGACGGGCTGGACGCCGACCGCGCTGCTCGGAACGAAGCTTGCGGGCAAGGTGCTCGGCATCGTCGGCATGGGCCGAATCGGCCAGGCCGTCGCCCATCGCGCGCGCGCCTTCGGCCTGCGTATCGCCTATCACAATCGCAAGCGCCTGCCCGAAGCGGTCGAGCGCATGTTCGATGCCGCTTATGTCGAAAACCTCGACGATCTGGTGGCGCAGGCGGACATTCTCACGCTCCACTGCCCGGCGACGCCGGGCACGCATCGACTGATCGACGAGCGGCGCATCGGCCTGATGAAACCGGGCGCTAGCCTGATCAACACCGCGCGCGGCGATCTGGTCGATCAGGAAGCGCTGATCGCCGCGCTGGAGAACGGCCACCTGTCCGGCGCGGGGCTCGACGTCTATCCCGACGAGCCGAATGTGGACGAACGTCTCATCCGCCATCCCAACGTGATGACCCTGCCCCACATCGGCAGCGCCACGCGCGAAGGGCGCGAGGAATCGGGCCTGAAGGTGATCGCCAATATCCGCATGTGGGCCGACGGGCATCGCCCGCCAGACCAGGTGCTGACCGGCCTCGGCTGACCTTCGCAGAAGTCCGCTTGCCATCGGCGGGCAAGCCTGTAACGCCCTCACGCCATGGACGAATTTTCAGCCAAGATCGAAGCGCTCGAACACCTGTGGATGCGCTCGTGGATGCAGCGCGACCGCAATCAGATGAAATCGCTCGCAGCGCGCGATTTCATCTTTCTCCTGGGGTCTAGCAAGCCCGTGATCCTCGACCGCGCCAGCTGGCTGGAAGCCGCGACTACGCGCTTCCGCTGCACCGGCTATCGCTTCGACGAGGTCTATGTGCGCCGCCATGGCAATGTCGCAGTCTTCGCCACGCGCCTGGGGCTGGAAGCCTCGATCGAAGGCCGCGACTGGACCGGCGACAGTTGGGTCGTCGACCTGTGGCAGAAGGGAAAGATCGCGCGAAAGTGGAAGCTGATCGAACGCACCCTCTCGCGCCCGGACACCGACGAAAAGATGCCGGATGCGATCAGGGCGATGCAGCTCTGGCGCTAAAGCTTCAATCCCCGGTCAGGATCCGCTCGACCAGTTCCTTCACCGTGGGTGTGAAGTTGTTCGAGTAGAACGGATCCTGCTTGAAGCGGTAGGCGGCGTGGCCCGCGAAAGCTAGGTTCTCGTCCGGGTCGCCGCCATGGGCGATGTCCTGCAAGGTCTTCTGGATGCAGAAGCTGCGAGGATCGGCGAGACGGCCGGTGGTGTGGTTGTCGTGATCCTTCCAGCTGGAAAACTGGCAGTGCGACAGGCAGCCCATGCACTCCTGCTGGTCGGTGCGGATCTGCTCGGCGCTTTCGGGGGTGGTGAAAACCACCGTGTCGTCGGGTGTCTTCAGCGCTTCGGTGAAGCCCTCGTGCATCCAGCTCTGCGCCTTGCGCTGGTCGCCGGGATGGACGTAGAAATACTTTGCCTTGCCGTGATCGGCGAGCGGGATGGTGCCCTCTTCCTCGTCGCGCTTGAAGATCGGGATCTGGCGCTCGCTGCGGTGCATCAAATCGTAGAGGAAAGGCGTCTTCACCGCGCTGGAATAGAATCCGGTGGGGCTGAACTTGTGGAGCAGCACGTCGCCCGGTTCGACCGTGCGCAGCATGTCCTTCCACACCTGCGGGATCGGGCTTTCATGGGTGAGCAGCGGGCGCGTGCCGAACTGGAAGGCGATCTTGCCGAGTTCGGGGTTGTCGATCCAGTCGTTCCATTCGCGCAGGAACCAGACCCCGCCGGCCATCACGATGGCCGTGTCTTCGCTGACGCCTTCGTTGCGCATGGTTTCGCGCAGCGCCTTCACGCGCGGATAGGGATCTTCGGGCTTGGTCGGGTCCTCGGCATTGGACAGGCCATTGTGCCCGCCCGCCAGCCAAGGGTCTTCATAAACCACGGCCGCCAGCAGGTCCGGCACCTTGGAATAGCTCCGCTTCCACAATGCGCGGAAAGCGCGCGCGGAAGAGACGATCGGCAGGTAATGCACATTGTAACGCTGGGCGATCTCGGCCAGCTTGTAGGGCATCCCCGCCCCGCAAGTGACGCCGTCGATCTTGTCGGCGCAATTGTCGAGCACGCCTTCGAGGACCTGCTGCGCCCCGCCCTGCTCCCACAGCACGTTGATATTAATCGCGCCCTTGCCGTCGGCAATCTCGTAAGCGCGATTCACCTGCTCGGTCGCCCCGTCGATTGCGTAGCGCACGAGCTGTTCGAAGCGCTCCTTGCGGGTGGCCTGAGGGTAGACTTGCGGGATCGGACTGCCGTCCTCGTCATAGCTGTCGGCATTGACTGCGCTAACCGTGCCGATGCCGCCCGCAGCGGCCCAGGCGCCCGAGCTCATGTGATTGGTGGCGGATACGCCCTTGCCGCCCTCGATCAGCGGCCAGACTTCCTTGCCGCCGTAAACGATGGGCTTGAGACCCTTGAAACTCATTATGCTTTCTCTCTCTTCGTCGGCCGCTCGATGGGCGGCGCCTCGTGTGCGACACTGTCGCCGCGGCACGGTTCGATCTCTCCGGGTTCGGGCCTCGTAGCCGCTGCCTTGAACTGTGCATAGTAGCCGAGCAGTTCCGGCGCATCCTTGAACGCGACCAATTCGTATCCCACCCGCTCCAGCTCGCAAGACAATAGCAGCGGGTCGATCCCGTGCCGGTCAGTCGGGCGATCCTTGTCGACCACGATGACCTGACCGTCCTCTCGCAGCGACGGCCACAGCCGCCAGAGGAATTCGTAGGGCTCTTCTATCTCATGGTACATGTGGACCATGAACACGCGGTCGAAGCTGTTGGCGGGCAGGCGCGGGTCGGCCGGTTCGCCGCGGCGGATCGAGACATTGTCGAGCCGCTGACGCTCTACCCGGCGGCCGAGACGCGCCAGAGCATCGCCGTCGATATCCTGTGCCAGCACGCGGCCGGTTTCGCCGACGCGCTTGGCTAGGCGCAGCGTGTAGTAGCCATTGCCTGCGCCGATATCGGCCACTGTCATGCCGGGTTCGAGTTCGGCAAGGTCCATCACCGTCTGCGCTTCGCCGCGGCTGTCGCGCTGGTCCTCGCTGTCGATGGAATAGGTGCCGATGCCAGACACGGGACGGTCGGGCGCGGGGAACTCGGCCGGTTCGTCTCCGGTACTCAGCAGCCCGCCATCGCAGGCGGCGAGACTGGCTGCGATGAGAGGGAGAAGAGCGAGGCCGCGCCTCACTCCGCGTCCTCCACCTCGACCGTTTCGCCGGTCACGCGCTGAGCGAGTGCGGCGGAAATGAACGGATCGAGCGCGCCGTCGAGGACATCGTCGGGCGTGGGAGACTGAACGCCGGTCCGCAGGTCCTTCACCATCTGGTACGGCTGGAGGACGTAGCTGCGGATCTGGTGGCCCCAGCCGATATCGCTCTTTTCCTGGTACTCCCCAGAGGCTGCCGCTTCGCGCTCGGCCATTTCGCGCTCGAACAAGCGGGCCTTCAGCATGTTCATCGCGGTCGCGCGGTTCTTGTGCTGGCTTCGGTCGTTCTGGCTGGCGACGACGATCCCGGTAGGCTGGTGAGTGATGCGGACCGCGGAATCGGTCGTGTTGATGTGCTGTCCACCCGCACCGCTGGCGCGGTAGGTGTCGATCTTGAGGTCGGCCGGATTGATCTCGATGTCGATATCGTCGTCGATCACCGGATAGACCCAGACCGAGCTGAAGCTGGTGTGGCGCCGCGCGCTGCTGTCATAAGGGCTGATGCGGACGAGGCGGTGGACGCCGCTCTCGGTCTTCGCATAGCCATAGGCATTGTCGCCCTTCACCAGCAGCGTAGCGGATTTGATGCCCGCCTGGTCGCCTGCCTGATATTCGACCGTCTCGACCTTGTAGCCTCGCTGTTCGGCCCAGCGGGCGTACATGCGGAAAAGCATCTCCGCCCAGTCTTGGCTTTCGGTCCCGCCCGCGCCTGCGTGGATTTCGATATAGGTGTCGTTGCCGTCGGCCTCGCCCGACAGCAGCGCCTGCACCTTGTCGCGATCGGCGCGATCGGCGAGGCCTTCCAGCGAGGACAGCCCCTCGCTCACAACTTCGTCATCGCCCTCGGCCTCGCCCATTTCGACGAATTCGATGGCGTCGGACATCTCGCTCTCGATCTCGCGCACGGTGGTGATCGCGGTTTCGAGGCGCTTCTGCTCCTGCGTGATGACCTGCGCCTGCTTGGGATCGTCCCACAGGGTCGGGTCCTGCACTCGCGCGTCGAGTTCGTCGAGGCGGCGCAAGGCGCGCTCCCAGTCGAGCGATTGGCGGACGAGCGCCAATGCGGCTTCGATCCTCTCGATATGGGCCTGCCCTTCGGCACGCATGACGAATTCCTTCAAAACTTGCGGCAAATCACTTGCCACCGCCCCCTAACGCGCGGGCAGCGATTGTAAAGCTGGGTAGCCGGTGCTGGCTAGTAGATACCGCCCTGTTCCTCGACGAAATCGTCGGGACGTTCCACCTCGCGAGCCGCTGCCCGCTGGGTCGGACCCTGCCGGGCACGGCGGATCAGCTCGAGGATTTCGTTGCGCTTGGCAGCGATCACGTCCGAGCGGGTGGAGCGCGGCGGTTCGGTATCGGGCTTGAATGCCTCCCAGATGATCGCCGCCTTCGGATCGTCCGACGGGGTGCCGTCGAACACGCGCTTGCCTGTGCGCCGGTCGACCTTGACCATGCGCACACCGGGCGGGGCGACGAAGTCCTCGGCATTCCAGCGCTCGCGCGTGGCCTCGACGAAGCGCTTCATGATCGGCGCGGCAGTATTGCCGCCCTGCACCCAACCACCGAGATTGCGCGGCTGGTCGAAGCCGACATACATGCCCGCGACGATATCCGGCGTGCCGCCAACGAACCAGGCATTGGTCGGCCCGTTGGTAGTCCCGGTCTTGCCGAACAGCGGCAGCTCGAGGCTGCGGAGGCGCACGGCGGTACCGCGCGTCACGACGCCCTGCAGCATGTGGACGACCTGGAACGCGGTGCGCGGATCGAGCACCTGCTTCCCTTGCGGTTCGAAGCGCGGCATCGGCTGGCCGTCCCACTGGTCCATGTTGCAGCCGGTGCACTCGCGATTATCGGAGCGGAAAATCACCTTGCCGCGGCGGTCCTGCACGTAATCGATGACGGAACCCTCGGTCTGCCGCCCCCAATTGGCCAGTGCGGCATACCCGTTGACCATACGAGCGACCGTCGTGTCGCCTGCGCCCAATGCGAAGGAGTAATACGGCTCGTAGTCGCCGATGCCGACGCGTTTGATCGTCTTGACCACATTATCCATGCCGGTCGTGTCGGCGATGTGGATGGTCATCAAATTGCGGCTTTGTTCGAGCCCCCAGCGCATGGTGTGCACTCCGCCACCGCCACCGCCGAAATTGCGGAAGCATTTCTCGCCGAGATTTGCGCCCTGCCAGACGCAGAATGTCTGGTCTGGTACTTCGGTCGCCGGGGTCATGCCGTGGTCGAGCGCGGAGGCATAGACGAAAGGCTTGATCGTCGAACCGGGCTGGCGTTCGGCCTGCGTCGCGCGATTGAATGCGCCGAGGCGACTGTCGAAGCCGCCCTGCATGGCAAGCACGCGGCCCGTCTGCGGCGCCTGAGCGAGGAAACCGCCCGAAATTTCCGGCACGCCGCGCAAGCGATAGCCATCGCCGGACTGGACTGCGGCCACCACGTCGCCCAGCTTGAGCGACGAGGGCGCGCCAATCAGCGGATAGTCTTCGCCATCGGTGAAGCCGATGGTCGGCGACGAACCGGTCGCGGTAATCACGCCAATGCGCCAGTCTTCGTAATTGATCGAGAGATTGGACGAGGCGAGCTGCGAGTGCAGGTCGCCGTTTTCGGGATTGAGCGTGGCGACGGGCCCGGTGAAGCCGCGATTGCCGTGGTAGCTAATCAGCTGCGCGCGCAACGCATCGCGCGCGGCATCCTGCAACTCGGTGTCGAGCGAGGTCCGCACCCACAGCCCGCCAGCATAGACGCTGTTGCCGCCGTCCTCGGCAGTCTCGCCGAAGCGGTCGATGAGCTGCCGGCGGACTTCTTCGAGGAAATAGCCCGCATCGGCCGATCGCTCGCTTCGCTGCTGAACGAGGCCGAGCGGCTGTGCCTTGGCGCGGCTCGCCTCTGCCGACGTCACAAATCCGTTTGCCTGCATTTGGTCGAGTACGAAATCGCGCCGGACAAGCGCCAGTTCGCGATAGCGCTCGCGGCCGTAGCGTTCGGGCGCCTTCGGCAGGATCGCGAGGAATGCCGTCTCGTGCAGGTCGAGATCGCCGACATCCTTGTCGAAATAGGCGCGCGCTGCTGCCTGCACGCCAAAACTGCGCCGCCCGAGCGGAATTTCGTTGAGATAGAGCTCGAGGATCTCCTGCTTGGTCAGCACGCTCTCGATGCGCGTCGCAAGGATCATTTCCTTGAGCTTGCGGGTGATCGAATACTCGTCGCCCAGCAGAAGGTTCTTCGCCACCTGCTGCGTGATGGTCGATCCGCCCACGGCGCGCTCGTCCGAACCGAACTTCGTCGCGTAATCCACGACGGCATTCAGCGTGCCCGTCAGGTCGACGCCGCCATGGCTGAAGAAGGTCTTGTCTTCGGCCGAGAGATAGGCCTCGATCATCTGATCGGGGAAGTCGCCATATTGCAGCTGCACGCGACGCTCGCGGGCGTAGGAATGGACGATCTCGCCATCGACTCCCCGCACCACGGTCGGCAGCGGCGTCTCGTAATCGAGCAGGCTTTCCGCATCGGGCAGGTTGCGCGCCAGCGTCGCCCAGGCGAGCACCAGCAGGACCACGGCCACGCCGGCGGCATAGCTGACGACTCGCAGCTTGCGATTGGTGGCCCAATTGTCCTTGAACCAGACGATCAACCGCCGTGGATCGTCGGTCAGCCGGTGGCGATAATACTGGAGGGGGGTAGCGTCGGACATATCTAGGCAGCGCCTTTAGCACGGGCTTTCTGCATATCGCCAGAACAAGAATGGCCCGATGACGCGATTATTGCTGCCGGGCGAAATAGATACGGATGGCCCGCGCCATGATTTGCGCGAATTGTTCGCGGCCCTCTGCCGAGCCGAGCCGTTCCGCCTCTGCCGCATTGGTGATGAAACCGCTTTCGAACAACACGGAAGGCACGTCGGGCGCGCGCAAAACTTTCAGCGCGGCCGAGCGGATTGCCTGAGGATGGAAACGCAGCACGCCCTCGCCTTCGCGCCGGATCAGGCGGGCGAACTCCGCCGACTGTTCCTGCGTGCGACGCTGCGACAATTCGACGAGGATCGTGCTCACCGTGTCGCTCTGGTCGGACAGATTGACGCCGTTGAGCCTGTCGGAGGCATTCTCGCGCTCGGCGAAGCGGGCGGCCGCGTCGCTCGATGCCTCGTTGGACAGCGTGTAGATGCTGGCTCCCTCCACCTCGCTCGCGTCGCCTGCGCTGTCGGCGTGGATGGATAGAAACAGATCGGCATTCAGCCGGCGCGCGATCTCGAACCGTTCGGCATGGAGGAGATAGCGGTCGTCATCGCGGGTCAGCGCGACCCGCACGCCGCCCTGTGCCTCGAGTTCCTCCTTCAGCTCGCTGGCCAGTGACAGCACGAGCGATTTCTCCACCAGTCCCTGCCCTGATGCGCCGGGGTCATGCCCACCATGCCCGGCGTCGATCACGATCAGAGGCAAGGCTTCATCGCCCGACACGCTCGGCAGATCGAGATCGTCGGAAGCGCTCGGCAAGGTCACACGCTGCACATAGGCGCGGCCAACCTCCGATGAAGGCAGGCGTTGCGAGGTCAGCACCAGACCCACGACGAGGACCAGCGGAATTGCGAGAAGCAGCAGGATTTGCGTGCGCGGTGCCATTTATGGTGAATCGTTAGGGCTTTCTTGCCGCTCCGCGCAATATGGTTGCTGTTGGAAACCCACGGTGCTAGCGATAGCGTATCGGCTGTCCGATGCCTCCGATCGGCGCGAAACGCGCGACGAAGAGGGACATTCGGGCTTGCCGCCCACCGATCCGCAGCCGTTCGGCAATCAGGATCGCAACGAATACAGGTTGATGCAGGACATGCCCCGTTCCTCCCCGACAAACGCATCCCCGGCCCCGCGCCGGGACGCGTTTTCGTCGGGCCGGACAGCGCTGAATACGCGCAGGGCAGTCTCCGCAGTCACGAATACCCGGCCCCGCGCATATCTGCATGACGGCCGGTCCTTCAACGCCGCGGCTCCGGTGAACGGACGCGGAAATCCCAACATAATACGCCGCGCGGACGACGGGCCTGCCCCGCCCCGCTGCGGCTGGAGACAATTACATGGCAACGCGCATGCTTATCGATGCGCGCCACCAGGAAGAAACCCGGGTGGCGGTCCTCAAGGGAAACCGGATTGAGGAGTTCGATTTCGAATCTGCCGATCACAAGCAGATCAAGGGCAATATCTATCTCGCGAAAGTAACCAGGGTCGAACCGTCGCTGCAGGCGGCCTTCGTCGACTTCGGTGGCAATCGCCACGGGTTCCTCGCTTTCAGCGAAATCCATCCCGACTATTACCAGATCCCGAAGGAGGACCGCGAGGCCCTGCTCGCCGCCGAGGCCGAGGCCGCCGAAGAGGAAGCCCGCCTGCGCGCCGAAGAGGAAGAGCGCGGCGAAATGCCCGGCGACGAATATGACGCCGAAGACGAAAGCGCCGAAGCTCTCGCCGAAGACCTCGCCGAAGACGGACTCGAAGAAGTCGACACGTCCGACAAGGACAAGGTCTCCACGATCGAGGAAGGCCAACTCGACGGCGACGACGACGAGGATGAGGACGACGATAGCGAAGATGAAGACGACGACTCCGGCAACCAACGCCGTGGACGCGGGCGCAAGGGTCGTGGTCGCCGCCAGGGCAAGGGCGGCCGCAGCCGCGCCAAGGAAGTCGACGATGCGCGCGCCAAGCGCATGGCGCTGCGTCGCCGCTACAAGATCCAGGATGTCATCCAGCGCCGTCAGGTGCTGCTCGTGCAGGTCGTCAAGGAAGAACGCGGCAACAAGGGCGCGGCGCTGACCACCTATCTCAGCTTGGCCGGACGTTACACCGTGCTGATGCCGAACAGCAGCCACGGCGGCGGCATCTCGCGCAAGATTTCCAGCGCATCGGACCGCAAGCGCCTGAAGCAGGTCGTCAGCGACCTGAGCCTGCCGAAGACCATGGGGCTGATCGTGCGCACTGCCGGGCTCAGCCGCACCAAGACCGAGATCAAGCGCGACTTCGACTATCTCGCCCGCCTGTGGGACGAGATCCGCGAACGCACCCTGTCTTCCGCCGCGCCGGCGCTGATCCATTCGGACAGCGACCTGATCAAGCGCGCCATCCGCGACATTTACAATCGCGAGATCGAGGAAGTCGTGGTCGAGGGCGAAGAAGGCTACAAGTCGGCCAAGGAATTCATGAAGTTGCTGATGCCCAGCCACGCGCGCCGGGTGAAGCAATATGCCGACCCCGTGCCGCTGTTCCAGCGCTACGGGGCGGAAGACCAGCTCAAGGCGATGTACGATCCTGTCGTGCAGCTGAAAAGCGGCGGCTACCTCGTGATCAACCCGACCGAGGCACTGGTGTCGATCGACATCAACTCGGGCCGCTCCACCAAGGAGCACAATATCGAGCAGACCGCGCTGCATACCAACCTGGAAGCTGCGCGCGAGATCGCTCGCCAGTTGCGGCTGCGCGACATGGCGGGCCTCGTCGTCATCGACTTCATCGACCAGGAGCACCACTCCAACACCCGCAAGGTCGAAAAGGCGATGAAGGAAGCGCTGAAGAACGACCGCGCGCGCATCCAGGTGGGCCGCATCTCGAGCTTCGGCCTGATGGAAATGAGCCGCCAGCGCCTGCGCACCGGTGTGCTCGAAGCGACCACCCGGGACTGCCCGCATTGCGATGGCACCGGCCTTGTGCGCACTGCGTCCTCCGCCGGCCTGTCGGCGTTGCGTCTGATCGAAGACGAAGCCGCCAAGGGCAAGGGATCGATCATCACGCTGGCCGCCAGCACCGAGGCCTCGGTCTATCTGCTCAACGAAAAGCGCGCCGATCTGATGGAGATCGAGGAGCGTTACGGCGTGACCGTGGTCGTCCGTCCAGAAGGCGAAGACGAAGGCGCGAAGATGAGCGTGTCGAGCTCCGGCCCTCGTCCAACCAACGTGCCCAAGTTCGAAACCCTCGTCGAGGACGATGACGACGACGTCGACACCGAAGCCTTCGACGATGAGGATGAAGACGATGACGACAACGATCGTCCCCGCAAGAAGCGTCGCCGCCGTCGCGGTGGTCGTGGCCGCAACAAGCGCCGCAACGACGACAATAGTGCAGACGACGACAGCGACGATAACGACGACGAGGAAGACGAAACCGCCGAGGATAACGGCAATGACAACCCGAAGAAGCGGCGCCGCCGTGGTGGACGCCGTCGGGGCGGTCGCGGTCGCGGCAATCGCAACGATGCCGGCGAGGAGGTCGAAAACCTCGAACCGGTGTCCAAGCAGGTCGTAGAGGACATGGCCGTGGTCGCCGGTCCGGAAGACAGCTCGGAAACGGCGGAAGCCGCAGCCGAGGAAGATGCGCCGAAGCCGAAGAAGCGCGCTCGGAAGCCGAAGAAGACCGACGACCAGCCAACCGACGATAGCGCCGCCACCGAGGAAAAGCCCAAGGCCAAGCGCACCCGCAAGCCGAAGGCGGAGAAGCCTGAGGCGGAAACCGCTTCCGATGCCGACTCCGAGGAAAAGCCGAAGCCCAAGCGTACTCGCGCGAAGAAGGCGGCACCCAAGAAAGCGGATGGCAAGGCTTCCGGCGAAGTGGCTGAACAGGTCACCGAAGACATGGCAGTCGTCGCCGGACCGGAAGGCACTCCCGAAACTGCCGAGGCCGCTGCCGAAAAGAAGCCTGCCCGTAAGCCGCGTGTGAGCAAGGCGAAGGCGAAGCCCAAGTCCGATGCCGATACTGCGCCTGAGATGAGCGCTGCGCCGGAGGAAGAAGTGTCAGCCGGAACCGTCGAAACTGCCAAGCCCCGCAAGGGCTGGTGGCAGCGGACCTTCGGCGACAGCTAAACCCGAAAAGATTGCCTGAACGACAGCGCCCCGGCCTCACCAAGGGTCCGGGGCGTTTGTTTATCGAGTCGCCTGGATCACGCGCCTTCCTTGCGCGCGACGCCCCATTCCATCCAGCCCATCACTTTCGGCGCTTTCGGCAGATAGGCCTGTCCCAGCGGTTCGACGGCGAAACCTGCCCCGCGCAGTGCCGATCCGATCGGTCGGGTCAGATGGCATCCACCGGCCATCGGCTTCCAGACGGGTTCGATCCGCTCCTGCCATTTCGCGACCCCCGCATCTGGCGAACGCCCATGCTCGAGAAACAGCAATCGGCCTCCCGGACGCAGGATGCGCCGCATTTCCGACAAGACTTTCGCCTGATCGTCCACGGAACACAGGGTATAGGTGCATACGACCGTATCGAAACTGCTGTCCTGGAACGGTATGGCTTCGCCAACACCCTGCCGCAGATCGACCGCCCAGCCCTTGCGTTCGGCTTCGGCACGGGCACCGTCGAGTAGCTTGCCATGCGGATCGATCCCGCTGAAGGCCGTCACCTGCTCCGTATCGTAGAGTTTCTGGTTGAGGCCCCCGCCGCAGCCGATCTCGAATACATGCCCGCGAGCGAGCGGAACGACCATGCGGCGGCGTTCCTCGATTTCCGGCTGGGCGCAGGCATAGGTGATCACCCGCGGCATGACGTGCGCATCGTACCAGCTCTTCAGTCCCACCGCCGGCTCCTCTCCCGCGAAGTCGATGAAACAAGCTATCGCGTTTCCGGCGTGCGGCAAGCGGTTTCTCGCGCAGAATTCGGTGGCGGCGTGGGGCTGCGCGGCGTATTGGCGGCGAAAATCACAGACGGGTATGCCATGACCAAACCGATTTCCCCCCTTCGCATTCCTGAAGAAGCCAAGGACCGTATCCGCACGCTGTTCATGGCCAAGCACGCCCTGTTCGGCGGCGGAATGCACCCTGAAGACGGTAATCACGCCATCTATCATCACGAGGTCCGCACCACCCTGGAAGGGCTGGGGCTCAATCTCGAATTCGCCAATCACTACGAAGTGCTGTTCGAGAAGCCCGACGTGGACTTCGTGTTTCCGCTGCTTAACCGGGGCGGCTTCGTGAACAGCGAGATGCTGATTCCGATCCTGTGCAACAAGCACGCCATCCCCTATCTCGGCGCAATGCCCTTTCTGCGCGGACTGGGCGACGACAAATCGGTGTCGAAGCTCGTCTGCGAACACGCCGGCGTGCCGACCGCGCCCTGGTTCTGTTACCGCCGCGGCGCTCCCATCCGCGAGGACGACCTTCCCGTGAAGGACGCCGGCCGCTGGGTAATCAAGCCAAACGCCTCCTCCGCCAGCTGGGGCATCACCGACGCGAGCAACTGGGTCGAGGTTGCCAACGCGGTCTGGCACATCCATACCGAAGGCCACGATGCGATCGTCGAGCCGTATCTCAACGGCTACGACGTCCAATGCGCGTTCATCACTATCGAGGACGAGCCGATCGCCCTCCCCATGCTGTGGTACGAGCGCGAGGATACGCAGCGCCTGTGGACCTACTACGAAAAGCGCGACCTGGTCGAAAACAAGGAAAAGGCGGCGCTCAAGCGTTTCGACGATTCCGACCTTGCGCCGAAGATCGAGGCCATGGCGCGCAAGGTCGCGCAGGAATTCGTGCCCTTCGATTACGGGCGGATCGAGTTCCGGCTCGATCTCGAAACCGGCGACATCAACTTCATCGAGATCAATCTCAACTGCAATTTGTGGTCGGAGAAGGTCATGGCCAAGGCTGCGGCGAAAGCCGGGTTCAGCCATGCCGATCTGCTCGAAACACTGCTTGCCGAATCGTGGCGGAGGAACGGACTCATCGCTGCCGGCTGAGTTGTGCGCAAATATCGCCGACGGATAGCACGTTCGTCATATTGCGCGGACATCCTCCGCGACTTCAGATATGTTTCCCGAACTGCGTGAAAAAGCGGTAAACGCCCTTGCCACCGCCTGACCTATGGTTAGGATGCGGTTACTTGGTGCTTGGTGCACCAAGGGTCGTATTTTCACATTTCTGGAGGGGTCCATGCCGCGCCATAACGTGCTGTCCGAGGGGACAGACTATCTCTACACGCACACCTGCACAGACGCTTGCGATCACGGCAGCGAACTGCGTGATCAGATCACGCTCGACACCGTGCTCGATTACGATACCGGCGCGCTGGCCGAGGACTTCAACCTCGACAACTTCGGCGGCTTCGGTTTCGGATACCGCGGCAAGCTGATCGCCGACCTCGATCAGGTCGTCGACCAGATCTTCTCCGGCAATTCGCACAACATCACCGGCAGCAACCGGATCACCTACACCTTCCTGCAGGGCGACAACCTCGTCGGCCTGTACAACAACCCGCAGTACGGCTTTGGTGCCAATAACGGAGCCGCTCCCTTCACCGCTGCCCAGCAGGACGCCGCACGTGCGTCGATCGCCCTGTGGGACGATCTGATTTCGCCCGAATTCGTGGAGAGCAACGGTCGCGGCGCCGACATCCAGTTCGCGAACAGCTGGGACCCGGCGCAGGCTTATGCCTACTATCCGGAATACGGCTTCACGAACGCTCGCGGCTACAATTTCTTCGGTGACGTCTTTGTCGCCGATCCCCGCAGCTATTTCGACGCGGATGGCACGCTTCTTCACGAAGGGAACTATTCCAACGGCGACCTGAGCTTTGGTGGTTACGGCGCAACGACGCTCACCCACGAAATCGGTCATGCGATCGGCCTCAGTCACCCCGGCGCCTACAATGGTGCTGGCGCAACGACCTATCTCGACCAGGCCGAATATGCCCAGGATTCCGAGCAGTATTCGATTATGTCGTATTGGGGCGCATCGGAAACCGGTGCGCGCATCGTCAACTGGGGAACGTTCTTCTTCAGTAATCCGCAGACGCCGCTGCTACATGATGTCTACACCATCCAGCAGGTTTACGGCGCCGATCCGACCACCCGCGCCGACGATACCACCTACGGCTTCAACTCGACCGCAGATCGTGCGGTGTTCGACTTCACGCAGAACGAGCACCCCTATCTGACGATCTACGACGCCGGTGGCATCGACACGATCGACCTCTCGGGCTTCGAAGCGAGCGTTCTTATCGACCTGCGCGACGGGCAGTTCTCGTCGGCCGGCCAGGGGAATATCACCACGGCCGATCAGGCAGAGGCTCTGCAATCGCTGAATGACGCGATCGAGGTGGCTTACGGCCTAGTGGATTACTACGCGCCTGCCGATCAAGCGACGATCGACAGCGTGACAAGCCGCTATATGGGCTTGAACGCCCGCGACATCGCCGCCGATACCGGTCATGCTGGCGTCGAGGCCATGCAGTACCAGAACATCTCGATCGCCTATGGCACCGAAATCGAGAATGCTGTCGGCACCGACTATCGCGACGTCATCATCACCAACGAGCAGGACAACGTCCTGACCGGAAACGGCGGTGCCGATGTGTTCGTCTTCGCTTCCGACGAGCGGCTGTTCGACGACAGCTTCACGAATGGCGGGACCGACATCATCACCGACTTCGAAGAGGGCGTCGATACTGTCGACCTGTCGGGCCTCGGTATCACCGAAGCCTCGACCCTGACCGCTATCGACAATCGCCTGGAAATCGACATCGACAGCGATGGCGTGATCGATCAGACGATCATCTTCGAAAACCTCGATGCGATCCCGGTTGGCGATATCCTGTTCGGCTGATCCGAGAAGGGTTAAAGCCGCCTGAAAAGAAGCCGCCTCGCGCCAACCGGCGCGGGGCGGTTTTTCTATGCCGGGATCACCTCGCCAGCGTAGTCGAAAATCTTGCCGCTGTCCGAAGGCCCGAGCTTGGAGATGACTTCGAGCAGGTTTGCAGCAGCTTCATCCGGCGCAGTGAGCTGGCCATCGGGCAGGTTCGATTGAAACGGCTCGGATAGTTGCGTGTCGACCGTGCCCGGATGGAGGCCGGTGACCACGGCCTGCTTGTGGGTGCGACCCAGTTCGATCGCGAAGTTTCTCAGCAGCATGTTGAGCGCCGCCTTGCTGGCGCGATAGCTATGCCAACCGCCGAGACGATTGTCGGAAATCGAGCCCACGCGGGCCGATAGCGCCGCGAACACGCAGCGTTCCTTCCGGTCGAACAGCGGCAGCATGTGCTTTGCGATAATTGCCGGGCCGATAGTGTTGAGCAGGAAAACTCGCTCCATCGCATTGGGATCGAGCGAGAGGTAGCTTCGCTCGGGCCCGGTGCCGTCATCGAGGGTCAGTACCCCGCTGGCGACGATGACGAGGTCGGGCGGTGCGTCGCTCATGGCGTCCGCCGCCTCGGCGATGCTGGTTTCGTCGTCCAAATCGAAGGCAAAGGAGTGCGCCCCGGCAATGCCGGGATCGCCCGAACGACACCCTGCCCAGATCTCCGCGTCCTGCTTCACCAGCGCCTCCGCAAGCGCGCGCCCGATGCCGCCGCTGGCTCCGAACACGGCGGCTCTGTGAATTGGCTTTCCTACGTCCATCCTACCGGACTAGACCGATTGCATGACCGGATTGTTCCCTCGACCCCCGCAGAATTCGGCCATTTTCGCAATCTCGCTTTTTTCCGCCCTGGACTGTGGTCCATGCGGTCCATGTCTTCGATCCTGTTGGACACAGTGTGCAGGAATTGCAGCATCGTCGGCCTTGCGCCACTCGCATGAACCGCTAGATGGGTGGCAGAAAGCAACAGGAACGACTGCGTAATGGCGACCTTCACCCTTCCCAAGAATTCGAAGATCACCGGCAAAGGCCGCGCCCATAGTGCTGACGGCGGTTCTCGCATCCGCAAGTTCAAGATCTACCGCTACGATCCCGACACCGGCGAAAACCCGCGCTACGATACCTTCGAGCTCGACCTCGACGATTGCGGGCCTATGGTTCTTGACGCGCTGTTCAAGATCAAGAACGAGATCGATCCGACGCTGACCTTCCGTCGCTCCTGCCGCGAAGGCATCTGCGGCTCGTGCTCGATGAACCTCAATGGCAAGAACGGCCTCGCCTGCACCACGGCGATCGAGGATCTCAAGGGCGAAATCCGCATCACCCCGCTGCCGAGCATGGACGTGATCAAGGACCTGGTGCCCGATTTCACGCATTTCTACGCGCAATATGCCAGCATCCGCCCCTGGCTGCAGACCGTTTCGACCACGCCGAGCGGCAAGGAACGTCTCCAGTCGCCCGAGCAGCGTGAGCAGCTCGACGGGCTTTACGAGTGCATCCTGTGCGCCTGCTGCTCGACCGCCTGCCCCAGCTATTGGTGGAACAGCGACAAGTTCCTCGGCCCCGCGATCCTGTTGCAGGCCTATCGCTGGCTGGCCGACAGCCGCGACGAGATGACCGGCGAGCGGCTCGACCAGTTGGAAGACCCCTTCCGCCTCTATCGCTGCCACACGATCATGAACTGCGCGAACGTGTGTCCTAAGGGCCTCTCGCCCGCCAAGGCGATCGCCGAAACCAAGAAGATGATCGCCGAACGCGCGATCTGACGTGCTTCCGGACGAGGTCTTCGATCACGGGCCGGACCCGGACAACCCGGGCTGGCGGCACTGGAACCTGAAGGACCAGTCGCTGTTCAACGGCGCGGTGATGGGCAAGATGATCACGCGCGTCGACGATGACGGCAAGGCACGGCTGCGCATGTTCCCGGAACGACGGCACGAGAACCTGCAGGGCATCGTGCACGGCGCAGTCACCTTGTCGCTGATCGACATCAGCCTGTTCACGACCATGCACACGATCGGCAGCGGCAACGCCGGCCCTTCGGTGACGGTCGAGCTCTCCACCCAGTTCGTCGGCGGCGGGCAGCCCGACCGCCCGCTCGATGCGGTGTGCGAGATCGTGCGCGAGACCGGCAGCATGGTATTCGTGCGCGGTACCGTCGAGCAGGAGGATCACACCGTCGCCAGCTTCTCCGGCATCGTGAAGAAGATGCACCGCCGCCCGACGCCGCAATGAGCGGCATGCTCGCCCGCTACGAGCGGCTCGTGGCCGCCGGCGAGCTGCGCTCGGACCCGGACCAGCGCCGCGCTGCCGAACGGCTCGATCGCCTTCAGCGCGAATTGCAGGCGGAAACGCCCGGCGGCATCCTCTCGCAGCTCTTCCGGCCCAAGAAAACGCGGCCGCAGGGCGTCTACATGTGGGGCGGCGTCGGGCGCGGCAAATCTATGCTGATGGACCTGTTCGTCGAGACGCTGGAGATCGAGCAGAAGCGCCGCGCCCATTTCCACGAATTCATGCTCGAGGTCGACCGCCGCATGCGCGAGCGGCGCGAGACCGATCCGGGCGATCCGACGGGCAAAGTCGCCCGCGACATCGCGCAGGACGTCCGCTGTCTCGCCTTCGACGAGATGGTGGTCACCAACACGGCCGATGCCGCGATCATGAGCCGCCTGTTCACCGCGCTGATCTGCGACGAGGGGCTTGCCGTGGTCACCACCAGCAACCGCCCTCCCCGCGACCTCTACAAGGACGGCCTCAACCGCTCGCTCTTCCTGCCCTTCATCGACTTGGTCGAGGCGGAGTTCGATGTACTGCCGCTCAACGGTCCGACCGACTACCGGCTCGACCGGCTCGGCGATATCGACACCTGGCATTCGCCGCTCGGCGACGAGGCGACCGCGCAAGTGCGCGAAGCATTCTTCCGCCTCACCGATTACAAACCGGAGGATGCCGAGCACGTGCCGTCGGGTACGCTCGACCTCGGCGGCGGGCGGACGTTGCATGTGCCGAAGAGCCTAAAGGGCGTGGCCGTATTCAGCTTCAAGCGGCTGTGCGGCGAAAACCGCGGCGCCGCCGACTATCTCGCGATCGCCCATGCCTACCACAGCGTGATCGTGGTCGGCATCCCGGCCATGTCGCCTGACAACCAGAACGAGGCGATCCGCTTCACCAAGTTGATCGACGCGCTGTACGAGAACAACGTCAAGCTGTTCGCCACCGCTGCCGCCGAGCCGGAGGACCTCTACACCGCCGGCGAAGGATCGTTCGAGTTCGAGCGCACGGTCAGCCGCCTCAAGGAAATGCAAAGCGCCGAATACATGGCGCGCGGCCACGGTCTCGCCGACTGAACCGGGCTCAGCCGCTGGGCTTGAGGTGGCGCAGCGAGCGTTCCAGAACCAGCAATTGCCACAGCACCCGGCTGTTGTCGGACCGGCCCGCGATGTGCGCTTCCGCCAATTCGGCGAGCGGCTTGCGGGCAAACCATCCACTCCCGACCAGCAGTTCGCTCGACGCCACGGAGCGCGCGGCATCCGCCAACGGCCCGCGAAACCAATCGGCGATGGGTGTGACGAAACCCTGCTTCGGCCGATAGAGGATGTCGTCGTGCAGATAGCGTTCCATCGTGTGCTTCATCAGCCACTTGCCCATCGTGCCGCGAATGCGCTGGCGGTGTGGCAGGCGCGCGGCAAATTCGATGAAGCGGTGGTCGAGCAAGGGCTCGCGCGCCTCGAGGCCGACGGCCATGCTCGTACGGTCGGTCTTGGTAAGGATGTCGCCAGGCAACCAGAACTTGAGATCGGCATATTGCGCCCTGTCCAGCCCACTGCGCGTCGGAGCTCCGCGCATCAGTGTCTCGAAAGGCTGCTCCGCGCGATAATCTCCGCGGTCACGGATCATCCCCTCGCCGTAGATGGCTGCTCTCTGCTCGGGGGCGAGGATGGCGAGCGCGCGTGCGTAACCGGCCTCGCCGTTCTGGGCGAGCGACAGCAGTGTCGCCTTGGCTCTCAGCGGACGTGGCGCCCAGTCGGCCTTTGGCCAGATGCTTCCAAGTGCGCCGAACACCGGCTCGCGTAGGAATTGCGGCAGGACTGCGCGAGCTTGTTCTTCGCGCGCGTGAAAGAGCTGGCGGCGGTATCCTGCCAGCGCTTCGTCAGCGCCATCGCCCGACAGCGCCACCGTCACGTGCTCGCGCGCCAGTTCGCATACCCGCAGCGTCGGCAAGGCGCTCGCATCGGCAAACGGCTCGTCGAATATGGCAGCGATGCGATCGATCTCGTCGAACTGGTCGGCCGACACGATGCGCTCGTGATGATCGGTGCGGAATAGCTCCGCTACCTTCCGGGCATGCGCCGTCTCGTCCACGCCCGCTACGTCGAACCCGATGGAGCAGCTCGTCACCGGCTGCGCGCTTGCCTCGCTCATCAGCGCAACGACGGACGAGCTGTCCACCCCGCCCGAGAGGAACGCGCCCAGCGGCACGTCGGCGACCATCCGGCTGGTCACTCCTTCGCGCATCAGGTGGAGCAGCTCGGCGGAGTGATCCTGCTGCGAACCCCTCGACCGCTCGGCGAAGCTCACGTCCCACCACTGCACCGGCGAAGCCGGGGTGCGACCGTGCTCCAGCAATTCATAGTGCCCCGCCGGAAGCTTGCGAACTCCGCGCAGGATCGCGCGGTGATCCGGCACATAGCCCCAGGTCATGAAATCCTCGATCGCCAGCGGGTCAATCGTCCGCCTGAGCAGCGGATTGGCCAGCAGGCCCTTCAATTCACTCGCAAAGGCCAGCGCGCCTCCGGGCAGCTCCGCAATGTAGAGCGGCTTCACCCCGAGCCGGTCGCGTGCGAGGAACAGCTGCCGGGTCGCGCAATCGTAGAGCGCGAAGGCGAACATGCCGTCGAGCCGTTCGAGGCACCGCGGCCCCCATTTCTGCCACGCGGCGAGGATCGTCTCGGTGTCGCCATCGGTGCGGAATTGCGCCCCGCCCTGCTCCAGCTCGCGGCGCAGCCGGCGGTAATTGTAGATCTCGCCGTTGAAGACGATGACCGCGCGCCCGTCCGCCGAATGCATGGGCTGGGGCGAACCGGCCAGATCGATGATCGAGAGCCGCCGATGACCGAGGCCCACGCCCGGCGCCGTCCAGACGCCTGCACCGTCCGGGCCACGATGCGCGAGCGCATTCGTCATCGTCTCGACCCGTTTGGGATCGACCGGCTTCACCGTCTCGTAATGGAAAATACCCGCGATCCCGCACATGGGCCGGCGTCCTAGCCGAGGTGCGCGGCAGCGGCAAAGGCGATTGCGACGGCGAGCATGATGGCGACGATGAAGGTCGCTGAAATGCTCTTTCGCTCCAGCGACGCCACGGACGGCATCGCATCGATCTCGGCCAACGACCAGCCGGCATCCTCTGGGTCACGCTCGAACCAGCGCCAGGCGACGCCAATGACGATCGCGATGACGATGCCGAAGAAGAACCAGCCGTAGACGATATGATCGAAGCTCCCGGCAGCCTCCGCGCCCACATACTGCGCGATGAAGATCGTCGCCCAGGCACGGATCCCGTTGGCGATGATCGGCACGACGACGCAGGCGAGCATGAGCCATGCACGGCGAGTCCAGCTTTCGAAGCAGGTGAAGGCGACGAGCGTGCCTAACGTAACCATCGCGATGAGGAACTTCACGCCCGAACAGGCTTCCGCCACGATGAAGAGACCGGCGGGCGTGTCGATATAGATGCCGTCGGATATCATGGCGACGCCGCTCGCTTCCGTGAGCCATGTCGCGAGACGTGCAGTGATGGCCTGCAACTGCGGAATGATCTCGTCGCCGAAAGGGACGAGGAAGCATGAGTAGGCGATAGGCAGAACGAGGATCAGGCTCGCTCGCAAGCCCAGCAGCGCGATGGCAGCGCCCTGAAAGGTCATCACCGCACCAGCGTGTGCGAAGAGGTTGATATCCAGCGCGCGGCCGCCGAGCCACACCGAAAACCCGCCCACGAACCATGCGAGCGCCGGCCACCAGCCTTCTGGAACTACCGCAGCAAGCTCGTCACGCTTGATCCAGACCAGCCAGGCGATGATCGCCGGGATCAGGAGGATGTGGCTGTAGGTGTCGATATTCCACCACTGGTGGGCCATTTGCGCCCATTCCTCGAAGGTCACGACGAACAGAAGCAGCCAAACCAACCCAAGCTGAACGAGGCGGCTGCTCCAAGTCCTTTCAGGCGCAGAGTCCAGTGCGATCTCAGGCGGCATCCCGACCGGCCTTTCCCGGGGCGAGGATCTGAGGGAGCTGCGCATAGACGCTTTCCCAGCTCATGTTATCGACCACAAACCGGCGCGCCGCCGCTCCCATGCCGCGTGCCGCCGCCATATCAGTTACAAGCCGCTCGATTCGCTCGACCCACAGATCGGGCTCTGGCTTGACGACAGCAAAATGGACATCGCTTTCCGCATCGATGCCGTTGGCCGCGCCCGGCGTCAGCAGCACAGGCCGCGCCATCGCCATGGCTTCGAGCACCTTGTTCTGCACACCGCGAGCGATCATCAGCGGTGCCGCGACGATATCGGTAGCTTTCAGGAACGGGCGGACATCGGGAACCTCGCCCCATACGCGCGTCCCCGCTTCACCATGGCGGGCTTTCAGCGCAGCGGTGGGTGCACGGCCGACGATGTGGAAGCGAGCACGGGAAAAGCGGGTGCGCAGTCGCGGCATGACCCCCTCGATCATCCACTCGGCCGCCGCGATATTCGGCGCGTAGTCCATCTGTCCGGTGAAAACGATCTGCGGGTCCTCGGCCTTGACCAGTTCCTCATGCCCGGTCACGCCAACCGGATCGAAAAACTCGGCATCGATCCCGTTGCCGAGCGGGCGAATGTCCGTTCCCGATAGATTGTCGAGATTGGCCGAGAGCAGGTTTGCCTCGGCGCTGCTGATCAGCATCAGGCGGTCGGCTCGGTGCGCGAGGCGCGCCTCTTCGCGCGCCAGCAGCCGCGCCTCGCGACCGTTGAGCCACTTTCGCTGACCCGCCTCCGCGTAGGCTGCGAACTTGGCGCTATCGACATCGCACAGATCGACCACGACGTGACCATGAAAGCTGTCGGGAATGTATTGCCCCATCTGCCCCGAGAAGACGAATATCGTGTCGACACGGTGGTTGCCGAGCGTCTTGTGGACGTAGCGCCGCATGGCCTCATGCTCGAACGCCGCAAGGCTCACCGGCTTGTTGGCGAGCACGGCCTGGATTCCAGCAAGCGGCAGCGGTTTGCTGCGCTCGATCAGGGCATGGGTCTTGGCGATTGCGGCCAGTTCACCCTTTTGCGCCAGATCGGTCTCGGTTTCAGCGAAAGCTCCGACATGGACCGGCCCAAGGCGCGCAAGCCCCTTGAGGAGGTGGTGCGAACGGATCTTGTCGCCGCGATCGGGCGGGAATGGGACGCGGTGCGCGAGAAAAAGAATGTCGCCCATGGCCAGCGCCGCCCTCAGCCGAGACCGCGCGCGATGGCAGGGCCGATCCGGTTGGCGAGCCCCAGCGGCAGCCGCTTCCATAGTTCGATCTTGGCGGAATAGCCCGCATTGGTCGGGTCGATATTGCGTGCCTCGCTGCCCGGTGCGCTCCAGCTGCGGTAGACCAGCGGTTCGGGCTCAAAGCCCCAGTTCTTCTTGAAACTGAATGGGCCGCTGCCGGTCTTGGAGCGACCGAAATCGAATCGCGTGCAGCCCTTTCGCCGCGCATGGAGCATCAGCTCGTAATACATGCGCTCGTTCGCGCGGAGGCTGCGGGCGGCGAAGGTCCCGCCACCCCAGAAGGGCATCACGGTGCCGTTGTGGTAGAGCGACAGCACGCTCGCGGTCGGTCTCCCGCCATGGCTCACGGTGAGGATGTCGGCATCGTCCCCGAAGCGGTCGAGCACTGCATCGAACAGGCTTCGCGGGAACACAGGCGTGCCGAGATTGTGCACGCTCTCGGCATAGACCCCGTAATGCGCAGCGCAGTCCTGCTCGCCGTTGCCGGCGGTTATGGTCAGATCGTTGGCGAGGCCCTTGCGGACTTCCGCTCTCGCCTTGCGTGGGATGGCGAGCAATTGCGCTTCGTCGTCTTCCGCGAGATCGCGCGTGAAATTGGCGTGCTTGCCCGCGATCGTGTCCCATTCATCGGGCGCAACCGCATCGCGCAATTCGATGCTCGGCACACACAGGCGCTGGGCGAGTTCGGTGGCAGCCTGGGCGAGGAGATCGACGTCGCGCTCGCGCGAAACTAGTATTCCGCCGCCGACTCCGAATCCGCTCGAAACCAGCGCCCGCCCGAACAGGGGCGAATGGACGAGTGTCAGCGGCAGCCAGCCCGACAAGGTCGTTCCACGCTCGACGACGATCCCGTGCGCCGGATTGCCCGTGCCCTCTGCAATAGCGGATAGCCACAGGGGGCGCTGGAAGACGCTGCCATCATTCTCGGCCACGAAACGCTCGATCCGTGCGACTTCGGTAGCGTCACCGAAATCGACCGCGCGCAGCTTGGCGCTATGCGTCACAGGCGCGTTCATGCCGCCCAGTCGAGACTGCGCGCTGCCTCTCGCTCGGCCAGCTCATCCATTCGCCCCCACGCGAATTCGCCGAGCAGGTCGGACAGCTTGTCCTCCATGCGCGAAAGGTTGGTGTAGTGCCGCAGGCGCGAGCGCATCGGCGCTCCGGCAACGCGCGGCTGGTCGGGATCGACTTCCCAGGGATGGAAATAGAAGACCGCCGGCCGCCGATCCTGCCGGTTCACTTGCCGGATGGCCCAGCGGCTGAAGGCATAGGGCAGGACGCGGAAAAAGCCGCCGCCGCCCGCAGCAAGACGGCGACCGCGGAATACCGCCGTTGTCACCGGTATCTCGACCAGATCGCTGTCCGGTACGGGATTGAACGCGAACCGCGGCGCCTCGCGCCAACCGTAATGATCATGGACCACAGGGGCGACGCTGGAGGAATAGGCATAGCCTTGCTCGGCCAGCACCTCGTGCGCCCAGGGGTTGCGGGCATCGATGGAAAAGCTCGGCGCTCGGTAGCCGGTGATTGCCGTGCCGCCGGCGTCCTCCAGGATTGCCCGTGCCTTCGCGAGATCCTCGGCAAATTCCTGCCGGGTGAAGGTGAACACACGCGTGTGATCATGGCCGTGGCTGGCGAGTTCGTGCCCGCGCTCGACGATAGCGCGCATGGCTGCGCGATTGCGCTGCGCCACCCAGCCCAGCGAGAAGAAGGTGGCTTTGACTCCGGCGGCGTCGAACAGGTCGAGGATGCGCGCGACATTATCGCCGACGCGAAGCTGAAGCGAATCCCAGTCCTCGCGCTTGATCGTGTGTTCGAAGGCGCCGACCTGAAACCAATCCTCGACATCGACCGACAGGCCGTTGACGATTCTGTGCTGTGTCACCGGCCCCTCCCGACGTGTCAGGCCGCTGCGCGCGTCGCCTGGCTCTCGAAATAGTCTATCATCATCGTGAGCACATGTCGCAGCGATTGTTCCTGCTCGTCGAGGCGACGCTCGATGGCTTCGAGGCGCTTGTCGGCATCCTGCGGCAGGCCCCCCGTCGCCTGATCGCGCGAGGCGGCGAGTTTCTGCACCTCGCGGCGCATCGCGGCCATGTGCTTGTCCCGCTCCGCAAACGCCTTCTCGATCGCTTCGATCTGGTGATCGAGCAGCCCCTTGTCGTGCGCCTCCGAACTGGCCGGCGATGGCCGCGCCGGCTCGCTTCGTGCACGGGCGATGGCCTCCGCCGCCGGGAGATCGCGGTCCGGGCGCGGCTTGGCGGCGGTCTCGGTCTCGGCATCCGGCGCATTGTCGCCATTCATCTCCTCGAGCACTGCTTCAAGCATGTCGGCTTCGAGGACCGACTGTTCTTCGACTGCCCCCATCAGCAGCAAGCGGGTCATCACCTGGTTGATCTTGCGCGGAATGCCACCCGTCGCCTTGTGCAGCTTCACCCAGATGCTGCCATCGATTTCGGGATTACCGTCCCACCCGACATGCGCCAGGCGATGCTCCACATAGGGCTCGATTTCACCCGGCTGCATCGGTTCGAGATGATGCGCGGCAATGACGCGCTGGCGCAATTGTTCGAGCTCTTCGGACTGCGCGAGCAGGTGCTTGAATTCGGGCTGGCCGAGCAAGAGCGTCTGCAGAAGCGGATGCGAGCCGAGCTGGAAGTTCGACAGCATGCGCAATTCTTCAAGCGCGCCGATGGAAAGGTTCTGCGCCTCGTCCACGATCAGCAGCACGCGGCGGCCGTTGCGGGCTTCTTCGTGCAGGAACAGCTCGATTGCAGCGAGCGCCGCTGCCTTGTCGCCGCCTTCGATGTCGAGGCCGAAGCTGCGCGCGGCGACATGGATCATCTCGTCGTCGTCCAGCGCGCTGGTCACGACTTCGCCCACCGTCATGCGCTCGTCGTCGAGCTTCTCCTTCAGATGCGCGACGAGCGTTGACTTGCCCGAACCGACCTCGCCGGTGATGACGACGAAGCCCTCGCCCTGGTTGAGACCATAGCCGAGATAGCTCAGCGCTTTCTTGTGCGTGACGCTTTCGAAGTAGAAAGCCGGGTCGGGCGTCAGCTGGAAAGGGCGCTCGCGAAAGCCGTAAAAATCTTCGTACATGCTGCGTCCTTATCAGAAGTCGTAGCGCAGGCCGAGCAGCGCGGAAGCGGTGAGGAACTCGTCGGGAGATGCTTCCGGATCGATCATGGTGAGCGCCACTGCGGCCCGTGCCGAGAGATTGCGCCACACCTGCTCTGTATAGGAAGCCGAGGTGCCGAGCGTGAAGGCATCGCCGAGCGAGCTGGCACCGCTTTCGAACCAGTTGGCGTAGGTGTTGAGTGCGTAGTTGCCGCGACCGAACGGCCCAGCCAGATTTGCCGTGACATATACGCTTTCGTCGACGATCCCGTCGGCAAGCTCCAAGATCGTGCCCGGCGCGCCGATGAAGCGGCGGCGGTCGTACCCGGCACCAATACCGGCCACCGTACGGCCCATCTCATGCGTGTAGCTCACGACGACACCGCGCCCGCGGAAGACCGAAGAGCGGACCGAACCAAGCGCGCCGTCGATGCAGCCGAGCCCGTCAAGGCTGTTGACGCAGCCGGTGATGTCGCCCGTAACGGGGTCGCGCACGACTTCGAAATCGGTCTGCAGGGCGGCCAGCGCATTATTCAGGCGGCCGCCGAACCCTTGGATGCTGTCGTAAACGCCGATACCCAGCGTGCTGCGGCTGCTCGGAGCCCAGGTGAAACTGCCGTAGAAGGTTTCGCTGTCGTAGCGGTGGCCGAAGGTCGCCTCCAATTCGGTGCGGCTGCTCGGTCGCCAGATCACGCCGACGTCCCAGATCAGCCCGTCCGCCTCGTAGGCGATGGTGCGCGGGCTGCTCTCGTCGGTGATGAAGCGGCCATCGTTGCCGATCACCGGATCGCCGTCCGCATCGCGCAGGACATCGCGGCTCGACACTTCGACGTCCTCGATCCCTGCGCCGAACACCACCGCGAGTGTGGGCGTGACCGGCACCGTGACGTCGCCGCGAACGTAGACGTCGCGGACACGCTGATCGAGATTGGAGATGTCTTCTTGGTATAAGCCAGCGCCGACTCCCACGCCGACCGGCAGCCCTGCCCGTCCCGGAGCGATCCCGGCGCGCACATTCGCGCTGTGGCTTACGCTCTCGTCGAAAATGTCGACCGGCTGGCCACCGGCGCTGACGAAATCCGGTCCGTCGACCCGCGTATAGCCAATCCGGTAATTGGCGGAGACGTCCACGCCCTCGACCTGCGTCTGCAGCGTCGGGCCAGCATAGACCGAATAGGTCTGGGTGGTGAGATCGTCCGCAGCCAAAGGAGCGATGATCGAGCGACCCGACTCATCTACGCTGGTCCGCGTCGCGAGCGCACCGGCCTCGATCGTAAGCACATTCGGAACGACCGAAGCATAGCCCCGGGCGATGCCGGTCAGCGTGTCGGAATCCGCGCCATCGGACTGGTGCGCGAAGTTCCGCTCGTAGCGCAGCGACACGGCAGCGCCCGTATTGCGTCCTTGCACCGATGCGTCGACGCCCGCAGCCAGCTGCGTATAGGTCAGCACATCGTCGCCCGGCGTGATCTGCCAATTGGCGATCGTATTCGCTTCGATATAGGGATCGATCCGCGTGCGGCGCGAGCCGCGGCTTTCCGAGCGGCCCTCGGCCTCATCGGCACCGGCGTCGCGGTTTTGCTGTGCCATGGCCGGACTGGCCAGCGGCAGAACGCCCGAAAGCGCCAGAGTTGCCAGTGCGAGCAACGCCTTACTGGTCACGGGATGTCTCTCCATAACCGTAATAGCTGCCAAAACGGCGCCCGCTCGGGCTGAAAGTGGTATCGTTGAGCAGCAGCTTGATATCCGGACATGCGGACAGCAGATCGACGGCATCCTCCAGAGCAGCGCGCCCGGTTTGATCGCTGCGCGCGACAAGCAATGCCTGGCCGACATGTTTCGCCAGCTCGGCTGCAGGTGTCGCGGCCAAGGCAGGCGGACTGTCGAAGATGACGAAACGGTTCGGCGCACCGCGGGTGAGGCGGTTGAGCACTTCCCAGGTTCGTTCGCTGGCGAGATATTCGCTGTCGCGCCCGGTGCGTTCGCCGGCGGGCAGCACCCACAGGCCGGGGATGTCCGTACCCACCACGAAATCTTCGACGTGCTCCGAGGGATCCGCCAGCACGTCCATGAAACCCTTGCCTGCGTCCAAACCGAGCTTCGACATGATCGAGGGCTTGCCGAAATCGGCATCGATGAGCAGCACTTCCGTATCCCGCTCGGCTGCCATCGCGATGGCGAGATTCAGCGCGCAAAAGGTCTTGCCTTCATTGGGATGCGGCGAGCAGATCAGCACCCGGCGCGCAGTCGCGCTGGCTTCCGCCTTGGCGGCTGCCAGGACCTGGCGCTTCACGATGCGGAACTCTTCCAGCAGGGTGGAGGCACCGCCGTCGGGATCGATCAGACCCTGCTCGCTGAGGAAGGAGCGGACGACCTCTCGCTTCTCCCCGCTGAACCGGACCGAAGGGACCTCGGGTTCAGATGCGGGAGAGCTGGTCACCGGTGTTTGGGCAGCTGCTGGAGCCAAATCAGCTTTCTCGCCGATGTAGTCCGATGCGCGCCGCCTTGGCGTTGGCTCCGGCGGAGCCTCCGAAGCGGCGCGCTTGGGGGCAAATTTCTTCGCCTTGCCGCTATCGAGCCCCTTCGGAACTCCGGCAGGCCGCAGATTGTCGAGGCCGAACGCACCGCTCGCCCGTTCGAGCAGCGATGCGCGGTCCGGCTTGGCCTGCTTTTCCGGCGGCGAGATCTTGGTGGGCTTGTTCACTGACACATTCCCCCCTTAGGCGACCGAGCCGACCTGGATGACTTCTACGACCAGCAGCAGCAGGCAGACACCTGCCAAGGCGCCGCTGGCGGCGAAAAACTTCTTGAGCTGCACCCGCTGGCGGCGACGGTCGGCTGCCGTGATCGAACGCGAGATCGTGCCGATGACCGGCATGTCGAGCACGCGTTCCAGCTTCTCCGACGTCGTAAAGCTGGACCGCAGCTGCCCCATCACGAACGCCACGGCCGCACCGGCGGCAAATCCGGCCAGCAGCACGACGACCAGCAGCAGCGGGCGATTGGGCGCGGCCGGCTTGGTCGGCGCGGTCGGCGGATCGATCACTTCGAACTGGAACGCGCTGCGCTCGGTTTCGACTTGACCGCGCAGGCGCATTTCCTCGCGGTCCTTGAGCAGCTCGTCATACTTGTCCTTGAGGACCTCGTAGTCGCGGCTGATGCGGTTGGCCTCGGCAGCCACGGCGGGTTCTTCCGCCTGATTGGCGATTAGGCGCGAGATGTCGGACTGCAGCGCAGCCTTGCGTGCCTGCAGCGCCTGATAATTCGCCTGACGCTCGGACCGCATGGCGACGAGTGAGGTATAGGCGGGGTTTGCCGCCCCACCGGCTCCGGAAGGCTCTTTCGCCGCCTGCTCGCGCAGGGACGCGACCTGGCGCTGCTGGGCCTGGATATCCGGGTGGCTATCGGTCAGGCCGCGAGCGCGCATGGCGGAAAGCTGCGATTGGGCCTGTGCCAGAGCCGCGCGCGCGCCACCTTCGGCGCCGAACGTCGCGATGGTGCGCGGCGTGCTTGCAATCTGGCCATCGATCGCAGCAAGCGAGCTGGAGGCCGCAGCGATGTCGCTATCGACGTCGCGCATCTCGTCGCGCATCGCATTGATCCGCGTCGTGACGGTGCCGACGCCGCCGATCAGCTCGGGGTTCTGCGCTTCGAAGGCGAGGCGGCGCTGTTCGGCAGCCTCGAGCTCCTGCTTACGCTCCTCGAGCTGCTGATCGAGGAAAGCGAGCGTATCGGCGACCTGGCCGCGATTGCCCGCGACGTTCTCCTCGCGGAATATGTCGATCAGCTTCTGCACCACGTCCTGCGCCAGCGCGGCATTTTCCGCATCGGTCATGGAGGAATTGCCGATCGTCGCGGTCAGCTCGAAGAGATTGTCCTCGGTGCTCACGACCCCGACATGGTCGGTCAGGCTATCGACAGCCGACTGCATCTCGCGCTGGGTGTTCACGTTCTCGCCCAGCTGCGTTGCGCGGACGACCTTCTCGAGATTGACCGCGCTGGTCAGCGTCTGGCGCACCTTGGTGATCGCCTGCCGCCCCTCGCCCGAAATCTCGAGCTGCTTGGAGAGTACGTCGTCGAGCTCGACATAAATCCGCGCGCGGCTTTCATAGCTGTTGGGGATGGTCGCCACGAACAGCCAGCCCACGATGCAGACGCCCCAAGCGACGGCGAGTGCCAGCCAGCGGCGGTTCCACACCGTATGCAGCGCGCTGCGGATCTCGTCGAAGACTTCCTGCATGCCCCCGCTCTACCCCTAGAAAGTGCTTTCCGGGATGATGATGACATCGCCCGGTTGCAGCAGCACATTCGCATCGCTGTCGCCGCGCTTGAGCAAGTCAGTCAGCCGCAGCGCATACTCGCGCTGGCGGCCTTGTTGCTTGTCGAAGCGGATCAGCTTGGCGCGGTTGCCCGCGGCGAATTCGCTGAGGCCCCCGACGGCGATCATGGCGTCGAGCACGGTCATATTCGCGCGGTAAGGCAGCGAGGCCGGCTGTTCGGTCGCACCGACGATGCGGATCTGCTGGCTGAAGGTGCCGGCAAATTCGTTGACGATCACGGAAACGAGCGGATCCTCGATGTACTGGCTCAGCTGCAGGCGGATATCCTCCTCCAGCATGGATGGCGTCTTGCCGACGGCGGGCATGTCCTTGACCAGCGGGATGGTGATACGCCCGTCGGGGCGGACCTGGATCTTCTCCGCGCCCAGCTCGGGATTGCGCCAGACGTGGATAGTCAGCTCGTCGAGCGGGCCGATGACATATTCCTCGCCCGGGCCTTCCTGCATCGCGACGAAGGTCGCGGGCGGCAATTCGTCACCGGTGGTGGTGCAGCCACCCAAGGCGAGCGTGGCGGAAATGCAGCCGCCGATCAGCCTGGTGGTATAGCTCAATCGCATCAATCGGTCCCCACGGGTCAGCAAGGGCCCTCGGACACACTGTGTGACCGCTATGCCCCATTTGGCAGGCTCTATGCGCTGCAAAAGGTGAATATAGCGTTATCCATACAGCGCCAAAGCGCCTGATTCCCGCGGGTTTACCTTCATTTTGCAGCCCCGTCCCAAAGCGGGACTCATCGGTCAGACCAGAATCTCGGCGGCAGGTCCGTGTCCTAGGAAAGCGCTGGGCGAGGCGCTCGCACCATAGGCTCCGGCGCAGAAGACCGCTACGATGTCTCCGACATCGGCGCGTGGCAGGTGTGCCTTGTCGGCCAAGCGGTCCAGCGGCGTGCACAAACAACCGACGACATTCACTTCCTCCTGCGGCTCTGCATCGAACCGGGAGGCGATCGCAACCGGATAGTTGCGCCGAACGACCGTGCCGAAATTGCCCGACGCGGCGAGCTGGTGATGCAGGCCCCCATCGGTGACCAGGTATGTCTCGCCGTAGCTTTCCTTGCGATCGACAATACGGGTCAAATACACACCCGCTTCGCCGACCAGATACCGCCCGAGTTCGAGGAAAAAATCGGTCTTTTGCAGGCTGGCGGGCAAGGCCGAGAACCGCTCGTCCAGTTCGGCCCCGACGGCTGCGATGTCGAGCGGCACGTCACCGGCGAAATAGGGAATGCCGAAACCACCGCCCATGTTGAGCTTGGGCAAGCCGACGCCCGCGTCATCGATGATCCGCGCGGCAAGCTCCAGCACCTTGGCCTGCATGTCGATGACCGCCTCGGCCGAAAGCGCCTGGCTGCCGGTGAAGATATGCAGGCCGCGCCATTCGCAGCCTGCATCGACGACCTCTCGCGCCAACGCAGGGACCTGGCTGGCATCCACGCCGAACGGCTTCGGCCCGCCGCCCATCTTCATGCCCGATCCCTTGAGGTCGAAATCGGGATTCACGCGGATGGCGAGCCGGGGCGTTTTGCCGAGCCGCTCACCGATAGCTAAGGCTCGCCTCGCCTCGTTGGCGCTTTCGAGGTTCAGTGTGACGCCCACCGCAATGGCCGCTTCGAGTTCGCTATCGCGTTTTCCGGGGCCCGCGAAGCTGACTTTCGATAGGTTGAAACCGATAGCCTCGACCATTTCTAGCTCGCCGCCCGACGCGATATCCAAGCCGTCGACAAGGGTCGAAATGTGCTCAAGGACGGGCCGAAAACTGTTGGCTTTAATCGCATAATTGATCTTTATTCGGTCCGGCATGGCATGGCGGAGTTCGGCCATCCGCTGTGTGATCAGGTCTCGCGAATAGACGAATAGCGGTGTTTCGCCGGCCTGCTCGACCAAAGCGGAAACCGCTTCTCCGCCGATCGCCAGTTCGCCTTTCACGGCTTCGAACCCTGCCGGGATGGGCCCAAGGGGCTTCATGCGCCCACCTCTCGCGCCAGCGCGGCGCGGTCGATCTTGCCATTCGGATTGAGCGGAAGAGTCTCGCGCCAGTCGATAGTGTGCGGTTGCATGAAGTTCGGCAAATCCCTCTTGAGCGCCTTCTCTAGCGATTGTTGCGCGTCCTGCGCACCCGTCTGCGCCCGGACCACCAGATGGATTGCTTGTCCGATCCTGTCGTCAGGCACGCCCAGCGCCACCGCTTCAGCGACAAGGCCCGTTGCGCGCGCTGCATCCTCCAGTTCCTGTGGACTGATCCGGTTGCCTGCGCTCTTGATCATCGCATCGCGCCGACCGACGAAATAGAGCAAGCCATCGGTGTCGCGCTTTACGCGATCGCCAGACCAAACGGCTGTGCCACCATACTCGGACATAGCCGGCGCCGGTCGGAACCGTTCGCGGGTTCGCTCCTCGTCCTGCCAATAGCCATGAGCGACCAGCGGGCCGCAATGGACCAGCTCGCCCTCCTCGCCCGGCGCACTCACCTCGCCAGTGTCGTCAATGACAAGGATTTCCGCGAAGGGGATGGCTTTGCCCATGGACGTCGGATGCGTCGAAACGAGTGCCGGATCGAGATAGGTCGAGCGGAAGGCCTCGGTAAGGCCATACATCGGGAAAATCTTGGTTTCCGGCAGGATAGATCGCAAGTCTTCCACCAGTTGCGAAGTCAATGCGCCGCCCGAGTTGGTGATGCGGCGCATGGTCGATACCGCATCCTCCGGCCAGTCGACTTCGGTAAGCTGCACCCAGAGCGGCGGCACGCCAGCAAGCGTCGTCACCCGGTGCTTTCCGCAAGCCTTGGCCACATCGCGCGGGAAAAGGTAGTCGAGCGGCACCGCGCTGCCGCCCGCGTACCATGTCGAGAACAGCTGGTTCTGCCCGTAATCAAAACTGAGCGGCAGCACGGCCAGCGTCACGTCGTTCGCCGCCATCCCGAGGTAATGCGCGACCGAGACCGCTCCCAGCCAAAGATTGGCATGGCTCAGCATCACGCCCTTGGGCGCGCCGGTCGATCCGCTCGTGTAGAGAATGGCGACCAGGTCGTCGGGATCGTGCTGCGATGGTCCGAGTGTCGCCGCAGCATCTTCCGCCTCGGTAAGGACGGCGCTTTCCTCCAGCAGTCCGCAACCGGTAGGGACATCGCCATCTTCGAGCGTCGCGAGCCGTGATTTCGTCCCCATCAGCAGCACCGCGCCACTGTCGCTCAGGATGTGGGCGACTTGCGCGCGTTTGAGCAGCGGATTAATCGGCACATGCACCATCCCTGCTCGAGCCGCGGCGAGCGGGAGCAGGCATGTGAGTTCGCCCTTCGCCGCCCAACTCGCCACTCTCGCGCCGGGCTCTACCTTGCCGACGAGCCACCCGGCCAGCAGCGAAACGCGTGTTCGCAGATCGCCATAGGTCAACGTTCGGTCCCGCAAAACCAGCGCAGAGGCCTGTGCATCGCCTCTCTCGGTCAGTTGATCGAGCGGGTACGGCGTGGGATCAGGCATCGAGGCTCCGGAGCGAGGACGAACGGGTGACTATCGAAGTCAGCTATCACGAGACGGTTAGCAAACTGCAAGAGTTTGCCCAGTTTGCGCGTGGACCTTTCGACCGGCCGGAATGGTACGCCCTGCTCGAACAAGGCGGAATGAGACCGGTTATCGTGGTCGGACGGAGCAAGCATCGCATTGCCGCCCTACCCTTGATGGCGTCGGGCGATGGCCTTGCCAGCCTCGCCAACTGGTTCAGCTTTACATGGAGACCGCTCGGCCGCGACGATGAGCTGGTCGACGTGATCCTGACCACGATGGCGAAAGATCTGCGCGGCCGCGTCTGCGCTATCGCGCTCGCCCCGCTCCCGGACGAGGACGGAAGTGCCTCGCGGCTGGAGCAGGCCTTTCGCACCGCCGGCTGGGCCGTCTTTCGCGAGCAGTCCGACGAGAATTACGTGCTCCATGTCGAGGGCCGGAGCTTCGCGGAATACTGGGCTTATCGCCCCGGCCAGATGCGGACCACACTCAAGCGCAAGGCGAAGAAGGTCGATATCGAAATCCTGACCCGCTTCAACGAGCGAGCCTGGGACGACTATCGGATCGTCTACAGGAATAGCTGGAAACCTGCCGAAGAGCGGGCAGATGTCCTCGAAGCCTTCGCCCGGATGGAAGGCGAGGCGGGCCGGATCCGCCTCGGCATTGCACGCGCCGAGGGCGTGCCGGTCGCGGCGCAGTTCTGGACGGTCGAGAACGGCACGGCCTACATCCACAAGCTGGCGCATACCGAGGCGGCCAAACCGCTCTCCGCCGGCACGACGCTAAGTGCGGCGCTGTTCGAGCATGCGATCGACATCGATGGAGTCGACCTTATCGACTTCGGCACCGGTTCGGATGCCTACAAGCGCGACTGGATGGAAACGGTCCGCCCGCGCTACCGGCTCGAATGCCATGACTGGCGCAACCCCCGCAGCTGGAAGCGCATCGCCAAGGCCGTGGCGCGGCGCCTTGCACGTGGCAATTCGCGCCGCTAAGGGCAACGCCTCGCGACGTAGGGGATACGCAAGCTACATGACCGCCGGGACCGCCACAGCAGAGCCGACAGGGCCGAGCCGCAGCGCAATCGACACCACCCTGCGCGCCATCCTGCGCGATGTGCTCGCGCTGGATCAGAACCAGGTCGAAACCTTCGACGCTGACACCGGCCTGTTCGGCCACTTGCCGGAACTCGATTCCATGGCGGTTGCGGGCCTCTTCACCGAGATGGAAGACCGGCTCGACATCGTGATCGACGACGACGATGTCGATGGCGAAATGCTCGAAACTTATGGCGGCCTGCTAGCCTTCGCCGAGGCGAAGACGGTCGAGAGCTGACCGGTACGGTGTATAGCAGCTGGCCCTGCCCGATGCCTTCCGGGGCGACGGCGGACGAGATGCTGCTCGGCTTCGATCGCAAGCGGGACCATCGCCTGCTAGTGCTGATGCCGCTGTTCGACGAGGCCAGCAAGATGCGCCGGCAAGTCGTTGAAACCATGCGCATTCTCGATCAGTCGGGCGTCGATTGCTTCTGCCCCGATTTACCGGGCTGCAACGAAAGCGTCAGGTCGCATGCAGAGCAGCGCCTCTCTGGTTGGCGGGACGCCGCTGCAAGCGCAGCGGCACACGTTCAGGCGACCCATGTGCTTGGCGTGCGGTCTGGCTGTCTGGTGGCGCCTGGAGACCTGCCCGGCTGGGCATACGAGCGTGTGAAGCCAAGCTCCGTTCTTTCGCGCCTTGCACGCGCGGAACAGATATCTGTCCGCGAAGCCAATCAGGCTGTCACGGCAAAAGAGCTGATCGCCGAAGGTTGCGAGAAAGGCGTCACGCTGGCCGGCTGGCCCCTCGGAGCCGATCTCGTGAACGAGCTGGCCGCGAGTGAATTGGAAAAGAGTCGGCCCCACCTACCAATAACGCAGGAAGAAGTCGGCGGAAGCCCCCTCTGGTTGCGCGCGGAACCCGGCTTCGATCCTGCGCAGGCCAAGGCGCTGGCCGCGATCCTCGTCGAGCGTTTGGACTTGTCATGAGCAGGCTCCCGCTGACCTTCGAATGCCAGGGCAAGCGCTGCGGTGCCACGCTGGACAGCGCGCCCGGAACTACCGGCCTGCTGATGGTGAGCGGCGGAAACGAGGTGCGCGCGGGCGCATTCAACGGCGCTTCGCGGCTCGCTAGGGAGATCGCGACGAAAGCCTTTCCCGTCTTCCGCTTCGACCGTCGCGGGATCGGCGACAGCGAGGGCGAGAACCGCGGCTATCGCAAATCCCGCAAAGACATCGCCGCAGCCTTGCTCGCCTTTCGCGCGCTCGCCCCGCAAGTAGAGCGCGTGGTCGCTTTCGGAAATTGCGATGCGGCAACCGCGCTCATGCTGGCGAGCGGCGCGGAGTGCGACGCCCTTGTTCTGAGCAATCCCTGGGTGATCGACGACGAGACCGATACCACGCCCTCGCCCGCCGCTATCCGGTCGCGCTACGCCAGCAAGCTGGCCAATCCCGCCGAATTGAAGCGATTACTCACCGGCAAGGTCGACTTGAGAAAGCTGGTGCGAGGACTCGGCCGGGCCGCCCAACCACGGCCCACTGCTTCATCGCTTGCCGAGGAAGCCCGCGAAGGGCTAGCGGCTTTCCTCGGGCCGGTGACGATCCTGCTCGCCGAGAACGACCGCACCGCCCTGCATTTTGCCGAGCAATGGGACGACTCCGACACCCGCATCCGCCGATGCCCGAACGCGGGCCATGCCTATGCGGGCGAAGCGGCGCATGTCTGGCTGCGGGCGCAACTGCTCGAAGCGCTGAGAGCCTAGCCGCGAGTGAAGTAGCTGGTCAGCTCGACGTGGGTCGACCAGCGGAATTGGCCCACCGGGCGGAGTTTCTCGAGCCGGAAACCCGCATCGACCAGCGTGCGCGCATCCTTGGCCCAGCTTGCCGGGTTGCAGCTGACATAGGCGACGCGGGTGGCTTCGCTTGCCGCAATCTGCGCGATCTGCTCGCGCGCACCAGCACGTGGCGGGTCGAGCAAGAGCGCGCCGAACCGGCTTGCCTCATCGGGCTGCAGGGGATTGCGGAACAGGTCGCGATGCATCGCGTGGACGGGAAGGCCCCGCGAATTGGCTGCGGATTTGCACGCGAGGTGCGTATCGCGCGCGGCCTCCACGGCCAGCACCTTGGGAGGTCCAGCCAGCGCAAACGCGAATGTGCCGAGCCCTGAGAACAGATCGGCGATGGTATTCGCGCCCTGCAGATATGCCTTGGCATCCTCGACCAAGGCATTTTCTCCGTCCTGCGTCGGCTGGAGAAAGCTGCCATGCGGAAAACCGACTGGAACCGGGCCGAGCGTAACGGTGGCCGGTTGCGGTTCCCATTGGGTTTCCGCGCCGTATCCGCGATCGAGCGACAGTCGCGCCAGACCGTGGTCCCGCGCGAAATCGAGCAGCGCTTCGGTAGCTGCCAAGCCCTCGGCCTCGATCCCCTTGATCGTGCAATCGACACCCTGGTCGACCATCGTCAATTCGACATCGACCGGCTGGCGACCGGCATAGGCGGCTATCAGCTGCCTTAGCGGGGGCACCAGTGCCGCAAGCTCCGGGAGGAGGACGGGACACTCGCGCAGGTCGACGATCCGATGCGAGCGCGCTTCGCGAAACCCCAGCACTGCACTCTTGCCTTTTCTCAATCCATGGAGCGTCGCGCGGCGGCGCGTTGCCGGCGGCGAAAGGTGCGTGGGCAGCACGTCTTGCGGCTCGATGCTCTGCCCATGCGCCGCATGGAGCACGCGGTCGGTGACGAACTGGCGCAAAGCGTCCTCGCCAGCATGCTGGACCTGGCAGCCACCACAGCCCTTGTCTTGTGCCACGGCGAAGTGACGGCACGGCGGTTCGACATGTTGCGGCCCTGCGTCGAGCGTGCCATCGGGCAGCACGACGTCACCCGGGACACCTCCCGTTACATGACGGCCGGAGGCCGTAACGCCATCGCCGCGGGCGGCAATGCGCTGGATCGGCTCGCCTTCGCTCACAGGAAGCTCGCCATGGCCGGTATCAGCGCGCACGCCAGATCGCTGGCCGAGAAGGCCGGGGCGGCCCGTCTAGCGGCCTCGTGATGAAGCCAGACCGCTTCCTCGCAGGCGCGCATCGTGTCCGAATGCACCGCCAAACGTGACGCCACTATGCCGGCGAGCACATCGCCGCTGCCTGCCACCGATAACCAGCTCGATCCGCGCGGGAAAAAGCGCATTCCCTCACGGTCCGCCAGCACAGTGTCGGGTCCCTTGGCCAACACGGTCATTCCAGTGACGTCGTGCAACCTCCGTGCGCGGTCGAGCTTGCTTTGAAGCGTGACGCCAAAGCTTTCGCACAACGTCGCAAGCTCGCCCTCGTGCGGCGTCAGGCAGAGCTTCGTGACGTCGGCCCCCTTCAGCATATCTGGCCGCAGGAGATGCAGAGCGTCTGCATCGAGAACGCATGGGCGGCCGCTTCCCAAGACCCGCGATAGCCGCTTGCGCGCCTCGTCATCGCGGCCAAGTCCGGGCCCGGTGAGCACTGCAGATATCCGCTCATCTTCAAGCACGGCGTCAAGGTCCTGCTCGATCACCAGATCCGCCGGTGCATCGGGATGCGAGTGGTCGCTCACCAGCTTCACATAGCCTGCCCCCGCATGCATCGCGGCCTCGGCAGAAAGGAGCGGAGCGCCAGGCATCGATCCTGCAACAACTGCCAGCAGCCCGCGCCGATACTTGTGACTGTCTGCCGCAGGCGCTGTCAGTCGCGGCGCCGTTGTCGATTGGTCGCTTGCGTCGTTCAACGCGAGGCCGATCGGCACACAGCGCAATGCGCCCATCGACGCCATCGCGGGCATCAGGAAATGGGCTTGCTTCCAGGCCCCGAGTGCAAGCGTGAGGTTGTATCGGGGCAGCGGACCGAGAACCGATCCGGAGTCGCTTTCAACCGAGCTCGGAACATCGATCGCGATTTTGTAACAGTCGCTTGCGGCGAGTTCTTCAAGCAAGTTAGCAAACTCGCCCTTGGCGTTCCTCGATAGCCCGTAACCAAAGAGGCAGTCGACGACGACCGGATCGGTCAAAGCCGCGCGGCCCATCACCTCGCCATCGAAAGCCGCCCGTGCCTTGCGCGCGGTCTCGCTTTTCGGCTCCACGGGAGCGATAACGCGCACCTTGTAGCCCTTCGCATGCAGGCAACCGGCGATGACGTAACCGTCCCCGCCATTGTTGCCCGGCCCGCACAGCACGGTAACCGGTCGACCCGCAGCCATCCGCATCACCCATCGAGCTGCGCCCTGGCCGGCTCGCTGCATCAGCTCCCATTCGCTGATCCCGGCATTCATCGCCGCCTGCTCGGCCGCGCGCATGGCTTCGACGCTGAGAACCGCTGTAGAGTTCATTGCGAGGCCGGTGCCGGGAAATTGTAGCTATCGTTGCCAATGGTCACAAAAATCCTGCCGTCGCGTGTCTCGCTGCGCGCAGTCTCGAACCCGTCGACGCTGGCGAAACCGTCACCGCGCTCGACAAGGCGACGGAAGCCGCCGTCGGGATGGCGGATCACGAAGACGTTTGCTCCGCCGACCCTCGCGGTTTCGAGGCGGCACTCGTCGGACCACTCGCCCTCGCCGTCGAGCGCGCAGAGAACCGGCTCGGCGCCCTCCTCGGCCACGCCCTGCCCCTCCGAGCAGGCGGCGAGGACTGCAGCAAGGCACAGCGCTGCAGTGGCACCGTACGGAGGCTTTCGAAATCTCATGCCCAGCGGCTGCCACGCCCGACCGTGCGGGGCAAGCCTCAGCGGCGCCTGATCTGCGAAACGTCCCGGATCGCGCCGCGGGCCGCAGAGGTCGTCATCGCGGCATAGGCTTTCAGCGCATCGGTCACCCGGCGCTCTCGCGGAGCGGCGGGAGCCCAAGCATCGTCGCCCTTCGAGTCCATCGCGGTGCGGCGGCGATCAAGGTCCGCGTCGGAGACTTCCAGCGTGATGGTGCGATTGGGAATGTCGATGGCGATGATGTCGCCCTCCTCGACCAGTCCTATGGCACCACCTTCCGCCGCTTCGGGCGAAACGTGGCCGATCGACAGGCCGGAGGTGCCGCCGGAGAAGCGGCCGTCGGTGAGCAGCGCACAAGCCGCGCCCAGGCCCTTCGATTTAAGATAGCTGGTCGGGTAGAGCATCTCCTGCATGCCCGGCCCGCCCCGCGGCCCTTCATAGCGGATCACGACCACATCGCCTTCCACCACCTGGCCGGTGAGGATGGCGGTCACGGCATCGTCCTGGCTTTCGTAGACCTTGGCAGGGCCGGAGAATGTGAGGATGCTCTCGTCCACCCCGGCCGTCTTCACGATGCAGCCGTCGCGCGCGATGTTGCCGTAGAGCACGGCTAGGCCGCCATCCTGGCTGAACGCATGCTCGGCGCTGCGAATGACGCCGTTCTGGCGGTCGAGATCGAGCTCTTCCCAGCGGCGCGACTGGCTGAAGGCGGTCTGCGTCGGCACCCCGCCGGGCGCGGCCGAGTAGAATTCGCGGACCTTGTTGTTCTGCGTGCGCCCGATATCCCAATCGTCCAACGCATCGCCCATGGTCGGGCTGTGCACGGTCGGCAGCGCAGTGTGAAGCAGGCCGGCCTTTTCCAGCTCGCCGAGGATCGACATGATGCCGCCTGCGCGGTGGACGTCTTCCATATGCACGTCGCTCTTGGCGGGGGCGACCTTGGACAGGCACGGCACCTTGCGGCTGAGGCGGTCGATGTCTTCCATGGTAAAGTCGACCCCTGCTTCGTTCGCTGCTGCTAGCAGGTGAAGCACGGTGTTTGTCGAACCACCCATCGCGATGTCGAGGCTCATCGCGTTTTCGAAGGCTTCGAAACTCGCGATGGTGCGTGGCAGGACGCTTTCGTCGTCCTCTTCGTAATAGCGCTTGGCGAGCGTCACCACGAGCCGCCCCGCCCGCTCGAACAGGCTTTGACGGTCGGAGTGCGTGGCGAGAGTCGAGCCGTTACCGGGGAGCGACAGGCCCAGCGCCTCGGTCAGGCAATTCATCGAATTGGCGGTGAACATGCCCGAGCAGCTGCCGCAAGTCGGGCAGGCGTTCTGCTCGATCGCAGTCACTTCCTCGTCGGTGTAGCTTTCGTCCGCCGCGGCGACCATCGCGTCCACCAGATCGAGCGCGACTTCCTTGCCCTTTACTACGACCTTGCCCGCCTCCATCGGTCCGCCGCTGACGAAGACCGCCGGGATGTTCAGCCGCATCGCCGCCATCAGCATGCCGGGCGTGATCTTGTCGCAATTGGAGATGCACACCATCGCATCCGCGCAGTGGGCGTTGACCATGTATTCGACGCTGTCGGCAATCAGGTCGCGGCTGGGCAGCGAATAGAGCATGCCATCGTGGCCCATCGCAATTCCGTCATCGACCGCGATGGTGTTGAATTCCTTGGCCACGCCGCCCGCCGCCTCGATTTCGCGCGCGACCAGCTGCCCCAAATCCTTCAAGTGGACATGCCCGGGGACAAATTGGGTAAAGCTGTTCACGACCGCGATGATCGGCTTGCCGAAATCGCCGTCCTTCATCCCAGTCGCGCGCCATAACCCGCGCGCGCCGGCCATGTTGCGGCCATGGGTGGTGGTGCGGGAGCGGTAGGCAGGCATGGCGGGTCTCTCTTTGCTTCGGCAGCAAGCCTAGCAGACGGGAGTGCCTACGCTAACGGTAGATTGCCGCGAGGGCGGCCAAGCCTGACTATCAGACCTCGAGCGCGACGCGCCCCAGCACATCGGCCAGCATCACCGCCCAGCGCGCCTGACCGGCAGGCGTATCGATCTGGTCCTGCCGGATTTCGACCGTGCAATAAGGGATGCCGTTCGCCTCCGCATGGCGGTCCATCGTGGCGTTGAGCTGCTTGCCCGAATAGGGCTCGTTATCGCCCACGGTCAGCCCCTGCTCGCCGAACAGGCGGATCGCATGGCGCGCGGCCCTATCGTCCTGATTGTAGAGCAGAGCGACTTCCCACGGACGCTGCTCGTCGCTGCTGGCAAGGCTGGGCGTGAAGCTGTGCAGCGCGATGATCATCTTCGGCCTGGCATCCGCAATGAAGCTCGCCAGCGCGGTGTGGTAGGGCCGGTGATAGAGATCGAGGCGCTTCTCAACGTCGGCGCCGATATTGCCGGGGATGAGGTGTCCGTCGCTTTCGGTCGGCACGACGGCAGGCTCGTCTTCCTTGCGATGGAAGTCGCAGACGAGGCGGCTGACGGTGGCGATATGGGCGGGGATATTGTGGCGGCGCGCAAGCCGATCGGCGATGCCGCCCACTCCAATATCGACGGCGATGTGATCGTTCAGCAGCTTACGATCGATGCCGAGATCGATATCCTCCGGCACGAAATTGGAGGCGTGGTCCGCCACGCAGATCAGTCCGCCGGGGCGGATCGTGTCCATACCAACCTGGCGGTACGGAAGGCCGTCGATCATCTGAGGTTCCCTTGCATCTGCCACCAGCCGGGATGGTCGGCGGCGATGCATGCCGCGGCCTCGTCCCGCGCTGTTTCGTTCTCGAACAGCGCGAAACACGTCGCGCCCGAACCTGACATACGGGCGAGAAACGGCGAAGTTCCGCGCATTGCGGCGAGCACGTCGGCGATTTCGGGGCACAGTTCGATGGCCGGGGCTTCGAGGTCGTTGCGGCCTTGCAATGCGATCGTCCGCGCGTCGCCCTGCGGCATCGGCCCACGGTCCGCCCCGTCCCATACCCTGAACACCGGCCCGGTCGACAGCGGCAGGCGCGGATTGACCAGTAGCACAGGGGTTCCGGCAAGACTGTCGTCCGCCGGCTCGAGCTCGGTACCCGTCCCGCGTCCGATGCAGGTGCGGCTCTCCACGCAAGCTGGAACGTCTGCGCCGAGCGCAGCGGCGCGCTCCTGCCAGTCGTCCGGCAGACCGAACCGCTCGCGCACGATGCGGAACACGGCCCCGGCATCCGCCGAACCCCCGCCCAGCCCCGCCGCGACCGGCAGGTTCTTTTCGAGCGTGACTGCGAGACCCTCGCTGCGCAGCAGCTTACCCAGCGCCTTGGCGACGAGATTGTCAAACGGATCGTCGAGCCCGCTTGCAAACTCGCCGAGCACCCGAACGCGGTCCCGCTCGGCGCTGCTGGCACTCAGCACATCCCCCGCATCGACGAAAGCGAACAGCGTTTCCAGCTCGTGATACCCGTCGTCCCGACGCCTGCGAACATGCAGCGCGAGGTTGATCTTGGCATAGGCGGTTTCGAAGCCCGTCAAAGCTTCGAAGGCTCGATGCCAGTCTGTTTCACGAGCGCTGTTTTGCTTATCTCGACGCTCCGCGATCCATAGAATTTCGCTTCGCGGCCGCACGGCGTTCCGCTTTCGCCAATTAACTGGAGCGCTATACTGTCCTGAAATTCGGCGATTTCGAACTTCCAACCCGGGTACACATTTTTGATCCGACGTATAAGCGCCGTCCGAAACTGGAGTGTGCGGGCATCCATTTCGTCACGCGCCTCACATATTCGGATAATTCGGCCCGCCGCCGCCTTCGGGCGTGGTCCATTCGATGTTCTGGTTCGGGTCCTTGATGTCACAGGTCTTGCAGTGGACGCAGTTCTGCGAGTTGATCTGGAACTTCGGCTCTTTGCCGTCCTCGACGATCCATTCATAGACCCCGGCGGGGCAGTAACGGTTGGAAGGGCCGTCGAAGACCTCGAACTCGCTTTCGCGCTGCAGTTCGCGGTCGAGCACCTTGAGGTGGACCGGCTGGTCTTCCGCATGGTTGGTGTAGCTGAAGCTCACATTGGTCAGCTTGTCGAAGCTCAACACCCCGTCGGGCTTGGGATAGGCGATCGGTGTGTGCAGGTCCGCGCGTTCGAGCATCTCGTGATCGCGGTGGTGCTTCATGCTGATCGGCAGGCCGATCTTGAGCGTGCGCATCCACATGTCGATCCCGGCCAGAACGGTGCCGATGTCCTCGCCCCACTTTGCGACGGCGGGCTGCGCGTTCTGGACCAGCTTGAGTTCCTTCGCGATCCAGCTGTCGCGCAGGTTCGCATCGTAATCCATCAGCTCGGTGTGCTCGTGGCCCTCGGCAATCGCCGCGGCGACGCTTTCGGCGGCCAGCATCCCGCTCTTCATCGCGGTGTGGCTGCCCTTGATGCGCGGAACGTTGACGAAGCCCGCCGCGCAGCCGATCAGCGCGCCGCCCGGGAAGGCGAGCTTGGGCACCGACTGCCAGCCGCCTTCGTTGATGACGCGCGCGCCATAGGCCACGCGCTTGCCCCCTTCGAGGATCGCGGCGACATCGGGGTGATGCTTCCAGCGCTGGAATTCCTGATAGGGCGAGACGTAGGGGTTCTTGTAGTCGAGCGCGGTGACGAAGCCAATCGCCACCTGCCCGCCTGCCTGGTGGTAGATGAAGCCGCCGCCCCAGGTGCCGGTTTCGCTGAGCGGCCAGCCCTGCGTGTGGATCACGCGGCCCGGCTCGTGCTTGTCGGGATCGATGTCCCACAATTCCTTGATGCCGAGGCCGTAGACCTGCGGCTGGCAATCCGCCTCCAGGTCGAACTTCGCCTTCATCTTTTTCGTGAGGTTGCCGCGCGCGCCCTCGGCGAAGAGCGTGTATTTCGCGTGGATTTCCATGCCGGGCTGGAAATCGCCCTTCTGGCTGCCGTCCTCGGCAATGCCCATGTCCTGCGTGATCACGCCGGACACCGCACCATTGTCGTCAAACAGCACTTCGGCGGCCGGGAAGCCGGGGAAGACCATCACGCCCAGCCCTTCGGCCTGTTCGCCCAGCCAGCGGGTGAGATTGCCGAGCGAGCCGGTGTAATTGCCGTCGTTGCGCATGAAGGGCGGAAGCAGGACTTCCGCCATTTCGGACATGCCTGTGCCGGACAGGACCCAATGGTGATTCTCCGTCACCGGCGTTTCCGCCATCGGGCAATCCATGTCGCGCCAGTCGGGCAGCAGCTCGTTCAGCGCCTTGGGATCGACCACTGCGCCCGACAGGATATGCGCGCCGACTTCGCTGCCCTTTTCGAGCACGACGACTTCCAGTTCCTCGTTAATCTGCTTCAGCCGGATCGCTGCAGCCATCCCGGCGACCCCGCCGCCGATGATGACGACGTCGCAGGGCATGGATTCGCGTTCGCTCATGTCTCTCTCTTTTCGTCGCTAAATGTGTTGCCGATGCCTTGATTGCTGGGGCGTTAGAGGTCAAGACCTGCGCCGACACGATGATGCAGGCCGATACCCCCGAAACCCGCGATTTCGACGCAGCCGAGGCGCTGGAAGGGGCGATCGCGTGGTGGCGCGAGGCAGGGGTCGATTTCGACTATTCCGAAACGCCCACCGAATGGCTGGCAGAGCCGGAGATCGACGATGCCGTAGCGGCTCCGAAACCCGCTGCCCCGCCACCTCCGCCGCCCGCCACGCCGCTCTCGCGCGCCCTGCAGCAGGATATGGGCCCGCCCATCGGTGGCGCGCGCGAGAACTGGCCGGGCAGTCTCGAAAAATTTCGCGAATGGTGGATGACCGAGCCGTCTCTGGCCGAAGGATCGCTCGACCGCCGAGTGCCGCCGCGGGGGGTGGCCGGCGCAAAACTGTGCGTGCTGGTCCCGCAACCCGAGCCGGATGACGCCGAGGGCTTGCTGACCGGCGGCGCGGGCAAGCTGCTTACCGCCATGCTGCAAGCGATGGGCGTGGGGGCGCACCAGGTTTACGTCGCGAGCGCCCTCCCCGCGCCCATGGCCATGCCGGAATGGAACTCGCTCGCCGCGCGCGCCTTGGGTGACGTTACGCGCCACCATCTGACGCTCGCCGCGCCCGAACGCGTGCTTGCGATCGGCCGGGCGCAGCTGACGCTCTTCGACATCGCGCCCGAAAAAGTGCGCGACCCGCTGGTGCTGGAGTGCGGCGGCAAGAACCTGCCTCTCCTCGCCGCTCCCGATTTTTCGCAGATTGCCCGAAGCGCCGCGCGGCGCGCGAATTTGTGGCATCGCTGGCTGGAATGGACCGCATGACAATACGACCGACACTCGCCCTCGCCCTGGTGGCAGGCGCGATCTACGCCACCCCCGCTGTCGCGCAGCAGAGCAGCGTCGATTACTTCACCCGCTCGCATGCAGAGGCGTTGCCGCGCCTGCTGTCGAGCGAGGATCGTGGCTATTACGGCTCGCTCTACGAAGCGATCGATGCCCGCAACTGGGACCGGGTGGAGATCCTGCTGGCGCAGCGCGAGTCCGGGCCGCTGCACGGGGCAGCGCTGGCGCATTACTATCTCCATCCCGAAAGCCCGCGCATTCCGCTGGAGCGGATCGAGGCATGGCTGGCGAACTACCGCGACCTGCCGGATGCCGAGAATATCGTGCGGCTCGGCCAGACGCGCGGGTTGCAAGGGGACTACAATTTGCGTCGCGAGCAGCGGCTCGTGCGTCAGTCCGGCATCACCCGCCGCACCTTGCCACGCACAGTGAGCGACGGCACCATGCCGCAAGCGGTGAGCGAGGCGATCCTCGGCCATATCCGCAACGACGATCCGGACGGCGCTCGCCTGCTGCTGGACGGGGTCGACGCGACACTATCGTCCGAGGCCCGCGCCGAGTGGCGGCAGCGGGTCGCGTGGAGCTATTACATCGAGAACCGCGATGCGCAGGCCTCGGCGATTGCGGAAACGGTTCGCAACGGCGGCAGCGGGGCATGGGTCGCGGAAGGCGACTGGGTCGCCGGCCTTGCTGCATGGCGCCTCGGCGATTGCGCCCGCGCCGCAGCGGCTTTCGGGCGCAGTGCGGGTGCGGCGCACAACCCGGAGCTGTCCAGCGCCGCCTATTACTGGGCCAGCCGCGCGCTGGTCCGCTGTCGCCAGCCAGAAGACGCGACCGAGCAATTGCGCGGCGCAGCGCGCTTTCCCGATACGCTCTACGGCATGATCGCCCATGAGCGGCTCGGCAAACCCCTCCCCGATACGCACACCACGCCCGATCTGACGCAGGACGACTGGCAGCGCCTCTCGCGCGAAGAGGCGGCGCGCAATGCCGTGATGCTCGCGGAAATCGGTCAGCGTGAGCAGGCCGACGAAGCCTTGCGCTGGCTGGTCCGCACCGGCGACTCGGACGATTTCGCAGCGCTGGGCAGGCTTGCCCGCGCCCTCGGCCTCACCGGCACGCAGAATTTCATGGCGTACAACGCCCCGCCGCGCACCGGCGCTCCGGCGAGCCTCAAATATCCGGTCACCTTCCGAGAGCCCGTTGGCGGCTGGCGTGTCGATCCGGCGTTGGCCTTTGCGCACGCCTTGCAGGAATCGAACTTTCGCGAGCGCGTGGTCAGCCCGGCCGGCGCCATCGGCCTGATGCAGATCATGCCGATCACGCAGCGCGAATATGCCGCTTCAATCAATATGAGCAGCGGCGCGGACTTGAAGGACCCGGCAGTCAATCTCGCCTTCGGCCAGCGTACGCTCGAAGCGCTGGGGACGGCGCGTTACACGCAAGGCAAACTGCCCAAGGTGATGGCGGCCTACAACGCCGGCCCGACGCCGGTTGCGCGCTGGGAAAGCGAGGTCCGCGACCAGGACGATCCGCTGCTCTACATGGAGTCGCTGCCCTATTGGGAGACGCGCAGCTATGTCGCGATCGTGATGCGCAATTACTGGATGTATCTGCGCCAGGCGGCAGCGCCCGCGCCGAGCCGGATCGACCTCGCCGAGAACGACTGGCCGCAATTCCCCCGCGCGAATTAGGAGCCCAGCGCAATGGCGATCGACGAAAGCCGCGAGTTCAAGCCGGTCAGCATCGCACTGCTGACCGTGTCGGACAGCCGCACGCTGGCCGACGACACTTCGGGCAACATCCTCGCCGAACGGATCGAAGCCGCCGGCCACAGCCTCGCAACTCGCGAGATCAGCCGCGACAGCACCGAGGAAATCGCCGCGCACCTCCACCGCTGGATCGACGACGAGGCGATCGATTGCGTCATCACCACCGGCGGCACGGGGCTTACGGGCCGCGACGTCACGCCTGAAGCGCTGGACCGGGTGAAGAGCAAGGACATACCCGGTTTCGGCGAGCTGTTCCGCTGGCTGAGCTACAAGACCATCGGGACGAGCACGGTACAGAGCCGTGCCTGCGGCGTGGTGGCGCGCGGGACCTATATCTTCGCCCTGCCCGGATCGAACGGCGCGGTGAAGGATGGCTGGGACATGATCCTCGCCGAGCAACTCGACAGCCGCAACCGGCCCTGCAACTTCGTCGATCTCATGCCGCGCCTGCGCGAGCGATAGGAACGCTACCGTTCCTCGCGCGTCGTTCGGGCACGCACCCGGGGGAGCAAACTGTTCGAGATAGCGGCCTTTTCGACGCAGACGCTCATGATTCTGTTCGGCGGCGCGGCCGTGCTGATCGCACTCGTCGGTACGCGCATGGCAGGGCTGGCAGACACGCTGGCCGACCGCACCGGCTTCGGTGAAGCGCTCGTCGGATCGGTGCTGCTGGGCGCAGGCACGAGCATTGCCGGCATCGTCACCTCCGCCAGCACGGCAGCGAGCGGCGCGCCCGATCTGGCCGTATCCAACGCGATGGGCGGGATCGCCGCGCAGACAATGTTCTTGGCCGTGGCCGATGTCGCCTATCGCAAGGTCAATCTGGAGCATGCAGCGGCCAGCCCGGTAAATCTCGGCCAGTCGACGGTGCTGATTATCCTCATGGTGCTGCCGATCATGGCCTGGGTTTCGCCGCCATTTGCCATCCTCGGCGTCAATCCGCTGACGCCGGTGCTGGTGATGGTCTATCTCGTCGGCCTGCATAACGCGCACCGGATCAAGCAGCGGCCGATGTGGCTGCCACGAAAGACCGACGCCACGCGCGACGAGGACGACGACGAGTGCGACGACCGGCGGCCTCTCGCCCTGCTGTTTGCGATCTTCGGGGGCATGGTCGCCGTGGTTGGCTTATGCGGCTATGTCGTCGGGACCGCGGGCCTTGAACTCTCCGGCAGGCTCGGCATATCGCAGGGCGTCGTCGGGGCGCTGGGCACCGCCATCGTTACCTCTTTGCCGGAACTGGTCACCACCATCGCCGCCGTCCGCAAGGGCGCGTTGCAGTTGGCCGTCGGCGGGATCATCGGCGGCAATATGTTCGACGCACTGTTCATCGCCGCCAGCGACGTCGCCTATCGCGAAGGCAGCATCTACAATGCGATGAGCGAGCGGAGCGTGTTCTGGATCTCGCTCTCGATACTGATGACGGGCATCCTCCTGCTCGGCCTGCTGCGGCGCGAACGACAGGGGCCAGGAGGGATCGGCTGGGAATCGGTTTTGCTGATCGGCTTGTGGCTCGGCGGAGCTGCTCTGCAGATTTCGCTCGGCTGACCACTCGACAGACTCATTTGTTCCGTTTATGTTCTATCCATGGACAAGCGGATGGAGCCAGCCATCGCCGGGCGCGGCGCGCAGTCGGCCAGCGTGCCGACGCGCTTCGGCCTCGCCACGCGCGAGACTGATGGTGACTGGCGCGATCATATGGAGGCGCTCGACGGACCTCCCGTGAAGTTGCAGACACATGTGACGGAAGAGCGCCCACGAACGATCCTCAGCTTCAACCAGTCGCCGGACATCTTTTTCGACCGCTCGATCAACGCCTATCGCGGCTGCGAGCATGGCTGCGTTTACTGCTTCGCGCGGCCCACGCACGCCTATCATGACCTGTCGCCGGGGCTGGATTTCGAGACGCAGCTTTTCGCCAAACCCAATGCGGCTGAAATCTTGCGCGCCACTCTGGCCAAGCCGAAATACCGTCCGAAGCCGATCGCGATGGGGACCAATACCGATCCCTACCAGCCGATCGAGCGCGATTACCGGATCACGCGGTCGGTACTGGAGGTGTGCCTCGACGCGCGGCATCCGGTGACGATTACCACCAAGTCCGACCGCGTTCTCGACGATCTAAACCTGCTTGCCGAAATGGCCGAGCGCAGGTTGGTGGCAGTGGCGATCTCGGTCACGACGTTCGATCCCAAGCTATCCGGCAAACTCGAACCGCGCGCAGCATCGCCTGCCAAGCGATTGCAGGCACTGGGAAAACTCGCCGAAGCTGGCGTACCGACACATTGCTCGGTCGCGCCTGTCATCCCGGCAATCACCGACGAGTTCATGGAGGAGATCGTCCAACGCGCCGCGGCCATGGGCGTCGATAGCTGCGGCTGGATCCCGCTGCGCCTGCCGCACGAAGTCGCCCCGCTGTTCCGCGAATGGCTCTCGGTCCACTATCCCGAGCGCGGCGACAAGGTGATGAGCATCGTGCAGTCGATCCGCAGCGGCAAGGACAACGACCCCAACTTCTTCAGCCGCCTGCGCCCCACCGGTGTCTGGGCCGACCTCTTCCGCGCCCGCTTCCGCCTCGCCTGCAAACGCAGCGGTATGGGCAAGGCGAAGTTCGAACTGGACTGCACGCAGTTCCGACCGCCCGCGTTGGGTGGGCAGTTGCGGTTGCTCTGATCAGACCTCGTCGCCAGGCGTAATCGATGCGATCACGTGCCGTACTGTGCGATAGAGCATCGCCACAGTCGAGGCGAGCAGGGCGACCGCGAGCACTGTCAGGCCGAACAGCCCTTCGTAGAGATTGGGATACCAGTCGTTCGGCAAATCGTCGAACTCGCCGACGGGAAACACGAGCACCAGCAGAAGCATGAGGCTGACCATCAGCGATGCCGTCGCCAGCTTCGCGATGCGGTCGATATTCTGGTAAACCGCATCGTCGAAATCGTGATCGGATCTGCGGACCATGCCAATCAACGTCAGCATCAGAGCTAGCGTTGTGGCCGAAGCCGTCGCACTTGCGGAACCGAGATAGAGACCAGACCGAGCCAGCGCTTCGAGCAACATGATCGCTTCACCGGAGCTGTAGATCGTTCCGATCGCCTCACGCGCAACGTATCCGAACGCGCAGATCGCTACGAAAGCGAAAATGGGCCAACTCCAGTGTTTTAGCATGTCTCTCCCTTTTGCGGGACCAACACGGGTAGGCCATTAAAGGTCCGAAATCATCCGAACCCATCACCAGCCTCACCCGGCGCAAACCGCACCAGCCTGCTATCCAACAGCGCTGCCGTCCGATTGACGACCGCCTTCTGGTACTCCGGGTCTTTGATCATCTCGAAAAAGGCGCCGCTGTTCGGGTACTGCGCGACGAAACCGTCATGCCAGCGCATGTCGTCCGGCCCGGTCACCATCGTCTGGAACGCGCCACGCCACACGATGGAACCGCCGACGCGGCGGAAGATCGGGCCGCTGGTCTTGCCATATTCCTCATAGGCGCGGCGGCCGCTCCAGCCGTTGCCATGGTGCTCGTGCCCCTCGGGGTACTCGGCCTCGTCACGATAAAGCAGCAGGTTGAGCATGTGGATCGGCTCGTCGCGCGGCAAGGCCTTAAAAGCGTCGAAATTGGCGCGGCTCGGGTCGATGTAATTAGTCAAATAGTCTCTCCGTAATCGATCGTGCTCAGTGATTGTGGG